>JBEPUT010000001.1:0-270657 GCA_041691395.1 Chitinophagaceae bacterium
AAATCCGGACCAGACCAGGCCAATGACCTGATATGTAAAGCCTCAGAAATCTTGGAGTTATAAGAAAAACTGTCTATTTTTAACCGCCTTTGCTGTTCATACACCGTCCCATACCTATCAAGAGCTTCGGCATCCCACCATATCCTTGGTATTGATTCCCTAAATATTTCCTGAGTTGATGAATGATTGTTGTAGCCTTTAAATCTGGTTACGGAAATTTTTGGTTCAAATTCAACAAGATGATGAAGAAATTTACCCTGTCTGCTTTGCTGTTTGGCTCTTTTTTTATGTCTGTTTCGTCCGGATATGCCCAGGCTGATGTACTGACACAGCACAATGACCTGGACCGGACCGGATGGAACCCTTCGGAAACCGTGCTCAATCAATCCAACGTTACCCCGACCAATTTCGGACTGTTGTATAAACGCACCGTGGATGATCAGATCTACGCGCAACCCCTGGTGGTGAGCGGCGTCACCATCGGCGGTGTAAAGAAAAATGTGGTTTATGTGGCCACCGTGAAAAATACCATATATGCTTTTGATGCCGACGACGGCACCATTGATCCCTACTGGACAAAAAACTTTACGCCCGCCGGGGAAACAGTGCCCAACGCTGGTGATGTTCATGCCTATCTCTGCGGATTCGGATACTCCGATTTTGACCCGGTTAATGGATTGGGTCAGCAGGGAAGTTTTGGCATCGTGGGCACACCGGTGATAGATAAGGCAACCAATACGCTGTATTTTGTGAGCCGTTACCGGGACCTGACGGTGGACAATGCCCAGCAGGGATCCAGCGGCCATACCATTGATCAGGACTGGTCCTCCACTGGGTTTTACCAGCAGTTTCATGCCATTGATCTGAGTACCGGCGCCGACAAGTTTAACAGCCCGGTTACCATTACCGCCCAGGTGAACGGCACCGGGGAGGGCGGGACGGTCCTCAACTTTGATCCGCGCAGGCAAAACCAGCGGGGCGGCCTCACCCTCTCCAATGGAATTGTATACATCGCTTATGCCGGCCACTGTGATATGAATAATTATCACGGCTGGATCCTGGGTTATAATGCGGCTGATCTTACAGACCAGAAGATCCGTTATGTTAGCACGCCGAATGATGGTCGCGGCGGAATCTGGATGAGTGGTGCGGGACTTGCTGCCGATGCCAGCGGCAATCTATACTTCTCCTCCGGAAACGGAGGCGAGACCAGCCAGTCTGGCGACCCGGGTAATGTGGCCCTGAGTGTGGTGAAAGTAACGCCGGATTTAGCCAACCATACGCTCACCAACGTTTCCTGGTTCAAAAGAACTTCCTACGATGGCGATAACCAAAGTGACCTTGATTTTGGGACTGGCGTAGTGCTGATTCCGGGAACCAATATGATGGTGACCGCGCATAAAAGTGGAAGTATCTATTTATTGCGGCAAAACATTCCGGCGCCAGGGGGAGAATACCATGAGGCATCACCCAATTTCCTGTCGTCCTATGATCTGGGTGTCGGCAGTTCGGCGGGAAGCCATTCTTCCCTTACCTATTTCGGCGGTTCTACGGGCCAGTTTATTTACCAGTTCTCAGAATACACCCATTTAAAGGCCTTTCCGGTGAATACGGCGGCACAATCGCTGGGTGCACCGATCGCAAATACTTCAGTGCCTACGAATATCAACCTGGACGGAGGATATTTGTCCGTCAGTTCCAATGGAGCCGACCCTTCCAGCGCCATCCTCTGGGCATCCCATTTAACCGCGAGCGGCGGCGCGGTGCATGCTCTCAAGGCGGATGACGTGACCCAGGAATTGTGGAATTCGGACACCAATCCGAATGACAAACTGGGAAAATATGCCAAAATGAACTGCGTGACCGTGGCTAACGGCAAGGTATATGCGCCAACGGTCACCAACACCCTCAATGTATATGGTTTGCTGGGGGCCAATACCCGCTGTGTAAATAATGTTGCCTTAAACAAAACCGTTACGGCTTCTTCAGCCGACCCCGGATTTCCGGCTTCGAATGTTACGGACGGCAATCCGGCCAGCCGGTGGGCGATCAACGCGTTCACCCATCCGCAATATGCTTATATCGATCTCGGCCAGCGGTACGATCT
Organism: Chitinophagaceae bacterium; assembly: GCA_041691395.1. Lineage (GTDB taxonomy): Bacteria > Bacteroidota > Bacteroidia > Chitinophagales > Chitinophagaceae > Puia. The sequence goes on from JBEPUT010000001.1 coordinate 2,108, forward strand.
CTGCAAGGTGCAGATCTACTGGAACAACGTCAACGATTACGCCACCGACTTTACCGTAGATGTTTCGGATGATGCCATCAACTGGACCGCCATGAATACCGTGACGGCCAACGTGTTTTATGGCCCGCCATTTCTTAATGAGTATAACGAGCACAGCACGGGGCGGTATGTGAGAATGAACGCCACGGGCTTTACCTCTTTGTCCGTGTCGGAAATGCTCGTGTTCGGAACCCCGGCCAGCAATTGTGTTCCGCCTGCCTTAACTGATATGACGGTAACCAACATCACACAAAACTCGGCTACCCTGAACTGGAAGCCGGTAGCGGGGATCACTGATTATATCGTGAAGTACCGCGGGCCGACAGTGAGCAGCTTCATCACCCGCCTGGTGCATGACGGAACGGGTTCCGGAAACACCCTGAGCCAGAACATTGTCGGGCTCACCTGTGGGTTTAACTATGAATTTGATGTGCAGTCCGACTGTGGAAGTGGTGTGCAGAGCGCTTCATCCGTTAAATTATTTACGACATTGGATTGCAGTTCCCCCTGTACAAACCTGACGCGGTTTTATCACGGGGATCTGGGGGATATTACCACTGCGGGCATGTCCTGCTACAACAACCCGACCTTCACCGTATCGGGCGCCGGAACAGGCATAGGAGGCAATGGCGATCAGTTCCAGTTCAACTACACCAGCCTGAATAAAGATGAGGAGTTCATAGTGCACGTGGCCACGCAGGACCAGGTAGGCCCTTCGAATAAAAACCTGGCCGGGATCATGATGCGGGACAGTGTTACGGATATTTCCCGGTTCCTTTTCATCGGCAAAACAGGCGATAATAATCTTACCCTGATATACCGGCCTGTAACGGGAGGTGCTGCCATCAGCAGCCTGCCCAACAGCAGTAATGCCAGTTATTTCAGGATCCTTAAGACGGGAACCAAATACAGCGCATATTACGGAACCGGAAATGCGGGTCCCTGGATCATGATGGGTACAGTACAGGACCTGGGGTTCGGTGGCCAGACTATTTACATCGGCATGGCCGTGACCAGTGGGAATGCCGGAACGCTCTCTACAGCTACCTTCGATAATTTTCTGGAGAATTCCACAATACTTCCTGTTCAGCTGCTGAATTTTACGGCTCAAAATGTACAGGATAAGTATACGTCTCTGAAATGGCAGACTTCTATGGAATCAAACAACGATCATTTTGAGGTGGAACGAAGTACTGACAGCTCGGTATTCACCCGGATTGACTCGGTGAAAGCTGTGGGGAACAGCAGCACTATCCAGTCTTATTCGTCCCAGGATAATAATCCAGTGCCCGGAATGAATTTCTATCGCCTGAAACAGGTGGATTCGGATGGTCATTTTGTTTATTCGATGGTGGTGAGTGTCAAATTCGGCTCCGAAGGTGCACCTGTTGTATATCCGAATCCGGTTCATACCGTGATCACTGCGGTTCCTGGTGCGGAGATCATCCGGGAAATTGTGATTTATAATGTTCAGGGCAGGGCCGTGCAGTTTGCCATGGGAACATCCACCCTGGAAAAAATGAAAGTGAATGTGTATGGCCTTCCGGCAGGTGTTTATATTTTAAAGGTAAAAACGGATCCCAAAATATACCAGTTTAAGATCATTAAAGACTAACGGGTATGGATCATTTGGAAGGCGGAAGTATGGGCACCGGATTACCCCGGTGACAGGTTTTGCACCAGATCACCCCGCGGGTGGTCATGGTTCTGGGTATGGGGGTATTGAAATATTTTTTGTTCAGCTTCATGGTCATCCGCAGCATGTCCCGGGCAATGCGCTTATTCTGTAGTTCGTCCGTAACATAGTCTATGTGTAATTCGAAGCCGTTTTTCCTGCCCGGATGGCAGAATAAACAGTTTACACCGAGTTGGGTACCAAAGCCTTCCATCACAAAATCCATGTCAGCGTCGCTGATTTTTTTGGAGAGCACCTTCAGGTTTTTATAGGCCGGCTTTTCCTTTTCAGGTGGTTTGGCGGCCAGGATACCCAGCAGGATGAATCCGGAAAGGATCAGGAGAACATTGATTTTTTTAAAGGAAGCATGCATAGAGATCAGGTTCCGTGGGTGGTTAGCTCCAAAATTAGGCATTCCTGTAAAGCCGGCAGAGGGGTTTCTCCGCCGTATTGATCCGGTCCGCATCCTGATCTGTATCCGTTTGTTGGCCGTAATGGTTTATCATTATGGCTGAAATGCTTGGATTTACAGAAAAATCGTTATATTTTTATTGATCCTGATTGAGCCATTCTGAGCTGATCCGGGTTGAATCATCCATTCCTGTTAAGACCGCTCCCATTATCCTTTGCGGTAAATCATTAAAACAAATCTGAATCGCCAATTGATTGTTGTTGCCATAAAAAGCTGGCCAAGCACATCTTTGACTTTAATTCAAAACTACCATGAAGAAGTTTGTCCAATGGTTTACCCTATCCCTGCTCATCGTTTCCAGCCGATCGGCCATCGCGCAGGATGTGCTGACCCAGCACAACGACCTTGCGCGAACAGGATGGAATCCCAATGAAACCACCCTAACCACCAACAATGTGAACAGCAGTACATTTGGTCTTGCCTTTACCCTGAATGTGGACGACAAAATCTATGCACAGCCGCTGGTCGTGAACGGTGTGAACATTCCGGGACATGGAATAAAAAATATCGTTTATGTGGCTACGGTTAGTAACACCATTTATGCTTTTGATGCCGATGTGTTAGGCGCTCCTTACTGGACGATAAATTATACAAATACGCCATTGGCCGGTTCTCGCCCGCCACATGCGGGATCTCCACCATATGACATGCATCCCAGCTTGTGTGTAGGTTACTATTATGATTTTATTGGTAACATGGGTATTGTCGGAACTCCGGTTATTGACAAGCCGAATGGAACGATGTACTTCGTGACGAAAATTGTAAATGGTACGCCGGACAATCATGATTGGTCGCCAAGTGTTCATCTGGATGAATACAGTTATGATACAAGTAAGTTCCATCAATACCTGCATGCCGTAGATATTACAACCGGAGCAGAAAAAACGGGCAGCCCTGTTCAGATCTCAGCATCTGCTTTAGGAATTGGCGATGGTCAAAACTCGGGGATAATTAAATTCGATCCCAGGCGCAACTTCAACCGCAGCGGGCTGGCACTTTCCAATGGTATGGTTTACATCGCGTATGCTGCTCATTGTGATTTTAATCCCAGCCACGGATGGCTGCTTGGTTATAATGCCACCACTCTGGCACAAGGACCCGTGTATATTACAACGCCGAATGATGGCAGGGGTGGAATCTGGATGAGTGGCTCCGGGCCAGCCATTGATGCAAACGGGAGTATTTATTTTACAACGGGTAATTCACTCAATGAAGAATCTGGTCAGGTGCCAGGTCAGGGTACTCAGTATAATATCTATAACTCTGATCCCACTAATCTGGTTAACCGGGGTGAAAGTGTAATTAAATTGACACCCAATACACAGGACAATACCGCCACCACATTTACCATTTCCGATTATTTCACGCCGTTCAACTATATGGAGTTGAATGATTTTGATCTCGATTTCCCGATTCAAACCATACTGATACCAGGTACCAATATGGTTATTACGGGTTGTAAGGATGATAGTTTATATGTTATGGACAGGAATAATATGGGGAAATATGACCCTCTTAAAAATAAGGTATTACAAACAAAATATTTGGGAACCAATCAGGGGACCATGCATTCTTCCTTCGCTTATTTTGGTGGCGCCAGTCCCACCTTGTATCAATTTTCTGAAAACACGGCCCTGCAGTCATTTCCCGTGCAGTCCACATCTCTGGGATCACCAACGATAAATGGTGCCTTGGCAGGTCCTACGGGTCCATCCGGGGGATATATGTCCGTTTCTTCCAATGGTTCGGATCCGGCAACTGCCGTGCTATGGATAAGTCATTCTATTACGGGTTGCGATGCGAATTCGGGGAATTGCAAGATCATACTAAGGGCGGTAAAAGCCAGCAATATTGCCACGGAACTCTGGAACAACACTACAAACCCGACAGACTACATAGGATTGTTTTCAAAAATGGTTTGTCCGACGGTTGCCAACGGAAAAGTTTATGAGCCGACGACCAGTGGTTATCTTGCAGTATACGGACTAAAGACGAATACCACCTGCGTTACCAATGTGGCATTGGGTAAAACAGCAACGGCTTCTTCAGGCGCAAACCCTTCCAGAGTCACCGACGGGAATGGCGCTACGGGTTGGACCAGCGGCAGTTCAAATGACGAGTATATTTATATCGATATGGGTTCGAGATATGATTTTTGCCGGGTGCTCATTAACTGGCAAAATATAAATGCACAGAACTTTAACATTGATGTTTCAGAAAATGCGACTACCTGGACCAATGTGGATTCAGTTGTCGGAAACGCTTCGGCGACAACGGATTTTTATGGTTCTTTCACTGGAAGATATGTGCGCATGCACGGAAAACTCAGCGCGGGTGGCGGCGGCTATTCCATTTTCGAGTTCCAGGTATTTGGACAACCGGCCAGCTCCTGCGCAGCTCCCAGTGACCTGATGGTTCCGACTTCTACGGCTACTTCTGCTACGATAACATGGACAGCCGTTTCTGGTGCCACCCAGTATCTGGTTCAATATAAACCCCGGCTGATCAGCAGCTGGATCAGCAGGACAGTGACCACCAATTCAATTGCCCTTACGGCATTGAGTTGCGGAACAACTTATGATTATACGGTGCAAACGATTTGTGGCGGTTTGGCACAAAGCACCACGAGTGCAGGTGGTTTTATTGCCGGCGCATGTGCTCCCGGATGTAACCTCCTTACCCGTTATTTCAACGCAGACATCGGCGACGTTGGTCTTGGTGGTTCTACCTGTCTGAATAGCGGAGTCTATACCATGAGCGGATCTGGGGCAGATATCGGTGGAACGGCGGATCAATTCCAGTATTTATTCACCAGCGTACAGGGAGATGACCAGGTGGCGGCCCAGTTGCTTAGCCAGGACCAGGTTTCTGCATCCAATAAGGCAGGTGTTATGATCAGGGATAGCTTAACCAATACTTCCCGGTTTGCCTATATGGCGTCTGTCAACAAAGGCGCCAGCATTATTTTTATGTACCGCAATGTGCCAGGCGGTCCAACGATTACGCTTCCGGTTGCCAGCAATGTATCACTTCCCTACTGGATCAAAGTAGGTAAAGTGGGTACCCAGTTCGCTCCATTTATTTCAATAGATGGTGTTACATGGATTCAGGCTTTGCCGGCGGTTAATCTGAATTTTGGTACCGATGTAAATAATTCACCTCAATACGGTTTAGCTGTCACGAGCGGCAACAACACGGTATTGTCCAACGCACAAATGGGCACTTTCGTCATCACGTCGAGTAGCTCGCCTTTACCCATTCAGCTGGCCAGTTTCACTGCCCAGAATATCAATGATGATCATGTGTTGGTTTCCTGGTCAACTTCCATGGAGCAAAACGTAAATCATTTTGAAGTGCAGAAGAGTGAAGACGGAAGCTTTTATCAGGCATTCGCAGAGGTGCCGGCAGCCGGGAACAGCGAAACACTCCGACAGTATTCGGCAATCGATATTCAGCCCTTCGAAGGTGTTAATTATTACCGGCTGGAGGAAGTGGACTCCGATGGTAAAACGTTTTTCTCACCGGTCGTAACGGTGACGTTTGGAAAATTAGTCGGCCCTAAATTGCAGCCTAACCCGGCCACTGCGTATACCAATGTCGTTTCCAGATCAGAACCTATCCTTGAAGTCACGTTGTATGATATCCTGGGGAAAGAATTGAGAAAAATAAAAAATACCAGCGGGGCCTCAACGATCAGGATAAACACTGTCACCCTGGAAACCGGTGTTTATATTGTGCGGATAAAAACAGCGGGGAAAATTTATGAACAAAAACTATTCAAACAATAAACGGGAAATTTAACCATCAGAAAGGGGCATGTGCTAAGAGCGTGCTCCTTTTTTATTTATCCCCTGCCGGCGCATATATTCTGTAATTGGACGGGCGAACCTGTCCCTGATGGCATGTCTTGCAGGAAATAACCGCGTTGATCTGCGAATTATAATCGTAGGTATTTTTAAAATTGAAGTATTTACGGTTGAGCTTGTCCGTCATCCGCATCATTTTCCTGGTTGCTAATTTTGCCGGTATTTCATCGCTGGCAAAATCCGCGCGTACCGGGAAAACACCCGGTTTCGTCCTGGCATGACAAAAATTACAGGTAACGCTCATTGACTTGTTGAACTTATTCATGATCCTGTCCATCTGATCTTCTTCCGTGCTTTTGGGGATTATTTTCAGATTGCGCCAGGCAGGTTTTTCGCCAGCAGGAACATGCGTAGCGGCTACCCCCGCGTAAATAAACAGGGCCAATCCTGCGTAAACAACTAGTTTCTTTTCCATAGGAAAGGTCTGTCAGATCAATGATTCCCCGGATGTTCCCTTCCCCTGTGGCAGGTCATGCATTCAACCGTGGGAATCGGTTCGCCTTCTTCGTTCCTGTTATAATTAAAATACTTTTTATTGATCTTGGCCGTCATTTTATACATCTTGCGGGCAATGTTTTTTTCCGGCTTTTCATCGCTGGCAAAATCGAGGTGATGGTTGCTGCTGTCTTTGTTCGCAGCATGGCAAAAAGTGCATTTTACACCCAAAGCTTCTTTAAAATGATCCATCACTTTGTCCAGGTCCTCCTTGCTGATGTGCTTCGGAAGCACTTTCAGATTTTTGAACTTATGTTCTTCCGGCGGTTTGGTGGCTGCTATGCCGCCCATGATGACGAAACCCAATATGATGGCTACCCCTGTTTTTTTATTGAAGAACATACTCCCAGATTTTGATTCTAAGCTAGTTAATATTCCTGAAACAGCATTCAGCCGGAGGCATTAAAAAATTTGCTGACGGGATTACCCATCTTTAAAAAAGAAGCTCCATGAGATTTTTCTCTTATTGCGCTGAATATTTCCCTTATTTTGCATCCCCTTTATGGTAAAAAAACAGGCTGCCATCGGATTTATTTTCATCACCCTGCTGGTTGATGTCATTGGGTGGGGGCTGATCATTCCCGTTATGCCCCAGCTCATTTCCGGTTTGAAACACATTCCCGTGAATCAGGCGAGCAGGGAGGGGGGATTGTTGCTTTTTGTTTATGCGTTTATGCAATTCATCTGCGCTCCCATACTCGGTAATCTGAGCGATCAGTTTGGACGGAGGCCGGTTTTACTTTTTTCTTTATTCGGATTCGGCGTGGATTATATATTCATGGGTTTTGCACCTTCCTTCGGATGGTTGTTTCTGGGGAGAACGATTTCAGGTATCACCGGCGCCAGTTTCACCACGGCCTCTGCCTATATCGCAGATATCAGCGATGAGAAAACGAGGGCAAAAAATTTCGGACTGGTGGGCGCTGCTTTTGGTCTCGGATTTATTATCGGTCCCGCTATCGGAGGTCTAATGAGTGGCTGGGGTATACGTGCCCCTTTTTATGCTGCGGCCATCCTTAGCCTGCTCAATTGGTTATATGGCTATTTTGTGCTTCCGGAATCCCTGAGCCCGGATCACCGGAGGCCATTTCAATGGAAAAGGGCCAATCCGCTGGGTTCCCTGATGCACCTGAAAAAATACCCGGCACTTGCGGGACTGATCCTGGCCCTGGGGCTTGTGTATCTGGCCTCGCATGCCGTTCAGAGCAACTGGAGTTATTTTACCATGTACCGGTTTAAGTGGACGCCCAAAACGGTGGGTATTTCCCTGGCGGTGGTGGGCGCGCTGGTTGCGCTAGTGCAGGGCGTGCTTATCCGCTGGATCACACCCAAAATGGGGAACGAAAAAAGTATTTATATCGGCTTATTATTATATGCGGCGGGCATGTTTCTCTTTGCCTTTGCCTCACAGAGCTGGATGATGTTTGTATTCCTGGTCCCTTATTGCCTGGGCGGCATTGCCGGACCAGCCATCCAGGCGATCATGACCGGCCATGTGCCACCCAATGAGCAGGGCGAACTGCAGGGTACGCTCACCAGTGTAATGAGCCTGACGGCTATTTTCGGCCCCCTGCTGATGACCAATCTGTTCGCATATTTCACCAGCGTTCAGGCGCCCCTGTTATTTCCGGGTGCGCCATTTCTGCTGGGCGGATTGTTAATGTTAATAAGCAGTATGGTGGCCTATAAAAGTTTAAAACAGAATTGATAATCCGGAAATTCTGTTTATCTTTGCCCCGTTAAGTTGATAGGCATTTAGTAAGTAAACAAACATTCTGCTACGCAATCTTCAGTACGGTTAGTTAGTCTTCTTTACTCCTGCTTTTTGTCAGCTGTATTTTTTAATTAATTTTTTTATTTAAGTATGAACATTTATGTTTCAAATTTAAGCTTCAACGTAACTGATGAAGACTTAAACGAGTATTTTGCAGAGTACGGAGAAGTTTCATCTGCTAAAGTAATTTTAGACAAATTCACTCAGAAATCACGTGGATTTGCCTTTGTTGAAATGTCAGACGAAGAAGCTGCAAAAAAAGCAATCCAGGAACTGGATGGCGCTTCAGTAGATGGCAGAACCATCAACGTTTCAGTCGCTAAACCACGTGAAGAACGCACAGGTGGCGGTGGCGGTAACAAGAGCGGTGGCGGTGGTAATTTCCAGAAGAGAAATAACTTCAGCAACAGCAGATATTAATCGCTTTTAATTCAATAGCCGTTGATCAGGAGATTTCCCGGTCAACGGCTATTTTTTTATTGTACTACCCGCCCGAGTTTGCCCGCGGGACCAGGGATCTTGTTTACCAGTGACCCTTTCTCCATCTGTATCCACGATTTCGGTTTTCCCAATGTCCCTCGTGCCAGCCTCTGCCCGGCCTTCGACGATCCCAATGACCTTCGTGCCATTGGTAGGATCCGCCTGCCCACACCCAGTCGCCGCCAATCCAGACATAATCCTGACCTGGAGATAAAGGCCTGCTGTACATAACATCATGGGGGCGTGTAGCTACTATTTCTGCGCTGCAGCCGGCAAGGGCGAATATCAACCCGGTTCCGGCGGCCATTAACCATTTTTTCATTTTTGTGTTATTTAGATTATCCGATCTAATTATAAGCAAAAAATGTTCTTGTGAATCTTTTTCCACACATACTATCGTACTTTGCAAAAATTCTCAAGCAATGAACAGCGCCGCCGGGGTGGCCGTCCCGTTAACAGCCAAGGATTTTACGACCGACCAGGAAGTTCGCTGGTGCCCGGGCTGCGGAGACTACTCCATTCTGGCCCAGGTTCAGAAAGTAATGCCCCAGATGGGCATTCCCCGGGAGAATATCGTGATCATTTCGGGCATTGGCTGCAGCAGCCGGTTTCCCTATTATATGAATACTTATGGCATGCATTCGATACATGGAAGGGCAACAGCCATTGCGTCCGGTCTTAAGGCTAGCCGGCCCGAACTGAGTGTTTGGATCGTAACAGGAGACGGCGACTCGCTGAGCATCGGCGGAAATCATACCATACATCTCCTGCGCCGGAATTTTGATGTAAATATCCTGCTTTTCAATAACCAGATCTACGGTCTCACCAAGGGTCAGTATTCCCCCACTTCAGAAACGGACAAGCAAACCAAATCCACGCCCTTCGGCAGCATCGATCATCCCTTTAACCCGCTGGCCCTGGCCATGGGGGCGGATGCGAGTTTTGTTGCCCGGAGCATGGACCGGGATCCAAAGCACCTTCAGCAAATGCTTACCCGAAGTCATCAGCACCGGGGATCGTCTTTCCTGGAGATCTATCAGAACTGCAACATTTTCAATGACGGTGCTTTCAGTCTGTTTACCGAAAAAGGATCCAAGCCGACCGAAACGATCTTTCTCGAACAGGGAAAACCGCTGATTTTCGGGGCGCAGCAAAACAAAGGCATCCGGCTGGAAGGACTCCGGCCGGTGGTGGTGGAACTGGGCAATGGGGTGCAGCCAGAGGATTTGTGGATACACGATGAAAAAGATTTTTACAAGGCGCAGATCCTCGTCAGGATGTTTGACGACCCGTCAACGAATACCCATCTCCCACGCCCCTTTGGCGTTTTCTTTGAAACGGAACGACCCTGTTATGAGGACATGCTTAACGTTCAGATAGAAGAGGTGATCCGGTCCAAAGGAAAGGGGGACCTCAATAAACTCTTACGCGGCCGCGAAACCTGGACCATTCCATCCTGAGCCATAAGAGCTCTTCCGCAAGCGATAAAAATAAAAGTCCCGGCGAAGCGGGACCATTTATTGGTTGTTTCACGGAGAAATACCAGGTATATAAAAATGAGATCTGGCATATAAAAATGCCGGCGATAAAAATCGCCGGCCTGAGCTTACCTCTGAAACCACAAAAAGAAAGCGTTAACAGAAATCATCAAAGTATAACTTAGGAATATTCAATCGTTGGTGGATCCCTACAGGATTGGAAGCAGAACCCGCTGAAAGCCGGATGCATTGATTTTACAGGGTATGGGAATCGATCTCCTTCATACGTCGTAAGAAGCATACGTTGTATGAAAGGGATCGGAATACTTAGGGCGATTGGAAAAATGGAAATTGGACGGGACGGAAGTGCAGGCAGGGATAAAACAGAGGATTAAAAGTAAATACAAGTTTGCTATTAGCAAAGCGTTTTTTTAAAATTCAGGAAAAACCCGCGGTGGCGTTTCCGGGATATGCTTCCATCTCTCTTCCGGCATCCTCAAAGGTTTTATTTATCTTATAATTATACCACCATTCGGGGAAGGCTTTTTTCATGAAAGTATCGATGTATCGCATACCAAAAAGGTTCCAGGCCCCTTTCAATTTACCGGACAGGCCGGTTTGCAGGGCCCGAAGACTCATGGCAAATCCACTGTCGATGTATTCCATGTGATGCCAGTAGCCTGCAGGCATAAACAGGGTATCCCCATGATCCAGGATCAGTTCATAACCCCTCGCCATCCGGAGGGCAGGAAATTTCTCCGGATCCAGCTTGTTGCCGGCGCGTTCGTAATAGCGTTCAAAGTTCACCAGGCTGAGCACTTCCCAGGGTTTTCTGTATAGTTTATGTTGTTCCTCAAAGGGAAACAACAGCACCCTTTTTTTGCCCATGAACTGGGTATGAAAAATATGGGAAAGATCTATGTCGAAGTGCATGTGGGTTACAGATCCCTGGCCACCCGTAAAGAGCATGGGATATCTTTTCACAAATCCCTTACTGTATTGCTCCGGCCAGCTGAAATCATTGATGATCTGGGGTGAATGCTCGAAAAGATTAAATAAGAATATCCGCCATTCCGCCGGACCTCTCCGGATCAGATCGATGTAATCGCCAAATTTCATGTAGTCATCCGCCGTATTGATGGCGGTATAGGCATCGCTTTTCACATTATTGTATATCCCCACCCGAACTTCTCCCACCAAAGCCTTAAAAAAATCCCAGTTCCATTTATCATAAGCCGGCCACTTCCTGGCAAGGTCGGTGATCACTACGGGCTTAAACGTTTCGTAGTATCGGCGTTTAAATTCCGCTGAGGAAATGTCCTCCACCCGTTCCACTGCCTGTAACACCATATCTCCTTTTAATTTTAGTGTAAAATTAATACAATGACTAAATCGGAAATGTTAACCGGCACAGCTTTTTCATATATTGCCATATGTTCCTCTCATTACATCCTGCCAATCCCCAGCCAAGAAATATTAAGACCATCGTGGATTGTCTTTTATCAGGTGGGGTAATTATTTACCCAACTGATACCATTTACGGACTGGGTTGCGACATATTTCAGCATAAGGCCATTGAACGGATCTGCCAGATCAAACAAATCAATCCGGAGAAGGCACAACTTTCTTTTGTATGTTATGATCTCAGCCATTTAAGTAATTATACCAAAAGCATTTCCACGCCCTTATACCGGGTCTTGAAAAATCACCTGCCCGGCGCCTATACCTTTATTCTGCCGGCAAGCAGGGAAGTGCCCAAAATATTAAAAAGCCGCAAAAATACAATCGGTCTTCGCGTACCCAATAACCTCATTGCCAGGACCATAGTTAAAGAATTGGACCACCCGGTGCTGAGCACGTCACTTCCGGGCGAAAATGTGGAGGACTATACAAATCCGGAAATTATTAACGATCATTTTAAGAATCTCGTTGACATCGTGATCGATGGCGGGCCGGGACACACGGTTCCTTCCACCATAGTTGATTATACTTCAGGGGAGGCAGTTCTGCTACGCCAGGGGGCGGGGGAATGGGCAGGCGTTGAGCTCTAAAGCCGGATCGCCCACGATAGCTTTTTTCAGCCAGGTAAACATCGGTCCATTTAAGCGGATTCGAAAATTTCCATCTGGCTCGGAACGATATTAAAGCTGCGCCGGTGATAGGAGCACAATCCGTGATCAGCTATGCCTTTGCGGTGTTCCGCGGTTCCGTATCCTTTATTGTTGTACCAATTGTAGTGCGGGAATTTCTTATGGAGCCGCTGCATGTAGTCGTCCCGGTAGGTTTTTGCCAGAATACTGGCCGCAGCGATGGATGCATATATACCATCTCCCCGGATCACACAGAGATGCGGGATCTTTTTATAGGCATGGAAGATATGGCCGTCTATCAGTAGGAATTCCGGCGGAGATTTTAATTTTTTAAGCGCGAGGTGCATGGCTTTGAAGGAGGCCCGGAGAATATTGATCCGGTCAATCTCCTCATTGCTTACCTGGGCAACCGCATAATCCAGAGCGTGGGTCTCGATAAAGGCCCGCAGTTCGATCCGGATATCTGCCGGAACCAGTTTGGAATCGTTCAGCTGGGGATGGTAAAAATCACCGGGGAGCACAACAGCGGCGGCAAACACCGGTCCGGCATAACAACCACGTCCTGCTTCATCGCAGCCGGCCTCCCGTAATGAAATATGATGAAATGCCTTTAACAAAGAAAATCCTTTGATCAAAAATAACGGAATGGAACTTGCTGAGGGCAAAGTGGATGAAATAGTTATCTACAGGCGGCTGCGAATGAATATTTTTGCTTTATGCATTTACGGAAAACCGGTTCATCCAACAGGGCGGTTGCCTACTGGGTTTTGGGCGGGACCATCATGCTGATGATCCAGGTTATGCTGGGTGGTATCACCAGGCTGACCGGCTCTGGACTGTCTATTACCGAGTGGAACGTGATCACTGGTGTGGTACCTCCGTTAAATAATCGGCAATGGATGGTTGAATTTGATAAATACAGGCAAACCCCGCAATATCATCTGCTGAATATCGGTTTCAGCCTTTCGGATTTTAAATTTATTTTTTTCTGGGAATGGTTCCACCGGTTCTGGGCCCGGCTGGTGGGTGTGGTATTTGTTGTGGGATTTATTTATCTGCTGCTGCAAAGGAAAATGAAAACGGAGATGATCCGTCCCCTGCTGATCCTTTTTTTACTGGGTGCATTACAGGGAGCCATCGGGTGGATCATGGTGGCCAGTGGGCTGACGGGGGATGCCCTGTATGTACAACCGGCCAAACTGGCGCTGCATTTTGTTTTTGCGCTGGTTCTGATTTCCTTTGCTTTCTGGTTTGCCCTGCAGCTTTTATATCCGGTCACGCGGATTCGCAATGCCAGAGGTCTGCGGAGGTTTTCGGTTGTCCTGCTGGTGCTGACCTTCATCCAGGTAACCTACGGGGCCCTGCTGGCTGGCCATAAAGCCGCAGCCGTTGCCCCCACCTGGCCAACGATCAATGGGCACTGGATCCCGGAAACGTTGTTTAAAAGCTCACCCTGGTATCTCAACCTGGTTGAAAATACCATCACCATCCAGTTCATCCACCGGGGGCTTGCCTACGTGATCTTTGCGGGCATCCTCACCTGGACCACCCTTCTTTTTTCCTCCGGCCTTCTCCGTTATGAGCGGACGAAACTGGTAGCGCCGCTGGGGTTGGTTTGTGTCCAGATTTTATGGGGGATCCTGGCCCTTTTGCTGAGCCCGGGAATTGAAGCGAACCATTGGGTGTTTTTTGACTGGATCGCCCTGTTTCATCAGATTACGGGCATGCTGTTGTTGCTGAGCCTGGTTTATGCTGTTTATATGCTGAGACCCGGGCGATTAAAATAATTTTTATGTGCTCCTTTCCGTTAAAAGGGACTCCATGATGTTTTACCTCCGATCTGTTTATTATTCCTTTCCGGTTCAGCTGGTTATCCTTTACCTGAAAAAGTTTCAGGTGCTTTTGGTATTCTGGTTTATTCTTTTCTCCACTTTCCACGGCGGATTCATGCATTCTTTCGGCGCCGATGCCCTATTCATGGCCCCGGAATACCTGAATAATGTAAACGCCCTGAGTGCCGGGATCGTTGGCGCCGCCCTGGCCGCATTCATCATGAGCTGGAACGTGACCACTTTTATTTTATTCAGCCACCACTTTCGCTTCCTGGCAACCACCGGACGACCTTTTTTAAAATATTGCACCAATAATTTTATCCTTCCGGGATGTTTGCTGATAGACTATTTTATCCAGGCGGTGGAATTCGACAGTACCAAGGAACTGATGACCAATGGGGAAATTGCGTGGCTGATTGCCGGGTTTCTGACGGGATTTTTTTTAGTGATCGGCCTTTCCATCCTCTATTTTTTTGAGGCCGACCGGTCCATTATCCGCCAGGTGACGCCTCTTATCAGCAATCCGAAATTGTTTAAGTCGCAGTTCAATTCGAAAGATACCCACTTCAATGTCAGCCGGCTGATCAAAGTAAAATCGTATCTCAGCACCCCGTTTACAGTGAAACCTGTACGGGATGTTTCCCATTACAGTAAGGAATTTATCGAGCGGATTTTCAGCCGGCATCATTTCACGGCCATCATTTCCATCATTTTTGCTTTTCTGGTGCTGGTGGTAGCCGGATTTTTTATGGACAAGCCTTTTTTCCAGTTGCCTGCCGCCGCCAGCATTTTCCTTTTCTTTTCGATACTGATTTCCCTGTCCGGCGCCTTTTCCTATTTTATGCAAAGCTGGAGCATCCCCATTCTCATCATCCTCTTCCTGGTGCTGAACCTGCTTTACCGGTATGATGTGATTGACCCGACAAACAAGGCTTACGGGCTGAATTATACCAACAGGGCAGATCGGCCGGTATACGACCGGGATCATTTGCTGGCCCTATGCACGGCGGATAAAGTGCAGCGGGATGAAGCGGGTATGATCGGGATCCTGGAGAAATGGAAAAAGAAACAACGGGAGGAAAAACCGCTGATGCTGATTATCACCACCAGTGGCGGCGGAAGCCGAAGCGCCGCTTTTACCATGAACGTTCTGCAGAAACTGGATGCGCAGATGGCCGGGAAACTCATGGATAAAACATTCCTCATCACCGGTGCCTCCGGGGGCATGTTCGGAGCGGCCTATTTCCGGGCCCTGGCCAGGATGAAAGAGACGGATTCAACCATCAACCTGCAGGATCATCAATACACGGATGCGATTTCAGAAGATTTGCTCAATCCGCTTTTTTCTTCTTTTGTGGCGCGCGACCTGGCCTCTCCGGCCCAGAAATTTAAGGTAGGGAATTATGAATACATCAAGGACCGTGGTTATGCGTTTGAGCAAAAACTCAACATCAATACACGCGGCGTGCTGGACCGGCAGTTAAGGGATCTTGCACCCGATGAGAAAGCAGCCCGTATTCCATTGATGCTGCTGAGTTCGGTGATCACGCGGGATAGTCGCACGATGCTCATCAGCAGCCAGCCCATCAGTTTTTTGATGCGGCCGGTATATGACAGTACGAGGATCATGGGCATTGATCCGGACGCGGTGGACTTCGGCAGTCTTTTTTACAAACAGAATCCGATGAACATCCGCTTACTCACCGCCCTGCGCATGAACGCCACTTTTCCGTATGTGCTTCCCAATGTATGGCTGCCAACAAATCCGGTAATTGATGTCATGGATGCGGGCTTCCGGGATAATTTTGGCGAACAGGTGGCCATCCGCTTCCTGCATGTGTTCCGTGAATGGGTACTGAAGAATACTCGAGGGGTGTTGATGATCCAGATACGCGACCGGAAAGTGGGCGGCTGGGAAAGTCCCTTTGAATCCACCAGCATCACGGAGATCATCACCAAGCCCGTTCTCCTGCTGCAATATAACTGGTATAAAATGCAGGAGTACAACCAGGATGATCTGGTCAGCACCTTCCAGGCCCTGATGGGGGATGATTTTTACAGGATGACCTTTCAGTATGAACCGAAGAAAGCCAATGAGGGCGTTGCCCTCAATTTTCATCTTACCCGCCAGGAGAAACTGGATGTTGCCAATGCCCTGGATCTGCCGGCGAATCAGGAAGTTTTTAAAAAAGTGGACTCGCTGGTTAATCCGTAGGTCGGATGAAGAGGATGACCCGTAGTCCGTCATCCCTGCACTTCGGGGCGTAATAAACGAAAACAATTCTTTACTATCCGGATGCTGAATTCTGCACTGGTATCCCGCGGATCTCCGTCAATATGCAAGGGGGCATGGTGCGGGTTCCGGATGCTGAGCTGCTCGGTTTGCAGATAGAGGATGTTTTTATTCTTTGCATAGTCAGATAGCGTCTGCATGGCATTGGCGCCCGAAAGCTGGCGCAGAATGGAAAAAGGCAGGAGAAGCTTATTCATTTTTTTCACGATCACAATATCCAGTAATCCATCATCCAGGCTGGCATTTGGCGCAATGGTAAAATTATTTCCAAACTGGTTGCCGTTGGCAACGCTGATAAAAAAAGCTTCCGTTTTCAGCACGTTGTTGTTCAGCCCGATTTCAAATAAATAAGGACGGGCCTTAAAAAAATGCATGGTGGATACCCGGATATATGTCTGGAGCCCCCGTTTTTTCTGTTTGGAGAAAGCATGCGCAACCAACGCATCAAACCCGATTCCGCAAAGCATGCAGGAGAAATCCTGATTGATATAAAAGGCATCCGTCGCATACGATTTGGCATGGAAGATTACATCCAGTGCCCGGACGGTCTGTTTTGGAATTTTTGCCGCAAAGGCAAGGCCATTTCCCGATCCCAGGGGGATGATGCCGATATTTACAGCGGTCTTCTGCAAAACTTTTACCACCCCGTTCACCGTTCCGTCACCTCCGCAAATGACAACATCAGTGATTTTTTCTTCCCTCACTTTCTTTTTCAGGAAATCATAATCTCCGGATTCGCTCGTGGAAAGTATTTCAAAATCAATCCCCTTTTCCAGCGTTTTGCGGCTGATCAGTTCCCTTATACGTTCTTTTTTTTTCGTACCCGAAATGGGATTGATGAGATAGACGATCTTTCTGGACATCATCGCAAGTTCCGTTAAAACCCGGATATCTGGTTGCGTTTGCAAGCGAAATATGATTTGCAGATCGCTGCACAAAAGATCAGGACGCTTAAGCTGACTCCGTATAGGCCCCGTAAAACAGCCTGACCGGAAAATGGAAGCGGTGGGCAATTACCAGCAGCATTTTTATTGAATTACTCTGCCTGTTATGGAAAAACGACTGAAGTTTACGAACTTGGGTTTCTTCTTGCATACCCGCTATCAAAATCATTAAAATGACCGTTCCTAAACAACGTTTTCTCGCCCTCGATGTATTCCGGGGAATGACGATCTGCTTCATGATCATTGTGAATACCTCGGGGAGCCAGTTCACGTACTCGCCGCTCGAACACGCACACTGGTATGGATTTACGCCAACGGACCTGGTATTTCCCTCTTTTCTTTTTGCGGTGGGAAATGCTATGAGTTTTGTGATGAGCCGCTGGGAAACACTGAACCAGAGCCAGGTGCTGGCCAAGATTTTTAAAAGGACCTTCATCATATTCCTGTGCGGGTTCCTGCTGTACTGGTTTCCTTTTTTTCAATTCAACGAAGCGCATCATCTGGTGCTTTCTCCTTTTTCCCATACCCGCATCATGGGCGTGCTGCAAAGAATTGCCCTGGCCTATTGTATCGCTTCCCTGCTGATTTATTATTTCAAGCCGGGCTCGGTAATCAGTATATCCATTGCCATTCTGCTTTTATACTGGGCTGTGATGAGGATGGGCGGCGATGCGCCGGATCCGTTGTCCATGACGGGTAATATGGGATATAAAATAGATCTGTGGCTATTGGGAGAAAACCACATGTATCATGGTGAAGGCATTGCTTTCGAACCGGAAGGTTTGCTGGGCACCTTACCCTCAGTGGTGAATGTAACATTTGGTTACCTGGTCGGAAAATTTCTACAGAAGAAAGGAAGAACCTATGAGGGTCTTGCCCAATTGCTCCTGCTGGGCTTTGCCTTTATAGTGATCGGTTATTTCTGGAACCTCGGTTTTCCGATAAGCAAAAAACTCTGGACCAGTTCTTTTGTCGTTTATACTGTCGGCCTTGATTGCGTGATCCTGGCCGCCATTATTTACGCCATAGATTTTTTAGGCAAAACCCGATGGGCAGGATTTTTCACCGTATTTGGCAAAAACCCCTTGTTTATCTACCTTGTTTCTGAAGTAGGTGCTATCATCCTCTACATAACCCATCCCCGGCCGGGAGTGGATACCATTACCTGGTTATATACCCATATTTTCCAACACGCGGGACTTTATTTCGGATCCTTCCTGTTTGCCGTTTCCTGGATGCTATTCTGCTGGCTGGTCGGGCTTTATCTGGATAAGCGGAAAATTTACGTCAGGGTTTAGAAGATGTGGATGGTATATGATTTATGGTGGATGGCCTCCCGGTGAGGACCCATTCTAAAAACCCTTCCAAAGACCGATAAAAAAACCTACCTTTGCACGTCGAAAAAAACGGTAGCTGACGACCAGCTTAAAGAAGGAAATTATGGAGATCAGGAACATTGCGATCATAGCACACGTAGACCATGGAAAAACGACTTTGGTGGATAAAATCTTACATGCCACCAAGGTATTCCGGGACAATCAGGAAACCGGTGAGCTGATTATGGACAGCAACGACCTGGAAAGGGAAAGAGGCATCACCATTTTCAGTAAAAATGCGGCCGTTTACTATAATGACGTTAAGATTAATGTTATCGATACTCCGGGTCACGCCGATTTCGGAGGTGAGGTAGAACGGGTGTTGAAAATGGCCGATGGGGTATTGCTGCTGGTAGATGCCTTTGAAGGCCCCATGCCGCAAACACGTTTTGTGCTGCAAAAGGCCCTGCACCTGAACCTGCGACCCATCGTGGTGATCAATAAGGTAGATAAAGCGAATTGCCGCCCCGAAGAAGTGCATGAGGCCGTTTTCGAATTGTTCTTCAACCTCGATGCCACGGAGGCCCAACTGGATTTTCCAACTTATTATGGTTCCGGAAGAAATGGCTGGTTCAATGATTCCCTGACCCAATCTGCCGACATCACGCCGTTGCTCGACGGGATCCTGAAATATGTTCCCGCCCCGGTTGTCAATGAGGGCCCGCTGCAGATGCAGATCACTTCCCTGGATTATTCTTCTTTCCTCGGCAGGATTGCCGTGGGGAAAGTTGCCCGGGGCGTTATTAAAGAAGGCCAGACGATTGCCCTGATGCAGGCGGATGGCAGTATCAAAAGATCTAAAGTAAAAGAATTATACGTTTTTGAATCCCTGGGAAAAAAGAAAACCACCCAAGTGGTATGCGGCGATATTTGTGCCGTTGTGGGGCTGGAGGATTTTAATATCGGCGATACGATTGCCGATATTGAAAATCCTGAGGCGCTTCCGGTGATCAGCGTGGATGAGCCGACCATGAGCATGATGTTTTCCATCAACAACTCTCCCTTTTACGGAAAAGATGGGAAGTTTGTCACTTCCAGGCACCTTAGGGACCGCCTGATGAAGGAAACGGAAAAAAATCTGGCCCTGCGGGTGGAAGATACCGGCAGTGCGGACAGTTTCCTGGTTTTCGGACGCGGCATCCTTCACCTGGGCATTCTGATAGAAACCATGAGAAGGGAAGGATATGAGCTGACCGTGGGTCAGCCACAGGTAATTGTGAAAGAGATTAACGGTAAGAAAAGCGAGCCGTTTGAGGTGCTCGTTGTGGATGTTCCTCAGGAATACAGCGGGAAAGTAATTGATATGGTTACCCAGCGCAAAGGGGAATTGCATGTTATGGAAACCAAAGGGGAGATGCAGCATCTGGAATTTGAAATTCCATCCCGCGGCCTCATCGGCCTCCGTTCCGGAATGCTCACCAACACCGCAGGGGAAGCCGTAATGGCACACCGTTTCAGCGAATACAGACCCTGGAAGGGACCTATTCCGGGAAGAAGCAATGGCGTGCTGATCGCAAAAAATCAGGCGGCTACCACCGGATATTCCATTGATAAACTGCAAGACCGCGGCTCCTTTTTTGTGGATCCGGGAGAAGAAGTGTATGTGGGTCAAATCATCGCCGAGCACATCAAACCGGGAGACCTGATCGTGAATGCCACGGAAGGTAAAAAACTCACCAACATGCGGGCAAGCGGCAGTGATGATTCTGTGCGGATCATTCCCCGCATACAAATGACCCTGGAAGAATGTATGGAATATATCCAGCAGGATGAATGTATTGAAGTAACACCCAAAAATATCCGTCTCCGTAAAACCATCCTCGACGAAGATGACAGGAAGAAGCTTCAGAAGATGCTGAAGACGGAAGAAGTGAGCTGAAAAGAGTTGACGGATGACAGTTCACGGTACCGTCAACCGTGAACTGTCATCCGTCAACGAAAATTTTCCGCGGTAAAGTATTAACTTTGAATAATGAAAAGTTTGCCGCTGATTCTCCTGCTCCTGTGTTTCAGTTTTATTTCGCTGGAAACAAAAGCGCAGTGTTCCATCTGTACGCGAACTGCGCAGCAATTGGGTGAAGGGCCTGCCAAAGGATTGAATGCCGGCATCATTTACCTCGCTTTTACACCACTGGCCATTGGAGGAATCATTGGTTACCGCTGGTGGAGGCAGAACCGGGAATAAGTAAGCCGCCCGATATATCATGCAAAAGCCCTTATTTTCCATTCTCATTCCCACCTGGAACAATCTTCCTTATTTGAAATTATGTATTGAGAGCCTGCGCAGCAATGCCGCTTTCCCGCATGAGATCATAGTGCACATCAATGAAGGGAAAGATGGCACGAAAGAATGGGTGGCGTCGCAGCCGGATCTGATTTATACGTTCAGTGAGGAAAATGTGGGGGTTTGTTTTGCGCTAAACCAATCCCGTACCCTCGCCACTACGGATTATATTGTTTATCTGAACGACGACATGTGGCTATGTCCCGGCTGGGACAGTGCCCTGTATGCAGAGATCACTGCCATCGGCCATCCGCTTTTCTTTTTATCCGCAACGGCCATCGAACCCGTGGAAACGGGAAATGCCTGTGTTATTGTTGCCGATTTCGGAAGGGATCCGGCCACATTCAACGAAGCCGCCCTGCTGGAGAAGTTTGCCGTTCCGGAGAAACGGGACTGGTCCGGCGCCTCCTGGCCGCCGAATATAGTACACAAGAAGATCTGGGATCTGGTGGGCGGTTACAGCATCGAATTTTCTCCCGGATTATATTCCGATCCTGATTTTTCCATGAAGCTTTGGCAGGCCGGGGTGAGGATATTCAAGGGCGTGTCGGCGAGCCGCGCTTATCACTTCGGCGGCAAATCAACATCCAGGATGGTCCGTAACCGCGGTTATTATACATTTATCTCCAAATGGGGAATGACGTCCGGTACATTCACCAAAACTTTCCTGCGGAGCGGAACGCCATATCAGGGCGAACTGAAAGAACCTCAGCCCGGATTTACACTACGCACAAAAAACCGGATGAAACGATTGGGTGCCGCCTGGCAGAAACCGGTATCCTGAATATTCTTTTATTGGGTTGTTTGCGGTACCACGAATGGTTGAGTTCGGCATTAGCGGATGTCTTCAGCATATTGGACAGCGAACAGATAAACATTAAATCCAGGTTTATCCAATGCCCGTTGCAGCGAAAGGCTCAGCTTTGTCCGGTCTATATTGCGCATGCGGTGATCCAGAATGAGTTGCCAGGCTTTCTCCGTAAGCAGACGGAGCGATTGTTTGGGGGAGATGTTCCGGATATTCTCCATGATGGCCGAGTAGAGTTCCGCAATTCCTTTTTCTTCACTGGCCACCGTTTGTAAAAAATGCAGATCCTCAAATGGTTTTCCGGACTGGAACCGGAGCGACGATTTCAGCGATTGCAGGAATTGGGATGCGCCGGCCCTGTCGGATTTATTCAGTACAAAAATATCCCCGATCTCTAAAATACCGGATTTCATGGCCTGGATATCATCTCCGGATTCGGGAACCAAAACCAGCACCACCTGATCGGCCAAACGGGCGATGTCCACTTCGGACTGGCCCACGCCAACAGTTTCAATCAGAATTAAATCAAAACCGGCATTGGCCAGGAGATCGGTGATCTCAAAAATCCGGGGATTCAATCCGCCAACAGATCCCCTGCTCGCCAGGGAACGGATATACACCTGTGGATGGTTGTACCACCGGTTCATCCGGATCCGGTCACCCAGCAGCGCACCGGAGTGAAAGGAAGAGGAAGGATCAATGCAAAGTATGGCCATTTTTTTTCCCTGATCCACTCCCTGTTTAACGAGGGCATCCACCAGGGTGCTTTTTCCCGCACCCGGAGGACCGGTGATTCCGATCACCGGGGCATGGCGGTTGCTCAGACTATGCAATAGAGCGTCCGATCCGGGCATTGAATTTTCAATAAACGTAATGGCCCTGGCTATGGCGCGGAAATCTCCCCGCCGGATAAGGGAAAGGTCTGGATAATGGGGAAGTTCGGGATAAGCCTGCATGCTCATTCAAAGCTAAGTTAAATCCATTTTCCGGACGAGGGTGCCAGACTGAATTTGGTTAATCTTATGCCTTGAATAATCTTTAAATTTGTTCCTTGTTGCCAACTGATTTTTTTGATGCATGACCAATTTTATTCCCATCTTTCCATTATCCATTGTTGTTTATCCGGGTGAAACGCTCAACCTGCACATTTTTGAACCCCGGTACAAGGAACTGGTGAAAGAATGTTTTGCCACTAAAAGGGATTTTGGCGTACCCACGATAATCGATGGTAAAGTAAGTGAAACAGGCACGCTGGTAACGATTGCCGAAATGGCCAAAGAATATGAGAATGGCGAGATGGATATCGTGACGAAAGGGACGATTGTTTTCAGGATCCTGGAGATCATCAAATCTGTCCCGGATAAGTTATACAGCGGAGCGATCGTCAATTATCCGGAAAATATGGAAACATATCTCCCGCGGGAACTCATGGAGCTGGTGTTGAAAGCGATCCGCGAGTTGCACCGTATGCTGAAGATCAGCAAGGATTTTAAAAAACCAGATGAGGAACTGAATGCATACGATCTGGCGCATCATGCCGGGTTATCACTGGAAGAAGAATATGACCTGCTGGGCTTGTTCAGGGAGGAACAGCGTCAGGAATATTTGAAAAGACACCTCGGCAAAGTATTGCCGGTGATTATGGAAATGGAAGTTTTGAAAGAAAGGGTAAAGCTGAACGGCCACTTTAAAAATTTATCTTCTTTTCGTTTCGGGGAATGATTAAATCAACCGCATGCCTACCACCATTTGCTTCGATTTTGGCAACTCACGTTTAAAATATGCGGTATTCGCCGATGGGGATCTGCAGACGGTTCATGTGCTGAAAGATGACCGGGAAGAGACCATCCGGCCCCTTCTGGAAAAATACAGGCCGGACAAATCCATTCTGTCTTCGGTGATAGATCACAATCACGGCATGGAAGAATTATTGAGCGCGGAAACCCGTTTTCATAAACTGAACCATCATTCCCGGGTTCCCGTGACCACACCCGTGGGAAAACCGGAGACCATTGGGGCCGACCGTCTGGCGCTGGTGGTGGCAGCGGGTCATTTTTACCCCGGTGTCAATAATCTGGTGATCGGGCTGGGGTCGGCGGTTACATACAATTACATCAACCGCTTTCTGCAGTTTGTGGGCGGCAGCATTTCGCCCGGCATGGAAATGCGTTTTAAATCGCTCGAACTGTTTACGGCAAAACTTCCCCTGGTTGAACCTCATTGGAATTTTCCCCTGGTGGGCTATGATACCAAAACCAATATCCGGAGCGGTGTGATCATCGGCATGGCAAAAGAAATTGAGGGGATCATTGAAGCTTACGAAGCGCGATACGAGAACCTGAACACCCTGATTACCGGCGGGGACGCATCGTATTTCATGCCTTTTATAGAAAAGAAAATCATTATCGATCCGGATCTTATATTTAAAGGATTATATGTTATCAGTGAATTCAATCCATAAACCGTGAACCGCCTATCCGCGAACTTCTTTTTTATCCTGTTTGGGTCGGTGAGCTGCTGGCTGCTGGCGGCCTGCGAGAACAATATGAAGAACCTGCCTAATTTCCGTGAAAAACATATTAGTGTGGATGAAGGCCGGAACATCACTGCCTACATGAGTGAAAGCGCCAAAGTAAAGGCCAGGTTAACGGCCCCGTATATGCGAAGAAACGAAGGGGATTCCCCGTACGTGGAATTCCCGCAGACCCTCCATGTGGATTTCTTCAATGATTCGATGGTGATCTCCAGCATAATGGATGCCCGGTACGGAAAGTGGATAGAACAGGAAAGCAAGGTATTGCTGCGGGACAGCGTGGTGGTGAAAAATACCCTCAAGGGTGACACACTTTATTGTCAGGAATTGTGGTGGGATCAGAAACGGGAAAAATTCTACACCGACAAACCCGTCCGCATCCACAAGGCCGGCGGAACGGTCCTCTATGGTACCGGCCTGGAAGCGCCCCAGGATTTCAGCGGGTACACCATTTACCAGATCACGGGGCCTTTTGCGTTTCCGGAGAATGGGATGCCGAGGAATTAGGGTTGATTTTTTTGAAACTTTGAAGGTTCTATATATTATAAAACAAAAAGCCCCGGATTACTCCAGGACTTTGAATGTGTTTGTACTTTACCTAACCATTACCAAGTTGGTCATCAATAGGGTACAAATTTTAACACCTTCGTAGGATTTGGCTTTTCGAGGAATTTGGATTTTAACAGTCAGTGAATGATTTCGTCAAATGGTTTTGGTTATTCACAGATATTGGTTCTTTTCAAAGGAAATTGGATATCGGAACCGCTTGAACGAGCATCAATCAACCTGACGATGTAAACATACAAACTGGGCATCCCGGTACAAGCGGAATTGCGCTCGATCTGGCCATTGCTGAAAATACGGTGTTATTTTGCATTTTTACTCAGAGTTACGCTTTAAAAATTGAAAATAATGAGTCGGCATAAGGGTATTTAACTAGGCTGTGATTCGGCGGAAATGCCATTTTACGGGGTCAGTAAGGCCCCGGCTTTCTTCTTTATTTGCCAATGAATGCTTTCTTTCAGGCTGGAGGGCTTTCACCCCCTTCGCTGAAGCTTCGGCGGACGACGCACGGCTTCGTTAAGCTTCGGCGGGCGAGGACAGTTTCTCGGGACGCATCTGAGGGAATAACAGCACGTCCTGGATGGAAGGCTGGTTGGTCAGCAGCATGGCCAGGCGGTCGATGCCAATGCCTATACCTGCCGTCGGAGGCATACCATATTCCAGGGCACGCAGAAAATCATGGTCAATGAACATAGCTTCCTCGTCGCCGCGTGCCATGAGGGCGGACTGTTCTGCGAACCTCTCCCGCTGGTCAACGGGATCGTTGAGCTCCGAATAGGCATTGGCAATTTCTTTTCCGTTGATGATCAGTTCAAATCTCTCCACCAGGCCGGCCTGGCTCCGGTGTTTTTTGGTAAGGGGGCTCATCTCCACAGGATAGTCTGTAATGAACGTGGGTTGAATAAACCGGTGTTCACAGGTAGAGGCGAACAAGGCATCAATCAGTTTGCCCTTGCCCATGCTGGGGTCCGCCGGGATATGCCATGTCTTACAGAGTGTCCTTAATTCTTCCTCATTCATCCGGGCCACGTCCTCTCCCGTTGCTTCCCCGATGGCCTCATAGATACTGATTCGTTTATACGGGGCCTTAAAGTCAATTTCTTTTTCGGCTGCCGTGATGCGGGTGCTTCCATTAACAGCCGTGGCCGTGGCCTCCAGCATTTGTTCGGTGGTCTGCATCATCCAGAAATAATCTTTATAGGCCACATAAAACTCGAGGATGGTGAACTCGGGATTGTGTGTGCGATCCATACCCTCGTTCCGGAAATTCCGGCTGAACTCATAGACCCAGTCAAATCCCCCGACGATCAGCCGCTTCAGGTAAAGTTCGTTGGCAATGCGCAGGTAAAACGGAACGTCCAGGGCATTATGATGGGTGATAAAAGGGCGCGCCGCCGCCCCGCCCGGAATGGTTTGCAAAACAGGGGTATCCACTTCCAGGGCGCCCTGCGCGTTGAGGAACTCCCGCATGGTATTGATCATCCTCGACCGCTTGATAAAAACTTCCTTCACCTGCGGATTTACAATAAGGTCAGCATATCGCTGCCGGTAACGGAATTCGGGATCCGTTACGGCATCAAAGGTTTCACCTTCTTTTTCCTTCACCACCGGAATGGGTCTGAGCGCTTTGGCCAGCAGGGTCAATTCTCTTACGTGAACAGAAATCTCGCCGGTTTTGGTGGTGAAAACATAACCTTTTACACCAATGATGTCACCAATATCGGTAAGGTGTTTCCAAACTTTATCATAAAGTGTTTTGTCTTCACCCGGACATATCTCATCTCTTTTCAGGTAAAGCTGGATTTTACCCGTACTGTCCTGGATCACAGCAAACGAGGCCTTTCCCATATCCCGGATGCTCATGATGCGGCCGGCAACACAAACGGTTTCGAACGCCACGTTATTTTGCCCCTCTTTATAATTTGATTTAATGAAGGCTGCATGGCTGTTTACCGGGAATGCGGCAGCAGGATAGGCCATGATCCCCAGTTCCTGAAGGGATTTCAATTTTTCACGGCGGATCAGTTCCTGTTCAGACATATTTGAGGTATGCATATTGCAATTGTTTTTCTGGATTCTGGCAAATGTACAGGAATATGTTTTTCGAGGGGATCCCACCGTTAGGCTGGTGAAATTAAGCAATGGTTTTTCTGCCGTTTAGGCGTATTTTTGACTATAATTAATGGTGATGAAGTTCGAGAAGATCAATAATAAGGGACAAGCGCACTTATTCCGCAACCATTATATGGAAATGATGACGAAAACACATCCGCTCGTCATCTGGGGTATGTACCTGCCCGTAATATTTTATTTCCTCTACCTGAGTCATTTCAGGTTTGAGATCAGTTATGGAGTCTTATTCCTGGTCTTCTGCGGAGGCATGTTTTTCTGGACCTTTTTTGAATACCTGATGCATCGTTTTGCGTTTCATGCCGTCGGGGAAAGCGAAAGGGCCAAGAAATTCATTTACATCATGCATGGGAACCACCATCATTTTCCGCGGGACAAAGAGCGGTTGTTCATGCCGCCTGTGCCCAGCATCATCATCTCTTCCGTTATTTTCGGGATCATGTTCCTGGCACTGAAAGAATACGCTTTTGCTTTCTTTTCCGGGTTCATACTCGGATATCTTCTCTATGGGAGCATTCATTATGCCATTCATGCCTGGAACCCGCCTTTCAAATGGATGAAACCACTCTGGAGAAATCATCACCTGCATCATTATAAGGATGATGAAAAGGGATTCGGCGTAAGCACAACCATCTGGGACAGGGTGTTTGGAACCATGTTCAACCTCAGTAAAGAGAAAGAGGATAAGGAAAAGGTCCGCGAACTGATGTACAAATAGGCCGGACGGCACCGCTTAGTATTTCTCGAAAACACCCAGTCCAAACAGGGCAAAATCAAATTTTACAGGATCTTTTTTATCCATTTCGCGGAGGGCGGCGGTCAGTTCCACGGCGGCTGCCCAATCGGTTTGTTTGCGGGTGATCAGTCCGAAGCGCCTGGCCACGCGGGCCACATGCAGGTCAACCGGACAGATCAGATCCGCAGGCGATATATTTTTCCACAAACCAAAGTCAACCCCACACTTGTCCTGACGCACCATCCAGCGCAGGTACATGTTCAACCGTTTACAGGCTGCATTTTTCTGTGGCGTGGCAATGTGTTTTTGCGTGCGGCTGGGGGCATCTTCCAGTGAAAAGAAACGGGTATAAAAAGCGGAAAGCCCGTTTTTCATGCGGTTTTGTCTTCCGGCTTCCGCGGGAAGGAAGGCAGATTCCAGTGAAGGGTTTTCCCGGTAGTGGGATTGCAGAAAACGAATAAAGTAAAGCAGGTCGGTTGCGTTGAATGTGCGGTGTTTGAATCCCACCAATTTTTTGAGATCCGCGGGCCGGTGATGCAAACAGAAATCATGCGGGGCATTGTCCATGGCCTGCATCAGTTCATCTGATTTCCGGATGATGGTGGTCCGGTTTCCCCAGGCAAAAACGGCAGCAAACAATCCGGCGATTTCAATATCCTGTTTTTTATTGAACCGGTGCGGCACGGAAACCGGATCAGTAGATAGGAAAGATGGATGATTGTACTGAAGGACTTTGCTTTCCAGAAAATCCCGGAGTTCATCAGTGGACAATGGAGAATGGACAGTGGACAATGGACAATGGACAGCGGACAATTCTTTATGGTAAATCGGAGGCATTTAAATTTCTAATGAATTATTTAATTGTCAACGGGCCATGGATGAACTCCATTGTCCATTGTCCACTGTCAATTGATCAACCAATTGCATTCCCAAGGTCTTCCATCAAATCATCCGCGTCTTCGATGCCCACACTCAAACGGATCAGTAAATCGCTGAGTCCGTTTTTAATGCGTTCCTCCCGGGGGATGGAAGCATGCGTCATGCTGGCGGGATGACTCATCAGGGATTCCACACCACCGAGGCTTTCTGCAAGGGAGAATAATTTGGTGGATGATAAAACCCTTTTCGTTTCTTCCGGAGAATCGTTTTTTAATTCAAAGCTGAGCATGCCGCCAAAATCACGCATTTGCTTTTTCGCTACGGCATATCCGGGATGATCCTCAAAACCGCACCAGTAAACCCGGCTCACTTTAGGGTGCTTTCGCAGATAGTGTGCGATCTTCTTGCCGTTCTGGCAATGTCTTTCCATGCGAACCTGAAGGGTTTTGATGCCCCGCAGCACAAGAAAACAATCCTGTGGTCCGGGTACAGCGCCGCAGGATTTCTGGATAAAATATAATTGATCGCGCAGTCCGGGATCATTCATCATTAAACAACCGTGGATAACATCACTGTGACCACCGAGGTATTTTGTTGCGGAATGCACCACAATATCCGCACCCAGGTCAAGCGGATTCTGGAGGTAGGGCGAGGCAAAGGTATTGTCCACACACAGCAGCAGGTTTTTTTCTTTCGCAATAACAGAAACCGCGGCCAGGTCCACGATATTCATCAGCGGATTGGTGGGCGTTTCCGTCCAGATCAGTTTGGTTTTTTTGTTTACAAAGGACCGTATGTTTTCCGGATCCTGCATATTTACGTAGTGAAAGTGGATGCCGGCTTTTTCAAAGATCTTGGAGAACAGACGGAAGGAGCCCCCATACATATCGTTGGCAGCGATCACTTCATCGCCCGGAACCAGCAATCGGATCACGGCATCCGAGGCAGCCACGCCGCTGCTGAAGCTGAGGGAAAACCGCGCATTTTCAATGCTGGCCAAGGCTTTTTCCAGCGCCGTGCGCGTTGGATTCTGGGAGCGGGCGTATTCATAACCCTTGTGATTACCAGGAGATTCCTGTACAAAGGTGGAAGTCTGATAAATGGGTGGAATGATGGCCCCTGTACTTGGGTCAGGCTCCATTCCTGCGTGGATGAGCCGCGTGGCAAATTTCATGCGTTCCTGTTTTTGTTGGTTACCAGCTGATGGGCAATAAGGCTTCCTGATCGTCCCAGGCCATGAGCAGCTGTGTTTTATTTTTATAGTTGCCTGTAAAACAAATGGTCATAACATCGAGGGAGTCCGTCTCTTTCTTAACCGGTACATCCACCCGGAGAACATCTTTTTTTGCGTCATAACCGAAAGCACCCCAGGTATCGGTTTCCTTATTCAGGATCACGGTCCATTTACCCGTATCCGGTATAGCATATAAAGTATATTCTCCCTTCGGCACTTTTTTATTGTTGATTTTTACATCTTTAAAAAATTCGATCTCCGTTGCTTCATTGGCACCCAGTCGCCATACACTCCGGTAAGGAACCAGGTCTCCGAAAATTACCCGGTTATTTTTCTGGGGTCGTCCGTAAATGACCCTGGCAATCAACGGTGCATCTGCCTTGTGCTGGATTTTAAGAATGGGATAATTAACCGGATAGTAGCTCATGTCCATCGGTGACTTATCCAGGGTGGGCAGCGTATCCTGCGCCCGAACAGATCCTAAACACCACATCATCAGAATTCCAAAAAGAAAAGGTTTCATAACAAATCTATTGACCGCAAAGGTACAACTTAGAGATGCTGCTCAATGATTTGGGTCAAGATAGAGCAACTCGTTGTAAGCGAAGGTTTTCAGGTTAGGGAAGAAGAGTTCATAACAATTTCTTAATGCTTCATAGTGGGTGATAAAGGCCTGGAAGGCGGGTTCTGCATCCTGAATGTATCGGGCACGATGTACAAGTCCCTGAAAACTGCGGTGGATGCCTTCTGTTGAACGGTAATGCAGCAGCCAGTTCTGGGTGCGCATGTGGTGCAGGAAACGGTCGGATTTTTCCGGCAGCAGGTTTTTATACGCATCCAGCTGATCATAGGTTTTCGCGGCAAAGACAGCCAGGGCGCCTTCCTCAAATTCATGCGGGTCGTTGGCGAGGAAATGGTCGTAGATAATGTCAATAAAACTTCCCGCATATAAGCCGGAGGCCGCCTTTAGGAATTGTTTTGCATCCCGGGTAGCCGGATGGTAATCGGTATACTCATCTATTTTCCGGTGGAGCATGATGCCGTTCCTGACCCGGCGGGGATAGTCAAACTTTTTTTTCCCCTTTACAAAATCACTGATCATATTACCGACGAGTATGTCAGGGTCTCCGAAAGACAGATAAGCATGTGCGAGATAGTTCACCGGTTAAAGGTAACAAGTAACGCCTGGCTGAGAATTCACGCGCAGATACGCGGGAAAAAATTATTTTTGCCCTTCAAGTTTACCAACATCATGAATAAAGGACCGGTTTCCCAGTTTGTGGCCCATCATTACAGGCATTTTAACGCCGCTGCGCTGGTGGATGCGGCAAAAGGTTATGAAACGCATTTAACAGAAGGGGGAAAAATGATGGTGACTCTGGCGGGGGCCATGAGTACCGCCGAACTGGGTGTTTCCCTGGCAGAGATGATCCGGCAGGATAAGATACACATCATCTCCTGTACGGGGGCGAACCTCGAAGAAGATATCATGAACCTCGTTGCCCATTCTCATTACAAAAGGGTTCCTCATTACCGGGATCTTACTCCGACGCAGGAATGGGAGCTGCTGGAACAGGGATTAAACCGGGTAACGGACACCTGCATCCCCGAGGAAGAAGCCTTCCGGAAGATCCAGCATCATATTGTGCGACTGTGGAAAGAGGCAGATCAGCAGGGGGAAAGGTATTTCCCGCATGAGTTCATGTATAAGCTGTTGCTGAGCCGGGTTATGGAGAAGGATTATGAGATTGATGTGAAAGACAGCTGGATGATCGCGGCTGCGGAAAAAAATCTGCCGATCGTTGTCGGCGGATGGGAGGACAGTACCATGGGGAATATTTTTGCTTCTTATATAGTCAAAGGCGAAATGAAAGCCACTACCATGAAAAGCGGCATAGAATACATGGTTTGGCTGAGCGACTGGTACCGCAAAAACTCCGGGGGAAAAGGGATCGGGTTTTTCCAGGTCGGCGGGGGTATTGCCGGCGATTTCCCCATTTGCGTAGTGCCCATGATGTACCAGGATCTGGAATGGCACGATGTACCATTCTGGAGTTATTTTTGCCAGATCTCGGATTCCACCACCTCCTACGGATCTTATTCCGGTGCGGTGCCCAATGAAAAAATCACCTGGGGGAAACTGGACATACATACACCGAAATATATTGTGGAAAGCGATGCCACCATCGTGGTACCGTTGATATTTGCCTGGATCCTCGGCTGGTAGAGTTTTTGACTGGATCAAACTGCGGTTTGAAAACCCGGGCCGGCATATTCGTCCGGCCCGAAAAAAGACAATAGGCAGGAATGAAAAAACTCGGAAATTATATTGCCGGCAAGTGGGTGGAAGGGGAAGGCGTGGAACAAACCCTGTATGATGCCGCATCGGGCAGGGCTCTTTACCAGGCGGGAAGCAGGGGAATTGATTTTCAGGAAATGCTGGATTATGGCCGCAATACCGGCAATCCGGCCTTACGCAAAATGAGCTTTCACGAGCGTGGCCGGATGTTGAAAACCCTGGCCGTTCATCTGCAAGGGTATCTCGAAAAATTTTACACGATCAGCTATCAGACCGGGGCTACCCGTGCCGACAGCCGGATTGATATAGAGGGGGGCATCGGCAACTTATTTTCCTACGCTTCGCTGCGCAGGAAATTTCCGGATGAACCTTTTTGCACGGATGGTGAACCCGTCAATCTCAGCAAGCAACATACTTTCGCCGGTCATCACCTGCTGATCCCCAAAGAAGGGGTTGCCGTGCACATCAACGCGTATAATTTCCCCGTTTGGGGTATGCTGGAAAAAATTGCCGTCAACCTGCTGGCCGGTGTTCCGGCCATCGTTAAACCCGCCACGGTCACTTCTTTCTTAACCGAAGCGGTGGTGCGCGAGATTCATGCTTCCGGCATCCTGCCAAATGGCGCATTGCAGCTCATCTGCGGAAGCACGGGCAACCTCCTGGACCTGCTGAATGCGCAGGACACGGTTACGTTTACCGGCTCCGCCTCTACCGGACTTAAACTGAAATCCAATCCGAATCTGCTGCGGGAAAATGTTTCTTTTACGCTGGAAGCGGATTCACTCAATTGTATTGTACTGGGAGAAGACGTTGATCCATCCCGGCCGGAATGGGAGATTTTTGTGAAAGAGGTCCGGAAGGAGATGACTGTAAAGGCAGGACAAAAATGCACGGCCATACGGCGGATCTTTGTTCCCGAAAACAGGATGGAAGATATGCGTAAATCCCTTTTGAAGGCGCTCGCGCAAACCATCATCGGAGATCCCTCGAATGAAAAAGTACGTATGGGATCACTTGCGGGTCAGGGTCAGCGGAAGGAAGTACGTGAACAGGTACAGAAGTTGCTCGCTTCTTCACAGATCATTTACGGCTCGATGGACAATGTGGAATTGCTGGATGCCGATTCCGTAAAAGGCGCATTCATGAGCCCCCTGCTGCTGTTGAATGAACAACCTTTTGCCGCTGCGGATGCGCACAGCATAGAGGCTTTTGGGCCGGTGAGTACGCTGATGCCCTATAAAAATTTTGAGGATGCCATTGCCTTATCCAAAAAAGGAAAAGGGTCCTTATGTAGTACCATTGTAACGTCAGATGACGGACTGGCCAAACAATATGTACTGAACGCGGGAACGCAGCATGGTAGAATATTGATTTTAAACAGTGATTGTGCAACGGAAAGCACGGGTCATGGCTCACCGCTTCCCATGCTGGTTCACGGAGGACCCGGAAGGGCCGGTGGCGGAGAAGAAATGGGCGGTGAACGCGGCGTAAAGCATTATATGCAAAGGGTGGCCATTCAGGGATCGCCTACCAGCCTGACGGCAGTCACGTCGGTATATCAACCGCATGCCAGACAAACGGTGGATGAAAAACATCCGTTTAAAAAATATTTTGAGGAATTGAATATCGGGGATACGGTACTCACGCACAAACGCACTATAACCGAATCGGATATTTCACAGTTCTCCAACCTGAGCTGGGATCATTTTTATGCTCACACGGATCATACTTCACTGGAAGGAACTTTGTTTGACAGGCCCGTAGCCCACGGATATTTTATCCTGAGTGCGGCGGCCGGATTATTCGTAGAAGCGGCAAAAGGTCCCGTGCTGTTAAATTATGGAATCGAAAACTGCCGGTTCTTAAAACCTGTTTATGCGGGTACAACGATTGGTGTGCGGCTGACGTGTAAAGAAAAAATCAGTCAGGAATTAAATGAAGGAGAGTCCATTCCCAGGGGTATTGTAAAATGGTATGTGGATGTATTTGATGAGTCGGGAGAGGCTGTAATGGTCGCCAGCATTTTAACTATCGTCAGAAAAAAATCTTCAGTTATATGAACGGTCATTCATCCGGATATGTAAAAGCAGAAAGGCATGGACATTCCATGACCGTCGAATTTTTTCATCCCCAGAGCAATTCCCTTTCCGGAGATCTGCTGCAGGACCTGGCATCCCGTATTCACGATGCCGGTCTCGATGCGGAAACCCATGTGATCGTGCTGCGGTCGGCAGGAGAAAGGGCCTTTTGTGCAGGCGCTTCTTTTGACGAGTTATCCAGGATAAAAACGGCTCGGGAAGGAGAGGCTTTTTTTAATGGATTTGCGCATGTGCTCAACAGCATGCGGAAATGTCCCAAATTTATCGTCGCGAGGATCCAGGGAAAATGCGTTGGTGGCGGCGTGGGACTTGCTGCCGCGGCGGATTATGTCGTCGCCCTCACCGGTGCCGACATCAGGCTCAGTGAACTGGAGCTGGGTATTGGTCCGTTTGTTATCGGCGCGGCCCTGGAACGGAAGATCGGGTCCTCCTTTTTTTCCCAGCTCGCCATCGACGCCTCGTCCTGGAGAACGGCGGAATGGGCAAAATCCCGGGGGCTTTTTTCAGAGGTCCATTCCACCCGGGAACTCATGGATGAATCCGTATCCCGTCTTATCCATCACCTGAGCCATTCCAATCCGGTAGCGATGAGAGAGATGAAGAAAATGTTCTGGGAAGGCACTTCACACTGGGATCGCCTGCTTGAGGAACGGGCGAAGATCTGCGGAAATCTGGTGGCGGGGGAGTTTGCGCAGGGCTTGATTAATAAAAGATAAGAATAAAAAATTTGACGGTCATCCGTCATCTGTCAACCATCAACTTTCATATCCTCATACGTATACAAAGGATCCAGCGGGCTATCCGGTCCAAGCCGGAATACGGGGTTGATGAGCCCATCTTTTAAGCCATACACCCAGCCATGCAGTTCGGGCGCCTGGGTAAATTGCCAGGCCCGCTGGATGATGGATGTTTTGGCGAGATGCAATACCTGCTCCTGCACATTCAGTTCCGTAAGCCGGTCCTCTCTTTTTGCCGGATCGGTAATGGCTTCCAGTTCGATCCTGTGCAGGCGGTAAACATCTTTAATATTCCTCAGCCACATGTTGAGGACCTGTTTGAAATCGTGGTGGGTCATGGCGGCCTTGATTCCGCCGCAGCCATAGTGACCACAAACGATCACGTGTTTTACCCTCAGGTGTACAACCGCGTATTCCAATACACTCAGGAGGTTTACATCCGTATGGATCACGAGATTGGCCACGTTGCGGTGAACAAAAATTTCTCCCGGTTGGGTTCCGGTGATTTCATTGGCCGGCACCCTGCTGTCGCTGCAACCGATCCATAGAAATTCAGGATTCTGATGGGCCAGGTTCCGGAAATAATCCGGAGCGGCCTCAGTTACCTGTGCGGCCCAGGATCTGTTATTGGAAAGTAACTTTTCGTAAGCGCTCATGCTTGAATTTTTTTACCTGTCAGATATTCAGCCCTCCGCAGATACTGATCACCTGTCCGGTGATGTAACTGCTCATATCGGATGCGAGAAAAAGCGCCGTATCGGCAATCTCTTCCGCGCTCCCGAATCTTCCCAAGGGGATCTTTGCCAGGAAGGATTTGGCTTTTTCTTCATCCTGAAGATAATGGGTCATATCCGTTCCAATGAACCCGGGCGCAATGGCATTGCAGCGGATATTCCGGCTGCCCAGTTCGTAGGCAACGGATTTGGTAAACCCGATGATACCGGCCTTGGAGGCGGCATAGCTGGATTGGCCCGCATTGCCGCGGATACCAATAATGGAACTCATATTGATGATGGATCCCTTTTTCGCTTTCAGCATGGGCCTGATCACGTGTTTGGTCATATTGAAAACGCTTTTCAGATTTGTGGTCATCACTTCATCCCATTGTTCGGGGGTAAGACGCAGCAACAAACTATCTTTGGAAATACCGGCATTATTTATGCAAATATCCACCGTTCCATATTCTTCCATTACGCTGTTCACCAGTGCTTCGCAATCTGTATATGAACCCGCATTACTTTTGTATCCTTTGGCTTTTACTCCGAATGTCATGAGTTTTTGTTCCAGCGTCCTGGCTTTTTCATCGCTGGAAAGAAAGGTAAATGCAATGTTGGAGCCCTGGGAAGCCAGCTTCATCGCAATGGCTTCACCTATTCCCCGGGCAGCTCCGGTTATGATGGCTATTTTACCTTCTAATAGTTTCATGTCATTACCTTAAAGATTGTCAAATATATACACTCGAAAGTTTGCAGGTAAAAAAAAATATTAATTTAATGTCTTTCACCCGTCATGAATCGTAAGGTTGCGAAGTTCTTATTACTGATTTCATTTGGCGTAGAAACTTTTTTCGCCACCTATGGGCTTTTGGCGGCCCCGGATGCGGCCGTCGCTTCCATCCTGTATTTCGCAGCCGGCCTGGGCCTCGTATTTTCATTATTATTCGCACCCGTGGCCACGCTGGATTTCAGCAGAAAATCAAAACCAACGGACCGCCTGATCAAATGCGCGTTCCTTGGCGCCATGCTCTTTCTGGCTTACATCACCTCCCGGTATTGGTTCATCGGGATACCCATCGATCCGGACTATGCGGACATGCTGCCGGTGATCAAAGAGATGAATGAACGGTTTCTGAGCGGGCACTGGCACCAGGTATATGGTCCCATTGCCGATATCTGGAAGGGCCTGATGCCGGGTTATCTTCCCGCCATGTGGTTGCCTTATTCCGGCGCGATAGCACTGAACCTCGATATGCGCTGGGTGACCGTGGTGACGATCCTTTTCAGTTTTAGCCTTTTTCTTTTTATCCTCCGGCTGAAAAAAGATGTTTTTTCCACCTACCTGCTGATTGCTGTTGCCGGAATGCTTTTCTGGTGGATCTTTTCCAGAGACGATGTACACGGCGTCATCAGCCTGAGCGAAGAAGGACCGGTGATCCTGTATTATGTATTGCTTTGTTTGGCCATCACATCCGGAAACATCTGGTTTATTGCCATGGCCGCATCCTTTTGCCTGCTGAGCCGGTATAGCATGATCGGCTGGGTCATTCCTTTCCTGATGTATCTGGCATCACGCAAAGAATTCCGGCGGATCGTGATTTTTTCGCTGACCGGATTGCTTATTTTCCTCGTGTTTTTTTTAATTCCCTTTGGCCCCAAAACCGTTTGGACATTGTTCCGGCTCCCTGCCATTTATGTGCCCTTTGCCTCGAGGGTATGGAGGAATACGCCGGAAGTGTTCTGGCTTAACCTGGGCATGGCTAAATTTTTCGGACCACACAGAACGGTTCTGCTCCACCGGGTGCTGATTTGGTCAAGTTTTGGGGTGCCCGTCTTATTTATGATGATATGCCTGTGGCAAAAGAAATGGCGACTGAATAATGTCTTGCTCGCGACGTTCAAATTGAGCCTGCTGCTTTTCTACCAGTTTATTGACGTACCCTATGGGTATCTTTTTTACACATCCTGTTTTGTGAGCCTGGTGATCACCACCGTCATCTTCCGTGCGGATCCATTAGAAAAGGGAATTTACCATTCACCGGATTCCAGCATGCGGTGAATTTCGTCCATGTACTTCCGGTCATTGCACAGCCGGGGCACTTTATGCTGGCCGCCCAGTTTGCCTTTTTTCCGGAGCCAGCTGCTGAATAATCCCTTGGGAACGGATTTTATGAGGGGTGCGCGCAGGGCGATATCCTTATACCGCTTGGCCTCGTAATCGCTGTTCACATCTTTCAAAGCCTTGTCCAGTTCGTAGCCAAACAAAGACATATCGGCAGGTTCTTTTTCAAATTCAATCAGCCATTCGTGAGCACCGTTGGAATGGTCCCCAAAATAAACCGGGGCGGCAGTATAATCATTTACCACGGCCCCGGATTTTTCCGCGGCAGCAACGATGGCCTTGTCGGCATTGTCCACAATCACTTCTTCTCCAAAAGCATTGATGTAGTGTTTGAGTCTTCCGCTAACCCTGATCCGGTAAGGTTTCAGGGAGGTGAACTGGATGGTATCTCCCAGCAGATAGCGCCAAAGGCCGCCATTGGTGCTGATCACCAGCGCATAATTCTTTCCGGTCACCACTTTGTCCAGTCCGACCGTTTGCGGATCGGCCCTCCCGTATTCTTCCACGGGCATGAATTCCATAAAAATCCCATGGTTGGTGAACAGCAGCATGCCGTCTTCCCCGGGATAATCCTGTGCGGCAAAAAAACCTTCGCTGGCATTGTATATTTCCAGGTAGTTGATCTTTCCTCCGATGAGTTTGGTAAACTGCTCACGGTAAGGGGTAAACGAAACACCGCCGTGGATATAGAGTTCCAGGGACGGCCATACGTCGAGCAGGCATTTCTTTCCCGTCATTTCCAGGATCCTTTTGATCAGTACGAGCGTCCAGGTGGGAACTCCGGAAATGGAGGTTACGTTTTCCCGGATGGTATTGTTGGCCAGCTTTTCAATTTTATCTTCCCATTCATCCAGGAGGGCAATGTGCAGTTCAGGGGTGCGGATCCAGTTACTCCAAAGCGGTGAATTTTGAAGCAGCACCGCACTCAGGTCGCCGTACTGCACCTCTTCGTTGAACTGGTTGATGGTATGGCTTCCGCCGATAACCAGGCCCTTGCCGGTAAGCAGGTCGGAATCGGGATTGAACTGATAATACATGGTAAGTACATCCTTAGCGCCGCGGTAGTGGCCATCCTGCAGGCTTTCTTCGCTCACCGGGATGAATTTGCTTTTATCGCTGGTTGTTCCACTGCTTTTGGCAAACCAGTTGATGGGCGTGTTCCATAACAGATTCTCTTCGCCCTGCATGATCCGGTGGATATATGGCTTCAGGTCGTTGTATTCATGGATGGGGACCGCCTGCTTAAAGGCTTTGATGGAGAATAATTTCGAGAAGCCATATTTACGGCCGATCTCCGTATACTGGGCGGAGGTAACAAGGTCCTGCAATACTTCTCTTTGAACGCCAACGGGATCAATCACCCACTGCTCGATTTGCCAGAGCCGCATCCTGGCCAGTCTTGATATGGCAGGACTTAATAATTTCACTGCAGGTCATTATTAAATTTAACGGGTTTTGTAAGTGTCGCGGATAATTAAAGCATCGGTCTGGATGCTTCTTCGTGAAGATAGTCTTTTCGTTTCAATTCGAAATTCCGGCCCAGATAAAGACGCCGGACATGTTCATCGGCAGCAAGCTCTTCAGCCGTGCCGTGTTTGAAAATCTTTCCTTCAATCAGCAGGTAAGCGCGGTCGCAGATGGAAAGGGTTTCATTCACATTATGATCGGTGATCAGGATGCCGATGTTTTTGTATTTTAACCGGGCCACTACGGCCTGGATGTCTTCCACCGCAATGGGATCCACGCCGGCAAAGGGCTCGTCCAGCAAAATGAATTTAGGATCCACAACCAGGGCCCGGGCGATCTCTGTGCGCCGTCTCTCACCGCCGCTGAGCGAATCCCCGTTATTTTTCCTGACATGGTGCAGACCGAATTCTTCCAGCAGGGCTTCCAGTTTTTCCCGTTGTTCCTGTTTGGGCATGTTGGTCATTTCCAGGATGGCTTTCAGGTTATCTTCCACAGAAAGTTTCCGGAAAATGGAGGCTTCCTGCGGCAGATATCCGAGGCCGAGCTGTGCTCTTTTATACATCGGCAGTCTGGTGATGTCCTGTTCATCCAGATACACCTGACCTTCGTCTGGTTTGATCAGTCCGACCACCATGTAGAAAGTGGTTGTTTTTCCGGCGCCGTTCGGACCCAGCAGACCCACAATTTCACCCTGCTTTACATTTATGGAAACATGATCCACCACAGTCCGGCTGCTGTATCTCTTAACGAGGTCTTTGGTATGTATCGTAAGGCTCAACGGAAACGATTTTAAACAAAAATACCGGAAGAAACCGGAATCGGTTCATTTTAAAATAGTTTAACATCCGCTTGTGTTCCAGCGATATTGAAGTAAGTTTGCAGACCATAAAATAAACCGTTCCGGGCATTACTGATGAAGGTTATAGAACACATCCAAAAGTCAAAAGAAACCGTAGTCTCCTTTGAAATACTTCCTCCCCTGAAAGGGAAGACCATCAACTCCATTTACGAAAACCTGGACCCCCTGATGGAATTCAAACCGGCATTTATCAATGTCACCTATCACCGGAGTGAAACGATGTTTAAAAAGAAAACAGATGGCACCTTTGAAAAGGTGGAAGTGAGAAAGCGCCCGGGTACCGTCGGCATCTGTGCGGCCATCATGAATCATTACCAGATTGATGCCGTACCGCACCTGATCTGCGGTGGCTTCGGAAAACGGGAAACGGAAGACGCATTGATTGATCTGCATTTTCTGGGGGTGGACAATGTGCTGGTATTACGCGGAGACGCGGCCCGGAACGAAGCAACCTTTAATCCCGAACCCGGTGGTAACCGGTATGCGATAGACCTGCTGAAACAGGTGGTGCGGCTGAATCACGGATTATACCTGGAAGAAGACATCCTGAACGGCGGAAAAACCAATTTCTGCATCGGTGTTGCCGGCTATCCCGAGAAACATTTTGAATCCCCCAACCTCGCCACGGACCTGATGAACCTCAGGGCCAAAGTAGATGCCGGCGCTGAATACATTACCACACAAATGTTTTTCGACAATCAGAAATTCTTTGACTTCGTGAAGGCCTGCCGGGAAAACGGCATTGAAATCCCGATCGTACCCGGACTAAAACCCATTACCAGCAAAAAACAACTGACGCTGCTTCCCAAAGTATTTCATGTGGATATTCCCGCAGATCTTTCCGATGCCGTGATGAAGGCCAAAACCGACGAGGACGTGGAACAGATCGGAACCGAATGGCTGCTTCAGCAGAGCCGTGAATTGAAAAAAGCCGGAATGCCGGTACTGCATTATTACACACTGGGCAAGCCCAAAGCAATCTGGAATGTTGTAAAGGAACTCGTTTAACAGCACATTTATATGGCTTTCACAGACTATTATAAAATACTGGAAATTCCAAAAAATGCATCTGCGGAGGATATAAAAAAAGCTTACCGGAAGCTGGCGCGGAAATTTCATCCGGACCTCAACCCAAAAGATAAGGAAGCGAATAAAAAATTCCAGCTCATCAATGAGGCGAACGAAGTGCTGAGCGATCCGGAAAAAAGAAAAAAATACGATCAGTACGGCGAGGACTGGGCCCATGCCGATCAGTTTGAAAAGGCACGCCAGAACCAGCAGCATACTTCCCGCCAGCAATCCGAAGATCCCTTCGCCGGCAATTTCGGCGGCGGAGAATATTCTGATTTTTTTGAGCAGCTCTTTGGCGCCGGCGCCGGCAGGCGTTCAACCAAATTCCGCGGGCAGGACTATCAGGCAGAACTGCATCTCCCCCTGCGTGATGCTGCCAAAGCACACCAGCAGACATTAACCGTAAACGAAAAGAATATCCGCATAACCATTCCTGCCGGAGTGGAAGACGCGCAGGTGATCAAACTGAAGGGCCACGGTGCGCCGGGCGCGAATGGAGGTGCCAGCGGCGACTTGTATATTACTTTTGTCATCACTCCCGATCCGGTATTTAAACGATCCGGAAATGATCTGTACACCACGATAAACCTGGAATTGTATATTGCTGTTTTAGGTGGCGAAGTAACGGTCGATACCCTGGATGGCGGAAAAATTAAGCTGAAGGTGAAACCGGAAACCCAGAACGGAACCAAAACGCGGTTGAAGGGCAAAGGCTTTCCGGTATACAAACAGGAAGGAACTTCGGGTGATCTGTATGTAACTTATAATATCCTGATTCCGCAAAACCTGACACAGAAACAGAAAGAACTGTTTTCTGAACTTTCGAAACTGAAATAAATCGAAATGTCCGATCAAGAAGTCATACCGCTCGAAATCTGCTGTTCCCGCTATCATATTGAACAGACGTTTATTCAAACGCTGGAAGAATATGGACTGATCAGCATCCAATACCAGGAAACAAAACAATTTATTCATCCCGACGATGTGCCGCAGCTTGAACAATATAGCAGGCTGTATTATGAACTGAACATCAATGTTCCGGGGATCGATGCCCTGCAGCATCTGCTCGAAAAAATCAGGAAACTCCAGCAGGAATCAACGGAACTCCGCCACCGGCTGAACATCTACGAATAGATATATTCTTTAAAACTTTCTCTCTTATGAAGAAAAACATCCTCCTGGCCGCGCTGCTGTTTTTTTCCTGTGCAGTATTTTCCCAACAAACCGGCTTACGGCAATATGTAAAAACGACCGTGATGGTTCCGATGCGGGATGGCGTGCAGTTGAACACGGTAATCCTGAGTCCGGCTGATCATTCAGATCCCTATCCCTTTCTGATCATGCGTACGCCATACAGTGCCGATTCCCAGCTGCCCGCTGATGGAACAATCAGCCTTTCGGATCAGTTCAATTATGCATCCATGACGGCAGAAGGCTATATATTCGTTTTCCAGGATATCCGCGGGAAATTCAAAAGTCAGGGGTCC
Source organism: Chitinophagaceae bacterium (assembly GCA_041691395.1). Lineage (GTDB taxonomy): Bacteria > Bacteroidota > Bacteroidia > Chitinophagales > Chitinophagaceae > Puia. The sequence continues at coordinate 44,947 of JBEPUT010000001.1, forward strand.
ATGCAGATTCACCAGCCCATCATTCATCTGAAACAACCCGGCGCCGTAGACGAAAGCACGGATACCTGGGATACGATCGACTGGCTGCTTCATCATGTACCCAATAACAATGGAAGGGCCGGCATCACGGGCATCTCGTATCCGGGCTGGCTTGCGCTGGCAGGCGCCGTGGATCCGCATCCTGCTTTAAAGGCTTCCTCCGAACAGGCCTGCATGGGAGATCTTTTTCTGGGAGATGATTTTCACCATAACGGAGCCTTCAGGCTGAGTTACGGAATGGAATATACCTATGAAGTGGAAATGGATCCTTCAAAGGACAGTGATTTTCCCTTTCCCCAGTTTGACCTGTATGACTGGTACCTGAATCTGGGCTCCCTGAAAAATGTAAATGAGAAATATTTTCATGGCCGTGTACCCACCTGGAACAATTTTGTAAACCATTCTGACTACGATAGTTTCTGGCAAAAAAATTCTCCGCTCAATTATGTGCATTCACCAGAAATACCCCAGTTGCATGTGGGTGGTTATTACGACCAGGAAGACCTTAACGGGCCGCAGCTGATGTACGGGCAAATGGAAAAGAAAGACAGCTTTAACCGGAATCATCTGGTGCTGGGACCCTGGTATCATGGTCAGTGGGGCACAAAGAAGGGAGACAGCATCGGTAAAATATCTTTTGGAAGCAATACCGGCGACTGGTTCCGGGAGCTGCAGAAAAAATGGTTCGATTTTTATCTGAAAGGCATCGGTGATGGAAAATTTGACGAAGCCTACGCATTCCAAACAGGATCCAATGTATGGAGAACCTATAACAGCTGGCCCCCTAAAGAAGCAACTGTACAGCATTTATATGCCGGTCCCCATCAAACGGCAGATTTTGTTAAACCAAAAATGGAAAAAGGATCGGTCAGTTATGTGAGTGACCCGCAAAAACCCGTTCCTTATCGCACACTGCCCATTGAGGCAACCTACGGGCGCGGAAGCCGGTGGAGGCCCTGGCAGGTCGAGGACCAGCGATTTGTTTATACCCGACCCGATGTCATCAGCTTTTCCACCGATTCCTTAGCAGAAGATCTTACCGTTACCGGCGCCATCACGGCTCATTTGTTCGCCTCTACCACAGGAACGGATGCGGATTGGGTTGTTAAACTCATAGATGTATATCCTGCCTGGGATCATGATAATTATTTAATGAGCGGATACCAGTTTCCGGTGGCCATGGAAGTATTCCGCGGCAGGTACAGGAAAAGTTTTTCCCAACCCGAAGCGCTGGTTCCAAACAAACCGGAGGAGTTTGTGGTTGGACTACACGAAGTGAATCATGTTTTCAAAAAGGGTCACCGTTTGATGATACAGGTGCAAAGCAGCTGGTTCCCGGTAATAGACAGGAACCCGCAAAAATTTGTGCCGAATATTTACGAAGCGAAAAACACGGATTTCATCAAGGCCACCCAAACGATCTATTTCTCGGAAAAGTATCCGACAAATATTGATTTGCCGGTGATGACAGGGAGTGAATAATGGGATTATGACGGTTTGGCGAGTAGCTCTTTTACGGCCGTACTGATGCTTTTGCCATCGGCCTTTCCCGCCAGTTGTTTGGAAGCCGCACCCATCACTTTGCCCATATCCGCCGGGGAACTGGCGCCTGTTTCCGCAATGATTTTTTGTAAAATGCTTTTCAGTTCATCACCGGAAAGTTGTTTGGGAAGAAATTTCTCGATAATGACAATTTCCTCTTCTTCCTTTTGTGCAAGGTCCTTCCGCTGCTGGCTCTGGTAGATCTCCAGGGAATCTTTTCTTTGTTTGATCAGCTTTTGCAGTAGTCTGATCTCGTCTTCTTCTTTTATTTCCCCGGCCGCTCCTTCGGCAGTTTTCGCCAGAATGATGGCCGCTTTGATGGCGCGCAGGGAACGAAGCGCCTTTTCATCCTTTGCCAGCATGGCTGTTTTCAGGTCAGCCATTACCTTTTGTTCAAGGCTCATATTAAAAAATTATAGTTTGTTTTCTTTCATTTGTCTTGCCCTGGATTTATCGTACAGGTTTCGGGCAAAGGTCTTGATTTCAGCACTCAGGTCTGCGTACCCGGTTGCGCGCTGATAGGTATCCGCCAAGGTGACCAGGGTCTGATAAAAAAAGTCTTCCATTTCATCCACCATCATGTCGCTGGTCCACAAATCAATACGAAGGGCGGTTTTTTCCTGACCGTCCCAGAGAGAAAGCAGGAAAGCCTTGGCCTTGCGGGTATTTTCTGCGGAAGAATCGCTGGCATTCCAGGCAATTTCCTGGGGTATCTTTTGATCGTCCAGGGACACATCTATCTGAATGGTGGATTGTTTCATTTTTTTTGAGAATGGGCGGGATAAACCCGGTGGACACGGCCCGTTTTTCCGGCGAAGTTAACGGGAAAATCCGGGCTATTTCCACGCAAACGATTTTGGAACCAGCTGCGGAAATTACGAAGAGGTACTTTGCGTACTAATACGCTGGTATTGCTGCCTGATCTTGAATAGATTTACAGTTGGTTCGTTTTCCGTCAATCCGTCATTCCGTCATCAAAATCCGCGTCTATGAAACACATTTACCTCCGGGGCTTCGTGCTGTTGGCATTCATAGCCTTTTTCACCATTCCTTCATCTTATTCCCAATGTTTATGCGCCGCCGGCATACCGGCAACTGCCGCTACGCAGTCCATCACCATTTCGCCCACAACAGCGAGTGCTTTAAACTACACTTTTCAACAGTTTGATCCGTCCATCGGTAATTTAAGTTGTGTTACACTAAGAGATACTATTTCGGGTATTTCTGTGAGCGGCGCTATCAACACAGGGGACAGAACTCCAATTGGATATATGGGCCCTCCGGTTGCCAGCGACAGCACGATTTTTGAATTTTTATTAGCCTTAACCAATGTGGTGTCAGGTCCGGGAATAACTATTAGTAATACATTTACAAAAACATATGGCCCCGACACGCTGAGTTACTATGGTACGCCGGGTGACACCGTTACCCATGGGCCGGACAATGTAATTCTTAATCCAACAAATATTGGCACTACCGGAGGAAATGCAGCCTATATCGGAGTCGGAACCGTGAGCTTCGTCTATACTATTAATGGTGGAATGATTGATGTTATCGGCGGTCCGAATTACAGGTCAAAAGTAACTACTGTGTTTGGCGGCACGCTGAACCTCACCTATTACTGGTGTCCGGCGGTAGCCCTTGGAACCGGTATCAGCAATTTTTCGGCCTTTAAAAAAGACGGCATTATTTCATTGCAATGGCTCTCCACCAACGATCAAAGTGATATATCATATGAAATCCAATACAGCAAAGACGGGGAACACTGGTCAACCGCAGGCACCGTACCCGCTGGATCTGCTCCAACTGGTACTGTTGCACAATACCAGTATCAATATCACCCTGCTTCAGCTGATGTGGGGGAAATATACTTCCGCATCAGGCGGTCGGACCCGGAAGGAAATTTAGCCTTTTCAAACATTAAATCGGTTAACCTGCAGCAGGATGACCGGCGTCCCGGAATTCAGACCTACCCGAATCCGGTCAGCAGCCTCGTTACCGTTCAGTTTGACGAAATGCAGCAGGGGGCCTTTAACCTGGAACTCATCAGTCCGACCGGTCAGGTGGTACAGAAAAAACAGATCCGGATGGACGGCAACAGCCTGACCAGCATGGAAATAACCAGTCATCTGGCCAAAGGAATTTATTTCCTCAGGGCACTGGGTGTAAGCAACAACCAACAGTTCCTGACCAAGGTACTCGTAGACTGACTTTTTTTTCGTAGGTTTGTCGGCTTAAAGCGCTACACATAATGGAATACAATACAACGCGTAATCATTTGATTATGCGAGAATACGGCCGCCATATCCAGCGGATGATTGAATACCTGCTCACGATTGAAGACAGGGAAGTGCGGGAAAGGAATGCGCAATCGGTGATTGAGCTGATGGGGTTCCTTAATCCGCATCTGAAAAATGTAGAGGATTTCCGTCATAAATTATGGGATCATCTTTTTCTTATTTCCGACTTCAAACTGGAGGTTTCTTCTCCCTATCCCATTCCAACCAGGGAAACCCTGCGTCCGAAATCCGATGTACTTCCTTATCCGAAAAGATATCCGAAACATTCGCATCTCGGAAAGAACCTGGAACTGATCATTCAGAAAGCGCTGCAGGAAGAGAACCCCGATAAGAAAAACGGACTGGCTAATGCCGTTGCTTATTATATGAAGCTGGCGTACGCCAACTGGCACAAGGAAACCGTGCACGACGATGCCATTCAGGGAGAGCTGAGCGCTATAACCAATGGCCAGCTGGAATTCACCAATACACCCTTTGTGAGAAGTTTCCGTCCCGTGGAGAACAGGGAACGCAGCGGGAACGCCTATGGGGATTACCGCAATAAACGCAACCAGAAATTTCAAAGAAATAATAACAACCGGAATAACGACCGGAATAATAACGACCGGAACAATAATGACCGTGGCGTTAAGTTCAAAAAGAAAAGATATTGAATGAATGCCTTTGAAGTTTCCGGCGGCCACCGCCTGAAAGGAGAGATCATTCCCCAGGGAGCGAAAAATGAAGCACTTCAGGTAATCAGCGCGGTATTACTAACAAAAGGGAATATAACGATCTCCAACATTCCCGATATTCTCGACGTTAATCTGCTTATTGAACTCCTGGAAGAGATGGGTGTTAAAATAAACCGCTCCTCCCGGCATACCTGCAGTTTTCAGGCAGACGATGTTCATGCAGATTATCTCAGCAGCGAAGGTTACCGGAAAAAAAGCGGAAGGCTGCGTGGGTCGGTGATGCTGGCAGGTCCCCTGCTGGCCCGTTTTAAAAAAGTGTTTGTTCCCAAACCCGGCGGAGATAAAATTGGCAGAAGAAGACTGGATACACACATCATTGGTTTTGAAAAACTCGGTGCCCGGTTCACCTATGATACCGGCGACGATTATTTCAGACTCGAGGCATCTGAACTGAAAGGCTCTTATCTTTTGCTGGAAGAACCGTCGGTAACCGGAACTGCCAACATTGTGATGGCGGCTACCCTGGCCAGCGGAACCACCACCATATACAATGCGGCCTGTGAGCCTTATGTGCAACAGCTTTGCCACATGCTCAACAGCATGGGCGCCCGCATCAGCGGCATAGGCAGTAATTTACTGGAGATAGAAGGCGTCATGGATCTGGGCGGAACGGAACACCGGATACTGCCGGACATGATTGAGATCGGGTCCTTTATCGGCATGGCGGCCATGACCCAAAGTGATATCCTGATCAAGGATGTCAGTCTGCCAAACCTGGGTGTGATACCCGACCGGTTCAGGCAGCTCGGCATCAGGCTGACCGTGCAGGGAGACGATATCCACGTGCCGGCACAGGATCTTTATGAAATACAAACCTATATGGATGGCTCGGTGCTGACCATTTATGATCATCCCTGGCCGGGACTCACGCCGGATCTGTTGAGTGTGATGCTGGTGGTGGCTACACAGGCCAAGGGCAGTGTGCTCATCCATCAGAAAATGTTCGAGAGCAGGTTGTTCTTTGTGGACAAACTACTGGATATGGGGGCGCAGATCATTCTCTGTGATCCGCATCGCGCAGCAGTGATTGGCCTGGGAAGGGCCCACCGGTTACGCGCCATCACCATGAGCAGTCCCGATATCCGCGCCGGGGTATCTTTGCTCATTGCAGCCATGAGCGCCGAGGGAAAAAGTGTGATCCAGAATATTGATCAGATTGACCGGGGATACCAGTATATTGACGAACGTCTGAACAGGCTGGGGGCATCTATTAAAAGAATCTAAAGCAGTCAGGTATAAAACTTCACAACCGATGCTGATCATCATCACGGCACCTTCCGGTGCAGGCAAAACATCCATCACCCGTTACCTGCTGCATCATTTCCCACAGCTTGCTTTTTCTGTTTCAGCCGCCACGCGCCGTCAGCGCTCCGATGAGATCAATGGTGTCGATTATTATTTTATGAGCCTGGAGGAATTTCACCAGAAGATCCAGAACAACGAATTCATAGAGTGGGAAATGGTGTATGAAGGAAAGTATTATGGTACCCTTAAAACCGAATTGCAGCGCATTAAGGATATGCAGAAGATACCCATACTGGACATAGATGTAAAAGGAGCCATTCACGTTCAGCAGCAATATGAGGGCCGTGCCTTGTCCCTGTTTGTACAGCCCCCTTCTATTGAAGAACTAAAGCGCCGACTGGAATTGCGGGCAACGGAATCGCCGGAAGCGTTGCAGGACCGGTTGAACAAGGCCGCTTATGAAATTTCCTTCCGTCAGCATTTTGACAAAATCATCATCAACGATAACCTGGAAAGGGCATGTCTTGAAGCCGGAGCCATCATTTCGGGATTGTTTAAGGAGGAGGGAATCCCCGTTCCGGGCTGGTAACTCTGGCTTTTTCCCGCTATATTCGTATTTAGATGATCAATACCAATACCCTTATCTGGATCATCATCGCCTGGGTGATGATTATTTTTTTCGCCGGCATTGAGATCGCTTTTGCCAATGCGAACCGGCTGACCATTGAGCTCAAAAAAAAACAGGGACTCCACCGCAGCATCCTGCTCTCCCGGTTGCTTGACCATCCGTCCCGTTTCATCAGTGCCATTATCATTGGCTTCAATTTTTTCCTGGTTATTTTTGGTCTGCTGGTGGGTGAAACATTATCTCCGTTATGGGAATTCATCATTAAAAAGACCGTTGTTCCCCAGGCCTGGGTGGATATATTCAGGCTCCTGTTTGAAACATTCATGTCAACTCTGTTCATTCTTTTTTTCGGAGAACTGATCCCCAAGGCGCTTTTCAGGGCGAAGAGCGACAGCCTGCTGGATTTTTTCGCCTCCATCAGTAATTTCTTTTACAACTTTCTATACCCTGTTTCCCTTTTATTTACCCGGGTGAGCGAATGGATCCTGAAATATGTATTTAACGTACGCATTGATGAAGGCAAGGAACTTTTTGCCAAAGCGGATCTGGGCAATTTCTTCCGGCAAACCGGCGAAGGGGATGAGCCAAAGCAGGAATTGAATACTGAGCTCTTTGAAGCGGCGCTTTCCCTGCCTAAAGTGAAGGTGCGGGAATGCCTGATCCCCAGAAAGGAGATTGAAGGGATAGACGCGCGCCTGTCCATTGATGATGCCCGGAAAAAGTTTGTCAGCAGCAAGCTGAGTAAACTGGTGGTATACGAAGGAAATATCGATCACGTACAGGGATACATTCATCAGCTGGACCTGTTTAAGGCTCCCCGGCTGATCGGGGATATCCTGCTGCCGATACCCGCGGTTCCGGAAAGCATGAGTGCAACGGACCTGATCAGCAAATTTACTAAAGAAAGGAAAAGTATTGCCTGGGTGGTGGATGAATTTGGGGGTACGGCGGGTATTGTTACCATGGAAGATCTGCTGGAAGAGATCTTTGGCGAGATCCGGGATGAATATGATACGGAAGAGTTTGAGGAAAAGAAATTATCTAATGATGAATTCATCTTTGCAGGACGCCTGGAACTGGATTATCTGAACGAGAAATATAATATGGAATTTCCGGAAAATGAGTCCGAAACCCTGTCCGGGTTTATCATTAATCGACATGAAGCGATTCCGCGGCTGAAGGAACACATCATCATAGATGACTACGAATTTGAGATCCTCAGCGTGAGCGATACCCGGATTGAGATGGTTAAAATGAAGCTGCTCAAGTGATTTTAGCCCGTTCAGAAATCTTTAGACTCCTTTTCCACGTAAGTCCTTTTCAAATTACCTTTGCGACGCCTTTACAAATGGCACCCCAGTGAAATATGGCCTTGAAATTTTTTAGCAGGAACCCCGGGCAGTCAGAAATGTCGTTCATAGAACATCTGGAAGCATTGCGCTGGCATATCGTAAGATCCGTGCTGGCCATCGTTATTATTGCCGTCCTGGCGTTTATCAAGATTGACTGGTTGTTCGAAAACATCATCATGGGCCCTTTAAAAAGTGACTTTCTTTCGGTGGTGGGGCTTTGTAAACTGAGTCATCTCCTGCATATCGGGAATACACTTTGCCTGCCGGCCGCCAATGTGCAACTACAGACTACGGCTTTCGGCTCGCAATTCATCTCCAGCATAACCATTGCTTTCGTTTGCGGATTTATTATAGCCTTTCCTTATATTTTCTGGGAATTCTGGCGTTTCGTGAAGCCGGCCCTGTCTTCCAAAGAAATAAAAAGCACCCGCGGTTCTATATTTTTTGTCACTTTCTTTTTCCTGCTGGGAATTTCTTTCGGGTATTTTCTGCTGGCGCCTTTTACATTCAGCTTTCTGTCCAATTATAAACTGGGCATGTCGGGTATGCTCATCACGCGGCCAACACTGGACGATTACCTGGATAACCTGCTGGACATCCTAATCGGATCTGGCATTGCCTTTCAGCTTCCACTGATCAGTTATGTGCTTACCCACATCGGCCTGATCACGCCCGCTTTCCTGCGCACCTATCGCAAATACGCCTATGTGGCCATCTTATTTGTTGCTGCGGTCATTACGCCATCGCCGGACTGGATGAGCCAGACCATCGTGGCCCTTCCGCTCATCCTGTTATATGAAATCAGTATCCGGATTTCCGTTCGCGTGGAAAAAGAATTGAAGAAAAGGGATCTGGAATTTTAGGAAGGATGACCGTTGACGGATGACTGATCTGATGTGTGCATACTCAGTATTCATCGGTCATCGTTCAACCGTCAACCCTTTCCTCAATCTCTTTGCTCAGTTTCGCAAAAATATCCCCCACGGATCCTTCCCCGGAGATGAACACCACCTTATTAAACTTCTTGTAATGATCAGCAACAGCGGCTGTCTTTCTTTCGTATTCCTCAATGCGTGAACCGATGATCGATTCATTCACATCGTCGGTTCTTCCGGAAGTGAGGCCACGGTTCAGCAACCTTTTTACAAGTTCTGTTTTGGAGACCTGCAGGGCCAGCACGATATGAATGGACGTATTTTTTTCGGAAAGCAGGGCATCCAGAGCGTCTGCCTGGGCATTGGTTCGTGGAAACCCATCGAACAGGAACCCTTTGGCATCCGGATTATTTTCGAGGGCGGCGCGGATCATGCCGATCACTACTGCGTCCGGAACCAGTTGTCCCTGGTCCATCAGGTTTTTTGCTTCAAGTCCCAGCGCAGTTCCGTTCCGGATTTCACTGCGCAGAATATCGCCTGTGCTCAGATGCTTTAAACCAAATCGGGCAATCAGCTTTTCAGACTGGGTGCCTTTGCCACTTCCGGGAGGCCCGAAGAGAATCAGATTGAACATGATATTTAGCTTAGAAACAAATATAGTGCAGCATTCTTACAATTCCTTTAACAAATACGGGGTTTCCTTATGAAAATGCCTTTCAAAAAGTTCAATTATTAACATTAAAGAAAACAGTTTCCCCGCTATGGTCAGCGTATTGACAATCTAAACGAACCCCTGCATCGTACATTTGTTATTTAAATGCAAGCCATGAACAAGATCATAAAAACTTTCGGGATTTTACTGCTGGCATTTCTTTTTCAGCAATGCAGTTATTCGCAAACTTCAACCCAAAATAAAACGGTTATGAATGCTTCAAAATCAGGTTCTGATACATCCGGCGTTAACCGGACGGATGCAGAATGGAAAAAAATCCTGCCTGAAGATGTTTATTATGTCGCCCGGTTAAAAGGAACTGAAAGACCATACAGCAGCAAATATGAATTCTCCAAGGACATCGGCACCTACTATTGTGCCGTTTGCGGAAATCCGTTGTTTAAAAGTGATACGAAATTTGAAAGCGGATGCGGCTGGCCGAGTTTTTATGAACCCGTCAGTAAGAACAGCATTATGTATGCGGATGACAACACCCTCGGTATGCAAAGAACCGAAGTCATGTGCGGCAAATGCAAGTCACACCTTGGTCACGTATTTAAAGACGGCCCTCCGCCTACCGGTTTACGCTTTTGCATAAACGGTGTGGTGCTGGATTTTCACAAGGCCCAGGAGGCCCAGAAAAAGTACGACGAAAAAACGAGTGGCTAGTAGCCATACTGTGGTCATTCTCCGGTAAACAAATCTCCTGCCTGTTTGCAGAATCAGGGACTAAAGCCTATTTTAGCGATGCTTAAAAGTCCGGTTCCTGGATTTGCCTGTAAAACAGCAAGCGATATGGAGTATTTTAAGAAGCTTTCAATCATCATTCCCGCATATAATGAAGCGGCAACCATTCGTCTGATGCTGGACAGGGTAGCCGACGTGATACTCATCAACGGCATAGAAAAAGAACTGATCCTGGTGAATGACTGCTCCACAGATCAAACGGAGGAAGTGTTGCTGGCCTACCGCGACGACCATCCTCAACTCAACGTTCAATATTTTAAACACGAGGTGAACACGGGAAAGGGCGCGGCCATTCATACCGGCATAAAAAAGGCAACCGGGGAATACCTGGTGATCCAGGACGCGGATCTGGAATACGATCCGGAGGAATACAACCAGCTGCTTATACCCGTGCTACGGGGTTCCGCAGATGTAGTCTATGGTTCCCGTTTTCTGGGAGGAAAGCCACACCGAATCCTGTTTTACTGGCACTCTATTGGCAACAAAATGCTGACGCGTTTGAGCAATATGATGACCAACCTGAACCTGACCGATATGGAGACCTGTTATAAACTCTGTAAAACCCCCATCATCCAATCCATTGAGCTGAAAGAAAACCGTTTTGGATTTGAACCGGAAATAACCGCCAAGCTGTCCCGGATACCCGATATCCGTATTTATGAAGTGGGTATTTCTTATTATGGCCGCACTTACCAGGAAGGAAAAAAAATTGGCTGGAAAGATGGTTTCAGGGCCATCTATTGCATTTTAAAATATAATCTCTTCCGATGACGAATGCCGGTGCAGGACTGCAAACGGACCCCGCCGGATGGGAGACCCTTGAACTTTTCGCCGACGCCCCGGCGTTTAACCAATGGCTCCTGAACCGGATCCTTCCCTATTGCAAGGGACATGTTCTGGAGGCCGGCAGCGGCATAGGAAATATCTCCGGTCTCTTACTGGATAAACACCTGAAAGTTTCTTTAAGCGATCTTCGCAGCGAATACTGCCTGCGCCTGAACAAGCGATTTGCCGCCTATCCGGATCTGGAGGGTATTTATCAAATGGATCTTTCGCTACCTGATTTTGAAAACCGGTATCCTGATCTGCTGGGCCGGTTCGACACCGTGGTTGCGCTGAATGTGGTGGAGCACATCAAACAGGATGCGGTGGCCATTCAAAATGCGAAAAGGTTATTGCGGATCAACGGCACCCTGATCGTTCTGGTTCCCGCGGGTGAGTGTTTGTACAATAATTTTGACCGGGAACTGGGCCATTACAAAAGATATTCCCGCAAAACGCTGGGCCGTTTACTCCGGGCGGAGAAACTAACCATTACCTGTATGTCTTATTTTAATTTTGCCGGTATCCTGGGATGGTGGTTCTCCGGATCGGTGATGAGGAAAAGAACCATCCCCGGGTCCCAGTTGAAATTATACAATCAACTGGTTCCACTTTTCCGTTTCCTTGATCAGCTCGTGGCGCATGCTGCGGGGCTCTCCGTAATAGCGGTGACCACAAAACAGACAACCTGAATATATGCTGAAAATCGAATCGCATCCGATGCCGGGCGACCGGTTTACTCAGGTTTTGAAATGGGCCGTTTTTTTGCTGGCGGCCCTGTATTTTATCAATTGTTTCACTCCCCTTCGTATTCACTATGATATGCTGCGGTATTTTGCCATTAAAGATTGTCTGGAAACGGGTTGCCCACCCAACGCCGACCCGCGTGACTATCTGCCTTACGGATATACGGGCCTGTTGCTGGGGTTGTCCAGGCTCGGGATTTTAAAGTCATTTTCCATTGTTTTTGTGAATGGGCTTTACCTGCTGGGGGGATTGTATTTTGTGAGAAAGATCTTTACCTACCTGCATACCTCTCTGTTCCTTTTTGTACTTGTGCTCCTGAACTGGACGATCATCAAATTTTTTACCCATCCCTTATCAGAACTGCAATATCTTTTCTTTTCGCTGGCGAGCGTTTATGCTTTCCATACCTATACACAGAAAAAAAAGATCATTCATCTGCTGATGGCCTTTGGGCTTGCCGGCCTTGCTTTCCTGACCCGAACGGTGGGTATTGCACTGGTAGCGGCCTTGTTTCTGGGGCTTTTATGGGAGTACCGGAAACAACTGATCAGCCTGATCCGGAATAACAGGATATTCATGGCCGTTATACTGGTATGCGCCGCAGGCATCCTTGTATTTTCAAAACAACTCGGATTGGATCATTATACGGGCGTGATGTCCGGTCAATTTAAAGGGGGCGTATATTTTAGCGAAATGATCGGATGGCACCTGAGGGAATGGGGTGAAATCTCGCTGAATGTTTCAGCCGCAAAAGCCATTGGCCCGCTGCCCGCTTCCCTGGTGATCGGGTTGTTTGTGGCGGTGGGCGTTCTCCTGGTTTCCGGCTTTATCTTTATCTGTTTTTTTAAAAAGAACCGGATCCCTTTCATCGTAAAGGGATATCTTTTTTTCTATATCATCCTGATGTTCAGCTGGCCTTTTTCAGATCCCCGGTTCTGGGTTCCGGTTCTTCCCCTGATCGCAGCCGTGGTGGCACAGACATCATTCCATAAAAGCAGATGGTTAAAAGTGCCGCTCATTTTACTGTTTGTTGTTTATACCACATTCGGAATAATTTCCGTGGTCTACATGACCTACACCTCATTGAATAAGGAAGTACTTGCCAGAACGCAGGCAGCCGGTGTTTACCGGAACGAATATGAAACGCATTTTTTTGGCAGGCCGCTTTCAGACACCGCAACGCGGGTGGATCCTTTTGTATTGAGTGTGCTGGAGAGATATGACGGGCATTAAAAAACCGGAGCGGTTATGGGCCCCGGTCATTCGTCATAATATATTTACTGCTTATTGGTTAACCGTATTGTTCCCCAATAATTTCTGGACGTCTTTATAGTTCATCTTTTGAAGTTCAGACTTCGTCAGTCCTTTCGCGGGTCCGGATACAATCGAATTCCCTACGGTAAGTGTTCCTGGAACAATCACATACCTGAAATCAAAAACGCCTGTCCAGTCCGTTCCGGAAAGCAGCTCCACATTGCCTACACTATAGGTAAGGTTTAAGGCTTCACTGGCATTGAAGATATTCGTTCCGTTATTTGCATCAAGATATTGCAGATAACCCAGAATAATTCCATTATCCAGAATACGCTGGGTTATTGCCTGGGCAGGAATTTCCTGAATAAAAAAAGGATTTGAATTGATGGTGGTGTCTTTCATACTAACGGGTATCCAGGCAGATGTCAAAATGCTGTCCGGTCCCGGGGCACCTGTGGCACCAGCGGCTCCGGCAGGTCCTGCGGGACCGGCAGGGCCCGTATCTCCTTTTTTGCAGCTTAACACGCCGAGTATGATTACGGCGGCCATTAAGAAAATCCATTTACTAAGTTTCATTTTTTTTATTTTAAATGGTTAATACCCCTGCAAGATAATTGAAATGGCATCCGGAAGGATGAATTTGACGGGTTCCATTTAAAAAATACGGCTGGAACGTAAATGGGGTTGTTTGAACGGCTTGCTTAACAAGCCAGGAGATCAAGGAGCCAGCACCTCGTCTATCTTAAACAATACTCCGTTGATCGCCATCTGGTTTACGGAAACCACATTGGCAAAACTATCATGACCCCTGATCTGTACCTGGGCCGCTATTCCGGACAAATTAAAATACAGCGTGCTGTCGTTCACGGTCTGCAGCGTGCTGCTGTCTGGAATATCATAAGTAAATAAGCGCTGGGGAACCAAATGAGACAGGATCAGGCGTCGCAGGGAATCTGAATTGGCCATGCTCAGATCCTGCGGGGAGTTGTAACCCAGCTTTCGGAATGCATCGTTATCGGGTGCAAAAAAGCTGAAGGGACCGGCGGAAGCCAGGTCGTTTGTCAGGCTGTCGGGGGCGGCTGTGGCCAGTTGCAGGGCACTGGAAAGAAGACTCAGGGAAGTATCTGAGTTTATCAGGTCCAGCAGATTTTTTGCCGGAGGAACCAGCACCTGCTGCAAGGCGTGTAAAACGCCGTTGGCCGCCCTCAGGTCGCTGGAAATCACCTGCACGCCATTTACGAAAAAGCGGTTGGAATCCCCGGATACAAAAACGGAATCCCCGTTGGCCATAATTATTTTCGATTCCCGGGCACCGATAAACGAGGAGGCTGTAAGGGCCGCGCCGGCAACCGTGTGATAAAGCACCAGGTTTTTTGCCTGGTCCCGTGAATAAGTGCCAATGGCTGCCTGGCTGATGCCGGCCTGACTAAAGGCGTCATTGGTAGGCACAAAAACGGTAAAGGGCCCGGCACCATTGAAAATCGTATCAAGACCGGCCTGCTGCACTGCCGTTTCAAAATAAGTGGTATTGCTTCCATTGGCCAGGATCCAGGAAACGGTTGAGGTCTTATAATTTATGCTGTTGGGCGTATTTTTATTACAGCTCCAACATCCTGTTCCGGCGCACAGCAGCAGAAACATTAAAATCCGGCGGTTGCCGGATATTGCTTTAATACCCATAAGCTGTTCTTTATGCAGGCAATTTCCCATGTCCTGCTTCCTATACGAATAAAATGAAACTTCGGTATGCCGGATAAATAATTTTTATTCCAGCGTATAGCTCACGCTGCCGTCCTTTTCATCCTTCAGGATGATGCCGATTTCGAGCAATTGCTTCCGGATCCGGTCCGAGGTCTGATAATCTTTTTTGGCCCTGGCCTCCTTCCGGATATCGATGAGCATGTCCATAATGCCCCCGAGCCGGTCCGGACCGGGTCCGGTTTTATCGGTTAATCCCAATACATCTTCCAGGTAGTTTTTGAACTGGGTCTGGGTATAAGACAGTGTTTCCGGTGAAAGGGTTGTTTTTTCCAGGTCACCGCTCCGGAAAGAATTGATGTGGTTCACCAGCACGAACATATTGGCCAGGACCTTCGCGGTGTTAAAATCATCATTCATGAAGTCGTCAAATTCCCGGCATAAGGAATTGAACTGGCTTTCGATCTGGGGATTGATGAGTTTCCCGGGATCACTGGTCATCTTCCGGAGATCCATATAGGCATCCCATAAACGGGTCAGCCCTTTTTCCGCTGCCTGCAGGGCCTCGTTGCCAAAATCCAGGGTACTCCGGTATTGCGTTTGTAAAATGAAGAAGCGGATGGTCATCGGATGGTAGGCCTGGGCGAGCAAGGGATTGTTTCCGGAAAACATATCGGTTAGCGTGATCACGTTGCTGTAACTCTTGCCCATTTTCCTCCCGTTGATCGTAATCATATTGTTATGCAGCCAGTAACGGGCCGGCACATGATGATTACAGATGGTGCTTTGGGCAATCTCACTTTCGTGGTGGGGGAAAATCAGGTCCATGCCGCCACCGTGGATATCGAATTCCGTTCCCAGGTATTTGGTACTCATGGCCGAACACTCGATGTGCCATCCGGGAAATCCTTCTCCCCAGGGGCTGGTCCACCGCATGATATGACCGGGTGGTGCTGATTTCCAGAGTGCAAAATCCTGGCGGTTCCGTTTTTCTTCCTGGCTTTCCAGTGCGCGTGTGGTTTCCAGCAGCTCATCCAGTTTTCGTCCGCTGAGTTTCCCGTAGGGGTAATGTTCGGCGTATTTTTTTACATCGAAATAAACCGATCCGTTTACGGTATAGGCATAACCTGCTTCCATGATCTTTTTGATCATATCGATCTGCTCGATGATATGCCCCGTGGCGGACGGTTCTATGCTGGGTTCCAGGTTATTGAATTGTTTCATCGCCCAGTGGAACAGGTTGCTGTATTTCTGCACCAGCTCCATGGGTTCCATTTTCTCTATCACTGCCTTTTGGGAGATCTTGTCTTCCGCCTCGCGGCCTTCTTCCTCAAAATGGCCCGCATCGGTGATGTTGCGTACGTACCTCACCTTATAACCGAGATACAGCAGGTACCGGTAAATCACATCAAAGCTGATAAAGCCGCGGGCATGCCCCAGATGGCTCTCGCCGCTTACTGTGGGGCCGCATACGTACATGCCCACGTGGTTGGGTGTTAACGGTACAAATGCTTCTTTTTGCCTGCTGTAAGAATTATAGACTTTTAAGTTACTCATGCCTTCGCCCAAATATAAACATTTATCGCTTTTCGTCCTTTAGCTGAAGGTCGGCAATCACCGGACGATGATCGGAAAATGGTGACTGTATTACCGTGGCCTGTAATACGTTAAAACGCTTGCAAGGGAAAATATAGTCGATGCGAAGCGTTGGCGATATATTAATGTAGGTTCTTCCGATGCCGAATGATTTGGCAATAAACGCATCCTGGCGATCGCCCTTAATGTGAAAATAAGTATACGAATTCGGAACATCGTTAAAATCTCCACAGAGGATAACCGGGTAAGGACTCGCATCCAGGTGTCTTCTAACGGTATCGGCCTGGTAGCCGCGCAGGCTGAGGGCATACTTCAGTTTTTTGGCCAGTGAACGGGAAGCCTGCAGGATGCTGTCCTCCGCATTGCGGATGATCTCAACGTCCCGGAAATCTTTTGATTTGAATAGTACCGACTGCAGATGAACGGTGCATAGCCTGATCCGTTTTCCCTGTGCCAGCACATCCGTTTCAATCAGACTTTCCGGATTATCCATGCTGAAGGATCCAAAACTTTGCCGTGATTGCCGGATGATCGGGTATTTGGAAAAAATAATGACCCCGGTTTCATATTTGAATAATTTGTTGTGGAAGTCACGCGAAAAATAATAATACGGAAAATGAAGACTGTCGCGGATATACCGGATATTGGATCTGGAAGAATCGTCGGGCTCATAAAACTCCTGGAAACAGAGAAAGTCTGCGTTCTGTTTGGAAACCAGGTCAAACATCCGCCGGCGATGGCCGGAGGCGCCGGTTTTTTTCGTTATAAATTCATCCCAGCGACGAACATTCCAGGTCATTACACGAATGGCGTTGGTTTTTTTGGGGGTAAAATCTTTTTTTGCCAGGCTCATGCCAAAGAAAGCATGGATATTCTGCCAGCCGATGAGCAGGGTAAAAAGCGAAATGAGGGACCATCTCCTGGATAGGAAGAGCCAGAAAAAGAAAAATCCCAGCAGCAGCAAAAGGAATAAGGGGAATATAAAAGCAAGCAGGGAAATGAACCACCATTTATCCGGATGAAGAAACACATTACAGCAGGTGAGCAGAAATAAAAAAGCAATAACAATATTCAGCAGAATAAAGAAGCTTTTGGTAATTTTCCGCAGTGATGCCATGGGAGGAGCCGAAGTTACAAATCTTCCTCTTCTGCTGCCCGCTTCAGAATGTCTTTTTCTTCACTGGTGAGAAAACGATAACCCTGCTGATTGATTTTGTCCAGGATCTCATCTATCCGTTTTTGCGTGATGATGGGGATTTTCTTAAAAGGCTGGGTACCCGCCACGTGGTAATAAAATTCATCTTTCCGTTGTCTGGGTATTTTCTTTTTTTCAGGATTGAACAGGTCGCCGAGCCAGTCGAAGAACTGATTGATCCATATACTCGCATCCCGACCACGGCGCATCTGGTAAATGAACAGGAACCCAATGCCGGCGGCTCCGGCATTGGCAATATAAATACTGGTTTCCCCATAGCCTATGCCGGAAAAATTGATCAGCAGAAAAATCAGGGTGATCACCCACAGCGGGATGCCCCCGTTAATCATGGGAAAAATGCGGTAATCCGGCGAAACGGTAGTAGTAGCGATGGCCAGGGCTGCAATGGCACAATTGGCGCCGGAAAAAGTGGCGGGGTCAAGCTGGGGATTAATGCCGGGGATCAATAAATGACCCAGGATAAACAACAGGGCACCTGAAAAGCCCCCATACAGGTATATCGGAATGATTTTCCGGTTGCCGGTCAGATCCTGTAAAATGTACCCAAAGGTCCAAAGCCAGAATATATTGGAAATAAAACGGAAAAGCTGGTGGTCTATGAACATATAACTGATCACCGTCCAGGGACGCAAGGCCAGTTTACCCGGATCGGCAGGCAGGGCGAACCAGTTGTAAATATGGGTGTAATAGGTGGTCATCTGTGTATCGCTGACCAGATAAATTACATATACAAATTTGAGTATTACAAAGAGTACCGCATTCAGTATAAGCAGCTGGATGAGGGCATTTCCATCCTGGCCCAGGTGCATCCGTTTCCGGTAGTTTTCTTCTTTTACATTCATGGGTTTTACCTGTAAGGCATAACTAAATCCATCATCACAGCGGGTTCGTTTTAGTAACAGTCAAAACGGTATTGGGTTCAGTAAAAATTTTTCCGGTCCGTTTTTTTCCAGTAATAAACCAGTAATAGTCCAACGAGACCACCCCCCAGATGGGCCCAGTGTGCAACATTATCCCCGGCGGTATTCCGGAGACCCAGGAACAACTCTATGCATACATAACCTAAAACGGCCCATTTGGCTTTTATCGGGAAAAAGAAATACAGGTAGATCAGGCTGTTGGGGAACAGCAGCCCGAAAGCAACCATGCATCCGAAAATGGATCCGGATGCGCCCAAGGTTGCGGAATTTAATATGGTATCCGAATATCTGTACATTTCCTGCTGATGAACGGGCAAAGCAGCAAATTCCTGCCAGGCGGGTGTCAGCTCATGGTAAAGAACAAAAAGGTGCAATAAGGCTGCACCGATTCCGCAGACCATATAAAAAATCAAAAAACGTTTCGGTCCCCAGAAATTTTCCAGGATACTGCCAAACATCCAAAGGATCAGCATATTCCAGAAAATATGGCCGAGGTTCCCGTGGAGGAACATGTAGGTGACCAGTTGGTGGGGGCGGAAATACACCGAACGGATATCATGCAGCGCAAATAAGTTTTCAATGCTGAAAGTCGCATTATGCTCAAAGATACTTTGTGCAAAAAAAACGAGGACATTGATAATGATCAGGTTCTTGATTACGGGCGGGATCATCTGGAAACCCCCGGGTCGAAATTCAGTCATAGTGGATCTTCGATTACGGATGCAAGTTAATGTTTTAAAAAAAGCCCGGTTACATTTTCAATATGATGGGTATGCGGGAACATATCCACGGGCTGTATGGCCTTTACGGCATATTTTTCAGAAAGCAATTGAAGGTCACGCGCCTGGGTAGCCGGATTGCAACTGACGTACACGATCTTTTCGGGGGCTATATCGAGCAGTTTATTCACCAGTTTTGCGGTCATCCCGGCCCTTGGCGGGTCGGTTATGACTACGTCCGGGCGGCCATGGATCCCGAAAAAGGAATCATTACACAGTTCGGTCACGTCCCCCGCAAAAAAACCGGCATGCCGAACCCGGTTGAGCGCCGCATTTTCCCGGGCATCGTCAATGGCTTCCGGGATAAGCTCCACACCGACCACCCGGTTTGCCCGGTCGCTGAGGAAAATGCCAATGCTCCCGGTTCCGCAATACAGATCATAAACCGTTTCTTTCCCGCTGAGTTCCGCAAAATCCCGGGTAACCTGGTACAGCCGCTCCGCCTGAGCGGTATTCGTTTGAAAAAAAGATTTCGGGCCTATCTTGAATTCATATTTTTCCAGCTTTTCCACCACATAGCCCTTTCCATAAAATACAACGGGGTAAAGCCCGTGCAGGCTGTCATTCATCTTTGCATTGATGGTATACAGCAGGGTGGTAATGCCGGGGAATTTTTCCATGATGTGGGTCAACAGGCTGTTCACCAGGGCCTCATCAAAATATCCGAATACGATATTCAGCATCAGTTCTCCCGTCCGGCACAGCCTGACCTGCATATTACGGAGAAAACCTTCGTGCCGCAGGATGTCATAGAAGCTGACCTTATTTACGATGCCCCAGCGTTTCACTTCCTTACGAAGGAGGTTGCTGGGCTCCTGCTGCAGGAAGCAGGTGTCCACATCCACAATTTTATCAAAAATGCCCCTGGCATGAAATCCTGCAGCGTCCTGCCGGGAAGAAATGCCGGGATCCCGCAGCTCTTCCCGCAACAGGAAGCGGCGGTTGGAAAAGGTATATTCCATTTTATTCCGATAGCCGGTGTTGTCGACGGCTCCAAGGATGGGCATTATGGGGGGAAGTTCCATTTTGCCGATCCTCCGCAGACTTTGCCAAACCTCGTCCTGTTTATATTCCAGTTGCTTTACATAGGGAAGCATCTGCCACTGGCATCCCCCGCAAACCCCGAAATGGGGACAGAATGGTTTGATTCTGTCCGCTGCATATTCCTGGTAAGAAATCACATGACCTTCGGCCCAATCCTTTTTATTTTTTGTTAATACAACCGTAACCAGGTCGCCCGGAACGGCCTGCTCTATGAAGATTACTTTTCCTTCATGTTTTGCCAGGCTCTTTCCCCCGGCCGCATATCCGGTGACCAGGAGATTTTCCAATACAATATTTTTCTTGTTTCCCACGGCGGCAAATGTAGGATTATCCTAATTTAGCAGTCCTATGTTCAACCTACAGCCCAAAACAGGCCTTTTTGCATCCATCTTACTTGTTCTTGCCCATTGCGGCTTTTCCCAGGGTTACGACATCCATCTTACCTTAAAACCTTTTGCCCACAGCCAGGTATACCTGGGCTATCATTACGGGAAAATTAAAGCAGTGGCGGATTCCATCCTTCTGGACGGGAACGCCGAGGGCGATTTTAAAGGGAAAGAAAAATTACCCGAAGGCGTTTATTTTATAGTTTCCCCAAAAAAAGAGATTCTTTTCGAACTCCTGATCGGCAGGGAACAGCAATTTTCAGTGTCCGCAGATACCAGCCGGCTACCCCAAAGCATCATATTTGCGGGCTCAACCGAAAACCAGGCATTCCAGGAATACACTTCCTTTATGAATACCCATGGGCGGGATATTGTTTCTTTACAATCTCAGTTGTCGGGCTCAAAAACAAAAAAGGACTCTGCGGCTGTAGAGCAGAAAATCCGTACGATCAATTCGGAGGTAAAAACATACCGCGATCAGCTGGAAAAAAAGGATCCGGGATCCCTGCTGAGTACCCTGCTGCTGATGCTGAAAGAACCTGTTGTGCCGCCTGCACCGGGTACTGCCAGCGGGAAGCCTGATGCCAATTTTGCTTACCGGTATTTTAAGGATCATTACTGGGATAATATTTCCTTTACTGACGAGCGGCTGATACGCACGCCGGTATTTGAACCGAAACTGGATCGTTATTTTAAGGACCTGGTTTCTCCGGCACCCGATTCCATCAACCGGGAGATCGACCACATGCTCCTGTATTCCCGCACCAACAAGGAAATGTTCAAATACCTGCTTATCCATTTTGTACAGAAATACATAAACCCCGAATACATGGGCCAGGATGCGGTGTTCGTCCATATTTTTGAAAAATATATCAATACGGGGCAGGCTGATTTCTTCACCGAGAAGTACCGTAAGTATGTAAATGACCGTGCCTACAGCCTGATGGCCAACCTGCTCGGTCAACCCGCACCTGAGCTGACGATGACCGATACCATGGGGAAAACAGTAACCCTGTATAATGTGAAGGCCGATTATACACTGATCTGTTTCTGGGACCCCACCTGCAGTCATTGTAAGGAAACCATTCCCAAAGTGGATTCCATTTTCCAGTCCAAATGGAAAAACGAAGGTCTTAAAGTGGTCGGCGTGATGGTAGATGGCGGAAAAGATAACTGGACCAAATTTATCCGGGATCACAATTTGAAGGATTGGATAAACGTTTATCAGACAACGGCCCAGCATGATGCGGAAGCAGCTGCGGGACACCCGGACTACCGTCAGCTGTATGATGTTTACCAGACGCCGATCCTTTACCTGCTGGATAAAGACAAACGGATCATCGCAAAAAAACTTACTTATCAGCAACTGGATGAAATACTGAACCTGAAGCTGAAAAAGGCCAATCCATGATATGAAGAATGTAGTCCTGATCATTTTCCTGCTTTGCTGCTCGCAAACTTTTTTTGGTCAAACCATTGCCTGGTATGGCAATCATCAGATCAGCCGGGATGAGTTTCTATCCGCCTACCGGAAAAACAATACAAATACAAAGGCAACAGACAAATCCTACAGGGAATATCTGGACTTGTATATCCGGTATCGCCTGAAAGTGCAGGCGGCATACGATAAAAAAATGGATACTTTACCCGCACAGCTGTCCGAATTGCATAATTTCCGCAGCCAGATTGCGGATCAATACAGCAACGACGAAACCAGCCTGAACAGGATGGTGGAGGAGGCTTTTGTAAGATCTCACAAAGACCTCCGGCTTTCCTATATTTTTGTTTCCGCTCCAAAAACAGCTTCACCCGGAGACACCCTGAAGGCGTATAAGAAAATTACGGAAGCCCACAATCAGTTAAAAAAAATAAAAGATTTTGGAGAGGTGGCTATGACTTATTCTGAGGATCCTTTTGTAAAAAGCAACCGTGGCGACCTGGGATACATCACTGTTTTTGATCTTCCATATACCATGGAAACCGAAGCCTACCGGATCAGCGATAATCAGGTTTCACCTGTTTTCAGAACAGATGGTGGCTATTTCATGGTCAAAAAAACGGGAGAAAGATCTGCGGCAGGAAGGATGCACGCGGCACAAATCCTGCTCATCTTTCCCTACCAGGCCAATGATGTTGAAAAGGAGGATACCCGTCAACGGGCGGATTCTTTGTATCGGGCCATTCTCTCAGGCTCCGATTTTGGTGAACTGGCGAGAAAATTCAGCGGCGATAATTTGTCCTATCAGCTGGGTGGCGTATTGCCCGAATTCGGAATCGGGAAATATGATCCCGTTTTTGAACAGGTGGCTTATGGTCTGCAGAAAGATGGTGATATCAGCAAACCCTTTGCCAGCAGTTTCGGCTACCACATCCTGAAAAGGATCTCGCGGATACCGGTTTCCGAAACCAGGGATAAAAAAACAATGGCTGAATTGCAGAACAGGGTTAAGGCAGATAAGCGAATCGGGGTATCCCGGAAAGAAATGCTACAGTCGGTTTTAAAGAAAACAGGCTTTAAACAGATGATGCCGGCCGGAAATCATTTGTTTGTTTACACTGACAGTATGCTGCTGTATAAAAAAGATCCCGGTTTCCATGACCTGAATGCACACAGCGTTTTATTTCGTTTTCCCGACAAAACATATACGGTTAGTGACTGGGTCGGTTACCGCAGAACATTAGGCGGAGTGCCCGCCCTGCTAAACGGAAAAACAAACCTGGATCTACTGGATCAATACAAACAGATCGTTGCTTTTGAGTATTACAAAGCCCATCTAGAAAGATATAATAAGGATTTTGCCAATCAACTGAATGAATTCCGCGACGGTAATTTATTGTTCGAGATCATGCAAAAAAGGGTTTGGGATAAGGCTTCAGCAGATACGGCAGGTTTGAAAAATTTCTTTGAGACCCATGCCCGTAGCTACCGGTGGAAATCCAGTGCGGATGCCATTGTCTTTAATGCAGGTAACCAGGCGTCTGCAGAAAAAATCAGGCAGGAAATCCAAAGCGGCATAGGCAGTTGGCGGATCCTGGTGGATAGCCTGGTGGGCCAGGTACAGGCGGATTCGGGTCGTTTCGAGATTAAACAACTGCCGGATAATGGCAGCACCGACGATAACGGGTTTACCTCTAACATGACCAATTCAGATAAAACCGTTCAGTTTGCCTATATCATCCGGAAACATACCGACCCTTCCACCAGATCTTTCAGCGAGGCCCGCGGCCTGGTGATCAATGATTATCAGAATGAACTGGAAAACAACTGGATCTTGGAGTTAAAAAAGAAATATCCGGTAAAGATCAGTGAGGATGTTTTGGGGAAACTGGAGAAGTAATGTGGAAATGTGCTGATGTGCACATTTTCACATCAACCCACATTATCCAGCAAATCCAATATCTTCCCATCCTTATCCATATCAAATTTCCGGGCGAGAAATCTATCTGAGCTGACCAGCATATTGTAATCTTCAGCAGTAAATGTTTTTGGATTCGCACCTCCCTTTGACCAGTCGATAAAATAAAAATTATCATTCACCACGCTTTCCCGGAACGCAGAATTCATAACGATAGTGGGCACCAGGAATTCATCCGGTCCCCACGTGAGGCGGACAAACCGTTTCAATCGCCTATCTGACTCCATAAAATTCGCCACATATTGTGCGCAGTCAGCGCCAAGCGTCATACACATGGCCCTGGGCCCGCCATACAATTGATAAGGAAGCGGAAATTTCCTTTCCGGCAGAATAGCATTCAGAAAAAACTGTAGGCGGTACCTGCCGCGAAATCCTGAATTGGTGAAATGATATTTTTTGATGCGCGTAACGGCATGATCCCACCAGTCTCCCTGTTCTTCAAAACTCATGAAATTTTTGCCAGGGTTTTTTTCAAGGAATTGAAATAGGTCGCCGACAGGTTTGATGGGATAATCCTGGCCGCTCATCACACTGATATAATCATATTTCGTGTGGCTGCTTAAAATTTCTTTCATGGAAATCAGCACCGCATGTACAAAATTATAGGAGGCCCAGCGGATCTTTATCCGCTGATGAACAAATTGTACCTGTGGCAGCCGGGCGAGATAGAGAAATGGCGCCGGATCTGTTTTCTTATCCAGGTGAATAAAAAAATCGAAGGGGAACGGATCAAATTTATTCATGTACCGCTCAATCTGCTGAGGATTCTTATGGGCCATGATGATACAGGCGATACGCATGGTATGGTTATCAGTTGACGGTTGATCAGAATTGCTCATACAGCTTCCTCAGTTTCTCCCGCGTCATGATCCGTTCCCAGTCAGGGCCCAGGGCATTCTCCCAAAGCGGCTTCATGCCCAGGGATACATTGATCATGGTTTCGAACTGATCGTCGGTTAAACCTTTGGTGATGTGCCGGGGAATTTCAATGTTGTTTTTCTCTACCATCTTTTTGAATTCCCTTACCCCTTCGGGATAATAGGCTTCCAGTTTGTCGAATACAATGCAGTTGCCAACACCGTGACGGGTGCCCAGCAGATATCCCAGTCCGTAGCTTACTGCATGGGCCACTCCCACCTGGGAATAGGCAATGCTCATTCCCCCGGCATAGGAAGCCATCATGAGCTTGTCATCGTGATGGGTCGTCCACGCGCCGTTTCCCAGAAAAACCTCCTGGCAGAGGCTGAGCGCTTTTTCGCCATAAGATTTACTGAATTCATTCAGGAAGGTGCCGGTTAAACTTTCGATGCAATGGATATAACAATCCATGCCCGTATAGAATCTTTGATTGGCCGGAGCGTTTGCGGTAAGCTCGGGATCCAGTACGATCTGATCGAAGGGGGTAAAATCGGAATTCATGCCAAGTTTGCGGGTGGGTCCCGTGAGCACGGTGGTCCGGGATACTTCCGCCCCTGTGCCGCTGAGGGTGGGAATGCCGGCTTTATAAACAGCTGGAAATTTCACCAGATCCCATCCCTGGTAGTCTGCGGATGAACCCGGGTTGGTCATCATCAGCGAAACGGCCTTGGCCAGATCCATGGCAGAACCGCCGCCAATACCGATGATTCCGCTAACGGTACCGAATTCCTGTTTGAGTACGGATGCCAGGCCATCCACCTGTTTTGTTTTTGGCTCGTGGCTGGAATCGGCGAAAATAATTTTATCATTTCCCCGCAAAGGGATGCGGTTAAGCAGGGGTTTATTTTCAAAGAAATGGTCCACCAGAAATATCATGGATAGTTTTTCTTTCCGGTGTGGCGCTAATATTTCGTCCAGTTGATTAAAGCTTCCCCGGCCGTATACAACATAGCTCACCATTTTAAAATTTCTGAACTTCATGGATTTCCTGTTTTGAAATGCAAAGTTATCTGCTTTCAGTGTCCGGCAGAATGGGTTAATGCGGCAGCGCCGAATACGCCGGCACTGTCGCCCAGTTCCGGTCTGATCACCGGTACGCTGCTGTAATTATTAAAGATGAAAGATTTTAATGATTCTACCCCTTCGGTATAGATCACATCAATATTACCCACACCACCTCCCACCACGATGATATCGGGGTCGAGCATGTTGGTGATCACGGAGATTGCTTTTCCGAAAAAATGAGCAAGACGGTCGAGGGTTTCCCTGGCCGCGGCATCCTGATGCCGCAGCGCCACGATTTCCTTGAGGGATTTTTTTTTGCCTGTGCGGTCTTCGTAATATTTCTGCAGGGAAGGACCGGACAGCACTTTCTCAACGCATCCGCTTTTTCCGCAATAACAGGGTCCTCCCGATTCATCCAGAAAATTATGACCCCATTCTCCGGCGATGCCATGATGACCGTTCCAGATTTTCCCGTCAATAACTATTCCGCCACCCACACCGGTTCCCATGATGATTCCAAATACCATACGCGCCCCCGGCGCTTTCTTTTTAACACCTCCCCAGTTTGCTTCAGCCAGCGCAAAACAGTTGGCGTCATTGGCGAGCATAACGGGCATATTTAGCCGGGCCTCCAGATCCTTTTTGAGTGGCTGACCATTGAGCATTGTGGTGTTGCAATTTTTCATAGTCAGCGAAATGGGATCTAGGATTCCCGGTGTGCCAAAGCCGATGCTTTTCGGGGTCAGCCCGGATTCGGTCTTCATTTTTGTTACCAGTTTTTCTATCTGGCCGATGATGTGATCATACCCTCCGGAAGCTTCTGTATCTACCCGGGTTCTTACCAGGGGCTCCGGATCCTTTTCGCTTTTTAAAATGACGCCTTCCATTTTTGTTCCACCGAGGTCGATGCCCCACAAAGGTTGATTCATGCTTTCAGTTTAATTGAGGTTTATAATTTTCAGGCGGTTTCATCTTTTTATTTCCATGTG
Organism: Chitinophagaceae bacterium; assembly: GCA_041691395.1. GTDB lineage: Bacteria > Bacteroidota > Bacteroidia > Chitinophagales > Chitinophagaceae > Puia. The sequence continues at coordinate 71,911 of JBEPUT010000001.1, forward strand.
CCGGATAGCTCTTTGCAGGTCCTCTGGCGTATCAATTTCAATGCCCATATATTCAGTCGCCACCATCCTCAGGGGTACGCCGTGTTCCAGGTAGCGGAGGCATTCAATTCGCTCGGCTGCTTCCAGCGGCGTCACCGGCCATTTCGTAAAATTCAGCAAAGCCTGTTTGCGGAAGGCATAAACGCCGATGTGCTCGTAACAGGGAATGCCGGTACTGGCATCCCGGGGATAAGGGATCACACTTCTGCTGAAGAAAAGAGCATTCATTTGCAAGTCCACGGCAACCTTAACATAATTCGGGTCTTGTATGTTGTTTTTGTTTTTCATTTCCTGCATGAGGGAAGCAACCTGTATAAGTCCCTGCCGGTCTTCCTTAAAAACCTGCAATAGTTTTTGCAGGGGTTCGCGCTGTACAAATGGCTCATCGCCCTGCACGTTCACCACAACGTCCACCTCCATATCTTCTATGGCCTCCGCAATACGGTCGCTTCCGCTCTCGTGCGGTTTATGGCTCATTTTAGCTTCTCCGCCGTGACGGACAATTTCCTGATAAATGACATCACTGTCCGTAACCACCATCACCTGGTCGAATAGTTGCGTGGCCACGGTATTTTCATAGGTATGGCGAATGACCGTTTTACCGCCAAGTTCCTGCATGAGTTTGCCCGGGAAGCGGGTGGAAGCATAACGGGCGGGGATCAGCGCAATGAAATTCATGAAGATCGTTTTCCAAATGTAATTTTTTAACGGTTTTGGGAAGTCAGAAATATTTTTCTTCCAGCAACCGTGTCAGATCGAGCACCGCACCTCTTCCATCCTTATCCCCGGAATTACACATCACGATGATGCCGATCTTTTTTTCTTTGAGGATCTCTGCCTGGCAATCAAACAGCTGGGATATGCCTTCATGAAAAGAAAAGGACTGATCCTTCAGGCTCCCGTTGTTCCATCCCATGGCAAAGTCCGGTTTTCCGGAATGTATATAGTTAAAAGTTTTCTGTGAAAGTGACGAGCTTTCTCCATTTAACCCGGCGATGTTTACGCGGATGAACCGGATATAGTCCGGCAGGCTGATGCTGATTCCCTGTGCGGGATAGAGTACCGGATTGACTTTCAGCCGGGTATTACCCATTTCGGAATAAAAACGCCCTCCGTGTGACCAGTGTCCTGCCGGTGCGGCGGTATCTGAAACCAGGGGCCAGGAATAGCGAACGGAAATTTTCAGCGGCCTGCTGATATATTGGGTTACCAGGTCTTCCCAGCACTTTCCGGTTACTTTTTCCAGCATGGCCGCCGCGATTACATAATTTGCCTGGGAAAAAACAATTTTTTTCTGAAGAAAACTTTCCATGTCTGGCTTTTGCTGCAGCATGTATTGCGTGAAGGTTCTTCTTTTTGTCATCACATTTCCGGCACTGCGGGGTATATGAGTCCAGTCATCCGGTGTCATGAAGGGTTGAAACCGGGTTCTGCAACTGAGCAGGTCCTCCAGCGTAATGGATTGATAAACCGGAAAAGCCTTCTTTTTAAATTCAGGAAATATTTTTAAGAGGGGCGTGGTCCATTTTATTTTTCCGGCTTCCACCAGATGCGCGGCAATGTAAGCGGTGAAAGCAGCCGTATTCGTTCCGAGGTAAAAACGATCGTTGGAATCAATGGTATCTTTCAGTTTAAACACCCGATACCCGATCACTTCCTCTTCCAGCAGGCTATCCATGGTAAATACTGCATAGGCCATACCGGGTACCCCGCGGATGATGCGTATGGAATCTGCGGCGGCCCTGCCGGATTGTGTGCTTCCGGCAAAAGGCAGCATCAGCAAGAGAAGGAGTGGAAAATACTTTATTTGTCTGCGTTCATAATATTCCATAACAGGTCTTTTAATGCCTGTATTCCTTTTTGAGTAACGGAAGAAATGAAAATATGGGGAATACCGGCCGGCAGTTCTTTTTCAATCCCGGAAATTAATTCATCGTCCAACAAATCACTTTTACTAATGGCAATCACAAAACGTTTGTGCAGCAGCTCCGGATTGAACCGGCGCAGTTCATTCACCAGTATTTCATATTCTTTCCGGTGATCCGGACTGTCTGCCGGAATCAGGAACAGCAGTGCAACATTCCTTTCGATATGCCTTAAAAATCTATGCCCCAGACCTTTTCCTTCAGCAGCTCCTTCAATGATTCCGGGCAGGTCCGCTATACAGAAACTTTTACCGTCGCGGTATTCCACCATGCCCAGTTGCGGGCTGAGGGTGGTAAAGGCATAATCTGCAATTTTGGGTTTGGCGGCGGTAACTACAGAGAGCAGGGTGGATTTCCCCGCATTCGGAAAACCAACAAGACCCACATCAGCCAGCACTTTCAGCTCGAGCACCTTCCAGCCTTCTGTTCCCGGTTCTCCGGGCTGGGCGTGTTCCGGCGCCTGGTTGGTGGGTGTGGCAAACTGGGCATTGCCAAGTCCCCCGCGACCGCCTTTTAACCAGATCACTTCCTGTCCGTCTTCCAGGATCTCTGCATCTTTTGATCCCGTTTCTTCATCGCGGGCTATGGTTCCCAGGGGAACGTCAATAAAAATGTCTTTTCCGAACCGGCCGGTGCATTTGTTCCCGCTTCCCGCTTCGCCGTTTTCCGCCAGTACATTTTTATAATAGCGAAGGTGCAGCAGGGTCCACAGGTTCTTATTCCCCCGGAGAATGATGTGGCCGCCCCGGCCCCCGTCTCCGCCGTCCGGGCCCGCCAGGGCGTTGTATTTGGTGCGTAAGAAATGCTTGATTCCGGCACCACCGTGACCGCTGCGACAGAAAACCCTGATCTGATCTACAAAATTGCTTTTTTCCACTGGATAATTTCGGGCAGCAAAGATAGCTGAATATGGGGCTTACTTGTCCATCAGCAAACGGGTAACCAGGGCCGTCCACCCGGTCTGGTGCGATGCGCCCAGCCCAAGACCCGTTTCACCATGGAAATATTCAAAAAAGAGGATATAGTCCCTGAAATGGGGGTCCGACTGAAGCAGTGGATTGTTGCCGTATATCGGCCGGTTGCCGTTTTGATCCCGGGTAAACAGGGAAACCACTCTTTCGGCCAGTTTGACGGAAATTTCTTTCAAAGAAAAGAAATTCCCTGAATGGGTTGGGTATTCCACTCTGAATTCATCCCCATAGTAATCATGAAAGCGTTTCAGGGATTCGATGATCAGAAAATTCGCCGGCATCCATACCGGTCCCCGCCAATTGGAATTGCCGCCAAATAGCGGAATATCCGATTCGCCGGGTGTGTATTTAATGGAGAATTGCGTCCCGTCGATATCCAGAACATAAGGATGTTCCTCATGGTATTTAGACAGCGCCCGGATACCATGATCACTAAGGAATTCGGTTTCATCCAGCATACGGTAAAGGATTTTCTTCATGCGGTGTCCACGCAACAGGGATAATAAATGTTTTTCGTCCTTTCCTTTTACGCCCCAACGGGATACCATGTTGGCCATTTCGGGCCGGTTCGCTAAAAACCACCGCAGCCTTTCTGCAAAATCCTTTTGGGTATTCAGCAGCTCATCATCAATCACTTCCACGACCATCAGCGGGATGATGCCTACCATGGATCTTACCTTTAATTTTTCAGGCTTTGATCCCGGTTTTCTCAGCACATCATAAAAAAATCCATCTTCTTCATCCCAGAGATCGGTATTGACATCTCCCTTTCCGGCCATCGCATAGGCGATGTACAGGAAGTGCTCAAAAAATTTGGTAGCCATGTCCTGATAGACCGGATTGGTTTTGGCAAGCTCCAGGGCAATGCGCATCATATTCAATGAATACAGACACATCCAGCTCGTGGAATCGGATTGTTCGAGCAGGGAACCGTCAGGGAGGGGTGCATTGCGGTCGAAAACGCCGATATTATCCATGCCGAGAAAACCGCCCTCAAATATATTATTGCCTTCCTTATCCTTGCGGTTTACCCACCACGTAAAGTTGAGCAGCAGTTTCAGAAATACGGTTTCCAGAAACTTCGTGTCCCCATTTCCTGCTGCCGCCTTATCCGTTTCATACACTTTCCAGGTAGCCCAGGCATGGACGGGAGGATTTACATCGGAGAAGGACCATTCATAAGCGGGAAACTGTCCGCTGGGATGCATATACCATTCATGTGTGAGTATGGTCAGCTGCTGTTTGGCAAACCCCGGATCAATACTGGCAAAACAAATGCAGTGGAATGCCCAGTCCCAGGCCGCGAACCAGGGATATTCCCAGGTATCGGGCATGGAGATGACATCGGAATTGTTCAGATGAACCCATTGATGGTTCCTTCCTTTCAGCCTCTCGGCCGGTGGTTCGGGCCCCGCAGGATCTCCTGCCAGCCATTTTTTCACATTGAAATAATAATATTGCTTGCTCCAGATCATGCCGGCAAAAGCCTGCCGGTGAATCTGTTTCAGCTCATCCCGGGATATATTCCGCTGGAGCTCCCGGTAATAAAGATCTGTTTCTGAAATCCGGTCCGCAAAAATTTTTTCAAAACTTTCAAAGGGATGTTCCATTTTATTGGGACAAAGCCGCAAACGGATTACCTCCGGTCTGCCCGGAGTAATCAGTCTTTTATAATGAATGGCTGCTTTGGTGCCGGTTTTGGCCGGGTTGACCGATTTTCCGCCCCCGATAATATAATCGTTGATCCCGTCTTTGAAAAAGGTATGGCCGCCAGGGGAATTATAAAGCTTGGCTGTATTGGTTTCATTGTCACAAAATAGTATTTCATCCGGCGCTTCCGCATGCAATACGGGATTGCCTACGCCGGGGTGATGCAGACTGATGGCATGCGGAATGTTGCCGTCCAACACGGGTTTCCCGTTACCGTTCGGATAACCCCAGGCCCAGGTATTCCGGAACCAGACCGTGGGTAAAACGTGTATTGGCGCGGACTCCGTTCCGCGATTGTATACCGTTATCTTCATCAGGATGTCGTCAGGAGATGCTTTTGCATATTCAATGAAAACATCAAAATATTTATTCCCGTTAAAAATGCCGGTATCCTGCAATTCAAATTCCGGATCCTTTCTGCTGCGGCGCTGGTTCTCCTCCAGTAAAGTTTTATAGGGGAATTCCTGCTGCGGATATTTATACAGCATTTTCAGGTAAGCGTGTGTTGGCGTAGCGTCCAGGTAATAGTATAGTTCCTTAACGTCTTCTCCGTGATTCCCATCCGGGCCGCCCAGGCCGAAAAGCCTTTCTTTCATTATCGGATCGCGGGTGTTCCAGAGACTAACGGCAAGGCATACCTGTAGATTACTGTCGCTGATACCGCCGAGACCTTCTTCGCCCCAGCGCCAGGCTTTGCTGCGTGCCATATCGTGGGAAGTATATGACCAGGGCTGGCCGTCTGCACTGTAGTCTTCCCGCACGGTTGACCATTGACGGTCGCTCAGGTAGGGCCCCCATTTTTTCCAGGCGGGATCGGGAAGGCGTTCGTTTTCTGCATTCATGTATTCCGGTTAAATCACACCAGGTTAACGGTAAATCTTATCGATGTACTGTTGGTATTTTTCGACGATCACTTTTCTTTTGATACTCATTTTCGGGGTGAGTTCACCAGTCTCAATACTCCATTCGCGGGGAAGCAGTTCAAATCTTTTAACCTGCTCCACATGATTGAATTGCTGGTTGTAATGATCCACTATTTCCCTGTAGAAGGCAATCACGGCTGCATTTTCATTGATGGACGCATTTGAGTCCGCCGGGATCCCGTGTTCCCGGCACCAATCCCTGATCTGGTTAAAGGCCGGCACGATCAGGGCGCCTACAAATTTTTTTTCGGCTCCGACAACAATAGCCTGTTCGATGAAACGGGATTCTTTGAGCTTGTTCTCAATGGCCGCAGGGGCAACATATTTCCCTCCGCTGGTTTTAAACAATTCTTTTTTCCGGTCGGTGATGCGTAAAAACTTTCCGTCTTCAAACCGCCCGATATCGCCTGTATGGAGCCAGCCGTCAATAAGGGTTTCGGCCGTAAGGTCAGGTCGTTTGAAATAACCTTTCATCACACTGGGCCCTTTAACACAAATTTCCCCGTCGGGTTCCAGCCGGACCTCCATACCATTGACCACGGGGCCAACGGTTCCGAATTTGCACAAACCTTTTCCCCGGCGGTTGACGGAAATGACAGGCGAATTCTCTGTCGGGCCATAACCTTCATATATGGGAATTCCCGCTCCCGTGAATATGCGTAATAACCTTTCCTGGCAGGCAGCCCCGCCGGTAATGATGTATTTGATGTTGTTGCCCAGCGCTTCGCGCCATTTACTGAACACCAGTTTGTTGGCAATGGACAACTGGAAATTGTACCAGAAACCCGGGCTGGTATTATTGTCGTATTGCTTACCCAGACTAACGGCCCAGCAAAATAACGATCTTTTAAAGCCCTTTAGCGCCGCACCTTTGGCCATTATCCGCTCAAACACTTTTTCGAGTAAACGGGGAACGGTACAAAAAAGATCCGGTTTTATCTCCAGGAGATTGGCGCCGATGGTTTCCAGGCTTTCCGCATAGTAAATGCCATTGCCGCTGTAGAGGTAGATGTAACTCACCATCTTTTCAAAAATGTGGTTGAGGGGCAAAAAACTCAACGCTTTGAAATGCGGACGGTCCTCGAAAGGGAAACTCTCTCTCGACAGAAATACATTGCTCAGGATATTGTGATGGGTGAGCATCACGCCCTTGGGGATGCCCGTAGTGCCGGAGGTGTAAATGATCGTGGCCAGATGATCCGGAAGAATGCTCCTGCTGATGGATTCCACCTGCTGTAGCAGGGCCGGGTTTGCCAGATCGGAAACTTTCGACCAATGAGCCGCTTCCGGGATCTGATCAAAGGTATAAATATTTTTGATGGACGGTACACGGGGTTGGATGGCCACTATTTTCCGGTACAGTTCCTCACTGCTGACAAATACATATTTTACCGATGCATCCTGAAAAATGAATTCGATTTCCAGCGGATTGGTGGTGGGGTAAATGGGAACCAGCACGGCTCCCAGTTTTTGCACGGCCATATCTGTGGTAAGCCATTCCGCCCTGTTATTTGAAATGATTCCGATCTTATCCTGATTTTCAACCGTCATGTCGTTGCCGGATACCCCCAGGGACAGAAGGCCTGCTGCAAGCCTGTTCACTGACAGTTCCACATCCTTTGTGCTGTAGGTATGCCAGGCTCCATTTTCTTTAGCGGCAAGCATATCCTCCTTGGGAAAATTCTCCAGCTGGTAAGCGACGCAGTCAAACAGTCGCGTGGGTTTGATCATGTATAATCATTTAGCCGCTGCGGCGTGATAATTTTGTCCGGTGGGCACTTTAAACACCCTTCCTTTTTGAAAGTTAATGAAACGGTTGTATTCCTCATCATGCTGGGCGGTCCAGCTTTGAAAAGCGGAAAGTCCCATGTTGGCACCGAATACCCATTGGTTATAGGCGTTAAAGAGTCCCAGTTTCATCAGTTGCTGCTGATATTCAAAAAGTTGAAAAGGGAATTTTCCTGCATATTTATCGAACCATTCCAATATGAACTTGCTGCGCAGGATGCTGAGGGATTCCGGGGAAATGCCCAGTGAAACGGAAGCCGACTGATCATTCATGGTATTCAGATAGGCAGCCACAAAAGGATTTTTATTCGCCGCTGATTTGGGTGCCTTCAGGTCGAGGAATAATTTCTTATAAGCATCCACCAGGAGACTTTTTATTTCCGGCGTTCTGCGGCTATAACTTTCGAGGTTGATGAATATTTCCCCATAGACCAGGCTCCATACCTTATCGTAGGTGTAATAATAATATTTGCAGGCATTGTAGTAGTTGGATGAATAGGAGGGATCCACTTCAATGCCTTTTTCCCATAAACGGATGGCCTCCGGATCTTCTTTGGTCCAGAGAATTTCACCGTATTCATTGTAAAGTTCCCCGCTGTTCGGGAATTTTTTTATGCCCTGACGATACATTTTATCGGCTTCCTTCTTCTCCTCAATGGCTTTATAGGCCATACCCAGGATCTGATAGCACTGTTCATCTGCATCTTTCCTGTCTATGAGTTTTCTGCCCGCTTCCACGGAAGCGCTGTAATTCTTTTGCAGATAATAGGTGAATGCCAGGTCCTTTTGTATGGCGAGGTTCGATGGATCTTCCTTCAGGGCATTGCTCAGCACAATAATCGCATTTGTATAATCCCCGCTCCACATAAAATTTTTGGCCACTTTATGCAGCGAATCCGCCGTTTGACTGAAGGCGGAAATGCAGAGAAGACAGAGAGCGGCAAAAAACAGGACTTTTTTCATGCCATGAATATAGACCGAACGCGTAAAAGAAACGGCTTCCGGCTTGATTAAATTGTTCCGCAAAAATACAAATGCCTAGCGGATCAGGTGTGTTAACAGTCCGTCCCGGAGTTTGGGTTCGAACCACGTACTTTTGGGGGGCATGATCTGGCCACTGTCCGCAATATCAAACAACTGATCCATGCTGACCGGGTAAAGACTAAAGGCAATTTTCATGTTCCCTTCATCCACTCTTTTTTCGAGTTCCTTCAAACCCCGCATTCCGCCTACAAAGTCAATCCGGGTATCGGTCCTTGGATCCCCGATGCCCAGGAACGGACCGAGGATATTTTCCTGGAGTATGGTTACGTCCAGTATCCCGATGGGATCATTCCGGTAGCTGTCTTCCCTCGCTTTCAGCTGGAACCAGTTGCCGTCCAGATACATTCCGAAAGTATGGAGACGGTCCGGAGAAAAGGCCGTGTTCGATTTTTCAACCCTGAAATCTTTGTTAAGCTTTTCCAGCAAGGCTTCCGGTTTTAATCCATGGAGGTCCTTCACCACCCGGTTATAATCCATGATCCGGAGTTCATCGGAGGGGAAAAGAGTAGTCAGGAAATAATCCGCTTCCGCAGAAACGGCTGCTCCCGCGGACTGTTTTACTTTGGCAGCCGAAGCTGCCCGGTGATGTCCGTCAGCGATGTAGGTAAACGGGATCTCTTCCTTAAAAATATGGCTGATCCGCTGAATGGTTTCCGGTTGATCGATTACCCAGATCACATGGCCGATGCTATCTCCTGCAGTGAAATCATAAACGGGATCATGGGTTTTCTTCCAGGAATCGATGAGATCGCTGAAAGTTTGATGAGATTTAAATGCCAGAAAAACATTTCCCGTCTGGGCTCCGGTGATCTGCATGTGGTTGATGCGGTCCAATTCTTTTTCGGGACGGGTCAGCTCATGTTTTTTGATGATGCCTTTTTCATAATCCGCAACGGAACTTACGCATACCAGGCCGGTCTGGCTCCTGCTATTCATGGTCAACTGATAGATATAATAACAGGGCCTTTCATCCTGAAATAAAATTTTCTGGTCGCGGAAGATGAAAAGATTGTCCTCCGCTTTACGGTAAACTTTTTCGCTGTGGATATCTGTTTCGTCCGGCAGATCAATCTCTGCTTTGGTGATGTGCAGGAAAGAATATGGGTTGTTGCTGGCAGCAACTTTTGCTTCAGCACTGTTCAGCACATCATACGGTGGAGAGGCGACCTGAGCAGCGACTGCCGGCTGGGGCCTGAGTGCACGGAAAGGAGAAATAATAGCCATACAGGTTTAAAATTATAGTTCGTTGATCAGGGCGGTGAGTGCTTGTACACTTTCCAGGGGCAATGCATTATACAGGGAAACCCGGAATCCGCCTACGCTGCGGTGGCCTTTCACACCCACCATGCCGGTCTGATGGCAGGCGTCCAGGAATTTTTTTTCCAGGGAGGGCTCCGGGATGAGAAATACCACGTTCATGCGGCTGCGGTCTTCTTTGGCAACGGGCAGTTCAAACCCCTGTTTTCCCTCCAGCGTTTTATAGAGGAGACCGGCTTTTGCTTTATTGATTTTTTCAATTCCTTCCACCCCGCCCTGATTTTTCAGCCAGCGGAGCGTAAGCAGGCAAACATAGATCGCAAATACGGGTGGTGTGTTCAGCATGGATCCGGCCTCAATATGCTGGTGGTAATCCATCATTCCCGGCAGTTTGCGGTTGACTTTGCCGAGGATGTCCTGGCGAAGGACCACCATATTCACGCCAGCGGCGCCGATGTTCTTCTGGGCGCCGGCATAGATCATGGCGAAGCGGTTGAAATCCATCACATGGCTCAGTATGTCGCTGCTCATATCAGCCACCAGCGGTATGCTGGTTTCCGGGATGTTAAACATCTCTGTTCCTTCGATCGTATTGTTCGTGGTATAGTGAAAATATTTTGCATCCGTCGGAATAGAATAACCCTTCGGAATATAGGTATAGTTTTTATCTTTTGAAGAAGCAACGACATTCACCTGTCCAAATATTTTTGCTTCTTTGATGGCCTTGGATCCCCAGACGCCGCAGTCCAGGTAGGCTGCGGTTTCGTTCTCATTCAACAGGTTCATGGGAATCTGAAAGAACTGGGTGGTGGCACCGCCGTGCAGGAACAATACGGAATGATCCTTGTCCAGGTGCATCAGTTCCTTCGTAAGACTGATTGCTTCGTCCATCACGGATTGAAACAGGGGCGTTCTATGGCCGATCTCCAGAATGGAGAGGCCGGTGTCCCTGAAATTAAGGATGGCGCGGCTCGCCTCTTCAAAAACTTCATTTGGTAAAATGCTGGGCCCTGCATTGAAATTGTGCTTCATCGGTCAGAATTTATCTTGAAAGAGTTGCAAAATTACGAAAACCGGGTCTGCCGGATGCCTTTTCGGCGGTCTTTTTATGGCTACGTCCAATTTTCATCAGCTATTTTGAGAAGTTCAAAAGTGCCCTTTTCAAGCGGTTATGATAATTTGCCAAAAACGTCCGCTTTCCAAAGGACCAGTTTTACTTGATTGCAATTAAAAAATATATTTGTCCTATACGCATTCCTATTTTCGCACAAAGCCTTCTGTAAAAATAAAATCTTCTCTCCAGTATAAGTTGAGTATAAGATTCTTCTTAAAACAGATTATTTTCTTATGACAAATTTTTGCAGAACCAAAAAGCCCGAAAGTTGTAAGTAGATATCACGATGGGTGTTTCGAACTTCCTGGAGAGGGCCGGATAGGTAAGGGGGAGGCAGAATGATTAAAACAAAAACGGATTTTTTAGTGCTTGTGACCTCTGTAAATCATTCTTCACAATCCCGTCCGAGCACTTTTCCTTTTTTCCATTCCAGGTTGAGTGTCTGGTATTCATTTTTCTCGGCCAGGGTAAGGCTGTCGTGCACCAGGTGATCCAGCGGAGGCTGGCCTGCGTTTACCCAGGCGGTGTACCAGAATGAGGCGACAGCAAAAATGGATTGTCGCATGCGCCGTTCGATCATGTTATTCAGCTCATTGTTGTACAGGGTGGCGTAAGCGGTGGAATATTGCCGAACAAGCAGTCCCTTGCGGTCTTCGAACGCGTATTTCTGGTCGGCCCGCATCCGGAAGCTCACTTCGCGCTCGCAGCGGAGCACGGTATCGGCTGCTGCGGCACTTTCGAGGAGGCGCGACCAGATAAAAGCGCCCGGGTCAGGAATGTAGACCGCTTTGCCAATAAAGAAATCCCATTTTTGCTCCGCAAATAATTCCGGTATGCGCGATTCCCAGAATGCATGAATACCCTGCTGGTTTGTGAGTTGGCCGTTGTGGTTGCTGCAGGCATGCAGGGGAACGTGTGCATCGGCAATATAGTGGCCGATCTCGGCGGAATATTTCAGAATGAAATACCGATCCTTGTCGCGAAATGCCTTTGTCAGCCTGCCCAGCATAGTTTGCACCCACCAGGGAACGATGCCATAGACCTGCAGTGTATCCGCGGAAAATTTTTCCACGGCTGTTTTATAATTGTGCGGCAGGTCATGGAACGGATAAACACCATAGCGGTCAATATCCATGAAATGATGTGCCCCTTCTGCGGCCACGGCATATCTTCTTTTATCCGGGTCAACTGCGTGTTCCGTCAGGTAACCGATATTCTCTTTATAGAGGAGCATCATCTGCGGTGGCAGTAGAAAAACCGCATGATAGTTGATCTGTTCGTGCATATAAAAACCCCAGCAATACACCTGCAGATAAAGCAAGAGGCCGGCAAAACATAACATTCCCTTTTTCATAAAATAATTTGAATGCTGCTAACCGGGTCCGAAGCTGAAAATATATATTCCTTTGTGAGGAATAATGGAATAAGATGCACTATTCTTCTATCTGGGTGACCCCTCCGGAGATCGCGAATTTCATGGCATCCGTAGAACTGATGTCGGTGATGAGCCGCACCCTTTCTTTTTTTACAAAATAAAGATGGCCGGCAAAGGCATAGGACTGGGGGATATAGACGGAGATGTATTCCTGCAGACCGAATTCGGTGAGTTCTTCATGGGTGATGAAACCGATCCGCCAGATATCCGGGGATTCGATGGCTACCAGCACGGCACGGTCAAATTTTCTTTTGTTCCCCGCAAAAGCCTCAAAAAAATCTTTTATGGTGGTGTAGATGATCTTTATGCCTGGTGTTTTTTCCAGGATATTATCGAACAGCTCAACCATTTTACTTACAATAAAAGAGGAAGAAACGTACCCGACAATCAGAACGACGCCAATCACAACGATAAAGCCCAGTCCGGGCACCCTTCTTGGCTCACCACTTTCATCCAAAGCCAGCCTGGGGAAAAGCCGGTGAATAAAATCCGGGAGGATGCCGTCAATCCAGTTAAACAAGGACAAAACTGCCCAAAGGGTGATGGTGATAGGCGCCAGGATGATCAGCCCCTGAAGAAAATACTTAAACAGTTTGCCCGCAAAGGATTTGAATTTCATGAGCAGAGGTTTGTAATCCAAAAGTAAACAAACATTAACCGGGGGCCGTGGTTAAAACACGGTCTGATCAGGAGAATGTAAACCGATTTGTAAAAAAAACAAAAAATTCCACGCGGAAACTTTGGTAACGAAAAAAGTTTCTGTAGTTTTGTGCCCCTCCTGAGGAGTTAGAAAAAATGGAAAACAAAGAAAAATCTGAAAACAAGGAAAGGATCCTTATCAAGGCGAGGGACTTGTTCATGCGTTATGGGATCCGGTCGATCACCATGGATGATATCGCTGCGCAACTGGGCATAAGCAAAAAAACGATCTACCAGTTCTTTACCGATAAGGACGAGATGGTGGAAGCTGTGGTGGATGAAGAAATAAAAGAGAACGAGGAGGCCTGCAGGCAATTCAAGACCGATGCGGAAAACGCGGTACAGGAAGTTTTCCTGGCGATGGAGAATATGCAGAAAATGCTGAAAACCATGAACCCGCAGCTGATGTACGACCTCGAAAAACACCATCAGGGGGCTTTCCGCCGGTTGAAACAGTATAAATATCAATTCCTGTATAGCATGATTAAGGAAAACCTGGAACGGGGTCAGCATGAGGATGTTTACCGTGGCGACCTCAATCCGGACATCACCATCCGTCACCGCATCGAAACGGCGTTCATGATTTTTAATCAGGATGCCTTTCCGCAGAATAAGTTTCCCATGATCCAGACCTGCCAGGAACTGGCCCTGCTTTTCCTGCACAGCATTTGTAATGTGAAAGGGAAAAAGCTGATTGACCAATATTTAAATGAAAGACATAAATCAACGCAACATGAGTCCAAGAGTTTATAAAGCGGTCGCCCTGTTTTTTCTGCTGGTCACCGTGGCCGGAACAAATTCCCTGATGGCACAGGAGCTCCGTTCCCTGACCATACAGGATGCCATTTCCCTCGCAAAGAAAAATAACCTGTCAGTAAAAACGGCCCTGATCAATCTGCAGCTTCAGGAACAGACCAACAAAGCGTTCACAGCACAGGCGCTCCCTTCCGTTTCAGGGACGGCCGGTACCACAGAATTTTTCCAGACGCCCGTCACCATTGTTCCGGGAGAATTCTTCGGCGGAGCGCCCGGATCCACCATAGCAGTCAGCTTTCAGCCCAAATACAGCGCCAGTGCCGGGGTGCAGTTGAACCAGACCCTATTTGACGGACAGGTATTTGTTGGGTTAAAAGCCAGAAAAGTATCCATTGATTATTATCAGAAAGCTGTTGACCTGACGGTTGAATCCATCACGGTAAATGTTTATAAAGTGTATTATCAGCTGGTGGTGAGCAAAACCCAGATGAAACTCATTGACGCGAATATAGAAAGAGCGGAAAAATTGCTGAAGGATACCCGTGCCATGTACAACAACGGATTTGCTGAAAAGCTGGACGTGGATAAAACAACGGTACAACTGGCCAATTTGCAAACCACCAGGGCAAATACCGAAACCGATATTATCAACGGTTACCTCGGCCTCAAATACCTGATCGGAATTCCATCTGCGGATTCTGTGAGCCTTGCCACGGATTTTAATGAGGATGATCTGAAACAGGCGATCCCGCTGGATTCGGGTTACCGGTATGAGGACCGGTTCGACTATCAGGGCCTGCAGATCTCCAAAGAACTATCGGAATACGATATCAAACGGTACAAAGCGCTTTATTATCCCAAGCTGAGCATTACGGGCGCATACCAGAAAAATGCATACAACAACAATTACGATTTCTTTACCAAAAGCGGAAACTGGTACTCTACTTCTTATGCGGGTTTTTCACTCTCTGTCCCCATTTTCAGCGGCTTTGAAAAAAATGCCAACCTGAAGAAAGCGAAAATTCAGGCGAACCTGGTGGAAAACCAGATCGAAAATCTAAAACTCAATATTGACTACGAGGTGAAGCAGGCGCGGAATAATTTCTTTTCCGCCATTGGAACGATGGATAATCAGCGCGGGAATAGCGCTCTCGCGGAATCGGTATATGACCAGACCAAGAAGAAATTTGAATCGGGGCTGGCTTCCAATACGGATCTGAACAAGGCACAGACTGACCTGATTGAGGCACAAACCAATTACATCAATGCCTTATATAAAGTCGTGATCGCTAAAATAGATTACCTAAAAGCCATCGGTAAAATTTAAAACGCCAAACAAACCTTTTATGAATAAGATTTTATTATCAGCTGTGCTCACCGGTACCCTGCTCATTGCATCCTGCGGACATGCTGTTGATCCGGTTACCGGGAAAAAAGCGGACCTGCAAAAATTAAAAGATGCCCAGTCGGATCTCAGTAAAAAGATCCAGTCTGCGGAAGACGAACTGGCCAAACTGGATACCTCATCCGCAAAAAGGGAAAAAGCCAAACTGGTTGCCATTCAGGCCGTGTCGCCCATCAGCTTCACGCATTTTATCGACCTGCAGGGCAAGATTGATGCCCTGAATATTGCTTATGTAACACCCCGGAACGGAGCTGGCGGACAGGTGAAGGCCATCTATGTAAAAAGAGGAGACGTGGTGAAGAAGGGCCAGCTGCTGCTGAAACTGGACGATGCTCTGCTTCAACAGCAGCTTCTCCAGGCCAAACAGCAATTGTCCTTCGCGCAGAACCTGTATGAAAGAAGAAAAAACCTCTGGGCAGATAAGATCGGTACCGAAGTGGAACTGGTAACGGCAAAAAACCAGGTTGACCAGACACAGCGCCAGGTGGACATCGTCAATCAGCAGATTGATCTGACTAAAGTATACGCCGACATCGGTGGGGTCGCAGATGACGTGAACATCCGTCTCGGTGAATTCTTCAACGGAAACAATCAGATTAAAATCGTAAACACCAGCGACCTGAAGGCGGTTGCCCAGGTTCCCGAAAATTATCTGAGCAAGGTAAAAGTGGGCAGCAATGTGAAAGTGATCATTCCGGAGCTGAATAACAAGACCATCCAGACCAAAGTTTCCGTGGCCGGAAACCTCATCGATCCTGCCACCCGCAGTTTTTATATTGAGGCTAAACTTCCCTATGAAAGAGGTTTTTATCCCAACCAGGTGGCCCTGGTCCGGATCCAGGATTATATGGCTAAGGATGCCCTCACCATACCGGTGAACACCTTACAGAATGATGATAAAGGAAAATATGTTATGGTGGCAGAAAAGTCAGGCGACCGCCTGGTGGCGCGTAAAAAACCGGTAACCATCGGACAGGTGTATGAAGATAAAATTGAAATTAAATCGGGCATTAGCGAAGGGGACAGCATCGTTACAGATGGGTACCAGGGTCTTTATGACGGGCAGCCTATAACCACCCAGGTCCTTTGATCTGCGGCCCTCAGCATTAATCAACATCAGAATTACTTTTTATGAGCGCATTGGAAAATTTATTGGGGAAGATGAAGGAGTTCAAACCCACCAGCTGGGCGATCAATAATAAGACTTCCATTTACCTGCTGATCATATTTGTCAGCATTCTCGGTGTGTTTACCTTTTTAACGACACCCAGGGAACAGTTCCCGGATATCGTTATTCCCACCATTTATGTTCAGACCACCTATGTGGGGAATTCACCGAAAGACATCGAAAACCTCGTGACCCGTCCCATCGAAAAGCAGATCAAGGGCATTACCGGAGCCAAGATTAATAAAATGACCAGTACCTCGGTGCAGGATTTCTCCGCCATCATCGTGGAATTTGAAACCGATGTCAAGACCGATGTGGCCCTGCAGAAAGTGAAGGACGCGGTGGACAAATCCAAAACCGATCTGCCCAACGATCTCACCACGCAGCCCAACGTGGTGGAAGTGAGTCTGTCTGATCTGCCGATTATGTACGTGAATGTAAGCGGCGATTATGATATGCAGCATCTGAAAAAATTCGCCGACGATCTGAAAGACAAACTGGAAGAACTTTCTGAGATCAACCGGGTGGATGAAGTGGGAGCACCGGAACGCGAATTCCAGATCAATGTGGATAATTTCAAAATGCAGAGCGCCAACATCAGCTTCAATGATATTTCCAATGCAGTGGCTGCCGAGAATCTGGATATCTCCGGCGGATTGCTGGAAGTGGGGAACATGAAACGCACCCTGCAGCTGAAAGGGCAGTTCAAATCGGCGTCCGACATCGCACAAATCGTGTTGCGCAATACTTCAGGCGCCCCGATTTATTTAAAAGATATTGCCAGCATCAAGGATACGGTTAAACAAAGTGAAAGTTATGCGCGGCTGAATGGAAAAAATGTGGTGACCCTGAACATCATTAAACGAAGCGGTGAGAATCTCATCCAGACTTCAGACGATGTGAAAGCCGCCGTAGCAGAAATGCAGGCAACCCAGTTTCCGAAAAACCTGGATATTGCGATCACCGCAGACCAGAGTAAGAATACCCGTACCTCATTCAACGACCTGGTGAATTCCATCGTGATCGGGTTCATCCTGGTGTTGCTGATCCTGATGTTTTTTATGGGTGTTACGAATGCCTTTTTTGTGGCGCTGTCTGTGCCGCTGAGTATGTTTGTTGCCTTTCTGTTTCTGCCTGCGGCCGATATTATTGTCGGCGGTCACGTCACCCTCAATTTCATTGTACTGTTCGCCCTGTTATTCGGGCTCGGCATCATTGTGGATGACGCGATCGTGGTCATTGAAAATACCCACCGTATTTTTATGGAGGGTAAAGGAAAGGTGAGTTCCATTATAGCGGCTAAAGTGGCGGCGGGAGAGATCTTTATTCCCGTACTCGCAGGAACGCTCACCACCTTGGCGCCTTTCTTTCCTTTACTGTTCTGGCCCGGCATCATCGGGAAATTCATGATCTATCTGCCGGCCATGCTGATCTTTACACTGAGCGCCTCCCTGATTGTTGCTTTTTTAATGAACCCGATCTTTGCGGTGGATTTCATGAACCATCCGGATTCGGAAGGGGCTAAACGAAAGTCGCGCGTTTTCCGTAAACCCCTTTTCTGGATCATGGTGGGTGCCGGTATTATGCTTGACCTCGGCCACGCTGCGTTTGCCGGAAACCTGCTTTTATTTTTTGCCATCCTGATGGTGCTGAATGCCTATATTTTCGACGGGGTTATTCATGCCTTCCAGAATCGCAGCCTTCCCTGGATTATGCGTCATTATGAAAACCTTTTGCGATGGGCATTGAAAGGCTGGCGTCCGGTGTGGCTGATGATGGCTACCTTTTTCCTGCTGATCTTTTCCGTGATCCTCCTGGTTGTACGCCAGGTTCCGGTGGTATTTTTTCCTAAGGGAGATCCTAATTTTATTTATGTATATCTGAAACTACCTGTTGGAACCAATGTGAATTATACCGATTCCATTACCCATGAACTCGAACACCGGGTGAATAAAGTGTTGGGTATGGAAAATGGAAAATCCAATCCGATTGTGGAAAGCGTGATTTCCAATGTGGCCATCGGCGCGAGTGATCCGCAAAGCGGCGACAGAAGTACGCGTCCCGAACTGGGCCGGATCCAAGTTAGTTTTCTGGAATTTGAGAAACGCCATGGATTTCACACCTCCGTTTACCTGGATTCCATGCGACACGTACTGAAAGGTATTCCGGGAGCAACCATTTCGGTTGATCAGGAAGCCAGCGGGCCTCCCACTGATCCTCAGATTAATATTGAGATCAGCAGTGATAATTTCGATGACCTCACCAAAACAGCCGTGGGACTGAAGAATTACCTGGATTCCCTGCAGACACCGGGAGTGGAAGAGCTCAAGATGGATGTGGATCTGACGAATCCCGAAATCACGCTTACAGTGGACCGTCAGCGGGCCATGACGGAAGGGGTAAGCAGCGCCACAATTGGCCAGCAGATACGAACCGCCCTTTTCGGGAAGGAAGTCTCCAAGATCAAAGAAAATAAAGAAGAATACAAGATCCAGTTGCGTAATAATGAGGTGCAGCGGCAAAATTTGTCTGACCTGCTGAATATGAAAGTGGTTTTCCGGGAACCTACCGGCGCCATCAAAAAGATCCCGATCACCAACCTGGTAAAAGTAGATTATACCAGTACCTATGGCAGTATCAAACGAAAGGCCCTGAAGCGGGTGATCACGTTATATTCCAATGTGCTGAACGGGTATACCCCAACGGCAGTGAACGCGCAACTGAAACAGGCCATCGATAATTTCACCCACAAAGCGGACGATGTTACCATCACGCAAACCGGAGAAGGCAAACAACAAGCGGAGACCGGCGCATTTCTTTTCAAGGCGCTCATCTATGCGCTGATGACCATTTTGATCATTCTCGTAATCCAGTTTAATTCCATCAGTAAGCCTGTGATCATCCTCACAGAAATTCTGTTCAGTGTGATCGGCGTATTACTCGGGTTCGGATTTACCGGCATGACAATTTCGGTGGTCATGACGGGATTAGGTATTGTGGGTCTGGCCGGCATCGTAGTAAAAAATGGGATCCTGGTGATTGAATTTGCCGATGAGCTGAGAAGCCGTGGCATGAAAACCAGGGAAGCCCTGATACAGGCAGGAAAAATCAGGATTGTCCCGGTTATGCTGACGGCGTTGGCGGCCATCCTGGCGCTGATTCCACTGGCCATTGGATTCAACATTAATTTCATTTCCCTGTTTGCCGAACTCAATCCGCACATCTTTTTTGGCGGCGACAGCGCCGTATTTTGGAAACCATTGTCCTGGACCATCATCTTCGGGCTGGCCTTCGCCTTTTTTATGACGCTCATCATACTGCCCAGCATGTATCTGATTGCGGAAAGGCTAAAACGACCCATGCGCCGGTACTTCGGCGGAAAATGGATCTCCATGATGGGCATCCCGCCCCTGACTTTTATTTTCCTGCTGATCCTGGTTCCGGTGACCATCGTGCGTCATTCCATTGAAAAAACAAGGCGCAGAAGGCGGCTGGCGGGAAAAGGAGTGAGTGAAACCTGGATCGGGTCCTGGTTTTGATACTGAATTTTTAATGAAAGCCGGCCATTTCAAATGGCCGGCCTGAAAGTCACGGGCGCATTGTTCCCATTCAAATGCTTTTGCTCAATTTTGTATTCCGGATACAGGGATGGCTTTAATCCAAAATTATTTGATTGGCTTTCAACTGACTTTAAGCTGATTTTTTTTCCGAAACCAAATTCTACGAGCCTCAAAAAAAAAGAAGCCGCGGAAGTTTGAATCCTATTCAAATTCCGCAGCCTCACGCCGATAAAAGAAAATTATTTCCTGCTGGACATCTTGGCCAGTAAGCGAAGTATTTCCAGATAAAGCCAAACGATCGTGACCAGCAATCCGAAAGCGCCATACCATTCCATGTATTTGGGTGCGCCGGCGGCAACTCCTTTTTCAATCATGTCAAAATCCAGGATGAGATTCAACGCAGCAATAGCCACCACAAACAAAGAGAAAGCAATGCCCAAAGCGGAGCCTTCATGAATAAAGGCGATGTCTATACCAAACATGCGGAGCACCATGGACAGGATATAGAACACGGCAATACCGGCAGTCGCAATAAAGATTACGGACCGGAATTTTTCTGTGGCCCTGATCACACGAAAACGATACAACAGGTACATGGCAATTACGGCACCAAAGGTCAGGAGCACGGCCTGGGTTACGATTCCGGGGGCTGTTTTTGCGAATACGTTATTATATACCGCAGAAATTCCACCTACGAAAACACCTTCCAGCAATCCGTAGACCGGCGTTAGGTAAGCGGCCCAGGGTTTTTTATAGATTACCACCAGGGCAACAATAAATCCAAGGATGGCGGATCCCATGATCCAGGGCGTCACATTTACCCCGTCGTAAAATGCCTTCCAGGTTAAGGACGCGGATGCCATAACCAGCAGGAACAATAGAAAAAATTTATTGAGTGTTCCTGTTTCTGTCATTGTTCCCTCTCCTGGAATCGTGATGGTATTTTGAAACACGTTGAGTGCCGGATTACCAGATTTAAAAATAGCCATATTATTATGCGTTTTGGATATGCAATTTACAACAAAGTAAAGGCATTGTAAAGTGGCCACCAGGGGAATTCAGAACTAATACAATTTTAACAAAACCTAGCGGGTTTCATGGAACTTTGTACAGGGTATAAAATGACCCCTACGGTTTACCTTCCCTTGGAGGTGTTTGAGGCGGCCTGTTATTTCGTCGATGTGGTGGCGGTTGCTGACGAGGTGGTTGCTGATGTGGCGGCTGTTGCCGGGGTGGTTGCTGCCTGGACGGTTGCTGACGCAGCATTTTCTTTTTACGATCGGCCTTATCCAGTATTTTCAGGCTGAACTGCCCGGTAAGATCCACATTCACCAATTCTTCTTCTTTTGGTTTGCCGGTATTTACTTCAACGGCGCCCAGATCGTCCGGAATAATATTCTGCTGGTTCAGTTTCTTGATTTGTTTTACCCGTTCAATTAAGAGGGGGTATTGTTTGTTGCTGTCCGGCAGCACATACCACATCAGGTTTTTAAAGATGTCCTTTTTAATGAGCAGGGCATTTCCTTTCGCTACCTGAAGGGTGTCTGCATTGTCCGGAAATTGCTGAAGCGCATCAAGGTAGGTATCCAGTTCGTAATTCAAACAGCATTTCAGGCGCCCGCACTGACCACTGAGTTTACTTTGATTGATGGAAAGGTTTTGATAACGGGCGGCCGTGGTATTGACAGATTTAAAATCCGTAAGCCAGGTGCTGCAGCAAAGTTCGCGGCCGCAGCTGCCGATGCCTCCGACCTTGCCGGCTTCCTGACGCGCACCGATTTGCCGCATTTCCACTTTCACCCGGAATTCCGAAGCAAAGATCTTGATGAGTTCCCGGAAATCGACCCGGTCATCCGCTATATAATAGAATGTGGCTTTGCGGCCATCAGCCTGAATCTCCACCTGGGACACTTTCATGTTCAGCTTCAACTGGCGGGCAATGGCGCGTGAACGGATCACCGCTTCCTTTTCCCTGGCCTTGTTTTGCTGCAGCATATCCAGATCGCGTTCGGTTGAACGGCGCAGGATCTTTTTCATGTCCGGATGAAATTCATCCACATTCTTTTTCTTCAGCTGTATTCTGACAAGCTCTCCCGTTAGGCTTACCTCTCCTATATCAAAGCCACCGACTCCTTCCACACTCACCTGATCTCCTTTTTCGAAGATCTGCATTGTCGGATTCCGGAAAAAATCTTTCCGGCTGCCCTGATTAAAACTTATCTCAACCACCCGGCACACGCTGGCCGGATCATGAAAAGGAAGGTTTGAGAGCCAGTCAAATACATTCATCCGATTACAACTCCCGGTGCCACAGCTTCCATGGCTTTTGCACCCGGTTGGCTTGCCACCGGCAGAGCCACAATTAGTACATCCCATATGTATTGATTAACCAGCAATTGTCAAATATACAAAGTTCCTAGGTCACCACCGCCACTTCGTGGTTATGGAGAATGTGATAAAAGCGGATGGTTAGTGCATGGAACAGCATTTTGGCATGCGCATTCCGTTCTATATAATAAATAGCATTGTTGATTTCTTCAATAATGGCCTGCTGAGAGACCACATCGGCAATGCGGTTGAGGCGCAAAGCAAAATCCTGCTCGCTATCCGGCAGCCCGGTTATTTGTTCACCCCGCATCCTAAACCGGACCGCCTGTTCCAGCAGGTGACTGAAATACTGGAGGAATTGTTTCTGTCGTTCCCGGCCTATCCTGCTGATGTCTTCAATCCATTTCATTTGGGCTACCGGTCCTGATTTTAGTATGCCATTCAGCCAGTCCCTTAGCATGCCCTGCCAGTCTTCCGGTTTTTCCTGCAATAGCCTCAGCGCTTCCCTATAATTCTGCTGGCTCACGGCTGCCAGGTTTCTGGCCTGTTCCGCGGAAAACCCGCCTTGCGCCTGAATTGCTTTTTCTATATCGTGCAAATCCGGTTTGGGTAATTTAATGATCTGCAGCCGGGAGAGCATGGTGGGCAGGATTCTGGATTCGTTTTCGGTCACCAGTAGAAAGAGGGTATCCGGCGGCGGTTCTTCAATCAGTTTCAGCAATTTGTTTCCTTCATTTCCCAGCAGTTCCGGCATCCAGATGATCTGGATCTTGTAACCGCCCTCAAAACTTTTTAAACTCAGTTTGCGGTTGATTTCATTACACTCGTAAGCGCTGATATTGCCCTGTTTATTTTCCGCCTGAATAAACTGGAGCCAGTCATACAGGTTGCCGTAAGGCGAATGGAAAATGAATTCGCGCCACTCGGCGATAAAATCAGCGCTGAGCGGTTTGTCGCCTGGTTTACGGGGGAACACCGGATAAACATAATGGATATCCGGATGAATAAGTTGACCTGCTTTTACGCAGGAGGAACAAACGCCGCAGCTTTCGGCCGGAAGTGTATCCCCTTCCAGGGAAAGGGTTTGAAAAAGTAAATCGGTGGTCGCTGTTTTACGGGTGACCCGGTCGCAAACCAGATATTGGGCAAAAGCCAGCGCCAGGGGCAATGCACCGCAGCCTTCCGCCCCGGTTAACAGTATAGCATGACTGAGCCGGCTTTTCTGAACCATAAGCCGCAGCTTGCCCTTGATTTCTTCCAGACCAATTACCTGATTGAAAAACATTCCGGAATATAGCGGAATTTAATTGAGATAATGCGTTATTTCTTCACTCATCGGGGTAACCTTGCTGGGGAACACGGCAATCAATTTCCCATTTTCATCCAGCAGGAATTTGGTAAAATTCCATTTGATTACAGGTGCTTCAACACCGAGATCCTTTGCCTGTTCCGTCAGGTATTTAAAGAGCGGCGAAATTTTTTCACCAACCACATCCACTTTGGCTGCCATTGGAAAAGTAACGCCATAGTTCTTCTTACAGAATTCCTGGATCTCTGAGTTGGTTCCGGGTTCCTGTCCGCCGAAATTATTTGCGGGAAATCCAACGATCACCAGTTTGTCCTTGTACTTGTCATACAATTTCTGCAATTCGGTATACTGTGGGGTAAAGCCGCACTTGGATGCAGTATTTACAATCAGCAGTTTTTTCCCTTTATAAACGCTGAGGTCAATCGTTCCTCCGTCCAGTGCAGGGACTTTAAAATCATATATGCCCATGGTAAACATTAAGAGAAGGGGAATAAGTAATAAGCGTAACATAAAATATCGTTTTAATAATAAGGATAAGGTTGATGCTGAACAAAGGTAAGCCAATGGATGTATGAAATCACTGCCGTTCGTAACATCCAAGGTCCTGTTCGCCGGCAGACCGGGTGAATCCGTCGAGATCCACTCCTATTCCTTCATCTGCTCCCCGGGCCAGCCCGGGCGATCCCGCCTGCAGGTGGAAGTCGTACAACCCTTTGCGGTCGTCCGTGCTCATGAACAACGGATCCGTATTCAGTAAAAGGGTGGAACTGTCCGAATTTTGCGGGTAATTTTGTTGTTTCAGTATCACGTGATCAAAAAGGACCTGAAAGCTCCCGCTTCCTTCCCGGGATAGCCGGGCCTCATCCGGGATGCCGTTATCTCCCCAAAGAATGCAATTGCTGAAAACGGCCTGCAGGTCGCCGGTCGGCAACTGGCTGCCCGGCTGGCCGGCATCCGAAACGGTTAATACCGGATACTGATGCAGTAAGACAGGTGTGGAAAAGGAAGCCGCGGTACACTGGATAAAATGATAGCTTCCTCCGGCGGCAATCACGATGTTTTTTCCGCAATTGCTGATCAGGCAATTGACGGCCTCAATAGTGGATTGAATTCCGTAGATCCCTGCATCCAGGGAATTGTCGATGATGCATTGATTCAGCAGAAGCTTAGGAGATGCGTTCAGGGATGGCCCTTCGGCAACGAGTGACTGATTTCCGTTTCTCAGAACGGCATACTGCAATACATTATTTATACTGGCAGGACTGAAATAAATTCCTGGCCAGGAGCCCGGATAAGAAGCATAGGGTTCATCCAGCCGGTCACCGTTGAAATAAACACGCAGACTGTCTTCTGCCTGTCCCGCTACCAGTAAAGTGCCGTCTATCAGCAACGGCGCATTGCCATGAAAATAAATCCGGCATCCGGGCCCGATGCTGAGTACGGCGTTGCTGTCCACCCGCAAACTTCCTGAAATAACATAAGGCAGATCCTTGTTCCAGGTGATATTGCCCCGGATCACCTGATTGCTGAGAAAATGTGCATTCTGACCCCAGGCGCTGAGTTTTATGAAACGTTCGTCACCATTGTAATCAATGCGGATGCTGTCCTGCATTATAAAAGCATCGGGTTTAGCATCCGGGTTAATATAAACGGATATAAAAATATAAAGGCTGTCGTTGGCATCAAGGGTCAGGTTGCCGGCATCAGGTCCCGGCGATCCGTTGATGTTGAGCAGGAAGGGGGAATTTTTGCCACCCACCAGGCTGATGCCGGTGATCAGTAATTTCTGGTCGTTGGGATTATAAACCCGCACCTGCTGCGTAATGGAACCGGTGGAAGTAAATAAAGTATCAAAATAAACGGAGTCCGATGAAAAGCTAAGTAAGGCATTGCTGCCGGCAATGTAGGTATCTTTTTTGCAGGCTAACAGGAACAATCCTGCGGCCAGGCCCAAGAGCAGGGATTTGCGCATGTTGAACAAAAGTAGCAACTACCCGATGATTGTCAAAACAGGACCATCCTATCCCGAAACGCTGTGCGCGAGGGCAGCGATGCTCAGGCATGTTCCGGGCAATTGGAGGAGGATTTGCGCAGCGGCATCGAGGGTGGATCCCGTGGTAATCACATCATCTACGAGCAGGATGTGCTTGCCGGTGAGTAGTTCCGGTTTTTTAACCAGAAATTTATTGGTCATATTCTGCCAGCGCTGAATCCTGTTTTTATGTGTTTGGGTAGCGGTTCCGATGATCCGCACCAGGGCGCCTGTTATCAGAGGAATGTGCAGGACATTTGAAATGCCTTCACCCAAAATGGCGGCCTGGTTGTAACCCCGTTTTTTTTCCCTGGAAACAAAGAGGGGTAGAGGGATGATCAATTCGCAGTTTTGAAAACGCCCGGAATACTTAAGGGCGTCACCTACGCGTTGGCCAAAATATAATCCGATTTCTTTCCTGCCTTTATACTTGAACCGGTGAAGACTTTGCTGAACGGCCGAACTTTTGGTGAAATAAAGGTGGGCGCTGGCTGCACGGATCTCTGCACGACCCCAGAAAATTTTTTCTACGGGATTGCCCGCATGCTGTTCAAATCCGGTCAGCGGCATGGAAGCCAGGCAATACATGCAGAAGATTGTTTTTTCCGGGAGCAGGTCGGTACCGCAACCGCAGCAGGTATGCGGAAAAAAAAGATGGGCCAGTGCCGGTAAAAAGGGAATGCGGGAACTCATTACTATTGATGCACTAATCCGGGCCCGCTTAAAATAAATATTTATATACTTCTTCTACCTTACCCATCATCACCACTTCAATCTGATGGGAATGATTTTTTAATCCTTTCTGATTGTATTTGGAAAGCAGTATTTTACTGAATCCGAGTTTCTCTGCCTCTGCAATCCGCTGTCCGATCCTGTTTACGGCACGGATTTCTCCGCTTAATCCAACTTCACCAGCGAAGCAGATATCAAAAGGCAGGGGAACATCTTCAAATGAGCTTAACAAAGAACTGAGCACCGCCAGGTCAATAGAAGGATCCTCTACTTTCAGACCGCCCGCAATATTCAGAAAAACATCTTTAATACCAAAGTGAAATCCCCCTCTTTTTTCCAGCACGGCCAGTAACAGTTGAAGTCTGCGCAGATCAAAACCACTCACTGTTCTTTGCGGCGTGCCATACACGGAGGGGGTAACCAGCGCCTGCACCTCAATCAGCAGCGGCCTTTGCCCCTCTATGCTTGCGGCGATGGCCGTACCGCTGAGCCGGTCCTCTTTTTGGGTGATCAGGATCTCGCTGGGATTATTCACCTGCTGCATACCCTCATCCGTCATCTCATAGATGCCGAGTTCCGCAGTACTGCCGAACCTGTTTTTCAGGGTCCTTAAAATACGATACGTATAATGACGGTCTCCTTCAAACTGCAATACGGTATCCACCATATGTTCCAGAATTTTTGGCCCCGCAATATTTCCTTCTTTGGTGATGTGGCCGATCAGGAAAACAGGTGTGTTCGTCTCTTTGGCGAAGCGTTGAAATTCTGCGGCGCATTCCCGGATCTGCGAAACACTCCCGGGGGTTGATTCGATATAAGATGATTGCAGTGTTTGAATGGAATCCACAATAACCACCTGGGGGTTTAGTTTTTTAATTTCCTGGAAAATGGATTGGGTGGAAGTTTCGGTGAGCAGGTAGAAGTTGTCATTATTATTCATCAGCTTCAGGTCCCCGACTTTTAACCGGTCGGCCCGCATGCGTATTTGTTGTTCACTTTCTTCCCCGCTGATGTAAAGGGTAACAATGTTTTTAAGCATTAATCCGATCTGGAGAAACAAAGTGCTTTTTCCGATTCCCGGTTCTCCGGCAACGAGCACCATGCTTCCGGTAACTATGCCGCCGCCCAGCACCCTGTTTAATTCGGCATCCGGCGTAACGATTCTTTTTTCTTCGGCACTGAGTACTTCATGAATGGAAATGGTTTTAATTTCTTTTTTTCCGGGAGAAAAATTTTTCCAGGCTGCTTCGCCCGGCCGGTCATCTTTGGTGATCACTTCTTCCACATACCTATTCCATTGTTCGCAGGAAGGACATTTTCCCACCCATTTGGCACTTTCATTTCCGCAATTACTGCAAAAGAATGCGGTTTTTATTTTGCTCATTCGCTAAAGGTAAAGGCTCGATGTACAAAAAGTAAAAAGGCCAGCTACCAGAGCCGACCTTTTACTTACTAACCCATTAAATTCTTCCACTAAATTACAAAATCAGGTCACATAACAAAATTAATTTTTGTTCCTGTTAATAACTTCCGAACCGGAAGCCTGCCCTGCATTTAAAAAATATTATGCTCTTAATAAATTGATAACTAAGTGGTTACATCTATATTGGCAAAGGGGCCGGAGGGGTAAATAACTGAGAATGAACGCCCATGGAAAGGGCAAAAAACTATTTTCCCGGTTCAAAAATGGAAACTCCGGAAAACCATTACATTATAAAATCATTTAATCTGTTTTGTGCAGAAAATGGGCAAAAATCTGGTAAAAACGGGGTAAAAGGATCGTGATCAGAGCTTGATTTCTTCCTCCTGTTTGTCGAAGAAATGGAATTCGGTCATGTGGTAGTTGTTGTTGGCCTTCACCTGGACGGGCTGTTTGTATTTCCAGCGCCATTTAGATTTTTTACTAAAGAAAAAGCCACCCTTGGTCAGGTAGGCGTGCATGATGGGGTGCACGGTGAGGATCAGGTCCTTATGCTGGTGATTAAGCAGGTAGCTCAGGTTTTTCTCAATTTCATCTTCCAGTATCAGGGCGGAAGAAATTTTGCCGGTTCCGTTGCAGGTGGGGCAGATTTCCTGGGTGTTGATGGTGATCTGGGGTTTCATCCGCTGGCGAGTGATCTGCATCAGCCCGAATTTGGAAATGGGCAGCACGGCATGTTTGGCCCGGTCGGTACGCATAAAAGACTCCATGGCTTCAACCAGCTTCCGTTTATTGTCCGGAAATTTCATGTCGATGAAATCCGCGACGATTATACCGCCCAGGTCGCGCAGACGAAGCTGTCGGGCGATTTCTTCTGCGGCCTCCAGGTTGGTCTCGAGGGCATTTTGTTCCTGGTTGTTGCTGACGCTTTTATATCCGCTGTTCACGTCAATCACGTGAAGCGCTTCCGTATGTTCCACGATCAGATAGGCTCCGCTCGGCAGGTTAACGGTTTTACCAAAAGCGGCTTTCACCTGTTTGGTGATGCCAAAATGATCAAATATCGGGGCGCCATTATTATAAAGGGCAACAATATCAATTTTATCGGCCGCGATCCGCTGGATGTAAGCACGGGTATCGGTATACAGGTTACGGTCGTTTACCACGATCTTGTTGAAATCTTCGTTGAGCAGATCCCGGAGCATACTGGTGGTCTTGGTCTGCTCACTGAGGATTTTTGCAGGAGCAACCGCTCCTTTCAGATTATGCTGGATCGTTTTCCAGGTGGCGACGAGATCGGTCAGGTCCTCATGGAGTTCGGCAGTATTTTTTCCTTCGGCTGCGGTGCGCACGATCACCCCGAAATTTTTCGGTTTAATGGCTTCCACGATCTTTTGCAGTCTTTTCCGCTCGTCGGAAGAATGAATCTTCCGGGAAACCGCAACAATATCATTGAATGGCGTGATGACCACGAACCGTCCGGGCAGGGAGATCTCGCAACTCAGCCGCGGCCCTTTTGCGGCAATGGGTTCCTTGAGAATCTGGACGAGAATATTGGGTTTGCCACTCAGCACTTCATTGATCTTGCCGGTTTTTACAATTTCCGGTTCTACGGCAAAATTGCCGAAATCAAATCCGGACTCATTCGTATCCTGAATACTTTGTTGTGTGAATTTGAGCAGGGATCGGGCGTAAGGGCTGAGATCGGTATAATGAAGAAAGGCATCTTTTTCAAAACCAACATCTACAAAGGCGGCGTTCAGGCCGGGGATGAGCTTTTTCACCTTGCCCAGGTATAAATCACCCACGGCAAAACTGGCGTCAGTTTTTTCATGGTGCAATTCTACCAGCTTTTTATCTTCCAGCAGGGCTATTTCTACTCCCTGAGGGGCTGCATTTATAATCAGTTCCTTGTTCAATGTTTATGTAACATTTACTGCTTAGCCTGTACATAACTAAAAAGGAATCCAAATGCTGAAGAGGATTTAATTAAGCGACTGTACGGATGCATACGTGCATATTTTGTAGCGTAAGTAAATAAATTTGATTCAGCAGGAAATAAAGACCGGTAGGGCATCCGGCCCGGAGTGCGTTTATTTGTTCTTTTTCTTATGACGGTTCTTACGCAATCTTTTCTTTCTTTTATGGGTTGCAATTTTATGCCGCTTCCTTTTTTTACCACAAGGCATTGATGAATGCTTTTTTAGTTAACGAATATTTTGTCTCTGCTCCTTTGAGCGCTTATTTTAATGACTCCAGTCTTTCGCTGATCGCATTGACCAGGTCAGGATTTCTCGTCTGCTTTTTTGCGGATGCATACCATTTTTTTGCGGATGCCTTATCGCCGGTCCTTTCATAAGCCTCTCCCAGACTCAATATCGCTTCCAGATTTCCAGGTTCCTGATAGGCTACTTTCAGCAAACGGGGAATGGCCTTATCATACTGCCCGGATTCTAGGCCGCCCAGGCCAAGCATAAGCTGGGCATACATGTTCGTCGAATCCCTGCGGGTCACTTCAAGGATCTTCTGGATACCTTTCATCACATTGGCCGGCTCCTGCCCCGTACTCCCAAAAATATATGTTGCTCCAAGCCCGATTACTGTTGAATCATTCGCGGGGTTCAGCTTTTCAGCCCTTTCAAAAAGATCCCGGCTCTGATCGGCCATCCAGCTTTTCAGTTCCGGATTATCCTGCCCGCGCAGGTTGCTCAAAAATAATTGGGCTGCAAAAGTGAGACTTTTTTCAGAATTTTCCAATTTTGCTGCTTCTTCCAGATAATAAACTGATGGGAGAAATGCATTTTGAACTGAATCCTTCCAAAAAGCAGCCAGTTGCTGATACGCTGCTATCTGCTGATTTTTAACATCCCCGCGCACCACAGCATGCTCCAGCCGGTTCACCCGTTCCTGTTGTAAAGGACTGAGCTTGGATTTGCTTACTTCCAAAATGGCCTTGATATCAAGCGTTTTAGCAGATCCTTGGGAACCGGTAGCTGCTTCCGCTTTGCTAAGGGGTGGAACGGTATTGCCAATAAAATAAAATATAACCAGAATCAGTATTCCTCCTCCGGCTACCGCGAATTGCTGTTTCTTCACTTTGGGATTTTATCCTGCGAAATTACATCTCTTCATCAGCGTTTGGCTGATTTTCCTTGATGAATTGTAATTTTTTCACCTCGGCAACAAATTCCTTTGCCGGTTTGAAAGAAGGGATAAAGTGTTCAGGAATATGCACTGCAATATTCTTTTTAATATTCCGGCCAATCTTTGCCGCCCGCTTTTTGGTGATAAAACTTCCAAACCCGCGTATGTAAATGTTCTCTCCTCTGGCGAGCGTGTCTTTAACTTCCTTAAACATGGTTTCCAGCGTAACCAGAACGTCTACCTTAGGTATACCTGTTTTATCCGAAATTTGATTAACGAGGTCTGCCTTTCTCATGGCTCAATTGTTTTATAAGTTTCTGATTTTAAATATATAACAAAAAAATTAATCCGCAATCTATTTCTGTTGAACAACTTATATTTTTAATGGATGTTTGCTAAATGCCTGCATTTCAGGAAATTATAATCAGTTGATATTCAGTATTATACCTTATTTGACCATTTTTATAAACACATGATTTCATCCGGTTTCAGTCAAAAGTTGCTGCAGTGGAATGCCACCGGAAATAACCGGAAGATGCCCTGGAAAGGAGAAAAGGATCCTTACCGCATCTGGCTGAGTGAGATCATTCTTCAGCAAACACGTGTGGAGCAGGGATGGGCCTACTATGAGAAATTTATTGCTGCCCATCCAACGGTGGAATCACTGGCAAAAGCCGGAGAAAAGGAAATCTTTAAATTATGGGAAGGCCTGGGCTATTACAATCGATGCAGAAACCTCATCGCTGCAGCAAAAAAAATCAATAAAGTCCATCTGGGTCGCTTTCCCGATGTTTATGAAAACATTTTGGAACTTCCCGGCATCGGCCACTATACGGCATCGGCCATATCCTCCTTTGCCTTTGGGCTTCCTTATGCGGTAGTCGATGGAAACGTAATGCGTGTGCTGGCGAGATATTTCGGCATCAGCACAACCCTGAATGCAGTGGCAGGAAAAAGACTTTATCAGATGCTCGCCCAATCTTTACTGGATAAAAAAGATCCCGGAACATACAACCAGGCCATCATGGATTTCGGAGCCGTAATATGCAAACCCCGCAATCCCCTGTGCGCTGATTGTGTTCAGGCCAGAAACTGCCAGGCCTTCCAACATCACTGGGTGGATATGCTTCCCGTAAAGGCAAAAGCCGCGGCCAGGAAAATCCGGTGGTTTTATTATTTTATTGCGGATGCGGGAGACGGAAAATACTGGATCAGGAAACGCCTGGAAAAGGACATCTGGGAAAACCTGTATGAATTCATATTATGGGAAGCTGGGAAATTATTGCCTCAGCAGCAGGTTGAACGATCGGAATTCATTCGGCGGCACTTTGGTAAGCGATTTCGCGTGGTCTATTTTTCACCTGTAATGAAACAAATCCTTACCCACCAAATGATATACGCCCGGTTCATACATATCAGACTGGATAAACAACCCAAACAGCTGGAAGGTTATCAACCCGTTCCGTCAAACCGGTTGAAACGGTATCCATTTCCCGTGCTCATCAGCAACTACCTGAAAAATATGGACCCATATTGAACTCTGGTAAACCTTTTGATGGTTATTTTCCGAAAATTTAAATAATCAGGTTATGAGAGGTGTAAACAGGGTAATGCTCATTGGTAATTTGGGAAAGGATCCTGATGTTCAATATCTGGAGGGAAATATCGGGGTCGCTAAATTTTCCCTGGCCACTACGGAAACTTTCAAAGACAGGGCCGGCAAGCTGATTTCACAAACTGAATGGCACACGGTTGTGCTTTGGAGGGGACTAGCCGAACTGGCCAATAAATATCTGCACAAGGGGAGCCTGGTGTATATTGAAGGAAGATTGCGCACGCGCAGTTGGGAGGATAAGGAAGGAAATAAAAAATTTGCTACAGAAGTAGTTGGAGATAATCTGATTATGCTCGATAAACGGGCCGAAGCCAGTCATGCCCCGCATCCGCCAAACGAAGGATTGGAAGGAATGAACGGTCCCGATTCATCCCTGCTTGGAGAACCTTCCCCCGATTTACCGTATTGAAACAGAATAGCCGCAGATTTTGTATAAATTTACCATCCTGAATAAACCCGGGCCGTGCTTGCAGGCTTCGCGGCGGGACAGGAATTTAAATGAAACCGGACTATTTTGGATCACCCTTTTAACATGTCAACGGCCAGCGGACCAACTGATTTTCTCCTGATCATCAATGTTCAGGCCACCACGATTCTGGTTATTCTCATTCTTTTTTTTCTGGTCATGTCTTTTATCGTGTCCGGCTCCCGCATCGCTTTTTTTTCGCTGAGCGATAAGGAAATCAACATACTGAAAACAAAACAGGATAGTTCCTGGAGAAGGATTGTCAATTTGCTGGAAGAGCCAAAGGCCCTGCTGGCTTCCCTGCTGATCGCCAATATCCTGCTGAATATCGGCATCATCATTCTGTCTAATTTTCTGATCGATCAGGTAATTCCTTTTAAACAGGATTACTGGTTTCTTGAGTTTCTCATCAAAGTGTTCATGGTGAGTTTTGTGCTCATCCTGTTCGGAGAAGTAATGCCGAAAGTATGGGCCAGTCAAAATACCCTGCAATTTGCTTTTTATACATCGGGTGTAACCGAAGTGATCCACCTGCTCTTTAAGCGGCTGGGGATCCTGCTGGCCTACCAATCAGAAAAACTCGAACGGTTATTCGGCAGTCGGCGCTCCGCAGCAAACAGTCTCGAACAACTGGATCATGCTATTGACAACGATACCACCGAAGAAGAAAAAACCATCCTGAAAGGAATTATCAAATTTGGTCAGATCACGGTTAAGCAGATCATGAAAACCAGGCTGGACGTAAATGGTGTGGAAGCGGGACTGAATTTCGGCGAATTAAAATTGAAAGTGGAAGAATTACACTACTCCCGGCTTCCGGTGTATAACCGGAGTCTGGACGAAATATCCGGTATGGTACACACCAAGGACCTGATCCCTTATCTGAATGAACCGGATACATTCGACTGGCATTCGGTTATCCGTGCCCCTTATTTTGTTCACGAACATAAAATGATCAAGGACCTGATGCAGGATTTCCAGACTGACCGCATTCATTTTGCGATTGTAGTGGACGAATTCGGTGGAACCAGCGGGATTGTTACCCTGGAGGATATCATGGAAGAAGTGATCGGGGATATCAAAGATGAATTTGATGAGGATGAAGGATCTTCCACGAAACAGGAGGATGGATCTTTTGTATTCGAAGGAAGAACCATGATGAATGACGTTTGCAAGGCCATGAACCTTCCCGTGGATACATTTGACCAGGTGAAGGGGGATTCTGATTCGCTGGCCGGACTGATCCTGGAACTGGCCCGGGAAATTCCCAAAGTGAACGATGTGATCAACTGCGGAGATTTTCAATTCACCGTACTGGAAGCAGACAGCAGTCGCATAAAAAAAGTTAAAGTGAGCATAAATTAATAAAAACCCTCTCCGATTGTACAAGACATCCGGCCTGCTTACTCTTTTTATGCTGCTGACGGTCGTGATCGCCTGCAACAGCGTCTACACACCCAAACCGCGTGGTTATTTCCGGATCGATTTTCCCAAACATGAATACCAGTCGTTCAACCGCCCCGATTTCCCATATTCTTTTGATTACCCGGTATACGGCGAGATCGTTCGCGATACTTCTTTTTTTGGGGACAGGCCGGAAAACCCTTACTGGATCAATATTGATTTCCCCCGTTTCCATGCCCGCATATACATCAGTTATAAGAAAGTGGAAGGAAATAATTTCGTGAAACTGAGGGAAGACGCGTACAAGATGACCTATAAGAACACCTACAAGGCCACATCCATCGAAGACTCGCTGATCAGCACCCCGCTGGGCGTGCACGGGATTTTTTTCCATGTGGGCGGAAATGCGGCAACAGCGAGCCAGTTTTTTGTTAGTGATTCTGTTAAACATTTTCTGCGTGGCGCCCTGTATTTCGATACTACCCCCAACGAGGATTCCCTTAACATGGTGAACCAGTTCCTTCAAAAAGACATGAACCACATCATCAATACCCTGCAGTGGAAAGACCAGGGCAGGTAAGGATCATTCAACCCCCTTTTTCTCCTAACTTTGTGCGGATCATCAAATTTTTTCATTGATAGCGATAGATAATAAATTAGTCAGCGATCAGGTAACGGCTGAGCAGTTTGTCTGTGATCTCAATTACTGTAAGGGAGGCTGTTGCGAAGATGGAGATTCAGGCGCCCCGCTGGAAAAGGAAGAACTGCAAACGCTGCGGGATATTTACCAGTCGGTAAAACCTTACCTTTCACCCGAGGGGATAAAAGTGCTTGAACAGGAAGGCCTCTTTGCTTACGACCAGGAATTCGGATGGGTAACGCCAACGGTCGGCGGACGAATATGCGCCTATGGTATCAGGGATAAACAGGGTGTAATCAAATGCGGAATAGAACAGGCCTATCTGGACAACCGGATTTCCTGGAAGAAACCCATCAGTTGTCACCTCTTTCCGGTAAAAATAACCCGAAGCAAACGGCAGAGCCTGGAATACGTAAATTATGAACCACGGGAGGACCTGTGCAAAGCGGCATGTAAATTGGGAAAGAAGCTGAAAGTACCGGTGTATGAATTTATAAAGGACGCCCTGATCCGGAAATATGGGATTGATTTTTATTTAACCCTCGAAGCATCTGCCAACCATCTTAAAAAGGATAAAGCCTGACCTTGTATATGCGTATTTTCCCTGCAGTTGTTTTACCCATCGTTTGTTTGTCATTCGTTTTATCTGCTCGGGCCCAGACTCCTGATGCCTGGAAGTCATACCGTGTTCTGCCCGGTTATCCATATTCCGTAAATTCCAAAAAATTATTTCACAACAAGAAGAAAGCCGGTCTGGAAAACAATATAGCCGACTTTTATTTATACCGCAACGGGGTGCTGGTGAAGCCGCCCAGGAATATCCCAAATGATTTTTTCCCGGCCGGTTGTCTTTGCTTTAAATACGACGACACCTTATTGCTTAACAGCGGCCTGGGATCTGCTGTGGGGGTGGGCGTTGGTATAAAAATTTACGGTCATAAATTTACCAGTTCCCTCCACGCAAATACGAAGAACCAACCGGTGTATAAGCAATCCGAACTGGATACGACTTATCTCGAAAGTATTCTGGCAAAACCTGAAACACAATCACTCAGGTTATACCGGTCCCCAAGTTTTACCGCTGATGAAGTGATCATTGGCGAATACCGGGCCACGTATAAGAAATTTTATAAGAAAAACGACCACGATGGCGATGACCCGTATGTGTACACCGTCAGGATTATTTTCAAATGCCGGGTGACCGGAGGAATGGACAGCCTCAAGACCCTTACAGGCAGGACCAGCGAATAGCCCTGCGCTTCCATCGTCCTTATTTATTACCTTCATTACATGGGTAAACCAGACAAAGCTGCATCGTTTTTAGAAAAGAGCCGGATTAAGGCGGGGGACATGGATCACCGCAAAAAGATCAATTTTAATATTGGCCGATACAATGCGGCTGTACCCCAGGGGAAACAGCAATTTGACAACGTGAACCTCGCTAGGGAAAGGGCTAAAAATATCAAATGGCGAGCGGTAGAAACCCTGGACCAGCAGCTTGAACGTTTTGAGGAGGCCTTCAGCAATAAGGGCGGTAAAGTGATCTGGGCCGAGGACGCGGAAACGGCGCTCCGGGAAATTTTGCTCATCTGCCAGGAGAAACAATGCAGGACCATCGTGAAAAGCAAAAGCATGGTGACTGAAGAAATTCACCTCAATGATTTTTTGGAAAAGCAGGGCATTGAAAGTGTGGAAACGGATCTGGGAGAATATATCCAGCAGCTTGACAACGAACCGCCCTATCATATTGTAACACCGGCGATGCACAAAAGCAAGGAAGACGTCGCCCGGCTTTTCCATGAAAAACTGCATGTGGCGCCCGGACTTTCCCCCCAGGAGCTGACGCTGGTGGCGCGGGACAAACTGCGTTCAAAATATCTCGAAGCATCCATAGGCATAACCGGGGCCAATTTTATTATTGCAGAAACAGGGAGTATTGCCATCAGCGAAAATGAAGGTAACGCCAGGCTGAGTTGTTCTCTTCCCAATACCCATATTGTAATTGCCGGAATCGAAAAGGTAATTCCATCTTTAACAGACCTGGCGCTTTTCTGGCCCCTGTTATCCACTTTCGGCACGGGTCAGCGGGTGACCACTTACAACAGCATCATTTCCGGCCCGAAACAAAACGGCGAATACGATGGTCCGGAAGACATGTATGTTATCCTGCTGGACAATGGCCGGACCAATTTACTGTCCAATGTTAAAGTGCGGGAAAGCCTGTATTGTATACGTTGCGGGGCCTGCCTGAATGCCTGCCCCGTATATAAAAACATTGGCGGTCATGCTTATGGTTCCACATACAGCGGACCAATCGGAGCGGTCATCACCCCGCACCTCAACGGAATGAAGGAATGGAACCACCTGAGTTATGCATCTTCCCTTTGCGGCAATTGTACTGCTGTTTGCCCCGTGAAGATCAACCTGCATGAAATATTGCTGGAGAACCGCCATGAGGCGGTGCAGGAAGGCGATACGACCTGGATGGAAAAAATTGCCTGGCGCGGATGGAAACAGGCCAGTCTGCACCGCAAATGGATGAATATGGGCAATTATAAATTGAAGAACTGGGTGATCAACAGGTTGTTTAAAGGATGGACCCGACAAAGGGCGGACCTGTTGTTTCCGGATAAGACCTTCAATGAACGCTGGAAAGAAAGAATGGATAACCATGCTGCTCTATAGCGAAAATACCAGCCAGCGGCTATCTTACATCATCGGGTTGCTGGGAAATGAGATCTTCTGTGAGCCACTCCGGCATACGACCGATAAAAAAACATTTCTCGCAGAAACCGGACCCAGGATCAACTATGATTCCGAACGCCTGTATCCGGGAGAGTTTTCTATCCACCCGCATCCGCTGCTTTTTGAGCAGGGCATCCGGGAACAGGAGATCAACTGCTTTTCTTTTATGGATCAGCCGGCATTTTTCGCAACCGGGGGCGATTACCCATTCGATCTGTTTGCTGCAAGCTTTTACCTCCTGAGCCGTTATGAAGAGTATCTCCCGTTTGATCCGGACCCGTACGGAAGATTTCCCTACCAGGCTTCGATTGCCTTCCGGGAAAAATTCCTGGATTATCCCCTCGTTAATGTCTGGCTGGAAGGGTTTAAAAAAATTTTGCATCAAAAATTTCCGGAACTCCTTTTCCGGATCAGGGATTTCAGATTTTTACCCAGTTATGATATCGACATGGCCTTTGCCTATAAGTACAAAGGATTTGTCCGCAATGCCGGCGGTCTTGTACGGTCACTCATAAAAGGGGACTGGAAAGGATTGTTTAACCGTTGGGATGTTTTGTTCCAAAAAAAGAAGGATCCGTTCGACAATTACGAATGGCTGGATTCCCTGCACCTGTATTGCCGGACCCGGGCCTATTATTTTTTTCTGCTCGCGCGGAAACAAAAAGGAGTGGATAAAAATATTTCTCCGGAACGGGGCGCCATGCGGTCGCTGGTATCTTACCATGCAAAAGGATATACCGTGGGCATTCATCCTTCCTGGCAGAGCGGGGATGATGAACAGGTGCTGAAGAAAGAAATAGAATACCTGGGAACCATCACCGGCGCGCCGGTTAAATACAGCCGTCAGCATTATATCCGGATGGTTCTGCCCCAGACCTACCGCAACCTGATCGGGGCGGGCATTGTAAAGGATTTTTCTATGGGATACGGAGGTGCCAATGGGTTCAGGGCTTCCATCGCGTCTTCCTTTTACTGGTACGATCTGGAAGAGGAAAAGCAAACCGGGCTGAAACTGTACCCATTTTGTTTCATGGATTCGAATGCTTTTTATGAAGGCAAATTAACACCGCAGCAAGCCTTTCTGGAACTGATGCATTACTATCGGAAAATAAAACAACTGAACGGGCTGATGATCACCATTTGGCACAATCAGTTCTTCGGTCCGGATCCCCCCTTTGCGGGATGGAAAGAAGTATACGAAGTCTTTTTAAGAGACGAGATCTATTGGGATATGTAACTGGATCAATGTTTGAAATGCCGCATCCCGGTCATTACCATCGCCAGATTTTCCTGTTTGCAAAATGCAATGGAATCCTTGTCGCGTACAGAACCACCGGGTTGTATAAAAGAAGAGATGCCTGCCGCCGCCGCCATACGAACACAGTCGTCAAATGGAAAAAATGCATCGGAAGCCAGTGAGGCTCCCTTTAAGTCAAATTTAAATTGTCCTGCTTTTTCAATGGCCTGCCGGAGTGCATCAACGCGGCTCGTTTGACCACAACCTTTTCCAATGAGTTGTTTGTTCCTGACCAGGGCAATGGCATTTGATTTTAAATGCTTGCACACCAGATTGGCGAAAATAAGATCTGCTTTTTCTTCTTCCGTGCTTGGTCTTCCGCCAACTTCTTCCCATTTCAGAAAGTTCCCCAGATCGCGATCCTGCACCAGGATGCCATTCAACAATGATTTGCGGATTGGCTGATTTGTGGGTGAACCGGGAAATAACTGAAGCAGAATCCTGTTCTTTTTGGATTTTAACAGGCTCAGTGCCTGTTCCGAAAATGAGGGAGCGATCAGCACTTCAAAAAACAAATCATGGATGGCTTCTGCTGTTGACGGGTCAATTTCATTATTACAAACCAGTACGCCGCCAAAAGCACTTTCCGGATCGCCTGCCAGGGCGGCCGTCCAGGCGTCTTTTGTATGCTGACGCAGGGCTAGGCCGCAAACATTGGTATGTTTGATTACCGCGAATACGGTTTTGCCGTCAAATTCACGGATCAACTGGATGGCCGCATCAATGTCCACGAGGTTATTGTAAGAGATTTCCTTACCGTGAAGTTGTTTGAAAATGCGGTTCCAGTCACCTTCAAAAAATGCCTGCTGATGGGGATTCTCTCCATATCGGAGGGGCACGGACGGGCTGGAAGAAGAAACCGGTTTCCCCGGATTGAAATAATCATGAATGGCCAGATCGTATCCGGCAACTACATCAAATGCACGCGCGGCCAGTTCCTTTCTTTGTTCCAGGGTGGTTTCCCCTTTTTGTTCGCGCAGCAAATTCTCCAGGTATGCATAATCTTTTTTATGTGCAATCACGGCGGTGTGCCTGAAATTTTTTGCTGCTGCCCGGATCATGGAAGGTCCGCCAATATCTATTTTTTCAATAATCGATTTTTCCTCTTTGGTATTTGCAACGGTTTCCTGAAAGGGATAGAGATCCACGATCACCAGATCAATCTCCGGAATCTGAAATTCTTTCATCTCTTTCAGATCCTGTTCATCTTCCCTTCTGCCCAGAATGCCCCCAAATATGGAAGGATGGAGGGTTTTAACCCTGCCTCCAAGAATTGACGGGTAGTGGGTCAGGTCCTCAACGGGCGTGCTGGGGATCTGCAGTCCATCGATGAAGCTGCGGGTACCGCCCGTAGAGATCAGCCGGATACCCAGGGCATGCAGTTCCCTCACAATGGGTTCGAGACCGTCCTTATAAAAAACAGAAATGAGCGCTGATTGAATTTTTTTGGTCATATCGTCTGATTGGTTTCCAGCGAAAGGATCATCAAGGGAAATCCGGAAGCCGCAAATTTACGGCAAATGGTTTTCTTCACAAAGGAAGAAGGAACTGGTTCAGGTGTTCCCGGCCAGACCTGAGCTGTGGTTGCCAGGATCACTTTGAAAGTCTGAAGAAGCGGTACAGGCACCAGATCATGATATACAATAAAAATACCTGGAAGAGATTAACGGAAAGCCGGTCCGTAACGGCGCCGGGAAGATGGGCGGTATACTGCACAAACCCGTTCAGGCATCCGGTTCCTTTTTCCAGGATGTGGCCAAGAACATGGGCAATGACCGGAGCAAAGGACAACAGGCAAAGGAGGATACCTCCAACCAGGAGGCAACTGGACAACGGGACGGCCAGCAGATTGCTGAATAAAAAGTAATTGGGGAACCGGTGAAAATAATACATGCTGACGGGGGTGGTGAGTATCTGGGCTGAAAGGCTAACGGATGCCGAGTTCCAAAGGCCGCCCAGCAGTTTGTTTCGAATGGTCAGGAGCCCCTGGATAGGCCTTAAAAAAATAATCAGGCTGAGCACGGCCGAATAACTCAGTTGAAATCCGGTATCCCAAAGCCAGAAGGGATCGAAACAAAGCAGTAGAAAAGCAGACGATGCCAGCGAATTGTACATCATGGACTCCCGGGAAAGGTTCCTGGCCAAAAGAAGGATGCTGAACATAACCGCTGAGCGGATAACAGAGGGCGACGCGCCGGAAACCAGACTGAATATCCACAATGAACCCAGCAAAATGATCAGTTTGAGCCATCTTCCCAACCACCGGTCTTTTATTTTTTGCAGTAAGAGCTGCAGGATATGATAGATCAACGCCAGATGAAGCCCGGAAATCGCAATAATGTGCACCACGCCCGTATTGGCGTATGACTGAACCAGGTCCCGATCAAGATCATCTGTGTATCCGATCATCAGGGCCTCCATCAGGCCGTTCTCTTCTTTTCCGGGAATAAATTGTCTTATAATCCGCAGGATTCTTTTTCTCCAGGAACTTAAGCAGGCGCTGAAAAGTTTCTCCTTTTCTTCGCCCAGAAGCTGATAATCATCAGCTTGCAGAAAGACTTGCCCATAAATGTGTTTGAGGCGGCAGTAAGCAGCATAATCAAATCCGGCAAGTGCAGCGGTATTTTCAATGGGTAAAACCGGTTTGCTGAAAATAATCAGGGTGCCGGTCCGGATACTTTCCGTCAGCTGGCCTTCGTGGAAATAGATAAAAATTTTTTCTTTTTCTCTGAAACAATCCTGATACCGACAGCAATATTGAACCGTCGCGAGGCATTTAAACACTCGTGTTTTTTTTACGGGATCATTTTCCAGCCTGGCGATCAGGGAATATTTTTCCCGGGCCGGCGGGGAAAGGGAAGCCGGAACGGCTAAATCCTGGTGGCAAATCACCAATAGCCTTCCCAGACATAGACAGGCTACCAAGATCAAAATGCCCATCGTCCAGTTCCAGCCGAAGAAGGTAAAAGCCGGAATAAAAAGTGAAAAACCGAGACCCAAACAGCAGAAAATCATGATCGGACCGTTGAAGGATTTGGAAATTGGCAAAAAATATTGTAGTACAATTCCAAGTACCATCGGAATAAGCAGGCGAATAAATGGCGCTTCTTTCCAAATCTGGGAATAAAACGGGCTTTTCATGATCTTTTTTAGCCGCAGGAAAATGCACCCGGGGAAACCCCTAAGTGGTTCCTACTATAGGAAAAAACTGTTTAATCCAGTAACTTGTCAGGGGATAAAATTTCAGATTACAGTTTTCAGGAATCTTCAGTACAAAATGAACAAAATTGCTTCCTGCCT
This sequence comes from Chitinophagaceae bacterium, assembly GCA_041691395.1. Classification (GTDB taxonomy): domain Bacteria; phylum Bacteroidota; class Bacteroidia; order Chitinophagales; family Chitinophagaceae; genus Puia. The sequence goes on from JBEPUT010000001.1 coordinate 114,137, forward strand.
TTCCCTGGATAAATTCTTCCATTTTGCGAAACAAGCTATTTTGCTGCGTAAACCCGCAGTAATCCCAAACTTTTTTACGGGTATACTGACCGGTGTTTTCACGGTATTTACCCCCGTTAAAACACGGTATTTTTGCCGGTGTTTAAACGGGACTGGCTGACAATCTATATCTTACGAATATTATTAATTTATAATTCATTGAATAACATTTCTTTGTAGGATCTATTAGTATATCTACTTCGATATTTTTAGGGGGTAATAATTTATTTTATTAATTCCTGAAAACTTCAAACTAATGATCACAAAAGAAAAAAAATCAGTAAAAGTTGGCAAGTATGTCAACACCGAATTCGTAGACACCGTTTTGAGAGAGTACAAAAAAGAAAGATGGGTTCACAATTCTGAACGCATCGGAAAAGAAGATTCTTTAAGTGCCTGGTATAGTGTTGAGGACGTCGAAGGATTTTTAGCCAACATTAAACAACACGGCGCAGATGGTGTTAAGTTCTATTTTATGGCTTACCCGGCTGATTTTCCTGAAAAACCTGAATATGCAGGACGACAGAGCCTGGTGATGGTTGCTACCAAATCCAAAACAACAAAAATGGGTACTACCGTAAATAAAGATGTTTACATCACGAAAAACGGTAACAATACTATTCTCGGTTTCAACATGGCCAATATCTGTCCGCCAGCATGTGGCAAATTCGGTGATAATGATCTCGGTATAGCCATTATCGATAAGGGCGCGAAAGGAATAGAGATAGTTTAAAATCAAATTTGTTTTACACAATAAAAACCTCCTTTAGGAGGTTTTTTTATTGGTATTAACTAATGCTAACTTTATCTATGCTGGATTCTGCTAGTCTGTTTTTTTTATTGGTATGTTTTGGTGCTAGTATAACCGCTTTCTTTCAAAGGCGCTCACCGTTATTTCTGCGATTGTGCCCCTTTTATTTGTTAGTTACCATTTTGGTGCAACAATTTGGGAACTACATGAGCCGGAATGGTATCCACAACGCCTTATTGTACAACTGTTATTCTATTTTTGAATTCATATTTTATTTATTTATTCTGAGGGAAATCATTCAGAATAAACGAATTAAGCGCATAATTCTTTTTATCTTGATCATTTACCCGCTGATCGCTGTTTTTAATGTTTTTTATTCCGGTATAGGAACAGCTTTTAATTCCGACACATATGCAGTTGGCTGCATTGTTATCGTCATTTTATGTATCATTTATTTTGTAGAGTTATTTCAGCTTCCTAAAGCAGCCAACCTAAAAAATGTGCCCTCATTCTGGATTTGCACGGCCATTCTCTTTGCGTACGTCTGTACATTCCCATTCTGGGGACTGGTGAATTTTATGAACACCGCTCCAAAAATTATCATCGCGAATCTAATGACCATCATCACGATTATTAATATATTATCTTATTCATTATTCACCATCGCTTTCCTATGCAGGATCAGAATCAGGAAATCTACTTTGTAATCCTTATGGGCACCCTGCTGGCGCTTTTGCTGGTGGGTTTTATTCTGGCGATGTTTTTTCTTTATCAGAGGAAACGCCAGAAGCAGGAACAGGAAATGGTGAGGATGAAAGAAGAATACGAGCAGGAAGTACTGCGGTCCCAACTGGAGATCCAGGAAACCACGCTTAAGAGCATCGCCCAGGAATTGCATGACAATATCGGTCAGACCCTTTCAGTAATCAAGCTCTGGATGTCCATTGCGCCGATTGAAAAAGACCATCCCGCTTTTGAGGGCGTCCAGAATTCCAAGGAAATGCTCCACAAGGTGATCCGGGAAATGTCCGATCTTACAAAAAGCCTGCATACGGACCGGATTTCTGATATCGGTCTGCAGGAAGCCATTAATTTTGATATAGCCTCTATCCGGAAAACCGGACTGATGGAAATTGAGTATGAAGTGGAAGGCGATGAATTTCATTTTCCGGAACAAAAATCCATTTTTCTTTTCCGGATGTACCAGGAGATGATGAATAATATTCTCAAGCATTCCAAGGCCACTCAGGTAAAAGTGTCAATAATTTACTCCGTTGATTATACATTTGCACTGAGCATTCATGACAACGGCGTCGGGTTTAACATGCAGCAGAAAAAGGAGTCTACCGAAGGATCCAGCGGGCTGGGGCTGAAAAGTATGAGAAACAGGGCCAAAATGATCGGCGCGAACATGACCATATTAAGTGAGCCGGGAAAAGGAACCACTATATCGGTGGTGTTAGCTTTGAATCAACTATCTTAGGCAGCATTATGTCTCCAGTTACAAAACAGATCCAGGTGGCAATTGCAGATGATCATACCCTGCTGCGAAAGGCACTGGGAAAACTGATCGGTTCTTTTGAAGATTATGCCGTTTTATTTGAGGCGGACAACGGAAAAGAAATCAAAAACAAGATCGCCCAGCACATTGTTCCCGACCTGGTATTGCTGGATGTGAATATGCCCGAAATGGACGGATTTGAAACAGCGGCCTGGTTAAACAAGAATTATCCAAAAATCAAGATCCTCGCGCTTTCCATGTTCAGCGATGAGAAAACCATCATCAAAATGCTGCGGCTGGGCGCCAAGGGCTATATTCTCAAAAACATAGATCCGGATGAATTAAAAAATGCCCTGGATGCCGTGGTGAAAAAAAACTTTTATCTCTCGGATTATATTTCCGGTAAAATCATCAGCGGCTTGCATAAAGATGCTGAGCGGCCCGAAGAAGCCGAGCCTTTAACGCAAAGGGAAAAAGACTTTCTCCGGCTCATCTGTTCGGAGATTACCTATAAAGACATTGCGGCAAAAATGTACGTGAGCCCCCGAACGGTAGATGAATACCGCAACAACCTCTTTGAAAAACTGAAGGTTAAGTCCCGCGTCGGACTGGTCATGTATGCCATTCGGAATGGCTTGGTGGACGTATAACCTGTGGAAATCGAGACTTTGATTGACAGTTTTTATCTTGTTGATTAAACTCCGATTTATGAGCATGACCACCAAGGCGCAAGCTGACATTCGCCGCAAGCTAAAGGTGCTTGATTATGTGAAGGAATCCGGCAATGTCTCCCTGGCCTGCCGTTTCTTTGCTGTATCCAGAGTGACTTATTACAAATGGAAAAGGGACTATGAAGCCAGAGGGGAACCAGCCCTTATCAATAGCAAGCCATGTCCTCAGAATCCCAAGCTGAGGATTGCCGCAGACATAGAAGAAAAGATTCTTCACCTTCGAAGGACGTATTACCTGGGCCAACTGCGGATCTCCTGGTATTTGAAGAGGTATCACGATATCAAGGTCTCCCCAGCCGGTGTCTGGTGCGTGCTTAGGCGCAATGGCCTTAACCTCCTGCCTCAAAACCGGCGCAAGCGATCTATGGAGCAATTAAACGCTATGAGAAGCAGGTTCCGGGCCATAGGATCCAGGTTTGACGTCAAGTTTCTGTTTTTTACAGATAAGGCGGGAAAGCGCCCGAAACGCTATCAATATACTGCCATCGATGACGCCTCCAGAGCAAGGGCGCTGCGGATTTACACTGGGCACAATTAAAAGTGTGCCATTGACTTCATAGACTACATTCGCAATGAATTTCCTTTCCGAATTCATACCATCCAATCCGATAACGGCCATGAATCTCAGGCTCCGTTCCACTGGCATTTTGAGGACCTGGGAATGAGACATGTTTATATCAAAAATACCAGCCCTCATTTAAACGGGAAAGTTGAGCGATCGCATCTTCCTGATCAGCGCGAGTTCTATCGGCTATTGGAATATACCGGTGACATTGATATTGGCAAGAAGCTGCGGCAATGGGAAATCTTCTACAACTGTCATCGCCCAAATACAGCGCTGAATGGAAAAACACCTTATGAAGTACTGCGTGAAAAACTTACATCAAAATAATTTTTTCCCTGATCCCTCCGCAAAAATAAAAGGGAGGGTCAGGGAAAAAATCTATCTTCGATTTTGTCAATCATAGTTCTTGCTCGCACAGCTAATGCGAGCTAAATGGGTAATCCTATATGTTAAAATCAACTTTATTACATCCTGACATACTTTACGCACTGGCCAGCAATGGTCACGGGTCCAAGATATTGATAGCGGACAGTAATTTTCCGGTTTCTACTCAAACACCGATAACGTGTAAGAAGGTTTTTCTGAATCTTGCACCGGGTGTATTAAGTGTGACAGACGTGCTAAAAGTGATTCATCCCTATCTGCCGACAGAATCCGCAAAAGTCATGGCCACACCTGCCGGAATTGATGAGCCTATACATCGTGTATATAATGAGATACTGGGAGATAAAATAGTTCTTGAGAGATTATCCCGACAGGAATTTTACAAGCAGACATCCTCGTTTGAAACCTGTCTGGCTATATCGACAGGTGATACCAGGCGGTTTGCAAATATCCTGATCATCATGGGAGTTCATCTTCCAAAATAAGGTCAAAAGAATTACCACCGTGTTGGTCAGACCAATACCATCTTTGATCTGGATCCCGTTCTTAGTCCTTGAAGATGAATTGCGAATAATTATTGAATTTCCGACGATAAGTTTTTCGAATTTCGCCGATATCTGTTGCGGGTAAATGGAAACCTCAAGATGAAAAGTGATTGAAAATTACCTGCAAAGACGTGGTTCGAAGAATGCTTACTCATGATAACTATCTGGAAAACACAAGCTTAGCCACCGCGAGAATGAGCAGATTGATACGTTTTTGCACTTATAATGAAATAATAGCCTCTGTTTTCTTTCAGGAATAAATAAAACCGTTAAATTGGAAATCGATTTCCGTCTTTCCTTTGTTTTTAACCCGTCAAACCGATGTTATGGCAAATAAACCAAAACCCTCTTTTAAGCGCTTAAGCTGGAATACGCCATATCGGTCAAATGTAAAAATTGACTTCGGTGAAAATCTCTCTAATGCCTGGCATTATCACCCGGAAATCGAGTTAATTCTTATCAAAAAATCCAAGGGTACCAGAATAGTAGGAACCAGTGTTGAAACATTTAAACACAACGATCTGATATTGATCGGAAAGAATCTTCCGCACGCTTTTTTACATGATGAAAAAAATCCTGAAGAAACGGATTTGCGTGAAGCCCTGGTTCTTCATTTTTACGAAAATTTCCTTGGGAATGAATTTCTAAATTTGCCGGAATTCCGGGAAATACATTCCCTGCTTATAAAAGCAAGGCTGGGTTTATGTATAACCGACAAAGGCAAGGAACAAATCATCCCGTTGATTGAAAAGAGTTTTAACGCTTCTTCCCTGGACAGGATTATTAATGTGTTAGAAATATTTAAGATACTTACGAATAGTAATTCTCATCGTGTTTTGGCAAACGTCGGACAGTATCTGCAGTCAAGCAAAAATGATAAAAGATTTAACGCTATTCTCGACTATACCTATTCGAACTATGATGAACGTATCAATATTGATGACGTCGCTAAAATTGCCAACCTGACCAAAGAGTCTTTTTGCAGATATTTTAAATCACAGACAGGCAGAACGTATTTGGATTTTTTAACGGAGTTCAGAATCAACAAGGCCTGCCAGATGATAAATGACAAGGATAAATCTGTAAAAGAGGTGGGTTATGCTTGTGGTTTTGACAGCCTTTCAAACTTCTATTACCAGTTCAAGAAGATCACCAAATTAAGTCCGCTTGAATTCAAAGGCTACCGAAAGCTGAATACACAGGAACAATCTTCGTAACACACGGGAGCAGTCTTCATAAAAAAAGCAGAGGAAATATTTAAATTTCCTCTGCCCGTTATAAGTAAAACGTTAAACTCCCATTTCGGGAGAAGCATGTATCAATACCCCGGATTCTGCGTAATTGTTCCGCTACTTACATCAATTTCATTCTGAACATAAGGCAACAAATTATTTTTCGGCGCCGTAAATGTACGGGCAGGTTTATAAGATCCTTCAGCTGGAATGATATTATAAACTGCGGCTGCAAGGCCCCAACGTACCAAATCAAAATGACGGTCACCTCCTTCAAATGCCAGCTCCATTTTTCGTTCGTACATCAGGTCATTGAATGTAGGCGCAGCAATTGCTGGCAGACCTGCCCTTACGCGGACAAGATTAAAGGGTGCTGCCGCAGCTGCAACGGGTACTGTCAGATTAGTCGGACCACCGCCATTTAAATTCATAATAGCCTCTGCGTCCAGCAGTAAAACGTCAGCATATCTTAAAACCGGAATATCCATTCCGGGGTTGTAGAGAATAGTTGGCCCTGCATAGGGTTGCATAAATTTTGTGCAGACTACGGGTGATCTGTTCTCCGGTATCTGTATGACATCAGTAAAACCTCCAAAAGAAACTACATCCACGCCTCGTTTAGCGACCGTTGCCTGCCTTCTGTTATCCTGCGGTTCATAGGAATCATAAAAATTTTCAGTTGCACTAACCAGTCTCCAACCAGTACCAATAGAAGGCTCAGGGTGGGTGCCTCCCCAGACATTGAATGGCAAATAAAGAGTAGAAGTTAAAACACCATTATTAATTCGCCCCCCTAATACCCAAAGATTCTCAAGCGCATTATCCACAGCATGATCCATTGACCACAAATTTGCATATACGGGAACCAGTCCGTGATTGCCGGAATTGATCACCATTTCAGCAGCTGTTTTTGACTCTGGCCATTTTGATTCGTATGCATAGACCTTTGCCAGTAAGCCATAAACTGCACCTAATCCAGGACGACCTTCATCATGACTCCATTGAAGCTGTGTTGTGGCATTTGTCAGACTGGTTTCAATGACAGTCCATATTTGAGCGGCGGTCGCCCGTACAGTTGCGGATGCCGGGTTGTTTGGGTCATATAAAGGTACCCCTCCATAAAGGTGTACTTCCCAGAAATAACCCCAAGCCAGAAGAAAATTGGCTTCCCCTAAAATTCTGTTTTTCTGCGCTGCATCCATCTCGATATTCGGCACATTCGCCAGAACATCGGTAGCTCTTTTTATAGTCTGAAAATACTGCTGATAGCCAAGCAAAGACATATCACCGTCCACATTCTGGTTCGCCCTAAACTCGGTCATAGCAATATAATCCGGAAAACCAACATCATTTACATATCCAATATCACTAAACGCTTCCAAGCATGCCCATTCTTCTCCACCCAAAGCTTCTTCCTGCTGAAGGGGGCTATATGCACCTGCGAGAGCAGCTTCGGCCTGATCGGCCGTTTTCCAGAAAGCTGCACTCGTAAGCGAATGCGGTTGCTGATCGAGGAATTTCGAACAAGAGTTCAGTAAAAACAAAATTGTTACGTATACTATATATTTTTTCATGATTCTAAAATTAAAAATTTAAGTTAACACCTAAAATATAGGACTTTGCCTGCGGATAAACGCCTCTATCAACACCAAACATATTGTTGTAACTGTTTTGACCAACATCGCTTCCGATTTCAGGATCAAACCCGGTGTATTTAGTGATCGTGATCAGATTCTGGAAAGTGACAAATACGCGTAGTTTTGAAATAACATGGCCGACTGTGTTGCTGTTAAATGTGTAGCCGAATGTCAGGTATTTCATTCTGAGAAAACTCCCATCTTCAATATACAAAGTACTGAATGCCTTGTTATTATTCAAGTCGGTCGAAGTCACCCGCGGAACTGTACCACCTTTATTCTCCGGTGTCCAACGGTTTAGAATTTCGGGACTATTGTTATAAGCCAGACCCTGCAAAAACATGCCACCTTGCCTTAATCCATTAAAAATTTCGTTACCCTGACTGCCAATCCATAGCATATTGAAATCAAACCCTCCATATGTCGCTGACGCATTAAATGAATATGTGTATACCGGAAAACTATTCCCTGTATATGTCCTGTCTTTAGCATCTATAACCCCATCACCATTGGCATCATAGAATTTCTCATCGCCAGGTACAGCATTTGGCTGAATTAGGGTGCCATTCTTGCTGGTATAACTATTAATCTCATCCTGCGTCTGGAAAATCCCCAAAGCTTTTAAAACATAAAAACTACCGATCGGTAGTCCAACAGAAGTTCTTCCAACATAATAATTTTTATAATTGGAATTTAATATATCGCTTGCCCCTGGAACCCCCAGCGTTTGGAGATTGTTTTTGACATGTGCAATGTTGGCACTCACTTCATAATTAAACTTTGTTGTTCCGGGACTTCTATAGGTGACAGTAAATTCATATCCCTTGTTTGTAACAACACCTGCATTCTGATAAGGAGCATTACCGACACCATACGAGTTTAGCAATGGCACCTGAACAAGTATTCCATCAGTCTTTTTATCGTAATAGTCCGCAGTTACCGAGAGCCGGTTCTGTAAAAAGCCCATATCCACGCCGATATCTTTTTGTGTTGTGGTTTCCCAGTGAATGGTATTATTTGACAAACTGTTTTGTGCTACAGCAGTTGCAGCATTGCCACCGAGCGTGGGCTGATCCTGGCCTGTGATTGTGCTATAATATTGATAGTTGGGTATTTTGTCATTTCCTAACTGACCCCAGCTTGCCCTTATTTTTAAATCAGAAAAAGCATTGCTCAGGCTGGAAAAGAAATTTTCCTTGGAGATTCTCCAACCCGCAGAAACAGAAGGGAAATTGCCCCAGCGGTAATTCGGTGCAAATTTAGATGAACCATCACGACGAATATTACCTGCAATCATATACTTACCGGCATATTCATAGGAAATTCTTCCAAAATAAGATTGAAGCGAATAGTCATCGGCCCCCCCCGTAGTGACATTGGTAAAACTTCCGGCATTATTATAAAAACGAAGAGCCGGGTCCTGAATACTGAAACCGGTTGCGTTTTGAGGGTTTGTTGAAGTATATGAGCCGTTTTCAGCAGATATACCGGCTAAGGCAGCTATATGATGCTTGCCATAAGTTTTATCAAAACTGAGGGTATTATTCCAAACCCATACCTCATTGGTTGAATATCCTTCACTCAGACCGTTTGAATTGAGACCACGTCCACCATTTTGCTCAATCGAAGTCCAGTTCTTGGATTTACCATAAGTCCAGTTATATCCAAAATCAGATCTTGCAGTCAAAAAACCAAGCAATTTGTACTCCAGGTATATATTGCCGCCCAGATTATCGCTTGAATTTCTATTATCGTGACCATTAATTGCTGCAACTGCATTCGGAAAATCTCCGGATGGTGATCCATAAATCTGGTTGGCCTTATCTGCCCAAACCGGTGTCGTACGGAAATTAAACGCTGCAGAGTTTATAATTCCGGTATAGTCTCCACGAATATCCTGTGTCTTTTGATCTCCGACGACGATGCCGATATTTTCACCAAAAGTCAGATTTTTGAGAATTTCATACTGGCTGTTAAACCGTACATTATACCGTCTGAAAAATGTGCCCTCCACAATACCATTGTTGTTAAGGTAACCCAGACTTAAAGAATAATTGGATTTATCAGAACCACCGCGAATCGCGAGATCATAAGTGGAAGTATATCCCTTTTGAAAAATTTGTTTAAACCAGTCCGTTCTTGTCGTGTCGTTAGTCGGGTCATTATAAAAAGTCCAGGCCGGATCTGTGACCGGAACACCATCGTTTGTCAAAGCCTCCTTATGAATCATGTTCATTTGAGGAGCATCCAGCCATTTTGGCATTCTCCAGGCTTGCTGAACACCTTGGCTGGTATTGAATGAAATAGTTTGGGCCTGCCCCCGCCTTCCCTTTTTTGTTGTAACAATCACCACACCATTCGCGCCTCTTGCACCATAGATCGCTGCAGAGGCCGCATCCTTCAGTATAGAAAAATTTTCGATATCTGCCGGATTAAGACCGGATATACCACTTGTAACAATTCCATCTACCACATACAGCGGGCTGTTATCGTTTAAGGAACCAGCCCCCCTGATTCTGATTTCCACACCGGCACCTGGTTCACCTGAATTTTGTATAACAGTGACACCAGTTGCCCGGCCCTGTAGGGCATGGGCGATATCCTGATTAATTCCCTGTCTCACATCTCCACCCGATACAGTTGATATAGCGCCGGTAACATCGACTTTTCTTTGGGTTCCGTAACCAATCACCACCACTTCATCGGCTACATTTTCTTTCCTGGCTAAAACAACGCTGACAAAACCTGTAGTACCGACCTCTACCTCTTTCATAGAATATCCGACAGAAGAAATAACCAAAACGGACTGCTGATTTGGGACCATAATTTTAAAATTACCCCTTGCATCAGTACTTGTTCCTGCTCCGCCACCTTTCACTACGACAGAAGCACCCGAAACCGGCTCTCCTTTCTCGTCAATTACCTTACCGCTGATCTCGATATCAGCGTTGCTTTTTACATGACTATCCGGACGAAAAACGCCCGCATTTACCTGAAAACAAACACAGAAAACCAGTAAACCTGCGAAAGCTAAAACCCGGAATATCCCGGATGGCTTCTTCAAACCCTGACTAATAGGGAGACTTGTTGGGATCATAATTGTTAGTTTTGTTACTATACTTAAGAGGCAAATATAAACTGATTGCAAGTAAACCGTTTACGCGTGAAATACCATTCCAGATATTATCATTAAGCTCCTCTATTTTAACATTTGAACAAAGCCTATGTGCCTATCCCGGCCTTATGAAAAATGTTTAGCTTTCCAGTCTATTAGCAAATGGCCATGACTATATCGCAGAATACCCTATCTATTTTCTCTTGTTTAAGTTTGCTTTGCCTGGCATCCTGTAAAAATCAAAAAAAGCCAACCACACTCTTTACCCAGCTTAAACCCGAACATTCCCATGTTACCTTTCGCAATACCCTCCATGAAAATGAAGACTACAACGTGGATACCTATGAATATTTATACAATGGGGGTGGAGTTAGTATCGGCGATCTGAATAATGACGGTTTGCAGGATATCCTGTTTACAGGCAATATGAGTCCCGATAAAATTTATTTAAATAAGGGTAATTTACAATTCGAAGATATTACCAGTCAGACTGGTTTCAGCAGCCGGGATAAATGGAAAACAGGTGCTGTGATCGTTGACGTGAACGGCGATGGACTGCAGGATATTTATCTCTGTTATTCCGGCCCCGGTACCGATGCAGAGAGAGCCAATGAATTATATATAAATACCGGTATCGTCGATGGCATACCGCATTTCAGAGAGGCGGCAAAAGAATACGGTCTGGATGCACCGGGTACTTTTACTACCATGGTCAGTTTTTTCGACATGGATAATGACGGTGACCTGGATATGTTTATGGTTAATCACGGAGATATGTTCTACAATCCGTTTTTTAATTCGGAGAAACTCCGGAAAACCAGGCATCCAAAATTCGGCAACCGATTATACCGCAATGACAACGGACATTTTACAGACGTCAGTGATTCGGCACATATTGATGGCAGTGGTTTGAATTTTGGTTTGAGTGCTTCTATCAGCGACATAAACAATGATGGCTGGCCAGATATTTATGTGACGAATGACTACGACGAAAGGGATTTCCTTTACCTGAATAATCACGACGGTACGTTTAAAGAAGTATTAAATATTGCAGCAAAGCATATTTCGGAGTTTTCCATGGGATCGGATATCGCCGATTATAATAATGATGGGAAGACTGATGTGATTGTACCCGATATGCTACCTGAAGATAATTTTCGTCAGAAGACCCTAAAAGGGCCAGATAACTACGATAAATATACGCTCAGGCAAAGTCTTGGCTATCACCGTCAGCAAATGCGTAACACGCTACAGTTAAATAATGGCAATGATAAAAACGGAGTGCCAATTTTTAGTGAAGTCGGGCAGCTGGCCGGCGTTTCCAACACAGACTGGAGCTGGTCACCACTCTTTGCAGATTTTGATAATGACGGATGGAAGGATTTGTTTATTTCAAATGGTGTATTGCGGGACATGACGAATCTTGATTTCGTGAAATACGGGTTAATGTATTCTTCCAAATCAGAAAATGAAACGCAGGACAAGAAAAAGATGTGGGAACAGATTAGCCAGATGAAGACTCCAGTTTTACATAACTACATTTTTCACAATAACAGGGATCTCAGTTTTACAGACGCAACAAAAGACTGGGGCATCGTAAAAAATTCTGTAAGTAATGGTGCTACCTACGCTGATCTTGACAATGACGGTGATCTTGATATTGTAATTAATAATTTAAACGATGAAGCAACGATTTATCAGAACCATGCAAGTGAGCATAAAAACACGCATTATTTAAGACTGCGCCTCGTTGGAGAAAATAAAAACACCAGTGGTATTGGAGCTAAGGTCTTTGTTAAAACAAAAACGACTGATCAAATTCAGGAGGAGTATCTGACGCGCGGGTTTCAGTCATCCGTTGATCCGGTTATGCATATCGGTCTTGGGAAAGACAGTATAATTAGCTCTTTAATTGTGGAATGGCCGGGAGGAAAACGTTCACAGTTAGAGCAGCTGAGAGCAGATACGATGATAACAATCGACCAGCGTTCAGCAACTAGGCAGTCTATTCCTTTGAAGCCAGACCAAAAAAAGATGTTTACTGATGTCACTGCAACTTCAGGCATCGATTACAAACACGAGCCATCAGCTTTTGTCGATTTCAAAGCAACAACGCTGCTGCCATTTCAACTTTCCAAAACCGGACCCTGTATTGCTAAAGCCGACGTGAATCGCGACGGGCTGGAAGATATTTTTGTTGGCGCCACCTCCGGACAGGAAAGCGTTTTGTATCTGCAAAAAACCGATGGCAGTTTTAAGAAATCATCCAGCCAGCCATGGAACAATAAAAAAGACATTGACAATACTGACGCATTGTTCTTTGATGCGGATGGTGATGGCGACCTCGATCTCTACCTTGTCAGCGGCGGCGCACAATACACTGAGGGCAGTGAAAATTATCAGGACAGATTTTTTGAAAACGATGGTAAAGGAAATTTCAGGGAAGTTTTGAACGCGCTTCCCCACGAAACCATTAGCGGTTCCTGTGCACGTGCTGCTGATATCGATCAGGATGGTCTGCCTGATTTGTTTGTTGGCGGCATGTATACGCCGGGCCGTTTCCCTGTTGCACCGGAGAGTGTGATTTTAAAAAACAAAAGCAAACGCGGAAGTATTCGTTTCGAAAAAGATACCATTTCACAGGACGCGGCGTTGAAGAATATGGGCATGGTAACAGATGCGGTTTGGACTGACTTGAATAAAGACGGATGGCCTGATCTGATTGTTGTGGGACAATTTATGCCCATTAAAATTTTTGAAAACAGAAGGGGTAAGCTACAAGATGCATCCGCCGAATATGGCTTAAGCAATACCAATGGATGGTGGCGCAGGATCATCGCAGGCGATTTCGATAATGACGGAAATCCTGACTTTGTAATTGGCAATGCTGGGTTGAATACTCCGTTTCATGCCAGTCAGCAAGAACCCCTGACTATTTTGTATGGCGATTTTTTTTATAAAGGAGTTGTTGATCCAGTCCTCTGTTATTATAATGGCGGAAAGAATTATCCATGGTATTCTAAAGACGAGATAACAAAAGCTATTCCTTCAATTCAAAATCAATTTCTGCATTACGAAGATTATGCCCGGGCTACCGTTTCAGATATTTTTTCAAAAGAACAACTGGCAAATTCTTCAACTGTTGAAATAAAAATGCTACAATCCGTTTTTCTTAGGAGTACCGGAAACCGGGGATTTTCAATTGAACCATTACCGAAATATGCGCAGATCAGTGCATTAAACGGCATCGTATCTGCTGATTTAAATGGTGATGCCAATAGAGACATTATTACAAGCGGGAATCTATATCCTTTCCGTGTACAGATTGGTCCACTGGACGCATCCATCGGTCTGGTTCTCCAGGGGAATGGCAAAGGGAATTTTTCACCGATTCTTTATGATTCTACTGGATTATTCATAGACGGAGATGTTCGCAATATGATTGGCATTCATAATAAAAAGGGTCTGCTGCTCGTCGCTGCAAAAAATAATGGAAATGTTCAGCTTGTACAGTATCAGCGGGATCCGAAATAGGTGTCTCAGGAAGTTTTCAGTCAATCAGAATTCGTCCTGGTTATTTAAGCGAAAGACCCAGGAAGCGATAAAAAGCAGCGGTAATCATCCGCTGGATTCCAAAGCAGAGGTGGATGAACTCTTAATTGGCTCGAAAAAGGGAAAGCGGGGCAGAGATAAGGGAGAAAAGAAGCTGGTTGTGATCGCCGTGGAAAAAGTAAAGGAGAATAAGATAGGCGTGGCCTAGGAAGAAGTGATCGAAGAAGCCAGTGGCCACCGCTTCAATCCTTTTTTGAACGACATATTGATGACGGTAACGCACAGGTTCTTACTGACGGCTGGAGGGGGTGTTGGACGCTGGAGAGTGAGTTTGAAGTCAGGCAAAAGCCGTCCAATAGCCGGAGAAACTTTCCCGGCCTGCATTGTGTGGTATGAATAAAAAAGGATGGTTGAGAGGGATTCATCATCATTGTGCAGATAGATTTATAAACGGATACCTGGATGAATTCTTCTTCCGGTCTAACAGACGAAATTTCTTAACCAGCAAATGCCATAAGCTGATAGAGCGCTTTATGATGAACAAACGGTACAGTTATATTGCTAATGACCTATTTACTCAGATACATGCTTCTGTCCTTATATAATTGTCTGAAGTAGGGATCTTTCAAATCCTTAATAAACCGGATGGCCTCGCCGGTTGACTTCATTTCCGGCCCCAGTTCCTTATTCACGCCCGGAAATTTATCAAAACTGAATACGGGTTCCTTGATGGCGTATCCTTTCAGGTTCTTATGAAAAGTGAAGTCCTTTAGTTTGTTCCTGCCCATCATTACTTTGGTTGCCACATTCAAATAAGGGATCTGATAGGCCTTGGCGATGAAAGGGGTTGTTCTGGAAGCCCTGGGGTTTGCTTCGATCACATACACTTTCCCGTTTTTAATGGCGAACTGAATGTTGATGAGTCCCCTGATGTTCAGGCGAAAAGCAATTTTTCGTGCATACTCTTCCATGGTTTCCACAACCAGGGGAGTGAGGTTGAATTGCGGGAGCACGGCATTGCTGTCACCGCTGTGAATACCGGCAGGTTCTATGTGTTCCATTACCCCCATCACATGAAATTCGTCACCGTCGCAAATGCCGTCTATTTCCGCTTCCTGGCAGCGGTCCAGGAAATGGTCAATCAGGATCTTATTGTCGGGTATGTGTTTCAAAAGGCTGATCACCGCTTTTTCCAGCTCGTCGTCATTGATCACGATCCGCATCCGCTGACCCCCGAGCACATAGCTGGGACGTACGAGAACGGGGAATCCAACGATCTTGGCTACAGCCACTGCCTCGTCCACCGTGAAAGCGGTACCATAAGAAGGATACGGGATGTCCATTTCCTTGAGCATATCGCTGAACCGGCCCCGGTCTTCGGCAATATCCATATTATCGTAAGAGGTTCCGATGATCGGTATGCCTTTTTTGTGCAGCCTTTCTGCCAGTTTGAGTGCGGTCTGACCCCCGAGCTGCACGATCACGCCATCTGGCTTCTCATGGTCTATGATGTCCTGGAGGTGTTCCCAGAAAACGGGCTCAAAATATAGTTTATCCGCTATGTCAAAATCTGTGGAAACGGTTTCCGGATTGCAGTTTACCATGATGGCTTCGTAACCGCATTCCTTTACGGCCAGTAAACCGTGTACGCAGCAATAATCGAATTCAATACCCTGACCGATCCGGTTGGGCCCCGATCCCAAAATGATGATCTTCTTTTTTTTGCTGACGATGCTCTCATTGGCCCCCCCGTTCTCGAAACAGGAATAGAAGTAAGGGGTTTTGGCTTCGAATTCTGCACTGCAGGTATCCACCATTTTAAAAACCCGCGTGATCCCCGCAGCTTTTCTTTTTTTAAATACGGCTTCTTCGCTGCCGTCCTGCATGATGTTGGCAATCTGAACATCACTGAATCCAAGATCCTTGGCCTCGCGTAACAGTTCCGTGGGCAGGGTATCTATTTTAAAGTGGCGGATTTCTTTTTCCACCACACAGATCTTCTGGATTTCATAGAGGAACCATCGGTCAATGCCGGTTATCTGTGAAATGGTTTTCACGCTGACACCCAGCATCAGGGCGTCTTTAATCCGGAAGATCCGGTCCCATTTCGGTATTTTAATATATTCAATCAGTTCTTCAGCATGCAGCTGGCTTTTGCCATAATAACCAAGTCCGACGGCATTGTTTTCAAGACTCTGGCAGGCCTTCTGAACGGCTTCTGTAAAACTCCTGCCGATGGCCATTACTTCACCGACGCTTTTCATTTGAAGACCGAGGGTGTCGTTGGCGCCCTTGAATTTATCAAAGTTCCAGCGAGGCATCTTAACGATCACGTAGTCCTGTACGGGTTCAAAATAAGCAGAGGTGGTTTGGGTGATCTGGTTCTTCAGTTCGTCCAGCGTATAACCGATGGCCAGTTTCGCGGCAATCTTGGCAATGGGATAGCCGGTGGCTTTTGATGCGAGTGCCGAAGATCTCGAGACCCGTGGGTTTATTTCCACAGAAATAATTTCTTCCGTTTCAGGATTCAGGGCAAACTGAACATTGCAGCCTCCCGCAAAATTCCCGAGCGAGCGCATCATGAGGATGGCCTTGTTCCGCATGTCCTGAAAGGCGGTATCGCTTAAGGTCATGGCCGGCGCCACCGTGATCGAATCGCCGGTGTGTACGCCCATGGGATCCATATTCTCCACGGTACAGATGATGGTTACGTTGTCGGCCTTATCCCTTAAAAGTTCCAGTTCAAATTCTTTCCAGCCCAGCACCGCTTTTTCCACCAGCACCTCGTGTATGGGAGATGCCTTTAAACCCCGGTCCAGGGCGGCATCCAGTTCATCCCTGTTCAGAACAAATCCACCGCCGGTCCCTCCCAAAGTAAAGGAGGGACGGATCACCAGGGGAAAGCCGATTTCCTGGGCGAATTCTTTTCCTTCCAAAAGAGAATTGGCCACCCTGGAAGGCGCCACGGCAATGCCGATCTTTACCATCAGCTGCCTGAATTTTTCCCTGTCCTCAGCAGTATCGATGGCCTCGACATCCACACCGATTAGCTGTACCTTATATTTTTCCCAAACCCCGAGTTCGGCAGCTTCCTTGCAGAGGTTGAGCGCGGTTTGACCGCCCATAGTCGGCAGCACGGCATCTATCTGGTTTTCTTCCAGTATCTGCTCAATACTTTCAACCGTTAAAGGAAGCAGGTAAACCCGGTCCGCCATCATGGGATCCGTCATGATTGTAGCCGGATTGCTGTTGATGAGGATCACTTTTATTCCTTCTTCCCGCAAACTTCTGGCAGCCTGGGAGCCGGCATAATCAAATTCACAGGCTTGTCCGATGATGATCGGCCCGGAGCCGATAATGAGTACAGAACCGATCGAGGAGTTTTTTGGCATGTCAAAACAAATTCCGCAAAAGTAAGGTTGTGCGGGTTCTCAGAGAAATTTATCGGCAGAAAGAGGAATAAAAAGAAATAAAAAAGTCCCGCAGCGGCCGGGACGTATAAAAAAACAGTGCAGGAGTATAATCAGTTATTGTGGAAGGAGGCCATCTCGATATCATCCAGCAAAACGCCGCCTTTCCTTGCCTGCAGGCGTTTTTCGGCGATCAGTCTTTTGTTGTCATATTTAGAACGGATCTTAAAAACCCATTTTTGTTTGGCCTGTTCACCACGCACCATCCCAATCACCGATCCCACGCCGATGACAAAAAAAATAACCATTTTATTGCGGGTCCTTAGCATAATCTCTTTTTAGGGAGTATTCTTCATATTAAGACATCTTCTTTATGCCAAAAGCTGTACCAATTTTGAAATATTTTTTAAAATCACTGATTTTCACTTTGTATTAATTTTTTATGATCAATTTCAGGATTGCTTTCGGTTCCTTATCTGGGATTCAGCACCTTTGCCTTTCTAAAATCGGGACGATCCATGCGGACCTTAAGCATTTATCTGGTATTGATTTTCTGTTCCGGGCCTGCGACTGCTCAGCTTTTTCAGCCGGTCAATTATCCAAAAACAATTTTCAGGAACCCTTTGGCCATTCCCATGAGCCTGGCAGCCAATTTTGGTGAACTCCGTAGGAACCATTATCACATGGGACTGGACATCCGTACGCGGCACCAGGTGAATTTGCCCGTGTACGCCGCTGCCGATGGGTATATATCCAGCATTAAAATTGAACCTTTTGGTTTTGGACAGGCTGTCTACATCCGGCATCCCCAGGGATATATTACACTGTATGCCCATCTCAATGCCTTCAATCCGGGGCTCGCATCCTATGTGAAGAAAAAACAATATGAAATAGAAAAATGGGATGTTTTCCTAGACCTGCCGGCCGGATTATTTCCGGTTAAAAAAGGGGACCTCATCGCCTATAGCGGAAACATGGGCGGGTCGCAGGGACCCCACCTGCATTTTGAGATCCGTGAATTACCAGATGATGTTAACCTGAATCCCCTGTTATTCGGACTACCTGTGTTGGACAATACCCCGCCTGTTGTCCGTAAGCTGGCCGTGTATGACCGTAATAAAAGCATCTATGAGCAGTCGCCTGCTTTTTATCCGGTGAAAGGTGCCGGGTCAGAATATACCCTGGGAGGCAAGCTCCTGGAAGTTCACACAACCCGTGTGGGCTTCGGCATCTCCGGATTCGACACCCAAACGGGATCCGCCAATCCCAATGGCATTTATCAGGCCGTGGTTTACGACAACGGTCAACCCATTTCCGGTTTCCGGATGAACCACATCAGCTATAATGATACCCGGGGCATCAATGCGCATATTGATTACCGTACGAAGGCCATGGGAGGCCCTTACTATCAATTGTTATTTTCCCTGCCAGGTTATGATCATTCTGTTTATCAGCAGGTGGACAGCGGATACATAAGACTAACCGATCAGAAGATCCATAACATTCGCATTGAGCTGAAAGATGCCTATGACAATATCGCTGATCTTGATTTCAGGGTACAATACCGGCCCGCATTGTCCGTGAATACGTTTTTTGAAGGGAAGAGTTTTTATCCCTTCATGGTCGACGGATTTGAATCGGACGATTGTGCTTTTTATCTGGGAGAAAGGTCCCTGTACGATTCCGTGCACGTGGTTTACCGGGGAGAGGAAGTGAATACGGCGTGTGTGGTTTCGCGGCTTCAGCACATCGGAACGCCAACGGTTCCTCTGCAGGATTCCGTTACGGTAAGGATAAAAATGACCA
This sequence comes from Chitinophagaceae bacterium, assembly GCA_041691395.1. Lineage (GTDB taxonomy): Bacteria > Bacteroidota > Bacteroidia > Chitinophagales > Chitinophagaceae > Puia. The sequence continues at coordinate 133,405 of JBEPUT010000001.1, forward strand.
AACCCGTCGTGGATAAAAATCATGTCTTAATGCAATGGTTCACCCGGAATGATGAGGAAGTTAAGCGGGTGGAATGGCAGGGCGACTGGGCTACGGCCTCGTTCCGGAATTTCGGGGATTTCCAGCTGGTCAGCGATACAGAACCGCCCCAGATCGATTTTGCCGGAATTGTAGAAAATGCAAACCTGAGCAGGAGTTCACGCATTGCCGTGCTGGTGCGGGACAATTTCAAAACCGTAAAAAATTTCAGGGCCACCCTCGACGGGCGCTGGCTACTCTTTTCCAACGATAAGGCCAGGGCCTTCATTTATCATTTTGATGAACATTGTTCTGCCGGCAAACACGAATTAAAGATTCATGCAGAAGATGCTGCAGGGAATGTGGGTGAAAGGGTGTTGCATTTTACGAGATAGGGCTTGGTAATGGACAATGGACAATTGACAATGAAGGCAAATTGCGCGAGTTGCCGGGTATAGCCCTGTTCTATTATCCATTGTCCATGACCCACTCCACTTCTCCATGCGAAAACGATCCCCCCCCCGTTACCAGCTGCCCCGCTTGGTTTACCGAACCAATGCGGGTTTGGAATGTTTGGTTTCCCTTTCTCAGCGTCACCATTTCTCCGTGTTTGTACAGATTTTGATTGAAGGCATCCAGGATGGCATGGGGATTGGCCCTCAGCAGTTCAACCTGTGTTCCGATTTGCGAAACGAGTTCCCGGGCCAGCACCAGAGGCTCGAATGATCTTCCGGTGATTTGTTTCAGAGATACCGCATGGGAGAGGTTATCGGGGAAGGCTGTCTGATTCAGGTTCATCCCTATCCCGATCACGGCACAGATCCAGTCCTCGCCCCGGATCACGTTTTCGATCAGGATGCCTGCTGCCTTTCTGTCGCCCTGGTAAATATCGTTCGGCCACTTGACGGTCCATCCTGCCGATGCCTGTTTCCTTACTTCGTACAAACATCCGAGGGTCACGGCAGCGCTTAGCAGGAATTGGAAGGGCAGGCGCAGGGGACGTGGATCCAGCACCAGGCTCATGCTGATGTTATGCCCGGGTTCACTCAGCCAGTTCCGGCCGCGCTGGCCCCTCCCCGCCCATTGACGGTGGGCAAAGTACACCTGCCCGCCCTCAGCCAATCCTGCATGATACTGTGCCATGGCATAGTTGTTGGTGCTGTCCACTGAATCCAGCTCAATCAACTGATTGTCAAATGTTGCCCTGTGTTGTTTATCCATAGCGGGATGTGGCAAAAGATTACTATTTTTGAGCAGTGCGAAATTAGTATTCCTATGGTTAGTTGATACTTCGCCAAAAACTATTCATCACAAAATATTTTGATTATTGGAACAATTGTCAATGTTGGTTAGCCGGAAACCAAATAAATCTGTCCGGTTAGCGAAAAACTCTAAAATTTTAAAAACCATTATCCAGGCAATCCAGGAAAAAAAAGGCGAAAAAATCATATCTCTTGATCTCCGCAAAATTCATGAAGCTGTCGCAGATTTTTTTATTGTCTGTGAAGCAGGCAGTACCACGCAAGTAAGGGCCATAGCGGATTCCGTTGAAAACGAGGTTAAGCATAATTGCGGAGAACTTCCCTATAAGCACGAAGGAAAGCAGGTATTACAATGGGTTATCATAGACTATGTCAACGTGGTAGTGCACATCATGCTTCCTGAAACCCGGCGATTCTACCAACTGGAAGAAATGTGGAGTGATGCTGTTGTGGAGGAACACGAAGGATAACCCATACCAATCCATGTTTTAAACCGAATTTCCGAACTTTTTTATTTCCCAATCATTAATTACTAAGACACAAGGAAGACCATCACATGCCACAAAATAATATGAAACAAAATGAAAAGCCGGGATTTCCACGATTCAGGCCCAGGGGCGGAGACGAGAACAATCCCAAGAAGGGGCCCAAATTCAGTATTTACTGGGTGTGGGGTATCATTGCCCTGATCCTGTTCGGGTATAATTTTTTCGGAGCTTTTGCCCCCGATGCCCACAAACTGGATTCCGAACTGGAATTCAGGAACAACATGCTTGAAAAAGGAGATGTTGCGCGGCTGGTGCTGGTTACCAACAAAAATCTGGTCAGAGTTTATATAAAAAAGGACAGTCTCGATAAACCTTATTACAAAGACAAACTGGGAAAAACCTATCAGGTAGTCAAAACAGAAGGCCCCCAGTTTGAGTTTCAGGTGACCAAGATCGACGAATTTGAAAAGCGGATGAGCGATTATTTCGCAAAAAACCCTTCCCTGGAAGTTCCCATGTCGCCCGTACAGGAAGGGGACTGGATCCCCGGCCTGTTGCAAATAGCCCTTCCCATACTCATCATCCTGCTGATCTGGGTGATGCTGATGAGGAAAATGGGCGGGCAGGGGGGCAGCGGAGGTCCCGGCGGGATCTTCAACATCGGCAAATCCAAAGCCACCTTATTTGACAAGGGAACAAAAGTGAATATCACCTTCAACGATGTGGCCGGCCTGGATGAGGCCAAGGTGGAAGTGATGGAAATTGTTGACTTTCTTAAGAATCCAAAAAAATATACAGCCCTCGGCGGCAAGATTCCCAAGGGAGCTCTTCTTGTCGGCCCTCCCGGTACCGGGAAAACCCTGCTTGCCAAAGCCATGGCAGGAGAGGCCCAGGTTCCCTTCTTCTCCATGAGTGGTTCTGATTTCGTAGAACTGTTTGTGGGCGTCGGAGCCAGCCGGGTTCGTGATTTGTTTAAACAGGCAAGGGAAAAGGCGCCTTGTATTATTTTCATCGATGAAATTGATGCCATCGGGCGCGCCCGTGGAAAGAATGCCATCATGAGTAATGATGAAAGGGAGAGTACGCTAAACCAGTTGCTGGTGGAAATGGATGGCTTTGGTGGCGACAGCGGAATCATCATTCTCGCAGCAACCAACCGGCCCGATGTGCTGGATTCGGCCCTGCTTCGTCCGGGACGTTTTGACCGGCAGATCTCCATTGACAAACCGGATCTGAAAGGAAGGGAAGCCATATTCAAGGTGCACCTCAAGCCGATCAAAATTTCTTCCAAACTGGATATTTATAAACTGGCCGAGCAAACGCCCGGATTCGCCGGCGCCGACATCGCCAATGTATGTAATGAAGCGGCCCTGATAGCAGCCAGAAAGGGAAAGGACAGCGTGGAAATGGAAGATTTCCAGGATGCCGTGGACCGGGTGATCGGGGGACTGGAAAAAAAGAACAAGATTATTTCACCGGAGGAAAAAAGGATCATCGCTTATCACGAAGCGGGCCACGCTATTTGTGGCTGGTACCTGGAACATGCTTACCCGCTGCTGAAAGTGACTATCGTTCCGCGCGGTGTGGCTGCGCTGGGCTATGCCCAGTATACGCCAAAGGAACAGTATCTCTATAATACGGATCAGCTGTTTGACCAGATCTGCATGACACTGGGTGGAAGGGCCAGTGAATCCCTGAATTTCAATAAGATTTCCACCGGTGCTCAAAATGATCTTCAACAGGTTACGCGGATTGCTTATTCCATGGTCACGGTGTACGGGATGAACGATAAGATCGGAAACGTGAGCTTCTATGATCCTGCACAGGAAAATCAGTTTACCAAGCCCTATTCTGAAGAAACCTCCAAACTCATAGATGAAGAGGTAAGAAAGCTGATCGATAAAGCCTATATAGCCACCAAGGAACTGCTCACAAGAAAAAGCAGCCAGCTCACCCTGCTCGCCGAAGCACTGCTGGAAAAGGAAGTGCTCTTTCAGAGTGATGTGGAAACCCTGATCGGAAAACGCCCCTATGAGGAAAAAAGGGCGCTGGATGTTTCCGAACATGAACCGCTGAATGATGTTCCTGAACTGAAACTGGCAGACAACGGATTGCCCGCTCCACCGGTGGTCATTCCCCCCGTTGGAGAATAAGATCTCTGAGTGCTTATGAAAGTATCGCAGGCCAGGGAGAATATACTTAAAAAGATCAGGCAGGCACTCAGTGAGCCTGTGCCCATCCCCTTTCCCCAGAGTGAAGGGAACAGTTCCGTTTATCAGGCCTCCCACCAGGAAAACGAAGTGGAGTTTGCCGAGCAGTTTACTAAAGTGCAGGGAAAGTTTATTTACTGCGCAGACCAGCCGGAAATGCTTGTGCAACTGCAACAGCTGATCATGCAGAACGGCTGGACACATATTTTTTGCCGGGAAACCGGATTACTCCGGTTCCTGGACACCCCGCTGAACGGATTAATTACCCAGGGATCTCTTCCCGATGCAGATGCCTCCATTACTTCCTGCGAACTGCTGATTGCCAGAACCGGCAGCCTCCTGCTGAGCGCCGGCCAGGAAAGCGGAAGAACAGTAAGCGTATATGCTCCTGTTCACATATGCATTGCCTATACCAGCCAGCTTGTTTACGATATCCGGGAAGGATTGGAATTCCTGCAGGAAAAATATAAAGACAAATTGCCGTCTCTGATCACACTGGCTTCGGGACCCAGCCGGACGGCCGATATTGAAAAAACGCTGGTGGTGGGCATACATGGACCAAAAGAGGTTTATGTTTTCCTCATCGATGCAGAGTAATTTATATTTGACCATGCAAATCGCTGCCGGGAAAAAAATTTATTTTCTATCTGACTTCCATCTGGGAACTCCGGATCATCCGACCAGCCTGCAGCGCGAAAAATACATCATTCAGTTTCTGGAATCCATTCGCCATCAGGCGGCCGAGATATTCGTTGTCGGGGACCTGTTTGATTTCTGGTATGAATACAAAACCGTTGTACCAAAAGGATATGTGCGCATATTGGGGAAACTGGCCGAATTGACCGATGCCGGGATCTCCGTTCAGTTTTTTGTGGGCAACCACGATATGTGGATGAAAAATTATTTTGAGAAGGAACTTAATATTCCGGTATACTATGAACCCAAAACATTCATCCGTAACGGCAGGAGATTTTTGATCGGGCACGGAGACGGGCTGGGCCCCGGGGATCAGGGTTATAAAATGCTGAAGAAAATTTTCCGGAATAAATACTGTCAATGGCTTTTTGGCATTCTTCCGCCTGCTGCCGGAGTAGGCATGGCTAATTATTTCAGCCGTAAAAGTCGGGTGGCCACCGGTCAGGCCGATGACCGTTTTCTGGGGGAAGAAGGGGAATGGCTGATCGGATACAGCAAAACGATATTGGAAAAAGAGTATTTTGATTATCTTATTTTTGGTCACCGGCACCTGCCCATCGATTTTCATTTTCCCAACGGAAGCCGGTATATCAATCTGGGGGACTGGATCCATTATTTTACCTATGCGGAATTCGACGGCGGTCAGTTAACTCTTCAGTCCTATGATCCCACCCTTAACCTGAAAATCGTCCGGCTTTGAAAAAATTTATTTCCTTCGTCATTTTATGCTGGATACTGGCTTCCGCATCGGGGCAGGTGGAAAGCCCGGAACTGAAGGCCCGGTTTGTGCCCGGCAGTTTCACCGATTTTGAGGTGGATAATCTGGGTAATATGTATGTGTTGACGGGCGACAACCAACTGAGAAAACTGAGTGCGGCCGGGGATTCCCTGGCTGTATTCAACGATGTTCGCCGGTATGGAAAAATATCTTATATCGACGTGACCAATCCCCTCAAAATACTGCTGTATTATGGGGAATTCGGAACCGTGGTCATGCTCGACCGGTTTTTAAATAACATCAACAGCATTGACCTCAGGAAATTTAATTTTTTTCAGATCAGGAGCATCGGTCTCGCCTACGATAATAATATCTGGCTCTATGATGAGCTGGACGCAAAGCTGAAAAAAATCCGCGACGACGGCAGCCTGCTCCTGGAAACAACCGATATCCGCCAGCTCACGGATTCAGTTCCGGAAGTGGACATGCTGACGGACCAGGATGGATTCGTTTATTTGTATGATTCGCTGAAAGGGGTTTTTATTTTTGATCATTACGGCGGATTTCAAAAATTCATTCCCCTGAAAAACTGGCAGCATTTTACGGTGATCGACAATGCCATACTGGGTTGGGAAGGCAGTTATTTTTTCAAATACACGGTCAAAACAGGGGAGCAGCAAAAGCAGGAGATACCCGCGTATTGTTTACCGGCAATTAAAATGGAAGTGAGGCCGGAAAGTATTTATGTTTTGAAAACAGATGGCATTCATGTTTATAAGAATTGATATTTTATGAATGGATTCTGGAACCGCCTGATTTTTGATAACCCGGTCAAAAGCTATTTGTTCGTAGTGATTGCCATAGGCACCGCGCTATTGATCAAAAGGATCATGTCGCGGTATATCGCAGGCCAATTATACAGGCTGGCGAGCACCCTGGATCCTGGGATCGACAAGAAGCCATTCGTGAAACTGATGCTTGCGCCTGTGGAAACTTTCCTGGTGACCTTTATTTCCATCGCAGCCATTGAAAAGCTCCGTTTTCCCGGAGCGCTGGAATTTGAAATTTATGAGGTTTCTTTCAGGGTGATCATTCATTCAGTGGCCAAAACCGCGCTCATTGCCATGTTTATCTGGCTGCTGCTGCGCATCATCGATTTCGTGGCCCTGCTGCTGAAAAGGAAATCCCTTGCCTCCGGTGGACAGAAGGACCATCAGATGGTGGTTTTTTTCCGGGACTTTCTAAAAGTGATCCTGGTGATCATCGGCATACTGATGATCTTCAGCATTTCTTTTGGGTTTGAAGTGAGTAAGCTCTGGACGGGTCTGGGTATTGCCGGCGCCGCCCTCGCCCTGGCCACTAAGGAAAGTATTGAGAACCTGATCGCTTCCTTCATCATTTTTTTTGATAAACCGTTTCAAACGGGGGATGTATTGAAAGTGTCCAACATCACCGGTACGGTAGAAAAAATAGGTCTTCGCAGTACACGGATCAGAACGGATCAGAAAACTTACGTAACTGTTCCCAATAAACAGATGGTAGACAGCATCGTGGATAACCAAACGCTCCGCACCCAGAGAAAAGCGGAAATACGACTTCAGCTGGATTCTTCAACGCCGCCAGATATTATTCAACAATTCATTGAGGAAAGCCGGAATTTACTGAATAAAACCTATATCGACAATCCGACGGTTTACCTGGTCGATATTTCCGGAACGGCATTTCAACTGAGCATTGATTATTTTACCCCGCCCATTACGGTAGCCGATTTCAACGGGATCAAACAAAAAGTGAACCTCGAAATTTTGAAATTACTGGAAACGCTGAAGGTCCCGCTTTCCGGGGCAAGTACAACGGTGAAGATTGTGGGAAATGCGGGAAATTTGTAAATGTGCTGATGTGAAAATTTAAAAATGATCAGGTTCGGTCTGTCCTAATTAATTTTGCACCTGTGGCCACAGCATTTTCACATCAGCACATTTTCACATTACCTCAGCATCGCCTTCATCTCCAGCAAAAACCCCCTGATCTGCCCGAGTTTTTTGATGGTCTCAAATTTCTCTTCCGCTTTATTGTTCTTTTTCAGAAAATCCTTGGCGCCTTCAATGGTGTATTTGCGTTGACGGAGCAGGTGATAGATCAGGTGTAGGTTTTTTATATCCACGGGTCGGAAATACCGGTCCCCTTTTTTATTTTTTTTTGGCTGAAGGATGCTGAACTCGGTTTCCCAGAAACGCAGGAGGGACTGGTTCACCCGAAACATCCCAGATACCTCCCCCATGGTATAATACTGTTTGCTGAAAAGCTGTTCGTCGTCCGGAATCTGGATAAGATCCGCCTCTTCGGCAATCTGACGGATTGATTTCCTTCCCCGGCCGGATTTAATTTTCTGTAGGGGGGCAACGGGCCGGCCGTTTGATATGGCCTTTTCTTGAGCCGCAGCGGATTCCCGTTCTTCCGGATGTTTCAGCTTTTTGATCCTTACCCCGATATTCACCGGAGGATCCTCCTTAATGATCTGGGGTTCCTGAAGAATAGGCGTTTCTTCAACAAATTTCATTGAGGTTTGGGAGAAGGTATCCATGGTTGTACCAAAAATAACAAAAACTATTCCGAAACAAACTAAAGTCTCCTGAAAAATCTAATCGAAGCTCTGGTTACTGGCGGAAGCCAGTTTCAGCAACCTGTCGTATTGTTCAGGCGTAATGTCATTATAAAAATAATACACCGGATCCACAGGTTCACCATTGCGATGAACTTCGTAGTGACAGTGGGGTCCGGTACTTTTTCCTGTGCTTCCCACCCAGCCGATAATTTCTCCGCGTTTCACTTTTTCTCCGGAATGCACCTTGATGCGGAACATGTGGCCGAATAACGTAGAATATCCGTATCCATTATGGATCACTACATTGTTGCCATAACCGTTTCCTGTATTGCCTGCCGTTTCCACCGTACCATTGGCTGTGGCATAGATGGGGGTACCCAGCGGGGCGGCGAAATCGAGCCCGGCGTGAAATTTAGTGGTCTTATACACAGGATCCACGCGATACCCGAATCCGGAAGCGATCCGTTTGAGGTCCTTATTGCTTACGGGTTGAATGGCCGGCGTACAGGCCAGCAGTTGCTCCTTGTTTTTGATGAAACCGTTGATGTCGTTGTAGGATTTCGACTGGGCATTTATCCTGGAACCCAGGTTGTTGATGGATGCGGCAATCGAAGAGGCCAGATTTTCCTGATCCATTCCCTGGACCAACCGGATTTCCTGTGCCTTTGCCAGATTTTTTGCCCTGGCGCTGTCCGGTATTGGATTGGCCTCAAAAATGGCCCGGTATACGTCGTTGTCGCGCTTTTCGAGACCGCCAATCTGCTCCTGCATTTTTTTTATCTGCTCATTCAGTACAAAATAATTGTCCTTCAACCCCTCATTGGCCTGCATCAGCCGCTTTTCATTGGCAGAGGGGAAATACCGGTAGGCGATGGATACGAGGATAAGGGCCGTAACGATGGAAGCAGATAGAAACCCCAATATGCGCAACAGCATAACTCGAAGCGGGGTCTCGAGTTTTTCGTACCTGAGGGTATTGGTATTATAGTAATATTTGATCTTTTTCATGCAGTACCGGAGTACACCCAGTCGGTTTACGAAAATGATTGATGTACCTTTGCAGCGCCTGATTAATAACGCAATTGTACAATTTATTATCCTTTTATAAACCTACAACCAGAAGATAGTCTGCAAATTATGATTGTAAGCGCAGAGATAAGGGACAAATTTCTGGATTTTTTCAGATCCAGGGGGCATGTTATTGTTCCCTCTGCTCCGATTGTGGTGCAGCATGACCCGACCCTGCTGTTCACCAATGCCGGCATGAACCAGTTTAAAGATTACTTCCTCGGCAATAAAACGGCACCCCATTCGCGGGTTGCGGATACCCAGAAATGCCTGAGGGTTAGCGGAAAACACAATGATCTGGAAGAAGTGGGGGTGGATACCTATCACCATACCATGTTTGAAATGCTGGGCAACTGGAGCTTTGGGGATTATTTCAAGAAGGAGGCCGTAGCCTGGAGCTGGGAATTGCTTACCGGAATTTTTGGGATCCCGGTTGACCGGATCTACGTCACCATATTCGGTGGTGATGCCGCAGAAAATCTGGCCGCGGATGAAGAAACCCGGTCCGAATGGAAAAAATGGGTGGCAGAAGACCGTATTATTCCGGGCAGCAAAAAGGATAATTTCTGGGAAATGGGAGACACAGGACCCTGCGGACCCAGCACAGAAATCCATGTAGACTGCCGGACGGATCAGGAGCGACAGGAATATAATGGAAAAGACCTGGTGAACCACGACCATCCGCAGGTGATTGAAATCTGGAACAATGTATTCATCCAATATAACCGCAGCAGATCCGGCCGGCTGGAACCGCTGCCCATGAAACATGTGGATACGGGAATGGGATTTGAAAGGCTTGTCAGGGTTTTACAAAATAAACACAGTAATTACGATACCGATATTTTTACGGGCACTATAGCTGCCGTCGAAACCCTTACCGGTAAAACCTATTCGGGTTCAGCCGGCAAAAAAGCTGATATTGCTTTCCGCGTGATCGCGGATCATATCCGTGCCATCTGTTTTACCATTGCCGATGGTCAGCTTCCGGCCAATACCGGCGCGGGATATGTGATCCGGAGAATTCTCCGTCGTGCCGTCCGCTATTATTATTCCTATCTGGCTCATCCCGATCCTTTGTTGTTTAAGCTGGTGAAAGTGATCGGTGATCAGTTTGAACATGTATTTCCGGAATTGCATAAACAAGAGGCCTTTGTTGCCCGCGTTATCCGGGAAGAAGAAGAGGCCTTTCTGAGAACGCTGGAAAAAGGATTGAAAATATTTAATGAATATATTGAACAGGGTCTTTCATCTCCGCATGCGGACCGGCAACAAAAAATGATTTCCGGCTCATTTGCTTTTAAGCTGAATGATACTTATGGTTTTCCCATAGATCTTACTTCGCTGATGGCACGGGAGATCGGCTGGACGGTAGACGCAACGGGTTTTGAAAAAGAACTGCAACAACAGAAGGACCGGTCGCGGTCTGCCACCCTGATGGATACCGGTGACTGGGTTCCTGTGCATGAGAACGGAAAAGAAATTTTTGACGGCTATGCGCATCTCGAAACGGATACGGAAGTGAACCGCTGGCGCAGAGTTTGTACAAAGGGGAAAGAGACCTATCAGCTGGTGCTGAATAAAACGCCGTTTTATGCTGAAAGCGGGGGACAGGTCGGGGATATCGGTACGCTGCATTTTACCGGTGAAGACATCGCGGTAACCGACACTAAAAAAGAAAACGGGCTGATCGTTCACTTTACGGATAAGTTACCGGCCAATATGGAAGGAACCGTTCATGCTTCCGTGCATGCCGCTATAAGAAAGAATACGGAAGTTCATCATACGGCCACCCACCTGCTGCATGCGGCCTTGCGTAAAGTGTTGGGAAAGCACGTTGCCCAAAAAGGCTCGCTGGTGAATGCGGATCATCTTCGGTTTGATTTTTCGCATTTTGCCAGACTCAGTGATCAGGAACTGGCAGCCACAGAACAAATCGTGAACGAAAAAATCAGGGAAAACATTCCGGTCATGATCCGCGAAATGCCCCGGGAAGAAGCTTTGAAAACAGGGGCCATGGCCCTTTTCGGGGAAAAATACGGGGAAGTGGTCAGGGTGGTGACTGTGGATCCGGCGTATTCAGTTGAATTGTGCGGGGGCACTCATGTTAGCCGTACCGGCGAACTTGGGTTTTTCAAAATCGTGTCGGAATCTGCTGTTGCTGCAGGGGTGCGCCGCATCGAGGCGGTTGCGGGTGTTGCCGGCGAACAATATGTTTCGGGCCAGCTTTCGTTGTTACAGGCCATAAAACAACAATTAAAAAATCCGAAGGACCTGCAAAAAAGCATTCAGGACCTTTCGTCGGAAAACACGCTGGTCCGGAAAAGGATGGAATCGATGGAGGCGCTTCAGCTCCAACAGATAAAAAAGGAATTGATTCTTGGGGCCATTCAGGAAAAGGGCGCTTCATTTATCGGTGCCGTCCTCGATGGCCTGTCTGGGGAAAGCCTGAGAAAACTGGCCAGTGAACTTCGTCAGGAGATCCCTGATCTCTTGCTTGCTCTTGCCTCTGCTGCAGATGGCAAAGCACATGTGGCCATTGCCATCGGCGATCAGTTGCTTGCATCTAAAAGCCTGGATGCATCCCGGATAATCAGGGAACAGGTTGCTCCGCTGATTAAAGGCGGGGGAGGCGGACAAAAATCCCTGGCTACCGCCGGGGGACAGGATCATAGTCATTTCCGGCAGATTATGGAACAGGTGAAAAATCTGTTATAAACAAGGATTTTCCGACGTCTCCTATCGCGTCAAACAGTCTCCCCCTTATTCCTGATAAACTGTTAAATCCTCCTGATTTTAATTATCCGAATGTTTTCGTATTTCGGAATATTTCCTATATTTGAAGTACGAAATATAACGTAGTTTAATATTAAAATCATTGACGATGAAACAAATCATGTACAAAATAGCCGGCATTTTCGCTATCTGTTTTGCTTTTGCCCTGAAAGGAATTGCCCAGGAAGCGGAGCCAGTGCCGCCGGTTCCCCCGATGGAATCCTCCATGGATTCCAACGAAAACCAATCGGGGATAATTATCCGGAAGAAAGGGGACAAGGATAGCAAGCTGACCATTGAGATCCGTAACGGTGATTTCTTCGTGAATGGCAAACCACTGGAAAAATTTGATGATCAGAATATCGAAATTGAAAAAATACCCGAAGACGGACCGATGATTGGCATAACCACTTCGCCATTTCGGGGCAATGCCTGGGATCAGGAAAGATTTCAACAGGAACTGAATGGCCGGATGGATGATGTTAACCGGAGGATGAATGAGGTGAGGATTTACAGATCCAATGAGGCATTTCTCGGTGTTTCTTCCCGGAGAGCGGAAAAAGGCGGCGCCACCGTTTTGGATATTACCAAGGGAAGTCCCGCTGAAAAAGCAGGCCTTAAAAAAGGGGATGTAATCACCAATGTGAATGAACAGAAAATTGAAAGTCCGGACAACCTGTTTGAAACCATCCATCAGTTTAAACCCGGAGAAAAGGTTAAAATTGTTTTTAAAAGGGAGGGTAAGGAACAGGCCGTCACAGCCACCCTGGATAAATCAAAAGACATTCAGAAAACATACAACTACAATTACCAATACAAAATGCCTGAAACGCGGGAATACCGGACGCCTGAAATACCCAATCTTCCGGGAATGGAATCACCATTATGGGGCCCCATGCCGCCAAAAATCGGAATCAGGGCGCAGGATTCTGAAGAAGGTAAGGGTGTGAACGTGCTGGAGGTTACGGAAGGATCGGCAGCTGAAAAAGCCGGCCTGAAGAAGGGGGATATCATCCTGAGTTTCGATGGAACCGAAGTCAACAGCGCCAATGACCTCATTCAGCAGTTACGGGAATCCGGGGATAAATCCGTAATCAAAATGCTCATCCGGCGGGATGGCAAGGAACAGGAGCTAAATATCAGGATCCCGCATAAACTAAAAACAGCCGAACTCTGATTACCCGCTTTTTTTTACCTTCGTGCCGGGAATCAACTGGTTCAGGCAAAGCGCAAAGAACAGGAAAAGGATCTTTGCGCTTTTGCTTTGCAAAAAAATTCGAATACGAACGATCAGATGACCAATTCAGAAAAATATGAAACGGTGGTGGGTCTCGAGGTGCATGCCCAGCTCCTGACAAATACAAAATTATTTTGCGGCGACAGCACCCTGTTTGGCGCCGAGCCCAACACGCACATCAGTCCGGTCACTCTGGGATATCCCGGCACGCTGCCCGTGCTGAACCAACAGGCCGTGGCCTATGCCATTAAAATGGGCATTGCCTGTAATTCTGAAATAGAGCGGCACAACTATTTTGCACGGAAAAATTATTTTTACCCGGATCTTCCCAAAGGATATCAGATCTCGCAGCATACCACGCCGGTTTGTAAGGGCGGACACATCAGGATCAGCGTTGCTTCCGGAGAAAAACACATTCAGCTGAACCGCATCCACCTGGAAGAGGATGCCGGTAAAAGTATTCATGACCGGGATCCTGAGTACAGCTGCCTGGATTTTAACCGTGCCGGTGTACCGCTTATCGAAATCGTGACGGAGCCCTGCTTAAGCAGCGGGGATGAAGCAGCGGCCTACCTCACCAACCTGCGGCGCATGCTCCGGTATCTGGGGATCTGCGATGGAAATATGGAAGAAGGCAGTATGCGTTGTGATGCAAATATATCTGTCAGGATAAAAGGAGAGACCACATTGGGAACAAGGGTGGAAGTAAAGAATCTCAATTCCATCCGAAATGTGAAACGCGCCATTGAATACGAAGCCGCCCGGATGATGGAGGTGGTTGAAAAAGGGGAAACCATACAACAGCAAACCCGGCGCTTTGATGCCTTGAACGGAACCACTTTCTCCATGCGTTCCAAAGAAGAGGCCAATGATTACCGCTATTTCCCGGACCCTGACCTGCCGCCCTTCCAGGTAACAGAATCCTTCCTGCAGAATATAAAGGAAAATATCCCGGACCTGCCCGAAGCACTTACAGAGCGGTATACGCGTGAATATAAACTGTCGCTGTATGATGCCGAAGTGATCTGTGATGATAAAGAAACGTCGGACTATTTTGAATTGCTGGTTAAGCAGACCGGCGCCTATAAAGCTGCGGCCAACTGGCTCCTGGGCCCCGTAAAATCACACCTCAATGAAAACAACCTGACCCTAGGCAAATTACCGTTAACCCCTTCCACGCTGGCCTCCTTAATCATGATGGTGGAGGAAGGAAAAATCAACTTTTCGACCGCTTCATCCAGAATCTTTCCCGAACTTGCCGGGGGTAAGGAAACGGATCCCCTGCAACTGGCCGTTCGTCTGAACCTGCTCCAGACAGGCGATGAAAATCAGATTCAGCAATGGGTGAAGGAAGCGCTGGAGAAAATGCCTGAAAAAGTAGCGGAATATAAAAAGGGCAAAAAAGGACTGCTGGGATTATTTGTTGGCGAAGTAAAAAAGATTTCCAAAGGAAAAGCAGATCCTAAACGGACCATTCAGCTGCTCATCGAAACACTTGAAAAATAATCATTTCAATTTTTTAACATATGCTGCATAAATATATTACCGCTCCTTTATTTTTTGGCCTCTTTCTGCTTTTTAGCTGTAAGGATTCCGGCAAGGACCGCTTTCATGTAAACCTGTCTTATACTAATGCAGATAAGCTGGTGCAGGCAAACCCCGGATTTCCGGGTGCTTCGGCTACCTGGGTGTATCTGGAAGAGGTTACGTATGGCAAGGACCAGGCACACGCCGTTGTGGATTCTGCCAGGCTGGGAGGCAGTACCGGCAGTGTTGAACTTTCGGGAAAAGCAGGAACGGAAGGCATATACGAACTGGTGATCGGAGAAAATGCGCTGGCTTTGCCCCTCATCAATGATGTGAAGGAGATCCAGATCCAGGCAGATCTTTCCAAAAGAAATGATTTTTATACCGTCAGCGGGTCAGACGCTTCCAAACAACTCCAGGTGCTGATCAATGGCGTGGGAACAAAAAATAATGAGATCGAGAAAACTTTTACGATGCTGGACAGTCTGAAAAAAATGAATGCATCAGACAGTTTGCTTCTCTCGGCAACAGCCGACAAAAACGCGGCCATTCTCCGGTTGAATGATTACCTGAAAGGTTTTATGCAATCCACCGCCAATTCAACGCTGGGATTTCTGGCACTGAGTTGGGCCTCCCGCAGTTTTTCGCCTGCGGAACTGGATACGGCCATGCAAAGTCTGAAGACCAGATATCCCAACAATGCCTTTTTGGCGGAGATGGAAAAAAACAACAAAGCCCAGCAACAGGCAGACCAGTCGTCCGGCACCTCCTGGGTTGGAAAAACCGTTCCTGAGCTCAGTCTCCCCGATGTGAACGGCAAACCAGTTTCTGTTAATTCTTTCAAAGGCAAATATCTGCTCATCGATTTTTGGGCAAGCTGGTGCGGTCCCTGTCGTATGGAAAATCCCAATGTGGTGGAAGCGTACAACGAGTTTAAAGGCAAAAATTTCACCATCCTCGGCGTATCGCTGGATAAAGACAGGGATTCCTGGAAAAAGGCAATCGCGCAGGATCATCTCAGCTGGACACACATCAGTGATCTGAAATACTGGAACAGCCAGGCCGTAGAAACGTTCGGTTTTCAGGGAATTCCCTTTAACGTACTCGTGGATCCCTCCGGCAAAGTGATTGCCCAGGAACTCCGCGGAAAGGATTTGGAGAATAAATTGAAAGAGGTTTTGAATTGACAAGAGACAATTGACAATGAACACAATGAAAGGATCTCCATTGTCCGCTGTCAATTGCCCACTGACAATTTATCCTTCCTGCTGATTGAAATCAATAACGCGGGCAAAAACAGCAGGTTCGTCATCGTGGCCATGACCAAGGTAAGTGAAGTGAGCCATCCCAATGCCTGTGTTCCCCCGAATCCGCTGAAACAAAAAATAATGAATCCCGCAATCAGGACCATGGAAGTATAGATGATGCTGATTCCGGTAGAATGTATAGTCCTTACCACCGCATCGCTTACCGGCTCGTCTTTTTGTTTATCCTGTCTGTAGTTAACCAGGAACCGGATGGTGATATCAATAGCAATACCCAGGGCAATGCTGAAAACCAGCACGGTGGAAGGCTTTAAAGGAACGCCAGCCCAACCCATCACGCCTGCGGTAATCACCAGGGGAATTACATTCGGAAGAAGGGAACAGATCAGAATCCGGAAAGACCGGAACAGATACAACATACAAACGGCAATCAGCAGAAAGGCCCATAGAATGCTTTGCTTTAATCCATGAATGATAAACGCGCTCCCTTCCAGGAAAATAACCGTGGTCCCGGTAAATTCAACAGCATATTTCGTGCTGTCAAACAGCAAGGAAGCCTTTTTTTCAATGCTATGGAGAACTTGCGGCAAACGGACGCTGCCCACATCGGCCATGTTCACGCTGATTCGGGTTATTTGTTTATTGCTATCGATGAAACTGTTGGCCAGTTTCATCACGTTGTTGGGTTTGCTGTTGCTGTCGCCTTTCATATTCAGATAGGGAGCCAGAAAGGAGATGTCGAATTCATTCGGCAGGGCATAGTCCGAACTGTCGTTGTGGTAATAAGCCTGACGCACAAATTTCAAACCTTCCACAATGGAAAGCGGTTTTGCCATCACGGCATTGGAATCGATGAAAGCGGAAAGCTTGTCGATCTTTCCAAAAGTGCCCAACATATTGGCGCGCAATCCATTTTTTCTTTTAGTATCAATCAGAATTTCGAGGGGCATCACTCCTTTAAAATTTTTTTCGAAGAATTTAAGATCCATATATACCGGATCGGTTTTGGGAAGGTCATCCAGGATAAACCCCTCGGATTTCAGCCGCATCGTTCCCGCTACGGAAAAAATCAATATCACTGCGGTCACCCCGTAAATGGCGGCTTTGTGATGCGTCGTCCAGTTTTCCAAACGATCCAGCAGGCTGGTCAGCCAGCGGTTGCTGAGATAACTCATGTGCCTGGTTTTCGGATCCGGTAAATAACTCAGGGCGGCAGGCAGCAGGATGATGGAAATAAAAAAGAGCAACATGATGTTGATTCCGGCCACTACGCCGAATTCTTTCAGAACCGCACTTTTGGTAAAAGCAAACACCCCGAATCCGATGGCTGCGGCAATATTGCAAAACAGCGTGACTATCCCCATTTTGCGGATCATTTCATACAGGGCTTTTTTCTTCTCCCCGTTTTCGCGGAAGGACGTATGGTACTTGTTTAAAAAATAAATGCAGTTGGGAATGCCGATCACCACGATCAGCGGCGGGATAAGCGCATTCAGCAGCGTGATCTTATATCCGAAGAGATGCATGGTGGCGAGACTGAATACCACGCCAATGATCACCACGAGCAAGGACAGGAGCATGGTGCTGAAGCTCCGGAAAAAAAGCAGCAGGATCAAGGCAGAAAGCAGCACCGAACCCAGCAGGAACCATTTCATTTCGGTTGCCACTTTGGTGGCCATGTTGGTGCGGATCAGCGGCAAACCACTATAATGCATGGCTAACCGGTGAGCGGTTCCGAATGCGTTCCCGAGTTGCACAATGCGGCCCACCGCGGCAGTTCTGGCCGCCGAGTTCATTACCTGTTTATTCACATGGATGGCCGCCAGGTAAGTATGGGTGGAAGGATTGTATAACAGGCTGCGGTAAAATAGCTGGTTTTCAAAAGCCATGCGGGCACTGTCCAGTTTTTCCTGGCTGGTGAATGGTCCGGAAAAAAGCGGTTTGGGAACTAATTTCTGGGTACTGTCATTTTTAATCAGAATAATGGCATCCGGGATACTGAGCACCTGTTCCACACCGGATACTTTTTTTAAATCCTCATTGAGCCGGATATAATCATTGAAAAAATCTTTGGTAAAAAGCTTATCGGTCTGAATGCCCATAACCAGCAAATTGCCGTCGTCGCCAAATTTCTTAAGGAAATCCTGATAGGCCAGGTATTTCGGATTATCCGTTGGAATGGCGCGGGTGTATTCATAACTCAGTTCGATTTTGGAAGCCTCATAACCCATGAAAATACAGGCTGCTGCCAGCAGCACCAGTAGTCCCAAACGAAATTTCAGAATAAAACCGGCAATACTTCCCCACATATGATGATCTGTTTAATTAAATCCATTTTTGTTTGCCCCGCAAAGAAACCTATTTTAACCGAATTTCGCAGGAATCCCCCGGGATATGCTGCACAAAACAAAAGGCATTGTACTGCGCACGGTGAAATACGGAGAAACAAGCATCATTGTTACCGTTTTTACGGAATTGTTTGGGTTACAATCCTACCTGGTGAATGGCGTGCGCACAAATTCCCGGAAAGGGTCTTCAAAAACGGGTTATTTTCAGCCTGCTGCTATATTGGATCTGGTTGTTTACCGTCATGAACCGAAAAACCTGGAACGAATAAGAGAGTATCAATGGGGGCATTTGTATCAGCATATTTTTTTTGATGTGATAACGAATACGGTCGCCCTGTTTATGATCGAACTGCTTCAAAAATGTTTAAAACAGCCGGAAGCCAATCCGGAACTTTATCAGTTTGCGGAGGATGCCCTGATCCATCTGGACGGGGCCAATACCGCCGTTCAGGCTAATTTCCCGCTTTACTTTACGCTTCATGCGGCCGGGTTTTTCGGATTGCGGATCAGCGACAACTACAGCCTTCAAAAATCTTACCTCGACCTTCTCGAGGGCGTTTTTACTGAAGATAAACCCGCGCATCCCCATTATCTGGAAAGGCCCTTCAGCGAAATCACTTCCCAGCTGCTCCGGGTGATGCAGCCAGCGGAACTAACTGAAGTGCCGTTGAACAAGGAAAAGAGAAGGATTTTGCTCCAGGCCTACCTGGATTTCTTCTCCCTGCATATTTCCGGATTTGGAACCATGAAAACCTGGGGAGTTTTAAGGACCATTCTGGATGACCCGTCTTCATAAAATGCGGCGGATGCGGCTTTCCGGCTCCAGCGGTTCTTTTCCTTTGTATTCCAGGAGCACTATTCCGGGCTTTTTGCCAGCCTTAAAATCGCCCAGCTTATTGTCAAACTGAAGTGCCCGGGCGCCGTTTGACGTCGCCCATTGCAGGATCCGCCCCGTTTCAATTTCCGGAAAATGTTTTCTGATTGTTTTCATTTCGCCTAATACACTGAGTTGGCGATTGCTGGCTAAACTGTCTGTTCCGATTACCATCCTGCCTCCCGCTCTGATCATGGCGGGTATATCGGGCAGCCTGTCTTCTATGTACAGATTGGCGTTGGGACATAAGCAAAAAAATAAATCCGGACCGAAAGCAGTTGCCCTCACGATGTCTTCCGGTGAAGTGAAAGTATTGTGTACGAGCAGTATTTTTTTGGCGGATTCAAGCAGACCCAGGTAATGAACCAGGCTCGTTGTGCCGGTTGGTGAAAAATGAGGGTTATCTATTTTCAGTGATTCATATAAACCTTTCAGTGCGCCTTGGTTGGTTTGAAAAAATTCATCTTCCCCGGCGGTTTCCTGGTTGTGGATCGTAATGGTTTTATGGGGAAATCCCTTTCTCAATAACGCCCATAATCCGGGTGAAACAGAATAGGGAGCATGTGGATTCAGGGAAACCTGACTGGTAGGGCTATCCATCAAGGCGAATTGATCGTACAGGGCCTTCCCGGAATCAAATCGTGCTTCCGCCTGGTATGGTAACCAGCCTGCCAGTTCAATAAAGTTGTAATACGCGAGCAGTGATTGAGATTTTGGGAGAAGCGTGTCCGCCGTGTTGCAAATATCCCCGACCGCGACGATTCCCGTTTCCAGCATGGCCGTTTCTGCCTTGTTTATGGCCCCCTGAATTTCCTCTGGCGTGGCTTTTCGGTGGTTGATGACCGATAGGACAAAGCTGACCAGACCTGTTTTTTCGGGAATCTGTCCTTTCAGGTGACTGAGTTCCAAATGGCAATGGCAATTGATAAACCCGGGACTAAGCAGCCCATGGAATATTTCGAAATCCTCACCCGCCTCGGTTCTATCCACGATTCCGTGAACGGTTCCGTCGGCGCCGGTTACCAGCACAAACTTATCATCCAGCAGTTTATAACCGTCAAACAAATAGTCTGCCTGGAATTTCCGATAAGTCATGGTTCGGTTAACTTTGCAGCAATATAAATTTTTCGCAGATATGATAGATAAACTGGAGGCCATCCGGGCAAAGTTTGAAGATCTGGGCGTGGCACTGACCAATCCTGCCATTGTGAATGACAACAGAAAATTCAGTTCCGTAAGTAAGGAATACAGGAGCCTGGAGAAAATCGTAAAATCCTATGACATATACCGCAACCTGCTGGATGACCTGGCTTTTAACCGTGAAGCCCTCAATGGAGACGATGAGGAATTGCGCGAATTGGCCAAATTGGAAAAACCAGGCCTCGACGAAAAGAAGGGCATTATAGAAGCGGAGATCCGGCAGTTGCTTATTCCCAAGGACCCGCAGGATGAGAAGAACGCTATCCTGGAGATCCGTGCGGGAACCGGCGGAGACGAGGCCAGTCTTTTTGCCGGGGATCTGCTCAGGATGTATTTAAAATATGCAGAAAAAAAAGGCTGGCGAACCGCCCTGCTCAATGAAAGCGAAGGCACCGTGGGGGGGTATAAGGAAGTTCAGGTAGAAGTTACCGGGGAAGACGTATACGGAACCCTCAAGTTTGAAAGCGGGGTTCACCGGGTGCAGCGGGTTCCGGACACGGAGCAGAGTGGCAGGGTACATACCAGTGCGGCGACGGTGGCCGTGATGCCGGAAGCAGAAGAAGTGGATTTTGAACTAAAGGAAAGTGATGTAAAAATGGAAACCGCACGCAGTGGGGGAGCTGGCGGTCAGAACGTAAACAAGGTGGAAACGAAGGTATTGTTAACGCATCTGCCTACCGGAACCGTGGTAGTGTGCCAGACCGAAAGAACCCAATTGGGCAATCGGGAAAAAGCCATGCAGATGATGAGAACGCGCCTCTACGAAGAACAGGTGAGGAAACAGGAAGAGGAAATAGCCCGTCACCGGAAGAGCCTGGTCAGTACTGGAGACCGGAGCGCCAAGATCAGGACGTATAATTTTCCTCAGGGCAGGGTAACCGATCACCGGATAGGATTAACCATTCACAATCTTTCGGATGTGCTGAACGGGAACATCGGTGAGTTCACAGATGCACTCCAGTTTGCAGAAAATGCGGAGAAAATAGCTAGCTAACTCAACTTTGTAGCAATAATTCCCCAGTCAATCCATAATTAAATTCCCGAAACTTATTGTAACCAAACGTTTTTATTAGTAAATTCAATTTAATATAGTTTAACACTTGCTGGTTAAACCATTGTTTGGAACGGGAGTTTAAAAGAAAACAAGAGAGTGGGTTATCCGGGAAAACGGGTTCAGTATATGTTTTAGGTCTTTTGAAATAGGGATGGAATGGATCCGGGATTTTTGATTCTTAAAATATTGTTATTAAGAAATAAGAAGATTCCAGATATCCGGGCAGCCTGTATCTTTGTAAAAGTTCTTTCAGCAAATCAAAAATAATCAGGACAAAGCAATTGGCATTTGTTTTGCCTTATTAAGTTCAAATCAGTCTTTTCTATTTGACTTCACAAAAGCAGTCAATTTTCTCATAAGCAGTTAGTTTTGGTTACGGCCCCTGTTTCCACAGGGGCTTACTTTTTATATGAAGTGGAAGCCCGCAGAAAAAAATTAAATAATTGATTCGGCCGGCTCAAAAAAGATCATTTCATTTTTCTCCACCAGGAAATGGTTAAGAGAACCAGGAGATAGCCGAGAGAGGCTCCGATCACATCAGCCAGAATATCATAGAGGTCAAAATCCCGGAAGGGAATAAAGTATTTCTGCACAAATTCCATGGCAGTTCCATACAGACAGGCGATTATAAAAATGAAGAAGAAAATATGTTTGTTTTTAAAATCCGGTCTCGTGCCGTAATAGAGCGACCACAACATGACAAACAGGCCGAAGATCCCTATGTGTACGTATTTGTCAAAATCAGGGATTTCAAAATTTCCTTCAGGGGGGAGCATGCTGCCCGGAAGGGCGAGCAGAATAAAGATGATGATTGTCCAGATGACAGCCGGATATCGCCGGGACAGGGTTTTTTTGACCTTTTGCATAGTATGTAACGAAGATAAGGCCCTATCCGGTTACTTTACCCATAACATACATCGCCTCCATGGTTGGCGTTTCGCTCCCTCCCTTTTTTTCCAGGGTAATGGCAAACGCCTGCGCATTGGGAACGATTTTAAGTTTCATCAGTTGTGGTTCCTCCGGCAGATCGAAGACGCCCGCATCCACCGGTTTTCCGTCCACGATGGCCCAGAGCTGATATTGTTTACCGGTTACGGGTTTTGGCAACTGGTTTACCAGCAGGTAAACTTCTTTGGAATCCTTATTCCAGTAAACCGTTGCCATACCCGAAGGCGCGGGGCTGTGGGGTACTCCGGGCATTTTCACAATGGCCATCCGGGGATCCCTGATGTGACCGATCGCGGATTCGTAGTTTTCCAGTTTGGTGTTCATGGACTGATTCGCATGGGCAAGCTGTTCCTGGCTCACCAGCAATTCTTTATACTGGGAAATGGACTGTTTGTACTGGCTGAGTAAATATAAATTCAGCAACACACTGCCCAGCAAAAGAACCAGGGAGGCGGCAGCAACAAAACGGGCGAAGCCGGACCGTTGAATCATCACGGGTCTTTTTAAAGAGTTCCCGGGTTCTTCCGGCGACCGGGTTTGTTCCATGCCGATTTGTGAGAATATCCTGGATTTTATTTCACGGGGAGGCGCTACCTGCTGCAACCGGAGCCGGTCCTCCAGCTGTTTTTCAAATACTTCCCGGGCCGCATGCACTTCAGGATGTGCCATGCATATGCTTTCGAATTCCACGCTTTCCTCCGGACTGGCCAGACCGAGAACGTAGCTCTCCACAATTCCGCTCAATATGTATTCCTGAATATTCATTTATTTTAAATATTCTCTTAATTGTATTAAGGCATTTCTAATCCGTGTTTTAACCGTTCCCAATGGAATATTCTCGATGTGCGCTATTTCTTCATGCGTATATCCCTTAAAATAGGCAAGTTCTATTAAAATGCGATGATCGGGCCGAAGTTTCGTCAGGAATTTATTTAATCCGATACTATCCGTATTGGTTCGGGTTACCTGGTCATTTACATATACGTCATCTGTTAATTCCCGGTTTTTCCGGCTGTTGAGGTAATTTTTTGACCTGAGCAGATCGATGGATGCATTCCGGCTGATATTCAGCATCCAGGTAAACAGTCTTCCTTTGGCCGGATCATACGTTTCGATCCTGCGCCAGATGTTCACAAAAATATCCTGCAATACATCGTTGGCTAAAGTTGCATTTTGAACGATCTGCAATACAATGCTGTAAAGGGAGCCGCTGTAATGTTCATACAGGTAATTGAAAGCCTGATTATCCCTGGCTTTCAGGGCCGCGATCAATTCATGTTCGTTGTATGTTGGTGTTAGACCCAAGTATTGCAGTATATAAAAAATGATACCAGCCTCCGGTTAGCCCACCAAAGAAGCATAGGCATCCGCATCCAGCAGCGCGTTGATCTGGGATGGATCGGTAACGTTCATTTTAATCATCCAGCCTTTTCCGTAAGGATCACTGTTCACCAGGTCCGGCGAATTGGCCAGTTCCGGATTTAATTCGGTAATGGTTCCCGGTATGGGAAGAAAAAGATCAGATACCGTTTTTACCGCTTCCACAGTTCCGAAAATAGCGCCGGCTTCCAGGGATTTTCCTATGGTTTCCACTTCCACATAAACAATGTCCCCCAGTTCACCCTGGGCATATTCCGTAATACCGATAACAGCCGTATGTCCATCTTCCAGCCGGACCCATTCGTGATCTTTTGTATAGCGGAGATTTTTGGGAAAACTCATGCAAATTCATTTAGTGCTGCAAATATAAAAGGATTTGGATATACCCGCACTTTGGAAAGATGCTTAAAAGTTTAATTTAATCCCTGTTTTTCGAAGTAGAGCAGCAGGTGATCCTTCATGAAGTTTTCCTGTTCTATCATATTCATTTCCGGCAACGCTTTTATCTGGCGAAAGTGCGGCCATCCCTCTTCGTCCACTTTCTCCAGTTCATAAAATCCGCTTTGGGCAAACAGGCTGCAGACGGCTATATGCATCAGGTCCTGCTTTTGTTCCTTGGTAAATTTATCCCGCACATCACCCAGTTCCTGAATACCGACGAGAAAAAGGATCGTTTCCATATCCGGCTTTTTCCCAAAACGTTCCATCAGCTTAGCTTCCAGCGCCCACCACCTGAGCTGAATATCTTCTTTGCCATTCATGCGGCAAAGATAGCCCGGAGCAGGAATCTATCCGCGCATCAATTACCTTTGCCCAAATTTTTGGCTCATGTTACAGTTAGCGTTGATCAGGCAGCAGCCGGAGCTTGTCAGGGAGCGGTTAAAAGTAAAAAACTTCGACGCAGGATCACTGATCGAGTCCATTCTTTTGCTTGATGATCAAAAGAAAAAGTTGCAGCTGGAACTGGAAACCGCCCAGTCCCGGCTGAATACGATTTCCAAAGAAATCGGACAGTGGATAGCCAAAGGGGACGGGGTCAGGGCGGATGAAAAAAAACAGGAGGTCGCCGCGTTTAAAGCATCCATCCCATCCCTGCAGGAAAAATCCAGTCTGCTGGATCGGCAACTGCAGGACCTGCTGGTTAAAATGCCAAACCTGCCCGCAAAGGAAGTGCCCCCGGGCAGAACACCGGAACAGAATGAGATTGTCCGTACAGGCGGGGCCCAGCCTCAACTGGCAGAAAATGCACTGGCCCATTGGGATCTGGCAAAAGAATATAACCTCATCGACTTTGAATTGGGCAACAAGATAACCGGAAGCGGTTTTCCGGTGTACATCAACCGGGGAGCCCGTTTGCAGCGGGCCCTGATCCAGTATTTCCTGGATTATAACACCGCTGCCGGTTTTACGGAGTACCAGCCGCCTTTACTGGTTAATGAGGCCAGCGCTTTTGGCACGGGTCAGTTGCCGGATAAGGAGGGACAAATGTATTTCGTTACAGAAGATAAATTCTTCCTTATTCCTACTTCCGAAGTCCCTCTCACGAATCTATACCGTGATGTGATTGTGAAAGCAAACGAACTTCCGGTGCGAATGACCGCCTATACCCCCTGTTTCCGGCGCGAGGCGGGGAGTTATGGTAAAGATGTGCGGGGTCTGAATCGTCTGCATCAGTTCGATAAGGTCGAGATCGTTCAGATCGTTCATCCGGAGAAAAGTTATGCAGTTCTGGAAGAAATGGTCCTGCACGTGGAAAAGTTGCTTCAGTCCTTAGACCTGCCCTATCGTATTCTCCGGCTTTGCGGAGGAGATATGTCTTTTGCCTCCGCCATCACCTATGATTTTGAAGTTTTCAGTGCTGCCCAGAAGAAATGGCTGGAAGTGAGTTCAGTCAGCAATTTTGAGACTTTCCAGACCAACCGTATGAAGATCCGGTTTAGGGATGAACAGGGGAAAACGCAATTGTTGCATTCCCTGAACGGCAGTTCGCTGGCTCTTCCCCGGATACTCGCCTGCCTGCTGGAGAATAATCAGCAGATGGGGAAGATTGCGCTGCCGAAAGTTATGCATGCCTATTTCGGAGCAGCGGAAATAAGGGGTTGATTGTTTTTGGCCATTAAACCTCTCCCCACAATCCCCGTCCAAGTCCGGAGGTTTTCAACTCATGCGTGATCAGCGAAAGAATCAGCACCTATTGTGGCGGGCGGGGTTTGGCCCTTCAGCGGATCAGTTTAAACAGATCAGGAATCAGTCGTCCGGAAAATTGTTCCGGTCCATGCTGGAAGCCTGTCAAAAGGCACCGGTTCTGTTCGACGTGGCGGATCCCCGCCTGAAAACCATGGTTATGCCAGTCGGGAACGATCCGTTTCTGCAACGCAGGAACCTTTCTCCCGAAGAAAAAAAGGACCTCAGGAAACAATCCGTTCAGGATATCAAAACACTCAATGTCCGCTGGCTGCAGGAAATGACAGATACCGATGCCCAGCTTCGCGAAAAGATGTCCCTTTTCTGGCACGGGCATTTTGCCTCCAAAACAGCAAATATTTTTTATGATCAGGAACTGCTGAGCATCATCCGACAGCATGCGTTGGGAAATTTCCGCGATCTGTTATTCGGCGTGAGCAAAAGCGCTTCCATGATGCAGTTCCTGAACAATAATCAGAACAGGAAGGATCATCCCAATGAAAATTTTGCGCGGGAGCTGATGGAGCTGTTTACCCTGGGGCGCGGAAATTATACGGAACAGGATGTGAAGGAATCCGCCAGGGCCTTTACCGGATGGGGTACCCGTTTAGCGGGAGGATTCGAATTCCGAGAAAGGCAACATGATCCGGGCGGGAAAATTTTCCTGGGAAAAACAGGCAATCTTTCAGGAGATGATATTCTGGAGATCCTGCTCGGCGAAAAACAAACGGCTATTTTCATCACCCGCAGGATCTACCGGTTTTTTGTAAATGATCAGGCTGATGAAAACCGGGTGTCTGAACTGGCCACCGCGTTTTATGATAACGGGTATGATATTCAAAAACTCATGGAAGCCATTTTCAGCAGTGATTGGTTTTATGATGACATCAATATCGGAACACACATCAAGTCGCCTGTTGAATGGATAGTTGGCATTCGCCGCCAGTTGCCTCAGGACATAGGAAATCCCGAAGTGCAGGTGCTTCTGCAAAGATTGTTGGGACAGGTTTTATTCAATCCGCCAAATGTTGCGGGCTGGCCGGGAGGAAAACACTGGATAGACAGTTCCAGCCTGATGCTGCGATTGCGGTTTCCGCAAATCATGTATTCTGCGGATACTATTTTAGCCCGGCCGAAAGATGACGATGATCTGATGATGGGATTGTTGGAAGAAAGCGCCCGGCGAAGGAGGGAAATGAACCGTGCCGGTCAGATCATCCATACCAGGATCCACTGGGAAACCTGCACAGAGCAATTCCGGGAATCAAAAGAAGAATCTCTGATCCCGGATATCCGGCAATGGCTTCTGCAATGCAGTACCGCAATAAATAATGACAGTCTGAAAAATTTCCTGAACCTGTCTGGCAGGAATAACCTCATTCAGTCGGCCATTATCAGGATCATGAGTACACCGGAATATCAGTTGTGCTGAGCAGGGAAACCTGGTAAAAGATCATTCAGGAGCCAGAGCGGATATAGATTATTCAGAAGCAGGGCAGATAAAAGAACATTCACTATGCTGATCAAAAGAAGAGAATTTCTGCAACTCGGTTCGCTGGCAACCAGTTCCTTCCTGGTTCCCAAATTCCTGAAGGCCTTTGAGGGTGCCGGAAAACTGGGGACGGGCAACAAAGTGCTTGTTGTGCTTCAGTTGAGCGGAGGCAATGACGGACTGAATACGGTCATTCCCATCCGTAATGATATTTATTACCGCGAGCGCCCGAAGTTGGGAATTGCCAAAAACAACGCGCTGACGCTTTCGTCGGAAGCCGGGATCCATCCGGAGCTGACCTGTCTGAAGGCATTGTATGACGAAGGGAACCTGGCCATTCTAAATCAGGTCGGTTATCCGAATCCCGACCGGTCCCATTTCCGCAGCATGGATATCTGGCAAACGGCTTCGGGCAGCAATGAGTATAGAAATACGGGATGGATCGGACGATGGCTGGATGCGCAATGTGATCATTGTGATAAGCCAACACAGGCGCTGGAAATAGATGATATGCTCAGTCTTGCCCTGAGCGGGGACCGGATGAAAGGCATTGCCCTGCATGATCCGGCGCGTTTATACAATGCCAGCCGGGATCCTTTTTTCCGGCAGATTTTACAATCGGGTAATGCGCATCCTGCAGCGGATTCCAATAATTATCTGTTCCAGGTTATGGCAGAAACAATTTCCGGTGCGGATTATATTTTTGAACAGAGCAAACTGCATCCATCACTGGCCGCCTATCCCGATACGGAAATCGGGAAGAGTTTCAAAACGATTGCTTCCCTCATTTGCTCCGGTATCAACACGCGCGTTTATTATCTGAGCCTGGGAAGTTTTGATACCCATGTTAATCAGGAAGACCGCCAGCAGAAATTATTTGCGGAACTGAATGCGGCCATCCAGGCATTTGTTTCAGATCTGAAATCAAACCATCGCTTCCACGAAGTGATGCTGATGACTTTCTCGGAGTTTGGAAGAAGGGTGGCGCAAAATGCCAGTGGTGGTACGGATCATGGAACCGCCAGCAATATGTTTCTGATCAGCGGAGCCCTGAAAAAAGCCGGGCTTTTAAATGGCATGCCGGATCTCAGTAATCTTTCCGACGGGGACCTGCAATTCCAACTTGATTTCAGGAGCGTGTATGCGACGATATTGAATAAGTGGCTGGATGCGGATGATGGAAAAATTCTGGGCGCAAAATTTGAACGGATGGATTTTATCTGATCAGTACAACAGTCCCTTTTTCCGCGTATGTTTTTCCTGTATTGTCCTCACCTTTGATCATCCAGACATAGGTGCCCGTGGGCTGGGCCCGCCCCTGAAACGTTCCGTCCCAGCCTTCGCTCGCAGAGCGGCTGCTGAATACAAATTGTCCGAAACGGTTGTAAATAGTAAAATAAGAGATGCTGGCCATGCCCACGGCAATGGGCCGGAAACGATCATTGCGTCCGTTGTTATCGGGGGTAAAGGCGTTGGGCATGTAGATGGCCGGACCTTCATAGGCTTTTATCTGAATGGTATCGTAAGAAGCGCATCCTAAAGAAGTATAAGCTGTCAGGATATATTGTATATCCGAATTCAGTGTGGCTTCGGGATCCGGGGAAGAAGGGTCATTGAGCCCCGTTGCCGGAGTCCAGGTATACAGATCACCGCCCGATCCATGCAAGGGAAAAGTCTGACCGATTTCCACCACCGTATCTT
Source organism: Chitinophagaceae bacterium (assembly GCA_041691395.1). Classification (GTDB taxonomy): domain Bacteria; phylum Bacteroidota; class Bacteroidia; order Chitinophagales; family Chitinophagaceae; genus Puia. The sequence goes on from JBEPUT010000001.1 coordinate 162,452, forward strand.
TTCCGGCATTGGCGTTTGTCTGGTAAACACTTACAATTGCCGTCATCGTATCAGAAGTACAACCCGAATCGCTCACGGCATATACCGTTACCGGGTATTCGCCTCCTTTGGTATAGTGATGAATGGCAGTTGCGTTGCTGTCGATGCCACCGTCTCCGGTTGTCCAGTACCATTGGCGGATGGGCACGGCCGGATCGCTGGTTCCTGCGATGAGGCGAACCGGATCTCCCGCACACGCGTCATCTACAAATATCGTGGTTTGCGGTATTCCTCCCACATTAAGGGTTTGGGTAACCGGGTCCGATACACATCCTTCTTCGGTGGTGCTGATGAGCTGAATTTGCTCCATACCTGCTGGAAATGTTCTGGTTATTCCGGGTCGAGTGGTGTCCACCAGGCTTTGACCATTATTGAAGTCCCATTCCCATTGCGTGATCGTTCCATACTGTACCAGGGATGCATCGGCCAGGGTGTCCGGCAAACCGGCACAAATCATTTGAGAGCTTGCAGAGAATCCGGCTACTGGTTTTGAACCCACGATCACCTCGCGTTTGAGCGTGTCTGACAAACATCCATCATTGCCCTGTATATTGAGTTTAACGGTATAAATACCCGGTATCGGATAGGGATGGGGCGGTGGTGACTGGCCATTGTAGAATGTGCCATCTCCAAAATCCCATAGCCATTGCACGATCGAACCAAAGGATGCTGAACTGTCCTGAAAAATTACGGAAGCCGGCGCGCAGGTTTTCTGGCTGGCGGGATTGGAATATCCCGGGTTCAGGGAAGTACAGAATTTCTGGATATTGCTTCCGCTTCCTGTACCGGCGCTGAATCCCCAGAAAACCTCCGGGTTACCCTGGAAGACGGTATTTACCAGGTCATTTTGGATTTGAGCGAGCTGGTTCCCGTCGATCGCCAGGGAAAGGGTGGTGGTAGGGGCATCCCAGACGATCCGCAAAATATGCCACTGGCAGTCTTCAATATTGCCGCTGTCCGGCAGAACCGGTATGGGTCCGGCCAGATCATTCGGACCCCAGTTGGACAGGTCGCCGTTACTGTATATGCCGGTATGGTCGTAAACCGGGTCATTGAAATCGCTGTTTTGCCAGGTGTCGATGGGAATTCCGATGGAGTGATCAATGCCTTCAAATCCCAATCCGTTGCCGGTAGTGCCAATGCTGGTTCCGTTGGGCTGGAGTACAAATGCTATCCCATCTGCCCCATCTGAATCTTTACAGCCCAGGAACACATTGAATTTATAATCGAATGACTGGGTAAGGTCTATTTTGTTCTTATTCCAGACCGATCCGGCCTGGTTTATCCGATCGGGCGTTAATGTATAACAGTTGCAGCTTTCCTGGAAGGCATCTCCGTTAATAATGTAAGGATTCTGTGCCTGCAGCGGGGAAGGGAGGGTTAGAAAGCCAGATAACAAGGTTATCAGACTATGTCGGAGTTTAGTTTTCATAAGTCACCGTTGACCAACCTGGCGGTAATTCAGGGTTCAAAGGATTAGATTCAAATTCATACGCAGAGACATTTGCAAGGGCACGGTACCTGACAAACGGATAAACATCCCGGAACAAATACGGAATCCGTCGGCTTACCAGCCCTGTTTAGCAACGCCCTCTTTAATGGCTGCCAGTGCTTTTTCTTGTCCCAGCAGGGTAGTCAGCTTATTTCCTTTTCCGTCGTGACCCTGCGCCATGTAGGCGCCTTTGGCCGTTTTACTGATCACGGCATCCATAATGGGAACATTTTTCTCTTTAGTCTTTACATTATAAGCTGTAAGTATTACGGTAGACATATTTTTAATTTTAAAAGGTTCTTAATGATCAGGAAGATATAGCCCATTTAAAGATAGATAAATATTCTTAAAACGGTTTTACGTGCCTGTTAAACGTCCAGACGAGCATATTTGGCATGGGATTCAATAAACTCCCTGCGCGGGGCCACTTCGTCGCCCATCAGCATACTGAACACCCGGTCGGCCTCGGTGGCATTTTCTATGGTCACCTGTTTCAGGGTGCGTGTTTCAGGATTCATGGTGGTGTCCCATAGTTGGCTGGCATTCATTTCCCCAAGCCCTTTGTACCGCTGAACGTTCACACTGTCTTCTTTCCCACCGCCAATCCGCTCAACCTGCAGCCGGCGCTGGTCCTCGTTCCAGGCATAGGCCTGCTCCTTTCCCTTTTTAACCAGGTAAAGCGGGGGCTGGGCAATGTAAATATATCCCTGCTCCACCAGTGGGGCCATGTAACGGTAAATAAACGTCAGGATAAGGGTGGCGATATGGCTGCCATCCACATCCGCATCCGTCATGATGATGATCTTGTGGTATCTTAACTTGGCTAGATTCAATGCTTTAGGATCATCTGGCATGCCTATGGTAACACCCAATGCGGTATACATGTTACGGATTTCCTCATTTTCATAGATCCGGTGCTCCATGGCTTTTTCCACGTTCAGGATTTTACCCCTCAATGGCAGAATGGCCTGAAAGCTCCTGTCGCGGCCCTGTTTAGCCGTACCCCCTGCAGAATCCCCTTCTACCAGGTAGAGCTCGCAACGTTCTGGCGCTCTTTCCGAGCAGTCGGCCAGCTTACCGGGCAGACCGCCTCCGCTTAGCACAGATTTCCTTTGCACCAGCTCCCTGGCCTTGCGGGCAGCGGCCCTGGCCTGGGCAGCGAGGATCACTTTTTGGATGATGCTTTTTGCCTCCCGGGGATTTTCTTCCAGATAGGCTACAAGCACCTTCGAAACCGTTGTATCCACAATGCCGCTCACTTCATTATTTCCCAGTTTGGTTTTGGTTTGACCCTCAAACTGAGGTTCAGGAACCTTTACGGAGATGATGGCGCTAAGTCCTTCCCGGTAATCATCCCCTTCAATTTCCACCTTAGCCTTTTCAAAATGATTTTGTTTATCACCATAACTTTTGAAGGTGCGGGTGAGTGCCCGGCGAAAGCCCGCCACATGGGTACCCCCTTCAATGGTATTGATGTTGTTGACGTATGAATAAATATGTTCGCTGAAACTGTCGTTGTAGGTCAAGGAGATTTCCACGGCAACGTGGGTGGCTTCATCCGTGCCGTTGACATAGATCACTTTTGGAATCAGCGGATTCCGGCCTGCATTGGCATCCAGCATTTCCAGAAATTCAACGATGCCTCCCTGGCTGTAAAAAGTTTTAGTATAGGTGTTGCCCTGTTCATCTTTCTCGCGCAGGTCGTTGAGGACAATTTTAATTCCCCGGTTCAGAAAAGACAGTTCCCGGAGACGGCTTTCCAGAATATCCCGGTTGTATTCCAGGGTGATGAAAATACTCGCATCCGGATGAAAATGAACGCGGGTGCCCGTTTTGTCACTGTTGCCGATTTCCCGGACAGGATACTGGGGGATTCCGATCTTATAAGCCTGTTCAAATTTTTTGCCATCCCGCTGCACGGTAACATGCAGGTCGCTGCTCAGTGCATTCACACAACTCACGCCCACTCCGTGCAATCCGCCGGATACCTTGTAGGTGTTCTTGTCGAACTTTCCGCCCGCGTGCAGCATAGTCATTACCAGCTCCAGGGCATTTCTTTTTTCTTTCGTATTCATGCCGGTGGGAATACCACGTCCGTCGTCGTCCACACTGATGGAATTATCCGGATAAATATTTACAATGATATTACTGCAATAACCCGCCAGGGCCTCATCGATTGAATTGTCCACGACTTCATAAACCAGATGGTGCAAACCCTTCACGCCGATATCCCCGATGTACATGGCCGGTCTTTTTCTCACTGCTTCCAGTCCCTCAAGAACCTGAATACTGTCTGCACCGTAACCATTTGTTGCCGGAGGTAAAACCTGCTGAATTGTATCGCTCATATTTAGTTGAAAAACCGGTTATTAGAACTGAAATAACCAAGTCTGCAAATGTACGAAAACCGGGGCGAAGTAAGGCGGTTGAAACGGTCTTTTTTGCATATTCTTTTGGGTGATTTCAACCCAAAAAATGACAGTTTTGTGATGATAAACAATCCGAATCGCCTTTCAGGGTATTGCCAGAAGTGGTTTCCGATGTAAATTTGCCTCCTTATGCACCAGCCCCCCGACATACTTTCCCTGGCCTATAAACAGCCGGTTATGCAGGATGCGCTTGATCTCTTACAGGAGAAGGAACGCCAGATTCCCGGGTCTGTTCAGTATATGATCCAGCGATACCGCAAAAACCCGCAATGGAGCGTCGATGACCTGGGTATGATGACCTATCATTATCAGAAGGACAAACCCCGGGAGAATTATTTTGAACTGCGGTTTTGTATTGCCGGAAACGTGTACTGCAAGCAGAAGGACCAGGAATGCGATTCCTGCCGTTTGAATGTTTCCCGTTATTGCCAGGAACGTATCGAAACGGTGGATGTGCTGAGCTTCCGTTTTTCGGCCGTTCATCTTTCCCAGTTTGTGAAACCCCAGCAGATAACCGGAACCCTGACGGACAATGTACTCAACTTCAAACATTCTTCCTCCTTCTCCAAAATATTAACGCTCTGCAGCCGCATCCGGATGTTGCTGGAAGCGGTTTTGAGCCATAACTATACGGACAGTCTCGAAAATATTTACATCAATGCGCAAACCCAGATGCTGTTGCTATACAGCCTGGAGTGCATGCTGGGCGAAAAAGAAGTGGATGCGTTTCAATGTAAGTTCCTGGCCAACGATGATGACCGCGAAAAAATTACACTGGCCAGAAAGATTCTCCTGGATCATATCGGGGAACCGCTAACCATCCGGGAACTCAGCCGGAAAGTGGCCATCAACGAATGTTATCTGAAAAAGGGGTTCAAGGAACTATTCGGCACCACCATCTTTGATTTCTACCAGAGCCAGCGCATGGAACACGCCCGCTATCTTTTATATGAGAAAGGATTAAGTGTTACGGAGGTTTCCATCATGCTGGGCTATTCTTCCATCTCCCATTTTTCCACGGCTTTTAAAAAGCATACGGGGCTGAAACCTTGTGAGTTGCTTTTACGTAATTGACAATGGAGCGTTAAGAATTGTCAACTATCCATTGTCCATTGTCAGCTGCCTCAATCGTCTCATCCAGATCTTTAAAAGTCAGTGCATTATTTAAGAACCAGCTTTCAAAGGGGGAAGGAGGAAGATAGATTCCCTGATCCAGGAGGGAATGAAAGAATTTTTTAAACTGGTCTGTGTTGCAGTTGGACGCGGTTGAAAAATCCTTTACGGGATGATCACAGAAATGAACGCTGATCATCGACCCGTACTGGTTGATCACAAAGGGAATTCCTTTTTGCCGCAGCGCTTTTTGTAATCCTTCTTTGAGATAGATCGTCTTTTGTTCGAGTTCGGTGTAGATGCCTGGATTCTCCTTTAATATTTTCAATGTAGTTAATCCGGCGATCATGGCAATGGGGTTACCACTGAGTGTTCCTGCCTGGTACACTTTACCCAGCGGAGCGATCAGGTTCATGATCTCCCTCTGGCCGCCGAAGGCGCCCACGGGCATGCCGCCGCCAATCACTTTGCCATAAGTGACCAGGTCTGCCCGGATGCCCAGTTTTTCCTGGGCACCACCGGGAGCGAGCCGGAATCCGGTCATCACTTCATCAAAAATCAGCAGCATATTTTCCGCATCACAAATGGATCTGAGTTCTTCCAGAAATCCTTTTTCCGGCAGTACACAGCCCATATTGCCGGCCACCGGTTCCACGATGATGGCTGCCATATTTCCGCGGTGTTGTTTCACCATTTCCCTTACCGCTTCCGGATCATTGAAGGGGCAGGTGAGCGTATCCTGTGCTACCCCGGCTGTTACCCCGGGAACGGTCTGGATATTCAGGGTGGCCATTCCACTGCCCGCTTTTACCAGGAAGGCATCGGCATGGCCATGGTAATGACCTTCAAATTTGATGAATTTGTTTTTTCCGGTAAATCCCCTCGCCAGCCGGATCGCACTCATGCACGCTTCCGTTCCGCTGCTCACCATGCGGATCAGATCCACATGGGGAACCATGCTCACAATCAGCTCCGCCATCTCCACTTCCAGTTCCGTGGGCGCACCATAAGATGTGGATTGGGTCACTCTTTCCCTGATCGCCTGCACCACGGGGTCATAAGCATGGCCGAGGATCATGGGCCCCCAGGAAGCAATATAATCGATGTACTTATTGCCATCGGCATCGTAGAGGTAGGCGCCTTTTGCATTGCGGATGAAAAGCGGCTCACCACCGACACTTTTAAAAGCCCGAACCGGCGAATTCACTCCCCCGGGAATGGACCGCTGCGCCCTGGCGAAAAGCTGTTTGCTTAAGATGGTATCCATGGTTTTGATTCAATAATATAAAGGCTCCTGTCTGCCAATCCGGTTAATCAGAGCCGGCACCTTCAGGCGTTGGTTGAAGTATCAGTGTTCCAGCAATTTCACGGCATCCCTGGCAAAATAAGTGGCGATTAAATCGGCGCCGGCTCTTTTCATGGAAGTGAGTGTTTCCAGGATTGCCTTGTTTTCGTCCAGCCATCCCATTTTGGCCGCGGCTTTGACCATGGCGTATTCTCCGCTGATGTTATAGGCACTAACGGGAACGTGCACTGCGTTTTTCACCTCCCGGATGATGTCCAGATAGGACAGTGCAGGTTTCACCATCACGATGTCTGCGCCTTCCGCCACGTCCTGCAGCGCCTCTTTCACGGCTTCGGTGCGGTTGGCATAATCCATCTGGTAAGTTTTTTTGTCACCGAATCCCGGTGCGGAATCCAGGGCATCCCGGAAGGGTCCGTAGAAACAGGAGGCGTATTTGGCACTGTAGGCCATGATGCCGGTTTTGGTGAATCCGTTTTTCTCAAACGCCGTTCTGATGGCGCCAATACGGCCATCCATCATATCACTCGGAGCCACAAAATCTGCCCCGGCCTCCGCATGACTCAGGCTCATGGTCACCAGCGCTTCCACGGTTTCATCATTCAGGATCTGGCCGTCTTTCACGATGCCGTCGTGACCATACGAAGAATAAGGATCCAGCGCCACGTCGGTCATGATCAGCATGTCGGGAACCGCCTCTTTGATGGCGCGGATGCTGCGCTGCATCAGGCCATCCCTGTTCCACGCTTCTTTTCCTGTATTGTCTTTCCATTCCTCTTTGCACTTGACGAACAACAAAATGCTTTTTAATCCCATGCCGCAGAGTTCTTTCACTTCTCCCACCGTCAGGTCCAGGCTGTTGCGGAAATATCCCGGCATGGATTTAATTTCTGATCTCACCTGTTTACCTTCTTCAATAAACAGGGGTACGATAAAATCATTGGCGGTAAGACCGGTTTCGGCCACCAGGCTGCGGATGGCAGGATTCGCCCTTAATATTCTGCTTCTGTGCTGCATGATATCAAAGAATTAATTTTAAAAAAGGTTTATTTCCGTTTCAAATCATCCATTGTCCATTATCCGCTGTCCATTGTCCATTCACTAAACCCACTCTCTTGGCGCCAGACAAACCTGAAGCAATTTGTCTTCTTTGCTTCCCGGATCGGGATGATAGTCATAAACCCATCTGGCGCGGGGTGGAAGGCTCATCAAAATACTTTCTGTTCTTCCTTTTGTTTTTAACCCGAACAGGGTTCCGCGATCGTGGATCAGGTTAAATTCCACATATCTTCCCCTTCTGATTTCCTGCCAGAAAATTTCTTTTTCACCGTAAGGATGGTCCTTTCTTTTCCTGACAATCGGGAGATAGGCTTCCAGAAAAGTATTTCCGTTCAGTTGCTGGAAATGGAACAGATCGTCTGCCCGGGCCTCGTTTGCAGGCCGCAGGTGATCGTAGAATATGCCACCGATGCCGCGCGTTTCCCCATTGCGGTGGGTGTTGGAAAAATAATCATCGCAGTTTTTTTTGTATTGGGGGTACAGATCGGGATCAAAGGGGTCCAGTGTTTTTTTCAGCGTCATGTGAAAATGCCGGGCGTCTTCTTCAAATAAATAACAGGGCGTCAGATCGGTGCCTCCCCCAAACCATCTGTCCTTTACACATCCTTCGTCATCATACAATTCAAAAAAACGCCAGTTGGCGTGCACAGTGGGCACGTAAGGATTCCGGGGGTGAATGACCAGGGATAGTCCGCAGGCAAACCAGGAATGCCCATCCATCTGCAGTTGCTTTCGCATGGCATCGCTTACCCGGCCAAAAACAACCGAAGTGTTTACCCCGCCTTTTTCAATTACCGGACCCGTTTCCATCACCCTGGTTTTTCCCCCGCCGCCTTTTCCGGCGTCCCTTTCCCAGTCATCTGTTTTGAAAACAGCCTTTCCATCCACTTCTTCCAGTGCGGCACAGATCCTATCCTGAAGGCTATGAATGTATTCAATCCACCGGCCCCTGAATTCCTTTGTTGCTGTTTTATATAATGGCGGCGCATCCATACGGTGATTTTTCACAATGAGCTTTTTTCAAAATCATTTTGGTAAGCATGGTTTTTCACCGCGTCCACGAAAGCTTTGGCGTGATCCACCGGCACATTCGGCAGGATTCCGTGTCCGAGATTGGCGATGTGCCGGTGCGGACCAAATTCTTTCAGCATCCGGGTTACCTGTTTTTTCATTTCCGGAATGGGCGTGAGTAAACGCGCAGGATCAAAATTTCCCTGCAGGGTAACTCCGGGGCCCGCCAGCGCCCTGGCCGTATCCGGGCGGATGCACCAGTCCACGCCAATGGCGGCCGTGCCGGTGGCGGCCATTTCCGCCAGGGAATGCCAGGCGCCTTTGGCAAACAAAATGGTCGGCACCTCCTCTTTCAGGGCAAAGATAATCTGACGCATGTATTGCAGGGAGAACATTTCAAAGTCGTCCGGACCCAGCAATCCGCCCCAGCTGTCAAACAATTGCACCACATCAGCGCCGGCCTTTACCTGTTGCCGCAAATAGGCGATCGTTGTATCCGTGAGCATTTGCAGGAGACGGTGTGCGAGCGCAGGTTGGGTATAACAAAAGGATTTGGTGAGGTCAAATGTCTTGGATCCTTTACCATCCACCATATAGCAAAGCAGCGTCCATGGCGCACCCGCAAATCCGATCAGGGGCACCCGCTCATTCAGTTCCTGCTTCACCAGCCGGATGGCCTCAAAAACATATCCCAGCGTGGATTCCACGTCGGGTACAAAAACCCTTTGGGCATCGGCTTCGTTTCTGACCGGTGCCGGTAACACCGGGCCGGTATTTTCAATCAGTTGCACTTCGAGGCCCATGGCCTGCAGCACTACTAGGATATCGGAAAAAAGAATGGCCGCATCCACGCCTATCTGATCCACCGGCTGCAAGGTGATTTCCGTTGCCAGGCCCGGCGTTTGCACCCGTTCAAAAAAGGAATATTTATCCCGCAGCTTCCGGTAGTCCGGAAGATAACGGCCTGCCTGTCGCATCATCCATACCGGTGCGCGTTCCGTTTTTTCTCCTGCCAGTGTTCTTAGTAATAAATTATTCTTCAGCATATTCAGATTATCGGGTGTAACTGGGCATAGGCAATGGCCATTTGAAAAAGAGATGCTTTGTCCGGTGCCGGCGGAAGCATCACTTCCTTGCTGGAAAAACGCCTCAGGGCCCCGGCAGTTGTTCCGCCCAGGGCAAAGAGAACGGTCTGCCGGGAAAGTGTATTGATGGAAAAAAAACTAGTTACGGCCGTCGGACTGAAGAATAATACCGCGTCATACACTTTCTTCAATCTTACCGGCGTTGCCTGTGTCTGGTAAACCACCAGTTCCTGCATGGGAATCCCAAATTCCTTTAACTTGTCCGGCAACACATCCCTGCGCTGATCCCCGCAGAAGAATACGGCCCGTTTTACCTTGTCCCCGATCATTTTGACGGCCAGGTCACCGGCATTGCGTTCCGTGCCCGCGATGCGTGCCTCGTCAAAAGCAGCCTCGGCTCTTTTTCTGGTGAAGTCGCCCACGCAGTAGATGGTCCAGTCCGGCTTGTTTCGAATGATGCCCCCCACCGCCGCCACGGCGTTGGCGCTGGTAAAAACAACAACCTGTTTCTCTTCAGCAAGGCCCAGCACCTGGTAACGGGTATGCTCATCCGAATTCAAAACGATCCGGATAAAGGGAATATCCTCGATCACGATGGAATCCGGATGATCTTCTTTTTCTGAAGCCCGGTTTCCGGGCGGTCCCAGGGATCCCGTGGATAATATCGTAAAAGGTCTGTCAGCCATTTTTTATTTCCTCAAGTAAAGCACGCCCCCCGTTTTCCAGCAATTCGTGCGCAGCGGAAGTACCCAGCGATGCAGCCAGTTCCATGGAAATCCTTTTCTCTATGAACGCCTGTTTTTTTCCGTCGGTTCCGGTCAGGTTTCCCTGAAAATAAAGTTCTTCGTTTTCAATTTCCGCCAAGGCACCTACCGGTGTGGAACAACCGCCGAGAAGCGCGGATAAAAAATCCCTTTCTATATGAGTGCAAAAAGCTGTGCGTTCATCATGCAGTTTCGCACAGGCCTTCAGCAGGGGTTCATCGTGTTCACGGCAGACAACCAGCAATGCACCCTGTGCGGGCGCGGGCAGCATCCAGCTGAGCTCAACGGCAATCTGCGGGCGAACGCCGATGCGTTCCAATCCGGCTGCTGCAAAAATGGCCGCGTTCCAGTTGCTCTCACTAAGTTTTTTTAAGCGGGTGTTCACATTTCCGCGAATGGGATCAATGATGTCTTCCGGAAAACGGTGCAGCCACTGCGATTTCCTGCGCAGGCTGCTGGAAGCGATCCTGGCAGGGGGATGATGGTCCAAAAAATCATTTTCGAAAGGAAGCCGGGGTACCAGGAGATCATAGGGACTGTCCCTTTCCGGTATGGCTGCTTCCACTATGCCGCGGGGAAGCTGAACCGGTACATCCTTCATGGAGTGCACGGCAAGATCTATCTGATTATTCAACAGGGCCTGGTCCAGGCTGCGCGTGAATATACCCTGAACGCCCATGGCATATAAAGGTGTGGTCAGGTCCAGGTCACCTTCGCTCTTTACCGGAACCAATACGGCTTCAACGCCGGATTTTTTTAATAAATGCTGAATGCGGGTAGCCTGCCACAGAGCGAGCTGACTGTCCCGGGTGCCGATCCTGTAAGTTATTGACATGATGAACTGGTTTATCCTGCGATAAACTCGTTGATTGCCTGGATATACTGGCAACCCCGTTGATTTTCGCGGCGCATCTTGGAAGCCATGCCATTCAATACGCGCTGTATCTTCTGATCTGCTGAATGGCCCTGGGCCTGTATAGATGCAGCCTGCTCAAACAAAGGGGAACTGTAAATTTCCTGGAGTTTTATTTTCACTTCCTTTAGAACCGGAACATGCCGGCGCATTTCGTGCCAGTCCAGCAATTCCCGCATATGGCCGGCGATAATCACCTGTGCCTTGGGAATTTCGGCAGCGCGCTTTTGAAGAGTTTCGTCTTTCATCCGGGACAGGCTGTCCACATCGATCAGCGTGACATGGGGAAGAGACGCAACCGCTTTATCCACGTTGCAGGGAATGGAAAGATCTATAATGAGTTTATTTTCGTTATGGGCGGCCAGCAAATCAACCGTGATCACCGGATCCGTTGCATGGGTGGCTACGAGAATAATGTCGGCCTTCCGGACCTCTTCAGCCAGTTGATCCAGGGTTGTGTGACGCAGATGCAGTAGAGAAGCCAGGTTTTCCGCTTTTTCGTTCGTCCGGTTGATCAGCGTGATGTTGGTGGTGCCGAGGTAATCCACCATATTTTTACAGGCATTGCTGCCTATTTTACCGGTACCCAGCAACAGGATCCTTTTGTTTTTGATCTCCCGGATATTTTCCCGGATATAATGCACGGCGGCAAAGGCCACGGAAACCGTTCCATCGCTCAGGGCTGTTTTATTTTTAACGTCCTTGGAAGATTGCAGCACCTGGTTGAGGGTCCTTTCCAGAAAAATATGAATGAAGTCTCTTTCCTTGGCAAATTTCATGGCCTGACGGATCTGGCCGACAATTTCATAGTCGCCCAGGATCTGCGAATCCAGACCGGCTGCCACATCAAAGAGATGATGGATAGCGTTTAAACCCTGCCTGCTGTACGCCAGTTCATGGAACAATTCCGCCGTTCCTTCGGTCTCGGAACAGAAAAGCCGAATCAGCTGCTGGGCACTTTCTGCGATACCATATATTTCCGAGCGATTGCAGGTGGATAACACAAACAGATCCTGAACCCCGTAAGAAGGTGCGTTTTCCAGAATCCGCGTATATTGACTGGAACCAATGGCAAAGGAACCGCGTGTACGGGTATCGGTTTTTTTATAATTAATGCCGACCACAAAAAATTTAGATAGTTCAGCTACCGGATTCCTGCTCATTGTTCCTGACCGTCTGGGGTTTTCAATTAGATACGCAAAACTACTTTGCGCGTTCCTTAACTCAGCATTTTAGTGTCATAATACTGTCATTTGTAAAAGCTGTATTTATTTCGGGCGGAAAGGGATTGAATATCTGTTGTTTTCTGTAATTACATTTGCAAATGGCCAATTCCAGAAGGGGTATTATCCTGATGAACCTGGGTTCCCCGGATTCAACGGAAGTAAAGGATGTAAAAAAATACCTGAATGAGTTCCTCTTTGACAAGCGGGTGATTGACTATTCCTGGCTTTTCCGCAAAATCCTGGTTCAGGGAATCATTGTGCCTCGTCGCGCCCCGAAATCTGCGGAAGCTTACCGGACGATCTGGACCGCCGAAGGTTCACCATTGGTGTATCTGACCTATGAGCTGGCCGCCCGGTTACAGGAACTCATCCCCTGGCCGGTAGCGGTTTCCATGAGATATGGAAATCCGTCTATGCAGGCTGCCTATGAAGAACTGCTGCAAAGAGTACCGGATCTGGAAGAAGTTACGGCGGTGCCCCTGTATCCGCATTATGCCATGTCTTCCTACGAAACTGCCGTGGAACATGCCAAAGAGATTCGCCGCCGGAAAAAATACAGGTTTAAACTGAATTTTGTTCCGCCGGTATTTGACCGTCCGGAGTATATAGAGGCGCTGGCCGAACACATCCGGCCCTGGCTGCAACGGGACTATGACCATTTGCTGTTTAGTTTTCATGGCATTCCGGAAAGGCATCTCGAAAAAACTGATCCTACGCATCAGCACTGCCTCCGGTCGGCGGATTGTTGTTCGGTTCCTTCCCCGGCGCATGCAACCTGTTACCGGCACCAGGGCCTGACCACTATGACCCTTGTTGCAGCAAAACTGAATCTGCCAGAGGAGAAATACAGTTTTTCTTTTCAATCGCGGCTGGGCAGGGAAGAATGGCTCAAACCGTACACGGACTACCGGTTCATCGATATGCCCAGAGAAGGGATTAAAAAATTGCTGGTTATTTGTCCCGCTTTCGTCAGTGACTGTCTGGAAACCCTGGAAGAAATAGCCATTCGCGGCAGAAAAAGTTTTCTGGATTCCGGGGGAACCGATTTTCACATGATCCCCTGTTTGAATACAAATCCCATGTGGGTTAAGGCGCTGGCGGGATGGGTGGGAGAGTTGGGTTGAGGGTGGATGGAACCGATTCGTTGGACCTGTGACAAGGGTTGAGGAATTTGATCTGAAAATAAATCCGGGGATGTATTTATATATTAAGGCGCTTCATATTATTTTTATCGTAACCTGGTTCAGCGGGATGTTTTACATCGTGCGTCTTTTTATTTATAATACGGAGGCATCGGAAAAGCCGGAGAAGGAGAGAAATATTCTGCAACCACAGTTTCGTATCATGATCAGGAGATTATGGTTGGGTATAACCTGGCCCTCTGCCATACTCACGCTTATTTTTGGCCCCTGGATCTGGTATTTGCTGGGGAGCACACCTTCATGGCTTGGGGTCAAATTGGTTTTTGTGGGGTTGCTTTATCTCTATCATTTTTCCCTTCATCAGGTTTACCGGGAGCAGATGCGGGGCGTATTCCGGTTCAGTTCACAAAAATTGCGGGTCTGGAATGAACTGGCAACGCTGTTGTTGTTTGCCATCGTTTTTCTTGCCAGCGTGAAGCAGGCTCTGAGCTGGATCGGAGCGGTGGCAGGCATTCTTTTACTGGCGGTGTTGCTGATGCTGGGGATCAGGCTGTACAGGAAACTGCGGAATAATAAAGGTTGATGGTATATGGAGGAAGCATCAACCATATACCAAAAAAAAGACCTCCTTATTCAGGAAGTCTCTTTTATGAAGGGGCAAAAAGGTGGTCCTTCGGAAACCTGATTTCGATGGTCATTCAGGAAATTGGGAAATGACTTAATAGAACTAACTGTGCCGGTTTTTGCAAAGGTGATATAATGAATTAAAAACGGGGAGAACGAATTACCAACTGGTTAGCAGGAAAGAGAAAAAAAGGAAGGGGAGTAGGAATACCCCCCTTTTTAACCCCTAAACCCTAAACCGTAGAAAAAAAAGTTTTCATGAACCAAAATATCTTTAAGAGATGCAATCATTAATTTTTAACAGGTATTGGCGTTCGTTTTTGGGAACATAAACTATGCCAAACGGGAGGTATGTGGATAATTGATCTGACTTAAAAGCCTGATCCTGCTTTGTTTCAGAGAAGATTTACGCTGGGCTTCCGGAATGAACGATAGCGTATCCACGTTTTCGAATACGTATAAAACCCTTAAAAGGGTTAGCTTTGCAGCCATTTTTAAACCGGGGTTTCTGATTTTTTCAGGTAATATTTTCGTAATACACTCATTATTAATGATCTGATATGGCCGGTAAATACAGGGAATATCAAAAATTAAATCTGCCGGAAATCGGCCGTGAAGTGCTGGAACGCTGGTCAGATTCCGATGCTTTTCGTAAAAGTATTGATTTGAGGGAGGGGAAAATTCCTTTTGTTTTTTATGAAGGGCCACCCAGCGCCAATGGTTTGCCCGGCATTCATCATGTGATCAGCCGTACCCTGAAGGATCTGGTTTGCCGCTATAAAACCATGCGCGGATTCCAGGTGTGGCGGAAAGGCGGCTGGGACACTCATGGCCTTCCCGTGGAACTTGGCGTGGAAAAAGAACTGGGCATCACCAAAGACGATATAGGGAAAAAGATTTCTGTTGAAGAATACAACCTGAAATGCCGGGAGGCCGTGCTCCGGTATAAGGATAAATGGGATGAACTGACGCGGAAAATGGGTTATTGGGTTGATCTTGAGCATCCCTACATCAGCTTTAAGAATGACTATATTGAAACGCTGTGGTGGATGCTGAAGGAATTATATCAGAAAGATCTTTTATTTGAAAGCATCAGCATCCAGCCTTATTCGCCTGCTGCCGGAACGGGGCTGAGCTCCCACGAACTGAACCAGCCTGGCACTTATAAAGAGGTCAGGGATAGCAGTTGCGTGGCCATGTTCAGGGCCATCCCCGGGCAGCGGTCGGCATTTTTATTTAAGGCCCTGGAATATCCCGGAGCGGAATTGTTTTTTATGGCCTGGACCACCACGCCGTGGACGCTGCCTTCGAACCTGGGCCTTGCCGTAGGGGCGCAAATAGAGTATGTGCTGCTGCAAACCTTTAATCCCTATACCCATCTGCCGGTGAATGTAGTGCTCGCCCATTCCCTGGTAGATAAATATTTTAAAAAGGAGGAGGAGAACGGCGACTTTACCGGTTACGATCCTTCTTCCAAATCACTTCCCTGGAAAATATTGCTGAGGTTCCGCGGATCCGATATTGAGGGCTGCCGCTATGAACAGTTGATTCCCACGAATGCAGGAAGTTTGGCCAATATCCGGCAGATTACGCCGGAAGCCGATCCATTCCGGGTGGTGACGGGTGATTTTGTAACTACGGAAGACGGTACCGGTATTGTTCATACGGCGCCTGCATTTGGCGCAGATGATTACAAATCCGGGAAAAAAAATAATCTGGGCATACTTACCCTCGTAGATAAAAAAGGAAAATTTGTGGAAGGGGTGGGTGAGTTCAGCGGCCGCTATGTAAAAAATTATCTGGATGATCCGCAATATGTGGATGTGAATGTGGACATCTGCGTAAAGCTGAAGAAAGAAAACCGGGCATTCAAAATAGAAAAATACGAACATACTTATCCGCACTGCTGGCGCACGGACAAGCCTATTTTATATTATCCCCTGGATGCCTGGTTTATCCGGACAACGGCCTTCAGGGATCGCATGATTGAATTAAATAAAACCATCCGGTGGAAGCCGGCATCCACCGGAGAGGGCCGGTTCGGGAACTGGCTGGAGAATATGGTAGACTGGAACCTCAGCCGGAGCCGGTTCTGGGGAACTCCGCTGCCCATCTGGCGAACCGACGACGGCAGGGAAGAAAAATGCATCGGATCCATCGCAGAATTATTATCGGAAGCGTTAAAAGCAACCACGAAACTGGGCGCTGATGTGAATGCGGGGGTGGAGGCCACAACCCTGGACCTGCACAAGCCTTTTGTGGATGACATCATTCTGCTGAGTGATGAGGGAAGGCCCATGAAGCGGGTGCCGGATCTGGTAGACGTATGGTTTGATTCTGGCGCCATGCCCTATGCGCAGTGGCATTACCCTTTTGAAAATAAGGAGCAGTTTAAGAAAAATTTTCCGGCCGATTTTATTGCGGAAGGCGTGGACCAGACGCGGGGATGGTTTTATACCCTGCATGCGCTGGCCGTGATGCTGTTCGACAGCGTGGCGTTTAAAACAGTTGTATCCAACGGACTGGTTCTGGACAGACAAGGCAACAAGATGAGCAAACGGATCGGCAACGTAGTGGATCCGTTTAAAACAATAGATCAGTTTGGCGCCGATGCCACAAGATGGTACCTGATCACCAATGCGTCTCCATGGGACAGTATGAAATTCGATCCGGAAGGCATCCGGGAAGTGCAGCGTAAATTTTTTGGCACCTTATATAATACCTATCAGTTTTTTGCGCTCTATGCCAATGTGGATGGATTTCATTTTAAAGAAGGTTATATCCCGCTGGAGAAAAGGCCTGAAATTGATAAATGGATCCTCTCTGCCCTGAACAGCCTGGTTAAAAAAGTAACGGCCGGCTTCGATGAATACGAACCCACCGTTGCGGGAAGGCTGATTGAGGATTTTGTGGACCAGCAATTGAGCAACTGGTACGTCAGGCTCAGCCGCCGGCGCTTCTGGAAGGGGGAATATCAACTGGATAAACAGTGTGCCTATCAAACCCTGTACGAGTGCCTGGAAACTTTAAGTAAGCTGATTGCGCCGGTTTCCCCTTTCTTTGCAGACTGGCTATTCCTGAATCTGAACCGGGTTACGGGGAGAAGCGGGCAGCAGTCTGTCCACCATACGGATTTTCCTTCCTGGAACGCCGGAGCAATAGATGAAAAACTGGAGGACAGGATGCAACTGGCCCAGGATGCCTCTTCCCTGATCCTGTCCCTGAGAAAAAAGATCAATATCAAGGTGCGTCAGCCCCTGCAAAAGGTCCTGATCCCGGTTCTTGATCCCCTGATGGCGGAGCAGTTGCAAAAGGTGGAGGAGCTGATCAGGTCCGAAGTAAACGTAAAGGAACTGTCTTATTTAAAGGATACCGATGGATTTATCCATAAAAGGATAAAACCGAATTTTGTGGCGCTCGGTAAAAAGCTGGGTGCGGGGATGAAAGCGGTCAGCAGTGCGCTGGGCGCATTCGGCCAGCCGGAGATCAGCCGGATGGAGAAAGAAGGCGGTGCCGGGATCGAAGTAGGGGGTGAAACGGTCTGGATCGCCTTAAATGAGGTGGAAATCACCAGTGAGGACGTTCCCGGATGGATGGTTGCTTCCAAGGGTCCTTTGACCGTGGCTCTGGACGTAACCGTGACGCCGGAACTGGAAAAAGAAGGGAATGCCCGGGAGCTGGTGAACAGGATCCAGAGGATCAGAAAAGACAGCGGGTTTGACCTCACGGACCGGATAGACGTACAAATTGGCGGGGCTGAAACATTGGAGGAGACAATAAGACAATTTAATTATTATATTTGCGCGGAAATTTTGGCAGATCATCTGGAGATGGTACCCGAAATTTTCAATGGCACCTTAATTGAAGTGAATGAGATCCCATTAACAGTGTTCGTTACAAAAAAAGCCTAACCATATGGCAATCAAGAAAAAACCTGTAAAATCCGTGAAAAAAGCGCTTCCAAAAAAAGCGGTGAAGCCGGCTGTAAAAAAGCCCGCGCCCGTTAAAAAGTCAGCGCCTGCAAAACCTGTTAAAAAGGAAATTCATAAAAAAAACGTACCCGTGGCAAAGAAACCAGCAGCAGTAAAGGCAGTACCCGCAAAATCAGCGACTAAACCCGCAATCAGTTCAGCAAAAAAAATGCCCGTACAGCCTGCCGCTAAAAAACCGGTTGCTCAGGTTGTACATCCGGCGGCACACCCTATGCCCAAGCCAGCGGCCCATCCGTTGCCCAAGGCGGTGGCCCATCAGGCCCCCGTAATAGCGAAGCCCGTTCAGGCCCAGGTTGTAAAGGTGCCGGTAAAGGCAGAAGTGAAAAAACCCGTATTTAAACAAGAAGTCAAAAATACATCCCCTGTAACAGCCAAACCGGAACCCAAGAAGCCATCCCCCCCGCCTGTCAGAACAGGAAAGGTGGTTATTCCTGAAATGAAAACGAAAACGGTTCGTAAATACGAACCCGAATTTACAAAATCTGTGCTGGACATACAGCAGCATGAACAAACCGGACCTACCATGAGATACAGTGATGCAGAGTTAACAGAATTCAGGGAGTTGATTACCAAAAAACTGGATGCCGCAAAAAAAGAGCTTGCCTATCTCCAGGGACTGATCACCCGCCGAGATGAAATGGGCGGAGATGAAACGGACAATCGCTATATGACGATGGAAGACGGCAGCATGAGCATGGAACGGGAGCAGTTGAGCCAGATGGCCAGCCGCCAGATCACGTTCATCGATCATCTCGAGAAAGCCATGATGCGGATAGAAAATAAAACCTATGGCATTTGCAGGGTAACGGGAAAGCTGATTGATAAAGCAAGGTTGAAGGCAGTTCCCCATGCAACACTGAGCATCGAGGCTAAACAGACCATGAACAAATAGGCTTGTTCCACAGCTAATATGCAATCCCGCCTTCTTTTTATTTCGATGGCGTTGGTGTTGGGAGCCATACTCCCGATGCAGGCGGCTATTAATGCCCGTCTCGCAAAAACAGCAGACAACAACGCGGTGATGGCGGCATTTGTTTCCTTTGCCGTAGGAACGATTGCCCTCCTGATCTATCTGATCCTTGCGGACCAGTTTAATTTCCATTATGTTTGTGGTCATTCACCATGGTGGATATGGACCGGCGGATTACTCGGCACTTTTTTCGTTGCGGGCATCGTGATCCTGTTACCGCGACTGGGTGTTGCGCTGGCCTTCGGCCTGGTGATTGCGGGCCAAATGCTTACCGCCATTCTGTTTGATCAGTTTGGGTGGATGGGCCTGGCCGTTAAAGAAATTTCCGCAGGAAAGATTGCCGGCGCCATCTTACTGATTATCGGCGTGATTTTGATTCGGAAGTTTTAGGTAATGGAGAACGGAAGTCCTCATTTAATCTCCTGCATATCCACAAGCTTTTTATAAAAACCTTCCAGGTTTACCAGTTGTTCATGTGTTCCCCTTTCCACAATTCGCCCGTGCTGAAGAACAATGATTTCATCGGCGTGCCGAATGGTACTTAACCGATGCGCGATAACGATGCAGGTTCTGTTTTGCATCATATTATTTATCGCATCCTGCACCAGCCGCTCACTTTCGGTATCCAGGGAAGACGTGGCCTCATCCAGAATTAATATGGGCGGATTTTTCAAAACTGCGCGGGCAATGGTTATACGTTGTCTTTCCCCACCGCTGAGTTTGGATCCGCGGTCGCCGATATTCGTCTGATAACCGTTTTCTTTCTGTGAGATAAAACGGTGGGCGTTGGCTACCCTGGCGGCGTGTTCTATATCCGTCAATGAAGCATCCGGAGTGCCCAGCGCTATATTAGCCGCAATGGTATCATTGAATAAAATGGGTTCCTGGGTAACAATACTCATGTGGTTGCGCAGGTCATAGAGGGAGTATTCGCGGATGTTGATGCCATCCACCACCAGCTCGCCGGAAACCACATCGTGGAACCGCGGGATAAGATCGGCGAGCGTGGATTTTCCCGCACCCGAAGAACCCACCAACGCAATGGTTTTTCCTTTTTTGATGATCAGGTTGATATCTTGCAGCACCCGTATCCCTTCGTAAGCGAAAGAAACGTTCCTGAATTCTATGGATTGCTGAAAAGTGGGGAAAGGTTTTGGATTGACGGGATCCGTAATCGAGATATCTGCGTGTAAAATCTCTTCGATCCGTTTGATGGCAGCTGTTCCGCGCTGGGCATTGTAAAAAGAGGTGGACAGGGTTTTTGCCGGATTGATGATCTGTGTAAATATCGCGATATAGGTAATAAATCCTTCCGCCTGCAGGGCAAACCGATGGGAAAGGATCATCTGGCCCCCGAAAAAAAGAATGCAACACAACACGATCACACCCAATAGTTCTGACAGGGGCGAAGCCAAATCGCGCCGGAAAATCATTTTGTTCCGGATATGATTCAGGTAACTATTTACATTAAAAAATTTTAACTGCAGGAACTTTTCTGCATTAAAAGCCTTGATCACCCGGAGACCGCTGAGGGTTTCATCAAGGATGGACATCAGTATCCCCAGCTGATCCTGGGAGATATTGGATTGCTTCCGGAGGGAACGGCTCACCCGGCCGATGATAAAACCCGTGAGTGGCAATAATATTAACAAAAACAGGGACAAAGGCGGACTCAGGAATACCAGCGTTAGCAGGTACATGAGTATGGTCACCGGTTCCCTGAAAACACCTTCAAGCGTACTGATCACGCTCCATTCAATTTCATTGACATCGTTACTCATTCTGCTGATCAGATCGCCTTTGCGCTGTTCGGTAAAAAATCCGAGCGGAAGCTCCAGCACCTTGGAATAAAGATCAGCCCGTATTTTTGTCAGCACCCGGTTGCGCAGCGGACCCAGCACGCGGTAGGAAAGATAGAGGAAAAGGTTCTTCAAAAAAATGGATACGATGATGATCACACAGATGGCGCCAAGCGCGTAGGCGGGTCCGTTTTGACCATGTTCCCGGATCAGCGTGCTGAGAACATATTTAATATAATTGAGCACACTTTCCGCGGAGAAAGCAACCTGCGGTTTCTCCATGATCATCTTTTCCGTTCCAAACAACAGTTGCATGAATGGCACGAGCATGGTGAGAGAAAAAAGGGAGAACAAAACAGAAAGCAGGTTCAGTGCAAAATAAAGCACGATGTATTTCGTCTGAT
Source organism: Chitinophagaceae bacterium (assembly GCA_041691395.1). Lineage (GTDB taxonomy): Bacteria > Bacteroidota > Bacteroidia > Chitinophagales > Chitinophagaceae > Puia. The sequence goes on from JBEPUT010000001.1 coordinate 183,817, forward strand.
CACGCAGGTATTGGAGAATCGTCGCAAATCTTTTCATCCGCTGGGTATTGTCTTTAATCCGGTTCAATGCGTACCGGTGCCGGCTAAACCCGTAAATTTACACTGAAATACGCAATGATATGAAAGAAGGTAAACGGCAGAAACAGGTAAGCGCCTTACTACTCGAAGAATTGAACCGGATTTTTCAGAAACTTGGCCTCAATATGGTTCAGGGCGGAATGGTATCCATTTCTTCCGTCCGGATTACACCCGACCTCTACGAGGCCAGGGTGTATTTAAGTTTTTATCAGGTAAAGGATGCTGCCGACGCATTAAAAGTGATCGTAGACAGGGCCTGGGAGATCAAACGGGATCTGGTCAGTTCCATCAGGAATCAATTGCGCAGCATGCCCCAGTTAACCTTTTATATAGATGATTCCCTGGATTACGTGGATAAAATGGACGCCTTGTTCCGGGAGCTCAATGAAAATAAAACAAATGAGGGCGGACAATCCTAATACAAAAAGACCATTTTGAACTTCCTGTTTACCTGGCGATATTTCAAGGCAAAGAAATCCACGAATGCGGTCAATATTATTTCCTGGGTAAGCATCAGTGCCATCATGCTGGGTACGGCCTCGCTGATTGTTGTTTTGAGCGTTTTCAATGGCCTGGAGCAACTGGTACAATCCCTGTATTCTGCTTTTTATACTGACATTAAAATCAGTGCCGTTAAAGGGAAATTTATTTCGATACCGGCTCAAAAGATTTACCAGCTGAAAGGGTTGCCGGGCATTAGCGGTTATTCATTGACGGTAGAAGATAAGGCGCTTTTGCAATACAACAGGAACCAGCAGATCGTAGTATTGAAAGGGGTGGACAGCAATTACCGCCACATCAGCGGTATTACCAGGAACATTTCGAAAGGCAGCTTTGCCCTGGGAGATGCGGAACATCCTGCAGCTGTATTCGGTTCCGGGGTGGAGAGTATGCTGAACCTGGAATCTGACCGGAGCATTTTGCCGGTACTGGCCTATGTATTCCGCAATGGCCCGGGTATTAATCCGGCTGACCCGCAGTCTTCGGTTCATTCCGAAGAAATGGTTTCTTCCGGATCGTTCAAGATTCAGCAGGACTTCGATAATAAATATGTGCTCACCAACTTACCCTTCATGCAAAGCATGCTGGGCCTGGATTCCAATGAATACAGCGCCATGGAGGTCAACTGCATTCCGTCCAGGGCAGACGAAATAAAAAATCGAATGCAGTCCATATTGGGTCCCGGATACAAAGTGCAAACCCGTTATGAGCAGAATCAGACCCTCTTTAATGTGATGCGCATGGAAAAATGGGTGATCTATGCCGTGCTGACCCTTATCCTGATGGTGGCGGCATTTAATATGGTTGGGGCATTAACGATGCTGGTACTGGAAAAGAAAAAAGACATTCAGGTTTTAAAAGCCCTGGGTGCAGATAATCTGTATATCCAGCGTATATTTTTAAATGAAGGATTATTGCTGGGGCTGCTGGGAGGTATTGGTGGCATCGTGCTTGCCCTTGTCGTATGCTGGTTACAGGTAAAATTTAAGATGGTTCCGCTGCAGGGTAATTTCCTGATCGACTATTACCCGGTTAAAATCATACCCGCTGATCTCTTTCTGGTCAGCGTAACGATATTGATGGTGGCGCTGCTCGCGTCCTGGCTTCCTTCAAGGAAAGCGGCTTTGCAGGCGTTTGAGCTGAAAACTTGAATTAGAGTGATGGTTAAGTCCGTTTACTATCCACCATATACCATCCACAAAAGAATCCAGCCTGCCAAACCTTTACTCTAATAATCTCCAAGCGTTTCCGGTAACTGCGCCAGCGCCCGCTGCAGTTGTTCGTCGTTCGGGGCAACGCCGTGCCAGCGGTGGTCATTCTCCATAAAATCAACACCTCTGCCCATGATGGTGTGCATCAGGATGGCGATGGGCTGGCCCTTGCCGGTGAGTGATTTTGCTTCGTCCAGGGTGGCCACAACGGCATCCATGTCATTACCGTTCATTTCCAGCGTTTTCCAGCCGAAGGCATCAAATTTCTGGCGGATGTTCCCGAGGTTCATGACCTCATCCGTAGTGCCGTCAATCTGCTGATGGTTCCAGTCAACCGTTGAAATCAGGTTGTCCACTTTGTGATGAGCTGCAAAGAGCAGGGCTTCCCAGATCTGGCCCTCATCCAGTTCACCATCCCCGTGAAGGGAGAATACAATATTTGAATCCTTATTGAGTTTTTTAGTCAGTGCAGCACCTATGGCAGCGCTCATTCCCTGACCCAGGGAACCGCTGGCGATGCGGATACCGGGCAGGTGCTCATGGGTTGCCGGATGACCCTGTAGCCGGGAGTTAAGTTTCCGGAAACTGACGAGTTCTTTTATATTGAAATAGCCGGAACGGGCAAGAGCGGAATAAAAAACGGGTGAGATGTGGCCGTTGCTGAGAAAAAACAAATCTTCATTTTTGCCATCCATGGAGAAAGCGGGATCATGTTTCATGGCTTTAAAGTAGAGGGCAGTGAAGAAATCGGCACAACCCAGGGAACCCCCCGGATGGCCACTGGACGCGCCATGCACCATTCTTACGATATCCCGGCGAACCTGAGAGGCAATTGCTTTTAAATCAGCCATATAAAATTGAGTTTTCAGAAAGGGGGCAAAGCTAATGGAATTTTTTTACGGTCGTTTCGGAACATATTGAACTTTTGTTCTAACTTGCATGTTCATACGCTCAGTGACATTATCTTTGCTAGTCTCATTTCCCTGAATATCAATGAACTAACCTGGCTGGCCATATGGGAAAAGTCTGATTGGGGCACGCAAGTTATTCCTTAATGTAAACCGAGGTACATGTTTGACGTTTTACTTTCCCTTGCCATTTCTTTCACCATTACTTTTCTGGCCATTCCGGTAATTATCAATGTAGCGGAAATGAAAAAGCTGTTTGATGTTCCGGATGCACGGAAAATTCATCAGGTAGCCATCACGCCGCTGGGTGGTATCGGCATTTTTGCAGGCTTTGTTTTTGGTTGTCTGCTCACCATCAATTTTAAATATTCCTCCGAGTTCCAGTATTTTATCGCAGCTACGCTGGTTATTTTCTTTTTGGGACTTAAAGACGATATTCTGGTACTTTCTCCCATCAAAAAATTCATCGGACAGGTACTTGCCGCTTTTCTGATCATCTATTATGGCAGGATACAGATCCGCAGCATGCATGGATTTTTCGGTATCCATGAACTGCCCGAAATGTTCAGCCTGCTGATCTCTTATTTTTCAGTGATCGTTATCATTAATTCATTCAACCTGATTGATGGGGTGGACGGACTGGCGGGTACCCTGGGGCTGATGTCTTCCGCACTTTTCGGGCTTTATTTTCTCAGTAAGGGCATGGCCCCCTATTATACGCTCGCATTTTCTTTGTGCGGCAGCCTGCTGGCTTTCCTGATCTTTAATTTCCAGCCGGCCAAAATATTCATGGGGGATACGGGGTCCTTGCTGATCGGTGTAGTCAATGCGGTGCTTGCCCTGAAGTTTATTGATCCGGGAAACGGACCGGAATTCAGCACACCCATGGAAGCATCGCCGGCCATCGGGTTTACCATACTCATGATCCCGCTGCTCGATACCCTGCGCGTATTTGCCATCCGGATCTTTAAACGCCGGTCGCCATTCAGCCCGGATAGAAATCACATCCATCACCTGCTGCTCGATCGTGGACTTTCCCACCGCACCATCACCCTGTTGCTGGTAGCCGTAAACGTAAGCATGGTGGTGTTCGTTTATCTGGCCCGCTCCCTGGGTACTACGATCCTGATCCTTTCTGTGATCGCCCTTTTCTTTACATTTATAGCCATGGCGTATTATTCGAGAAACCGCAATGCACTGGCCTGGGCAACCGATCCGGAGGATAAAAAGGAGAAGGTAAAAGAATCGAAATTGGTTACCTTTATCCGTGATAGTATGCTCGAACAAAAAAATTAGTACCCGGTCTGAAGTAGAGCCGGTTGACAACAATCCCTATTAGAATTATCGTTTATGTCTGATGAATTAGCACTCATTGTGGAAGATGCGCAGGATTCCATGATCAAAGCAATCAATCACCTCGAAAATGAGTTGGTGCGTATCCGTGCCGGAAAGGCAAACCCACAGATGCTGGACGGCCTTTCTGTTGATTATTACGGATCACCGACAGCACTGAACCAGGTTGCCAATGTTTCGGCCATGGATGCCAGAACACTAACCATCCAGCCCTGGGAGAAGAATATGTTACAGCCCATTGAAAGAGCCATCATCAATGCGAACCTGGGCGTAAATCCACAAAATGATGGCAATACCATCCGCCTGTTCATGCCGCCCCTCACCGAAGAAAGGAGAAAGGAATTTGTAAAAAGGGCTTTTGGTGAAGGAGAGCAAACCCGCATTGCCATCCGGAGCATTCGTCGCGATGCCATTGAACAGGTAAAAAAGTTGCAGAAAGACGGGCTGAGCGAGGATTTGACCAAAGATGCGGAAAAACAAATGCAGGATCTTACCGATCGCCACATCAGCCTGGTTGAAAAACACCTGGCCGCCAAAGAAAAAGAAATAATGTCAGTTTAACCTCCGTGTAAAAAGAGGAATTGTTAATTTTATTAACATATATAAGAGTAGGTTTTCATTTTTAACACCCAAAAACAACAAATTATGGGCATGCTGAAAGAATTCCGCGACTTCGCATTGCGGGGAAATGTAGTAGACCTTGCTGTAGCCGTGATTATCGGTACAGCGTTCGGAACAATTATTTCTTCACTGGTAGATGATGTGATTACACCTCTTTTATTAACACCTGCCTTAAAAGCAGCCAACGCACAAAACCTGGATCAGCTCTCGTGGGGCGCCGTTAAGTACGGCAAATTCCTCTCTGCCGTTATCAAGTTTGCTATCATTGCCTTTATTTTATTCCTCATAGTTAAAGCCATGAAAAGTATCGAAAAGAAAAAAGTACCAGCGGCAACCGGTCCTTCCAGCACCGATGTGCTGCTCATGGAAATCAGGGATGAGTTGAAAAAGTAATTTGCCCGGCCCTGGCATTTATATTGCTTGTCATTCGGAATCAAAAACCTTCAACCGGAGAAAATCGGCTGTAAACCTTATTATTGACTAATTTTTAAAAAAGATGAAGAAGATTTTATTCAGTCTTTTGGGCTTTCTATGTGTATTGGTCAGCTTTTCCCAGGACAAAACGGTTCAGGATTTGAAAGATGACGCATCCAGGACCATCACGATGGATCCGAATGATACCATTCCCAAAGTGTGGAAAAAGGGAGCATTGCTGAATTTTAATTTTAATCAGGCGTCACAAAGTAACTGGGCGGCCGGTGGGGAAAAGAGCTCAACGGCCTTAAGTGCATTATTTCACGGATTTGCCTTTTATAAAAAGGGGAAGAATTCCTGGGATAATACCCTCGACCTTGCCTACGGTTTTGTGAAAACCTCCAGCCTGGGTTCGCGGAAATCAGATGACCGCATCGACTTTCTTTCGAAGTACGGATACGAGGTTGCGAAGAGCTGGTACATCAGCGGTTTGCTGAATGTGAAGTCGCAGTTTGCTCCCGGGTATGCCTATCCCGACGGCAAAAACAGGGTACTCACCTCCGATTTCCTTTCACCCGGGTATGTTCTCCTCTCTCCCGGCGTGAACTATATGCCCAACGATCATTTCTCCGTATTTGTATCTCCGGCAACAGCCCGCTGGATCATTGTGCGGAATGACTCCTTGGCCAGCGTGGGTGCCTTCGGCGTGGATTCCGGAAAGCACTCAAAGATTGAAGTAGGTGCTTACGCTACGATCTCTTATACGAAAAAACTGGGAACAACTGCCGTATATACGGGAAGACTTGATCTATTTTCCAATTACGGCCATAGACCGCAGGATGTGGATATCGCTATGACCAACCTGATCCTGGTAAAAATCACCAGTATTTTCTCCATGTCTTTTGCCCTGAACCTGATCTATGACAACGATGTAAAACAGGTAAAATCTGATGGAACTACCGGTGGTGCCGCGATGCAGTTGCAGGAGTTGCTGGGGATAGGGATTGCGATTAATCTTTAAATTTTTAATACCAGGAATGGCTTTGTTGACGGATGACAGTTGACGGTTGACGGACTTTATGTGCGGATTCGCAATAAAATGCGGTCAACCGTCAACTGTCATCCGTCAACAAAATTTCATCAGGCTGGTGAAATAAATGTTCACAAACTCCCCATCCGGAGACCTGTTTTTTATGTATTCTTGTAACTAAAGCATATACATGCAGCATGCCGCATCCTATCAGATTAAGTTGTCGCAGTTTGAGGGCCCATTTGACCTCTTACTTTTTTTTATTGAAAGGGATGAGCTGGATATATACAATATTCCCATTCACCGGCTGATCAAAGATTTCCTGGATTTCATCCATTCCGGGGAAACCCTGAATATTGAGCTGAGCAGTGAGTTCATTCTTTTTGTTTCCACCCTGATGCGCATCAAGGCCAGGATGCTGCTGCCCCGTAAAGAGCTGGATGATCAGGGCAATGAAATCGATCCGCGCCAGGAACTGGTGAACAAGGTTTTAGAATATAAAAGGTTTAAGGAAGCCGCCGCGCAGATGGCGGAGATGGAGGAGTCCCGGATGCAGATGATCAAAAGAGGAAATCTCTACAGGGAACTGGTGCAGATCGGAGAAGAGTCCGGGGAAGGAACAGAGATCCAGTCCATCAGCCTTTTTAAGCTGATGAAGACCTTTGAAAAAATAATGCAGCGGATGCAGGACCGCAGTAATCGTCCCAGTCATACCGTTGTCCAATACAACTACACGATGGAAGAAAGCCGGTCAAACATGATTGACCTGGTAAAGAGAGAACTGACGGTGCCTTTTGAAAAAATCATCAGCGACTGTCAGGACAGGATACAGGCCATCTTCCTGTTTCTTTCCATACTGGAACTCATCCAGCAGCGGTATATGAATATCCTCATCGGGGAGGGAAGGAATAATTTTATATTGGAGTACAATCCCGAGGGCGAGACGAATGGACAATTGACAATTGACAATGGGGCCAGTCAATGATCAACAGTCAACCCTTTCTTTTTGTATAATGCTTTCGCTGTTACATAAATCGCTTCCGCATCAAACCCGCACTCGTGTTGCAGTTGTTTGGGAGTTCCGTGTTCCACCACTTTGTCCGGTATGCCCAGCATAATCACTTCGGCCTGGTAGTGATGGGCCGCCATGAATTCGAGGATGGCGGATCCGAATCCGCCGGCAATACAGCCGTCTTCCACGGTTATTATTTTATTGAATTTTTTAAAAACTTCGTGGAGCATTTCTTCATCCAGCGGTTTCACGAAACGCATATCATAATGTGCCGGATCGATATCTTCCGTTCGCAGGGAACGGATGGCTGCGGTCGCAAAATTCCCGGGATGTCCGATGGACAGGATGGCCAGGTCCCGGCCGTCTTTTATTTTTCTTCCTTTGCCTATGGGAATCTCACGGAATGCTGTTTTCCAGTCCGGCATCACACCTTCTCCGCGCGGATAGCGGATTACGAAAGGATGGGTGGTTGAATCCAGCTGCGCCGTGTACATCAGGTTGCGGAGTTCGGATTCGTTCATGGGAGCGCTCACAATCATATTCGGTATGCAGCGCATGTAGGCGATATCATAAACGCCGTGATGCGTTGGGCCGTCTTCTCCCACCAGTCCGGCCCTGTCCAGACAAAAGACAACCGGCAGGTCCTGGATGGCCACATCATGCACCACCTGGTCGTAGGCCCTTTGCATGAAGGTGGAATAAATATTACAGAACACGCGCATGCCCTGCGTGGCCATGCCGGCGCTGAGGGTAACGGCATGCTGTTCGCAGATGCCGACATCAAAAGCACGGTCCGGCATTTTTTCCATCATGAATTTCAGTGAGCTTCCGCTGGGCATGGCGGGCGTTACCCCGAATATGCTGGAATTCTTTTCTGCCAGTTCAATGAGGGTATACCCGAACACATCCTGGTATTTGGGCGGCTGTACTGTATCAAATTTCTTCTTATAGATTTCGCCGGTGATCTTATCAAACAAACCCGGTGCGTGCCATTTGGTCTGGTCGCTTTCCGCCTGCGCGTATCCTTTTCCTTTTACGGTGATGATGTGTAAAAGTTTGGGTCCCGGAATATTTTTGAGGTCGTTGAGGGTATCAACCAGTTTGTTGAGATTGTGCCCGTCGATCGGACCGAAATAACGCAGCTTAAGAGCCTCGAAAAGATTGCTGCTTTTGCTTACAAAACTTTTGATGCTGTGTTCGATCTTGCTGGCAATTTCCCGGCTGAAATGGCCGCCCACCGGCAGTTTACCGAGAGCTTTCCAGATATCGTCTTTAAACTTATTGTAGGTTTGGGACGTGGTGATGTCCGTCAGGTATTCCTTGAGCGCGCCCACATTGGGATCAATGCTCATGCAGTTGTCGTTCAGAATGATCAGCAGGTCCGTATCCGCTACACCGGCATGGTTCATGCCTTCAAAAGCCAGTCCCGCGGTCAGGGCCCCGTCTCCGATCACGGCAACCACTTTGCGGTCCTCTTCGCCTTTATATTTGGCTGCCATGGCCATACCGAGCGCTGCGCTGATGGAAGTGGAGGAATGGCCAACACCAAATGTATCGTATATGCTTTCGTTCCTGTTGGGGAATCCGCTAAGCCCCTTGAATTTCCGGTTGCTGGTGAAATTATCGCGACGGCCGGTCAGAATCTTATGACCATAAGCCTGATGACCCACGTCCCACACGAGCTGATCGTAAGGCGTATGGAAAACATGATGGAGCGCAACGGTGAGTTCTGCAACGCCGAGACTGGCTGCAAAATGACCACCATGTAAGCTCACCTCATCTATAATGTACTGGCGAAGCTCATCAGTGAGTTGCTGAAGCTGATCCCGGTTCAATTTTTTAAGATCGGCCGGTGAGTTGATCGTTTGTAAGAGGGGTCCGGGGACGAGGTCCATCTGCTTGGTTTACCGCGTAAAAGTAACTATTTCATCCGATATTTAAACCGTTCCTGACCACGGCATCCCCTGCCAGAACGGTCATTGACCGCCAAATCACCTGAAAAGCCCACTAATACCAAAATATAGGGGAAAGCGGATTTATCGGTTAGATTTGCCCTGAACGGAGACTCATGCAAAAATCGGGTAAATATTACTGGTGGTTCCAGATCGGCTGGTGGGGTTTACTGACCCTGCTGGTTGTGCTGATCAACATCCTGCTGGGCCAGAAAATAAACGGGCCATTTTTTGAGCAGCTGGCGGTGACTATTCTCGCCGGTATGTTCACCACGCATATTTTCAGGAAATATATCCATCATGCACGCTGGTTGCTTTTGCCGGTGGAGAAAGCCTTACCGAAATTCCTGATCGGCATACTGATCGTTTGTATGGGATATGCCCTGATCCGGATCGGGATGATTTACTGGCTCGGACTTTCCAGCGGAAAAAGAACTTTTGGAACACGCCTGCTGCTGATCAACCTGGAGAATGGGATGTATGTTATTCCATGGACACTGATTTATTACTTCTATCATTTCATGGATAAGAGCCGCAAGCAGGAGTTGGATACACTCAAACTGGAGGCGCTGGTGAAAGAGCTGGAATTGAAAACGATCAAGTCGCACATCAATCCGCATTTCATCTTCAATGCCCTCAACAGCATCCGGGCTCTGATAGATGAAAATCCAGTACGGGCCCGAAAGGCCATTACCGAGCTGAGCAATATTCTCAGGAGCAGCATGCAAACGGAAAAACAGGAGACGGTACTTTTTGAAAAGGAACTGAATATTGTGAAGGACTATCTGGCCCTGGAGCATATCCGGTTCGAGGACCGCCTGCAGGTGCAATACGATATCTCGGATGATACACTCAGTCAGCCCATCCCACCCATGATGCTGCAAACTCTCGTGGAGAATGCCATCAAACATGGGATCAGCAAACAACTAACGGGGGGAACGGTGACCATTGTTTCGGATATCAGGGAGAATTATCATGAACTGGTGATCCGCAATACAGGAAGGTTGACCGGGTTGAAGAATGAAGACGGATTCGGACTGATGAGTACGCGGAACCGGCTGCAATTGCTTTTTGGCGATCAGGCAAATTTTGATATCCGGGAAGTGAATGGGAATACGGTAGAAGCTGTTTTACATATTCCACTGACCTAAAATATACAATATGATAAGAGCAGTGATCATTGACGACGAGCGTCTGGCCCGCAACGAATTAAAAAAATTGTTGCTGGAATTTCCTGAAATAGAAGTGATCGCCGAAGCGGCCAATGCCAATGAGGGCATTGAAAAAATTGACAGCCTCAATCCGGATCTCATTTTTCTGGATATCCAGATGCCGGGGAAAACCGGTTTTGATATGCTCGCCGAACTCGAGAAGGCGCCCGACGTGATTTTTACCACGGCCTATGATGATTATGCCCTGAAGGCCTTTGAAGTGAATGCGCTGGATTACCTGTTGAAACCGGTGGAACCCAGGCGGCTGGCGGATGCCCTTCAAAAACTGCATCTCGAAGAAAACCGCGACCGCGAAGGAATTTCCGACGAAGAGATTGCCATAAATAAAAGCCTGTTACATGAAACGGACCAGGTATTTGTTAAAGACGGGGAAAGATGCTGGTTCGTGAAACTCGCAGACATCCGTTTATTCGAAAGTGTAGGCAACTATGCCAAAATTTATTTTGGACCGCACAAACCGCTTATACTGAAATCCCTGAACGCGCTGGAAGAACGGCTGGATGAGAAAGTTTTTTTCAGGGCCAACCGGAAACACATCGTGAATCTGCGGCTGATTGAAAAAATAGAACCTTATTTTAACGGCGGTTTACTGCTGGAACTCAAGGGGGGCGAAAAGATTGAAGTGAGCCGCAGGCAAACCGTGAAGTTTAAGGAGATGATGAGTTTGTAGGATCCTGTGGAGATATGGAAATGTGGAGATGTGTAAATTTGAAAATGAAGAAAGCGTGCCGGAAAATTTGATCCCAGCCAGCAGACGATTCTTGTTTTTGCCGCTGCTGATATTGTTCAGCAGTGCAGTTGCTGCTCAGTCACCCGGCAACCTGATCCGTCAGGATGAAGTTACCCGGATCGAAAAGATATTGTCGGCGGACGATATGCAGGGGCGCCAGGTGTATACTCCCGGAATTGAGAAGGCCGCTGCTTTTATCAGCCGGGAATTTAAAGCTGCAGGATTAATACCACTTACCGGAAGCCAGGATTACAGACAGCATTTTACGATGACCAATACGAAATTAGCCGGGGTCACCGTTACACTGGATGGTCAATCATTGGACCCTGAACGGATTTTTGCATTTAGCGGTGCACCGGATCTTTTGGTTACTCAGGGCAGTCACTATCACAAGGTATTTGTGAAAAAAGGGGATGATTTCGGAGAAATCTTTTATAAATACATGGATGAAAGCCAGGATTTCCTGATCCTGGTGGATACCAGTTTTTCTAAACGGTTTATGCGGTATGCGCATATCCACACGCCTTCGTTTAAGGAATCCGGGAACAGGATATTTATTTTAACCAGTTCAAATCCGGCTCAATTCAGCATCCACATCAAACAGGACACGATAAAGAAATCATTAACTAACCTCGTAGGCGTTCTTCCCGGCAGATCTTTAAAAGACGAATACGTTATTTTTTCCGCCCATTATGATCATCTGGGCATCGGGAAACCGGATGCGAAGGGAGATTCTATTTATAATGGGGCCAATGACGATGCCTCCGGCACCACCGCAGTAATTACGCTCGCCAAATATTTCAGCAGACTGAAAAATAATGAACGTACCCTGATATTCACCGCGTTTACAGCAGAGGAGATCGGGGAATTCGGATCTGCTTATTTCTCCAAGCAGCTGAATCCGGACAAAGTAATGGCCATGTTCAACATTGAAATGATCGGAACCGAAAGCAAGTGGGGAAAGAATTCTGCTTACATCACGGGATATGACAGAACGGATATGGGAAGCATTCTGCAAAAAAATCTGAAGAATAGTAAATTTAAATTTTATCCGGATCCTTATCCGGATCAGCAATTATTTCTCCGTTCAGATAACGCTACGCTCGCCAAACTGGGTGTTCCGGCACATACGATCTCTACTTCTAAAATGGATTCGGAGAAATTCTATCATACGCAGGAAGATGAACTGGAAACCCTCGACATGGCCAACATGACGGAAATTATTAAGGCCATCGCCCTAAGCGCTGGATCCATCATTGCCGGCAAGGATACAGCCCAAAGGGTTAAACCCTGATGATTATTTATGATTTGAATTGGCCCTTATATCCCCATAGAAAGAGATCATCTGGCGGTTCGTACTGCTAACCTGAAGCGTTCCAAAGCCACCCTGGCTGATGCTCAAATCCATTTTGCTGGCCTTCTTTTTATCTTCCGGAATAATGGTAATAAACCAGCCCCCATTTTTGGTATCTTTTATGGTATATGTAAAAGAGGTTGATATGAAGCGAATGCCTCCGTCAAGATCCCCCGGGTTTGCAGAATACGCCCGCCCGTAATAAGGCAGGTCAGACTCCAGACTGTCCTGGTGGATCTTTAATGTGTACTCACCGGTCAGCTGACGCGATCTGCCGCCCATGGAGGTGGCCGTTTGCGCAACAAAAGTATACTGGCGTGCCTCTATGATGGCGCTCAGTTTTTCATATTCCGCTTTCTTTTTTTCTTCTTTTGTAATTTGCGCAAAGGTGCTGGCGGAGATGAGTAAAAACAGGGGCATGAAAAGCCGGAATGGATTCCTGAATTTCATATAAATTTTTTGTAAAGTTAGTAAAATCCGTATTCGGTCCGCCTGGGAAGCTTTCCGGTTATTTGAATTTGACGAGTACCTGGTTCATGGCCGAAATGATCTCCGGGTTGCACAGGTTGCCCAGGCTGCCTTCATGGGTGTGCTGCAAAGGACGGGCGGAATCAAATGAAAAGTTGCCTCCGGCAATCTGGCCGCCGATGGTTTTATAGGCTTCCCGGAATGGAATTCCCTGATTTACGAGTTCGTTCACGGCCTCCACACTGAACAGGTATTTATATTTATCGTCTTTCAGGATGTTTTTGGTGATCCTGATATTGGACAACATGAGCCCTGTCATTTGCAGGCATGCCTTTAACTCTCCTATGGCCGGAAACAAAATCTCTTTGGTCAGCTGCATGTCCCGGTGATAACCCGAAGGAAGGTTCCCCATGAGCAGGCTGAGTTCATTCGGGATGGACTGGATCCGGTTGCATTTTGCCCGGATCAATTCGAAGACGTCCGGATTCTTCTTATGTGGCATGATGCTGCTTCCCGTTGTCAGTTCGTCGGGAAAAGAAATAAATCCGAAATTCTGATTCATGTATAAGCAGCAGTCCATGGCCAGCCGGGACAGCGTCGCCGCTATGGAAGCCATTCCGAAGGCAACCAGTTTTTCCGTTTTGCCGCGGCTCATCTGGGCGTATACCGAATTATAATGCAGGGAGGAAAACCGGAGTAGTTCCGTGGTCATTTTCCGGTTTAACGGAAAGGACGAACCATAGCCGGCACCGCTGCCGAGCGGATTTTTATTGGCTACCTGGTAAGCGGCCGCCAACATTTCCAGGTCATCGGTCAGGCCTTCCCCGTAAGCCCCGAACCACAAACCGAAGGAAGAGGGCATGGCGATCTGCAGATGGGTATATCCGGGGAGCAGGTCATGCTGATATTGATCGCTCAGCGAGATCAGCAGGTCAAACAAACCCTTTGTTTCATTTTTTATGTTTTGAATTTCGGCGCGAAGGAAGAGTTTGATGTCAACGGCCACCTGATCATTCCGGCTGCGGCCGCTGTGAATTTTTTTACCTGCCTCGCCTATGGCTTTGGTGAGATTGAATTCCACCTGGGAATGAACGTCTTCCACGCCGGTTTCAATCTGAAAACGCCCTTCCCGGATATCAGCCAGCATATTCCCCAATGCTTTTTGAATGGATAAGGCTTCTTCCTTACCGATCATGCCGATGCTTTCCAGCATGGCGGCATGTGCCAGGGAGCCTTCCACGTCGTAGGCGGCCAGCTGGATGTCGAATTCCTTATCCCGGCCAACCGTGAACTTTTCAATGATCTCATTGACTGTTGATCCGTCTTTCTGCCAGAGTTTCATTGGTGCGTTTTTTGGCTTTACAATTTTTTTATTAATAGTATATGGTTGAAGGTGGATGGAACATTAAATAAACTCGTTTAACAACTGAATATAAGTCTCGATTCCTTCCTTGATTTCATCAATATAAATATACTCATCGGCGGTATGGCTGCGGGCTGAATCCCCGGGGCCCATTTTGAGGGCGGGAAACGGCATCAGGGCCTTGTCTGACGTGGTGGGGGATCCGTAATATCCCCTGCCCAGCGCAATGCCTGCCTTCACCAGGGGATGATCCAGGGGAATGGAGGTGGATTTCATACGCGTAGTACGCGGTTTGAAATGGCTTTTCAGGTTGCGCTTTAGCGCGTCCAGGATTTCTTCAAAAGTATACAACTCATTCACCCGCACGTCAATCACATATTTGCACTGGGCCGGCACCACGTTATGTTGTTTGTTTTCCGTGTCTATAACGGTCACACTCATGCGCGTTTCACCCAGCAGTTCGCTTTTCTTTTCAAAACGGTAATTGCGGATCCACCCAATGTCCTCGATGGCTTTATACAATGCGTTTTCTCCTTCATTGCGCGCTGCGTGACCGGGTCTTCCCGAGGCTACGCAATCGATCACCATCAGGCCCCTTTCTGCCACGGCCATGTCCAGTTTCGTGGGTTCTCCCACAATGCCGAAATCAATCTGGCCCAGATAGGGGAGCACCAGCTCAATCCCGTTCACGCCGCTGATCTCTTCTTCCGCGCTGGCGGCAAAAACCACATTGTGTTTCAGGTCCTCCCTGTGATAATAATGCAGGAAAACCGCGATCAGGCTTACCAGGCAGCCGCCGGCATCATTGCTGCCCAGGCCAAAAAGCTTTCCGTCTTTAACCGCCGGGGTAAAAGGGTCCATGCTGTAATGCTTATTGGGCCGTACGGTATCGTGATGGGAATTCAGCAGAATGCTCTGTCTGGAGGCATGGTAGCTTTTGTTCCGGGCATAAATGTTGTTTCCGACCCGGGCAAAAGGAACCTGGTGGCGTTCAAAAAAAGCGCAGATCAGGTCCGCAGTATCATTTTCTTCTTTTGAAAAAGACGGCGTGGAAATTAATTCCTTTAACAGGGCGATCGCTTCTGATTGCAGGGATTCAATAGACAAATTACTCATGGCTGATGGTTGTTCCGGATTTCCCGGTCAATAGATTTTCAAGGTCTTCTCCCTTTCCGATAATTACTTTTTTTACGCCCTGGCGGATGGCCGTAAAAGCATTATCCAGTTTGGGGATCATGCCTGCAAATATTTTTTTTGATTCTTTCAATTCCAGGTAGGTTGCCGGGTTTAATGAACTGATCACCGATTGCTCATCTTCCACATCCATCAGCACACCGGCTTTTTCAAAGCTATAGATCAGCTTCACCTGGAATGATTTACTCATGGCTTTGGCTATTTCCTGCGCCATGGTATCTGCATTCGTGTTTAGCAATTGACCCAGACCATTATGGGTAATGGGTGCCATAACGATGGCCAGGCCCTGATCCAACAGGCTTTTCAGCCATTTTTCATTCACTGAATCTATATCTCCGGCAAGCCCGTAATCTGTTCCCGTGCTGATCCGCCTGTGGGCCAGTACGCTGTTGCCGTCTGCGCCGCAGATGCCGGTAGCATGGCATTGATGGGACTGCAGCCGGGCAACGATATTTTTATTGATGTAGCCGGCATAGACCATGATTACGATCTTCAAAGTTTCTTCGTCCGTAACCCGGCGGCCGTCTACCAGTTGCTGCGGAATCCCCATTTTCTCCGCCATGCGGGTGGCCATTTTTCCGCCACCATGAACAAGGATCTTTTTGCCGTTTACCGATGCAAATTTTTTTAGAAAAGAAGAAAGCATGGGCTCTTCGTCAATGATATTTCCCCCGATCTTGATAACGTACAGGTCTTCCATGGGTTAAAATGGAGATTGAAGGATTTTACTTAATACGGCCTGGGCCGCCCAAACCCGGTTGCCGGCCTGACGGGTAACGATGCTGTTCGGGCCGTCCAGTATTTCGTCACTCAGTTCCACATTGCGCCGAACGGGCAGGCAGTGCATCACTTTGGCCCGGTTGCTAAATTTTAATTTATCGCTGGTGAGCATCCATTCGGGATCATTGGTATAAATTTTACCATAGTCGTTATAGGTGCTCCAGTTTTTTACATATACAAAGTCAGCGTCCTTTAAGGCTTCCTTCTGATCGTGGGTAATCCGGGCCCCCTGTGTAAATACCGGATCCAGTTCGTAATCCTCGGGGTGCGTGATCACAAAATCGGATTTACCCCAGGCGTTGACCCATTGGGAAAAACTATTAGCAACACATTGGGGCAGCGGTTTTACATGCGGCGCCCAGGTGAGTACAATTTTAGGCTTTTTAATCAGGGGCGCGGATTGCATCGACTCCGTGATGGTAATGATATCTGTAAGGCTCTGCAGCGGGTGGAGGGTTGCACTTTCCAGGCTGACCACCGGGATACCCGAATATTTTACGAATTGCCGGATGTATAATTCACTGTAATCGTCTTCCCGGTTTTTCAGGGAAGGGAACGTACGGATACACAGAATATCAAAATATTTTCCCAGCACAGGCGCCGCATCTTTGATGTGTTCCACAGTACTTCCGCTCATGATAGCCTCTTCTTCAAACTCCAGCGCCCACCCTTCCTTGTCCACATTGAATACGATCGGTTCCAGCCCCAGTTGACGGGCGGCCACCTGGGTGCTCAGCCGTGTCCGCAGGCTCGGATTGAGGAACAGGAGGCCAATGCGCTTATTTTCCCCGAGGGTTTTATCCGCAAAAGGATTCGCTTTGTAATAAAGCGCCTTGCTGATCAGCTTGTCGAGGTCTGACACATCGGCGATGGAGATGAAATTTTTCATGCCTGACTAACGAGATTTGGTGATGAGGTCAAATGGCTGATCTCATCCGTTAATGATTCCAGGAATTCTCCGGCTTCTTTTTTTCTCAGGGCCAGCGAAGGCAGCAAACGGATCACATTTGGTTTTGCTTCACCCGTAAATACCTTTTGATTGTACAGCAGATTTTTACGCAGGTCCTTTAGTTCTCCTTCCACGTCGAAGCCGATCATCAGGCCCTTACCGCGAACATTTTGCAATCCTTCCGTTTTATTCAGTTCATTCATCAGAAAATCGCCGGTGACCGTTGCATTTTCCATGAGTTTTTCTTCTTCCATTACTTCGAGCACGGCCAGCGCCGCGGCACAGGCCAGGTGGTTGCCGCCGAAGGTAGTACCCAGCATACCATGCCTGGATTTGAATTCGGGAGAAATCAAAATACCTCCAACCGGGAATCCATTTCCCATTCCCTTGGCCATGCTATAGATATCGGCATTGACGGCCGCGAAATCATGGGAGAAAAATTTTCCCGTTCTTCCGTATCCGCATTGCACGCTGTCTGCAATAAAAACGGCCTGGTGTTCGGTACACAAGGAGCGGATCAGTTGCAGAAAAGAATGGGTGGCCACATTGATGCCGCCCACGCCCTGAATGCCTTCTATGATCACGGCGGCTGTTTCCTTACCGTATTTTGTAAAATATTCCTGGATTGCCCCTTCGTCATTGAACGGAAGAAATACCACATTGTCCGTTTGGTTCACCGGCGCCTGGATGGCCGGATTATCGGTTACCGCTACAGCCAGGGAAGTTCTTCCGTGAAAAGATTTTTTAAAGGCGACTATTTTTTTTCTTCCATTGTGGAATGAGGCCAGCTTCAGCGCATTTTCATTGGCCTCGGTCCCGGAATTACACAGGAACAACTGATAATCTTCTTTTCCGGAAACCTGCCCCAGTTTGGCGGCCAGTTCCTTCTGCAGGGGAATATTCACGGAATTTGAATAAAACGCCACCTGGTTCAGCTGATGGGTGATGCGCGATACGAAATGCGGATGGGTGTGTCCGATAGAAATCACGGCATGTCCGCCATACATGTCCAGATACTGCTGTCCCGCATCGTCCCAGAGATAGGAACCCTTTGCCCGGGTGATGGTGATGTTGTTGATGGGGTATACGTCGAAGAGGTTCATAGTGCTTGTTTTTATACTGAGCGTTTTTTGTTGTCAATGGTATATGGTGGATGGGCCATTAACGATTCATTCAGGGTATTAAAATTCTCAAAAATAATTCGCCTTCAGTCTCAGTCCCGCACATTCATCCAGCCCGAAAATCAAATTCATATTCTGAATGGCCTGTCCGGAAGCGCCTTTGGTGAGGTTGTCGAGCGCAGAATGAATCACGAGCATATCATCCAGCTGATCGAGCTGAACAATGCATTTGTTCGTGTTCACCACCTGCTTCAGAAATATGGGTTCATCGCTGACCACGGTGAAAGGATGATCCGCATAAAAATTCTTATAGAGTTCGGTGATCTCTTTGATATCGCGGTTAACCTTCACCTGGGAACTCACAAAAATGCCCCGGGTAAAATCCCCGCGCCAGGGTACAAAATGCAGATCGGGCCTGGCAGTGGAAAATCCGGGTTGGAGCTGATCCAGGCTCTGGTTGGCCTCAGCCAGATGCTGATGCGTTAAAGTTTTATATGCCTGGATATTATTCGCCCTCCAGGAAAAATGGGCAGTCGGGGAAAGTGCCTGTCCCGCGCCGGTTGACCCGGTTATGCCGGTAGTAAATGTTTCCGACAGCCATCCTTTTTTTGCGAGGGGCAGCAACCCCAGTTCGATGGCAGAAGCGAAACAGCCCGGATTGGCAATATTCCTTGCTTTCTTTATTTCATCGCGGTTCAGCTCCGGTAGTCCATATACAAACGGATGTTCATTTCCCGGGAAAAACCGGTGGGCCAGCAAACGGAAATCCTGGGAGAGATCGATGATGCGGATATTTTTATCCAGCGGATTTTCGGAAAGGAATTTGCGGGCGGCGCCATGACCCACACACAGAAATAATACATCGATGTCCTGCTGTATCTGATCCGTAAACGGAAGCGAAGTTTCGCCGGCCAGGTCGTGGTGAACGCTGGCGATTTCTTTTCCCGCGTGGCTCTTGCTTTGAACAAAGCTGATTTCGGCGTGCGGATGATGCAGGAGTATCCTGATCAGTTCACCGCCGGTATAGCCTGCTCCGCCACTTATGCCTATTTTGATTTTTTTCATCTGCACACTTTATTTTTCCGGCCGGGTTCATTTACCGGTATGGCTGCTGTCGTTGATTTTGTGAAAGATCGAGGACTGGTTGCCAAAAATTTTTGCGAATCCTTTCACGTCGTCTCCCGTCCAGCCGCTGTTCATCTCTCCATAGGATCCGAAGCGGCTGCTCATCAGATCGTGCGGACTTTCCACCCCGGTAACGGTAAACCGGTAGGGCTCCAGCGTCACGAATACTTTTCCCGAAACGGTGGTTTGCGTATCCTCCAGGAATTTTTCGATATTCCGCATGGTCGGGTCCAGCATCTGTCCCTCGTGCAACCAGTTTCCGTACCATCCGCTCAGCTGATCTTTCCAGTACAGCTGCCATTTGGTGAGGGTATGTTTTTCCAGCAGGTGATGCGCCTTGATGATAATCAGCGGCGCGGCGGCTTCAAAGCCCACCCGCCCCTTGATGCCGATGATGGTATCGCCCACATGAATATCCCGTCCGATGCCATAGGGTTGCGCGATGGATTGCAGAAACTGGATGGCTTTTACGGGGTGATCAAAAATCTTATCATGCACGGCCCTGAGTTCGCCTTTTTCAAACTGCAGGCTGATCTTTTCCGGGCGGGTGGATGTAACGGGCGTGGGCCATGCATTTTCCGGCAGGTATTGGTTGGAGGTGAGGGTTTCCTTTCCGCCCACGGATGTTCCCCAAAGCCCTTTATTAATGCTGTATTGCGCTTTTTCAAAGTTCATGATCACCCCATTTTCCTTCAGGAAACTGATTTCCTGATCCCGGCTGAGTTTCAGGTCCCGGATGGGCGTCAGGATTTCCGCCTCGGGCACGATGCTCTGGAACACCATGTCGAACCTCACCTGGTCGTTCCCGGCCCCTGTACTTCCGTGAGCAACATAGGCCGCTCCGGTTTCCTGAACATATTTTGCCACGGCAATGGCCTGAACCATTCTTTCGGCGCTTACACTTAATGGATAAGTGGCATTTTTTAACACATTTCCGAAGATCAGGTAACGGATACAGGAACGGTAGTATTCCTCCGTAACATCCACCGATTTAAAAGAAGAAACGCCCAGTTGTTTTGCCCTTTCTTCAATGGCCCGGAGTTCTTCCCGGCTGAATCCGCCGGTATTGACCGTGAGGGCATGCACTTCCAGGCCCTTTACCCTGCTGAGATAAATGGCGCAGTAGGTGGTATCGAGGCCACCGCTATAGGCTAAAACCACTTTTTTGTTTTCTTTATTCATTGCTCACGGTCGGTTTTAGATTGGATTATTTTACCAGTTTTTCTTTTCTCCACCGGATGAGCAGGCCGAGTTCGGCGAGCACCATATCCACTTTTTCCTTGCGGATCAGGTGTTTGAGCAGTCCCCATTGTTTGAACTTCATAAAGCGTTCATACAGCTTGCTTTTTTTAATGAAATCCCTGGAGGTTTCTTCCGGTTTGATATGCTCTTTGGGATCATACAGCATGGCTGTGCACATGCAGTTTTTCCGGTCTTTGCTCATGAGGATCTCGTAGTTCACGCAGCTTTTGCAACCGGCCCAGAAGGCCTCGTCCTGGGTGAGTTCCGAATAGGTAACGGGCTCATAGCCCAGGTCGGAATTGATTTTCATCACGGCCAGACCGGTGGTGAGGCCAAAAATTTTGGCGTTGGGGTAATGCTGGCGGCTGAGTTCAAAGATCTTTTTCTTGATCCTTTTGGCCAGGCCGCTCTTCCGGAAAGCGGGGGCAACAATGAGTCCGGAGTTGGCGACATATTCGCCATGGCTCCAGGTTTCGATATAGCAAAAGCCTGCCCAGATATCATTTTCAGTAAAAGCGATCACTGCTTTGCCTTCCCGCATCTTCGCCTTGATGTAGTCGGGACTTCTTTTGGCAATGCCGGTTCCGCGGGCCTTGGCGGAGGATTCCATTTCATTACAGATGATCTGGGCAAAATCCTGATGATTGGCGTTTGCAGTGAGTATTTTGAACTTTTGTTCTTGTTCCATGGAATAATTACATGAGATAAAAAATGCCAATGACGGCGTCATTGATTGAGCGACCCGTCTGGTTACGGGGCATAGGTCCTGCCGGAGTTCTATGGATGGGATATATCAACGTCGTACCCAAAAGGGAATGGGACGAACAGAAAAAATAACGCTCACGGGCGCTACAAAAAACCCACGCTTGTTAAAGGCGTGCAATACCATTCCGGTGAGGACTGATATGGGTGAGTTTTTTTTCATTTCAGAGAAAAATGAGATGACTGATTTTTTTATCCATACAAAGAAACAGCTTTTTTAGAATGTGAGGGGAATAATTTTGGTTAAATAATGAAGAAAATGAGGGGAAAATGTGAAAATTTGAAAATGTGTAAATGTGAAAATGCTTTGGCGTTGGACCTGTGACGAAGCTATGGCGTGTGAAATCAGGGTTTTGGATGCCTGAATTGAAGGATCAGGGGTGTTTCTCAGGAACGGAAACCGATTGTAGGGCAGAAACCATTTCCGTGAGCAGAGAAGCGTCTTTCTCGATAGCGTTGCCCACAATGATCAGATCCGCTCCGGCTTTGGCATTCAGATATACTTTTTCGGGATCTTTGATGCCGCCTCCGATCAGGAGGGGAATTTCGGTGAAAGAGGATACCAGCTGGATCATCTCTTCAGAAATGGGCCGCCTGGCGCCGCTTCCCGCGTCCATATAGATCAGTTTCATACCCAGCATTTCTCCTGCCATGGCCGTGCAGAGTGCTATCTCATTTTTATCCGCCGGAATGGGACTGGCATTGCTGATATAAGAGACCGTGGTCGGGGCGCCGCCGTCTATCACCATATAACCGGTAGACATAATTTCCAGTCCGCTTTTTTTAACAATCGGCGCCGAGATTACATGCTGGCCGATGAGCAGTTCCGGGTTTCTTCCCGAAATCAGGGACAGATACAGGAGCCCGTCCGCATAAGGAGATATCTGGGAAGGGGAACCCGGGAAAAGGATCACCGGAATATGGCAGCTGGCCTTGATCTGCTGCACCACTTCATCCAGCTGATGGGAAATGACGAGACTTCCGCCCACAAACAGGTAATCCACGTGTGACCTTTCCGACAGTTCGATGATCCTGGTGATTTTTCCGGAATCCACCTTATCGGGGTCGATCAGCACGGCGAAGGACTTGCGCCGGTTTCTTTTTTTAATCAGTAAGGAAGAATAGATCGCGTCCTTCATGTTGCGTTGCTTATACAAATGTGCGAAAACTTTCCCGTTTTTGAAAACCGTCGGCAAAAGGTATTGCGGGGGATTTATAAACAACTTCCTTCCAGGATGGTTATATCTGTGGGATCATGGTGCCGGCTTAAGCCTAGTTAAACGATTATTCACTTTAAACCAAAATTTTCTTTTGAATCGGGTCTTTTTGAGTGTGCATAAATCGATACAATGAATGCCGGCCTGCGATTCCGAATTTATTAACATCGGTGTGAATATTTCAAGTGGGAAATACCGAAATCAAAAAATACTTTCGTTACCTGCTTAATAATTCGGTAATAAGCGGTCCATTTTCCAAAAAACAACAAAAGCTTTAATCCTCATGGTCAGTCATACGCAATCTGCAAACGGTTTGCAGTTCAACCGTCGCTTTACCCGGGAAGATATTCCTGTTTTTAACCAGTTTGCGTACGATTATCGCAGTTCGGTGATCCGCAATCCTTCGGGGGAGATTGTTTTTGAAATGACCAATGTGGAAGTTCCTAAATCCTGGAGCCAGATAGCCACGGATATTCTTGCCCAGAAGTATTTCCGCAAAGCCGGCGTTCCGCAGGCCGATGGCTCACTGGGCAGGGAGACTTCTATAAAACAGGTTGCTCACCGTTTGGCCAACTGCTGGAAGGTATGGGGAATCCGGTATGGCTATTTTGCCAGTGACCTGGATGCCCAGGTCTTTTATGAGGAACTGGTGTATTCCATCCTGAACCAGGCCTGCGTTCCCAACAGTCCCCAGTGGTTTAATACCGGTCTTTTTGAAAGTTATGGCATTACGGGGAAACCGCAGGGCCATTACTATGTTGACCAGGCGGATGGTGAGTTGAAGAAATCCACTTCGGCCTATGA
Source organism: Chitinophagaceae bacterium (assembly GCA_041691395.1). GTDB lineage: Bacteria > Bacteroidota > Bacteroidia > Chitinophagales > Chitinophagaceae > Puia. The sequence continues at coordinate 207,238 of JBEPUT010000001.1, forward strand.
GCGCCCCCAGCCACACGCGTGCTTTATCCTGAGTGTGGAAGACGATCTGGTCAATGATGGCGGCATCATGGACCTCTGGGTGCGCGAGGCTCGCATTTTCAAATACGGATCCGGCGTGGGAACCAATTTTTCCAATATACGGGGAGAAGGTGAAAGACTCAGTGGCGGCGGAACCTCCAGCGGCCTGATGAGCTTCCTGAAAATCGGTGACCGGGCGGCCGGCGCCATCAAATCGGGAGGAACTACCCGCCGCGCAGCAAAAATGGTGTGCCTTGATCTCGACCATCCTGAAATCATGGATTTCATAAACTGGAAGATGGAGGAAGAAAAAAAGGTGGGGGCCCTGATCGCTGCGGGATATCCTAGTGACTATGAAGGCGAAGCATACAAAACAGTCAGTGGGCAAAACTCAAATAATTCGGTTCGTATACCCAACTCATTTTTTAAAAAGCTCGAAAACGACGAAGACTGGGAGCTGAAAGCAAGAAGTGACGGAAGGGTGATGAAAAAAATCCCTGCAAAAGAGGTTTGGAATCAGATTAACTATGCAGCATGGCGTTGTGCTGACCCGGGTACCCAATACGATACTACCATTAATGAATGGCATACGTGCCCCAATGGTGGCCGTATCCGGGCATCCAACCCCTGCTCCGAGTACATGTTTCTGGATAACACCGCATGTAATCTCGCTTCCGTTAACCTGCGCAGGTTCTATGACGAAACCACCAATAACATCGACGTGGAAGGATTCGAGTACACCTGCCGTTTATGGACGGCCGTACTGGAGGTGTCCGTATTAATGGCCCAGTTCCCTTCCAAAGAAGTGGCCCAGTTATCCTACGATTACCGCACCCTTGGACTGGGTTATGCCAACCTCGGCTCCATGCTGATGGTTATGGGTATTCCCTACGACAGCGAAGAAGCCAGGGGTATAGCCGGCGCCATCAGCGCTATCATGACCGGCATTGCTTACAAAACTTCCGCTGAAATGGCCAGAACACTCGGCGCATTTCCGAAATTCGAAGAGAACAGGCAATCTATGCTTCGTGTCATGCGCAATCACCGGCTCGCGGCTTATGACGCCGATGAGTATGAAATGCTGCAGATCAAACCCCAGGGGATTAAAGCAAAGTATTGTCCGGATTACCTGCTCACCGCAGCTACCCGCGCCTGGGATGATGCCGTTCAGCTCGGCGAGAAATATGGATACCGAAATGCGCAGACCACCGTTATCGCGCCAACCGGAACCATCGGGCTGGTTATGGACTGCGACACCACCGGTGTTGAGCCCGATTTTGCTTTGGTGAAATTTAAAAAATTATCCGGCGGCGGTTATTTTAAAATCATCAATCAGTCTGTTCCCGCGGCACTCAGAAACCTGGGATACGGGGAACGGGAGATAGATTCGATCATTAAATATGCAGTCGGTGCAGGAACATTTGCCGGTGCGCCAAACGTCAACCATCAGACGCTGAGTGAGAAAGGATTTTTTGCCGAAGAAATTAAAAAGCTGGATTCCGCTGTAGCCTCTGCTTTTGAAATTGGTTTTGTTTTCAATGTTTACAATCTCGGGGAAGAATGTCTGAAGCGGCTTGGTTTTCAGCCCGAGCAATATTATAATTTTGAGTGGAGCCTGCTGGAGGCTCTCGGTTTTTCCGATGAGCAGATTGCAGAAACCAACGATTATGTATGCGGAACCATGACGGTGGAAGGCGCGCCCCATCTGCGGAACGAGCACCTTCCGGTATTCGATTGTGCCAATAAATGCGGAAAGATCGGCGAAAGGTTTATCCATGCCCATGGCCACATCCGCATGATGAGCGCCGTACAGCCTTTCATCAGCGGGGCGATTTCCAAAACCATCAACCTGCCCAATGAAGCAACGGTGGAAGAAATTGCAGATTCTTATCTGCTGAGCTGGAAGCTGGGACTCAAGGCCTGTGCACTTTACAGGGACGGATCAAAACTTTCCCAGCCCCTCAGCAACAAATCAGATAAAAAGAAAAAACAGGATACCTCAGAGGAGGCCAAAGCGGCCATTCCCAATGAGCCGCTGGCGGGCGTGGAACCGAATATTGTGGACATGAGCCAGCTTACCGTAAGGGAGCTGCTGGAAGAAGTTCAGAAAAGGGTTCAGTCTTCTCCGGATACCAAATTAAAAAGGGAACTCGCCACCATCGTGGAACGCAGAACGCTGCCAGCTAAGAGACGCGGGTTCACACAAAAGGCCAAGATCAACGGCCAGGCCATATTCCTGCGAACCGGTGAATATGCCGACGGAACAGTGGGCGAGATTTTCATAGACATGGCCAAGGAAGGAGCCACTATGCGGAGCATGCTGAACTGTTTCGCGATCGCAATCTCCATCGGGTTGCAATACGGCGTACCCATGGAAGAATTCGTGGAAAAATTTGTATTCACCCGTTTCGAACCGGCCGGCATGGTGGATCATCCGAATATCAAAAGCGCCACGTCAATCGTTGACTTTATCTTCCGCTCGCTGGCTTATGAATATTTGGGAAGGGCCGATCTGGTGCATGTACTCGACAAACCGGAAGTGCTGAATACCGGTAATGCGGAATGGGATCATCCCGTGCCAACGGAACCGGAAAAGAAATCACCCGAATTAAGTGAAGTCCGGATCGTGGCCAAACCTTCCTCATCTGCGGGCGGTCCGGGAACGCAGAAGACAATGAAAAACATTAAAATGGACAGCGGGCTGGATGCCGTGAATGCAGCAGCCAAAAGCATGCAGAGTGATGCGCCGGCATGCAATACCTGCGGGCACATCACCATTCGCAGCGGCACCTGTTACAAGTGCCTCAACTGCGGAAACAGCATGGGCTGCAGCTAATATTTTTAAGATACTTTGGACGGTTTTACTTAACCACAGGTCCCCGTATATCTATACGGGGATCTTTATTTTATTGGCAATTGTCCCTTGTCCCCTGATTCCCGCTTTGGGAGAGATTTCTACACGGAAATTGGTCATTTATCCGCAATTTTCAAGCGGTCCGTTCGTTAATGTATAACCTCAAATGAAAACCATGAAAAAGATCCTGGCCCTCGTACTTCTCCTTGGTTTATTGTATTCCTGCAACCGTTCTGTGACGCCCTATCAGGCGGCATCGCACCACTACAACCGTTGCCGCGACATGAGGTAAATCCCGGTTATTCATTATTGATCATCATTCATTCCGCATCTTTAGTACATTGTGTACCAATTTTCCATTGGAAACAAGTCAACCAGCTGCGTGATGGTCATTCATTTTGAATATGATAAGAAACAAGTGCTTCAGGCATTGCGGTATCATTTCATTTCCCGGCCGGAGATCAAGATCCTGCTGATCCTGCTCAATGTTTTCACCATCTTAAGTGCAATCCTTTTTTTCATGCACAAGATCCAGCCCCTTTCCTTTCTTACGTTTTCGTTATTGTGGTTTGTGCTGCTGATCACCATCTGGAGATTACTGCCCCTGAGTGTTTATAAGAAATCGCAAACTTTTCAGGACCAGTTCAGCATGGATTTAAATGAACAGGATGTTGTATTGCAAACGGAACGTGGCTCACATGCGTGGCAATGGCGCGAGTTCAGTTCCTTCCTGGAAAGTCCGCACTTTTTTCATTTGTATTTTAACAGCCGTTCTTTTTTCCTCGTACCCAAAGATGCATTTAAAGAACTGGACGCCCTGCAACAGGCGAGGGCCCTGTTAAAAGACAAGCTAAAAAAATAAATATATGATTGCATTTCTCAGTCAGCCATGGCCATGGTATGTTTCCGGACTGGCCATTGCTTTGATAATGACCCTGCTGATATTTTTTGGAAGGTCATTTGGATTTTCTTCCAATCTGTCCACCATCTGTTCCATGCTGGGAGCGGGCAAAAAAGTTCCTTTTTTTAATTTTGACTGGAAGAAAGAACAATGGAACCTGTGGTTCCTGGTAGGATCCGTAATCGGCGGATTTATTGCGGCCCGCTGGCTGCAATCTCCCGAACCCATGCATCTTTCGGACGCTACCATAGCTGATCTGCGGAAACTGAATATTCCTTTTGACGGCAGACTGGAACCCGGAACCATTTTCAACCTGGGATTCCTGGCCACCTGGCGCGGACTGATCTTATTCCTGGGCGGCGGATTCTTAATTGGTTTTGGAACACGCTATGCCGGCGGCTGCACCTCGGGTCATGCCATATCCGGATTATCCAACCTGCAGGTGCCATCCGCGATTGCCGTTATCGGATTTTTTATCGGGGGATTGACCGTAACCCATCTTTTGTTTCCTGTTATTTTTAAATAAACAGCCATGAAGGCAATCAAATATATCCTGGCCGGCATCGTATTCGGGATCATCATGACCAAATCGGAAGCCGTTTCCTGGTATCGTATTCAGGAAATGTTCCGTTTTCAATCTTTTTTCATGTATGGTATCATGGGAAGCGCCGTGGTGCCAGGTATACTCGTTATCGCGATGATCAAGCGATTTAAAGTAAAGGATATTACCGGAACACCCATCCATTTCACGGAGAAGGATAAACGCTGGAGAAAATACCTTTTCGGGGGCATTATATTCGGACTGGGCTGGGCGCTCACAGGAGCCTGCCCCGGACCTGTTTTTGTATTACTCGGATGCGGATACGGGGTCATGCTGGCCGTGGTCTTTGGCGCCCTGCTGGGGACATTTACCTACGGGGTTTTCCGGGACCGCCTTCCCCAGTAGGTTTCGACGCCATCGGTCAATACAGTATGATTTTGCCGGAGCCTGACGCAGTGGTTGTAATAACAGTGATTTGAAAGAAGTCAAATTTTGAAAATAAGGGTGCGGGGTCCATATACATGCCCGTGCAGGATGTCAAATCCCCGGGATGGAAATCATTGTCATGCTCCGGAATCCTTCGTCTTCCCGGATTTTTCTGCTCCTGCACGGTCTTTTTGCTTTTAAACAAGCGGCGTAAACCGGGATTCCATAATTTTATAGAGTCCGGGCACCGCCGGTTCCGCATTCAGCTTTGGTTGGCGTGAACCGGCTTGATAACAAACCGGATCATCGGGCCCCATATATTAACAGGATGATGGGATGATCATTTAAATGATTTCAATAAACACTATGCGAGTAACCCCTTCCGTGATGAGTTTGCATCTTCGCTACCGGCTTTGGATTGCGGAGATGAACTCTGATATCAATGTGCTCTGGATCTTTAACGACTACCTCGCTGCCCTTTCAACCAAAAAAGAAGAATCCGAAGTAAACAAGGGCATCAGCCAATTCGAACAGCAGTTTACAGATCTCCGTAAAGAGATTGATGATTTAAGAAATGAAATGCATTTGGTTAAAATGAAGCTGGCTGCTTTCGCCCGGGAGAAAAAGCAGCTGGATTACAAAACTTACCAGGCAGATAATCATACGGCACTCAAGAAGCGATACCTGGCCTTCCGCGACCATTTTGAAAAAATAAAAAAGGACTTCGGCAACTTCGAATTAAAATGGCTGAATTGATTTTAATGCTTCACTATTTTACGCTGTTAATGGCAGCTTTCTCTTTCTGATAAATATTTTTGATATCGCTTTCACCGAGGGCTGAAGCAAATATTTTAACGCGCTTCATCTGCCCGTCAAAAGATCTGTCCAGCGGAAACTCTTCGTTGCCGCCAATAGTCCATCCTGCGGCAACATTCAGATTTACCGCTTCTTCCATGGGAGCAATGCCTTTCAGTTCCCCATCGATATATATGCGGAGATCCGCCCCGGTACAAACGCCCACAATGTGATGCCAATTTTTACGCCAGTCGCGGGGCAGCGGAACCTTACAATTACCTCTTCCCCAGCCCCCGGCAAAAAAGCTGAGCGAGCCGCTGGTCAATTGCAACACATGATTATCGCCTTTGGCCATCAGGTCCGTTAACTTTCTGCTATCGCCGGGATCATTGATCCAGGCCATCATGGTGAGGGTGGTTCCGCTACTGTCCAGGCTGGCCGAATGCGGCAAACTGATGTAATGTCCTTCCTCCGATGGGTGGCCGTCATTGCCAAATCCTGAAACATCTTTTGATTTCCAAGTGAATTGAATTTCTTCCGGGATATCCAATACCAAAGCATCTGTGGCATCAGCATAAATTTTAGTTTTCGCCGTATTATTCATTAGGTCCAACTCATACAATCCTTCCGGCAGATTAGCCTGAATGGCATGCTGTATATTGGCGGAATCTCCCGGATTTAAAACAACGGTGTCCTGAAAAAGGGATTGGCCATTCAGCGTTGCCGGGATGATGAATGACCGTTTATCTCCGCCTTTATTTTTTACCGTATACTGAAAATAGATCCGGTTTCCTTTTCGCGTCAGCGGGGATAACCGGAGATTGGTCAGGTGAGGGAGGCTGAGTACCGGATTTTTCGGGCGCACAACCGTTACCTGTAAACTGCGGAGACCTTCCATTCGCAAGCTGTTAGGACCGTAAGCATAAAGCCTGCACAACAAGGAATCCTGCACGGTGCTGTGGTTCGCGATGAAGCAATTTTTTTGAATCACCATGTGGTTGTTGACGTGTAGTCTGACTATGGCCGTTCCGGCACCGCCATCATTACGAATGCGAAACTTAATCTGGAAGGGTGCATCCGGTGTTACCTGTTTTTTACTTACAGAAAAGCCGGACAGTTTGATCTGCATGGCGCTGTCCGTTTCTCCCGGAATATAACCAGGCATCTTTTTTTTAAGCGGCTTATCGGCCATGCTGAACAACATATTACCACCCCGCACGAGCGTTGCATGCGGCAGCCATTTTCCGGGGTATACTTTTCCGTTTACAGAAACCGACTGCACATAAAAATTTTCTGCTGAAAGGTTTCCGGAAACAATTTCCCATTTCTTTCCTTCGGGGAGCGAAAGTGTGGCCTTCCGGAACAACGGTGTGCCGATTGCATAAACGGGATTCCCAGGGCAAACGGGGAACAAACCCAGGGCGCTCCATACAAACCAGCTGGAGATAGCTCCCAGGTCATCATTGCCGGGCAGGCCGCCGGGCGAATTGCTGAAGCGGTTATACATGATGCTATGCACCCCTTGCTGTGTTTTGTAGGGATAGGCCGTGCTGTTGGGTAAATAGGGAACATGCAACAGGGTCTCGTTGTCAAATACGATCCGCTTATATTCCCAGGCCGAATCAAGGCCTTTTATAAAATTTTCATCCCCGCCCAGCAGATTGATCAGATCGCGCTGATCATGGGGCAGAAAATAAGTATACACCCACTGATCACCTTCTTTGTATCCGGCATTTCCGGTGCCGTGGTAAAATACATTTCCTTTACGGGGAAGCAGGCATAATTCATCCGGATTGAATAAATTCCGGTAGTTGCGGCTCCGCTGTATCAATAACGAATACAGACCCTGATCATGCATCACCTGGCTGGCAAACTGTGCCAGCGCCCAATCATCATAACTGTATTCTACGGTGCGCGTAACGGATTCGGAATAGGGATAAGGAATAAAGCCCTGCTGGTATAATATCATGTCCTTTTTCAGGAACGGGCCGGTGACAATGCTTTTTTTCATGGCCTGGTACATCAGGGAACTATCCTGGTATCTGATTCCTTTCAGGTAACTGTCCACCAATATGGGAATGCTGTGGTTGCCGGTCATGGATTCTGTTGGCAGATAACCGGACTCGCGGTAAATGTCCATCATCGAAGCGACCATATCGGCCTGTATTCCGGGATATAGCACACATAAGAGAGGATGCAGGGAGCGAAAAGTATCCCAGGGCGAAAAACCGCCGTATTCGTTTTTCCCTTTTGTTTTGTGCAACTGTCCGTCGCCGCCCCTGTAATAACCATTCGCATCTGAAATGATCCAGGGCAGCAAGAGGGAGTGATACAGGGCCGAATAAAACATAATCTTATTATCCTCCACGGGATCATCGATGCTGACCACGGACAGTTGTTTATTCCATTCACTTTGTGTTTTATCAAGCACCTGCTCAAAGGAATGGCCGGTTAATGCGGCGTCTATATTTTCTCTCGCGCTCTCATATCCTCCGGAAGAAGCGCTGAGTGCTATGGTTAAAACGGTGTTCCCTTCGGCCGCCGGTGAGAATCTGAAGTAATATCCGCCGGATACCTGTTGCGTGTCCGTTACCGGTTTGTTGAAACGCAGCAGAATAATGTTCTGCGTATCCGACACGACATTGTTTTTCCGGCTTGACCGCCGCAGCAACCGGCCTTCCATTTCCATTGCAGAACGGCTGTATAAAACACCGGCATCGCGGATAAAAATTCCTGGCGCCGTACCCGCCGGAAAGCTGATGCGGAACAGACCGGCGTGTACCGTGGCCGTTGCTTCCACCAATGTTCCGTTGTCTCTGAACAAAACGCGATAATAACCCGGTTCGGCATATTCATCGGCATGCAGAAACCGCCTGCCGTGTTCAGTGGTCTGAGGACCGGCTACCGGCATAATATGCAGCTTGCCCGCCGAGCCAGTGGGGAAACCGCTGTGGTGTTGCATACAGCTGAAATAATGGATGGTACTGTCTTTGTAAACATATCCTTTGCCATTCGGACGAGTTTCCGGTGTCAATTGAAAATAGCCCCAGGGGGCTACCGCGCCTGGGAAAGTTCCCCCATCATTTCCCCATCGCGTAAATACATTGCTGCTGGACGTGCCTATAAAAGGATTTACATATTGGATAAGCCCTTTTTCTTGGGACACGGCCATGCAAGGCAGAAAGAAATACAAGACCAGGCTGAAGAGGAGCCGGATGTGCTTACTCTGAAAAAAAGAATTCATGCCGGTTAAAAATATTTATTTGTTCTATTATGCTGTGGGCCGGTTGCGCGTCAATGGAATTATGACCGGCATTTCACCGCTTCATCGTAAATGAATTGCGACGCGCACAACGATCTCGCGCCTACCTGTATTGCTCCTGCATCAGGGCACTATATTTTTTATATAGTTGCTTTACTGTTTCTACCGGGTTGTTTTCCGGTTCGGAGGGATATTCTTCTTCATGACTGTTCACCCATTGCCATTCCCATTGCTTCACGGAAGTTTCAAAATCTGCCGTCTCCATTCTATTCCCGCTCAGCATTTTTGCTTTGAGGTAAACAAAAAACTGCTGCCACCTCGGTTTATAGAATCCTTTGATCAATCCCGCCCACTGCCTGTTGGCATATTCATGCAGCTCACTGTTCCGGTCGCCCCATAAAGTGATGATGTCCCTGGCATTGCGCTCATACAAATCTTTTTCCTTTTCTTCTTCACCGCAGCTTCTGGCATCGGCTATCCATTTACCCAATAAAAATTCTTTACGGGTAGAAAGTAAGGCGTCCATATCGTCCATCAATCCGGTAAACGCGTCGCTGTATTTGCTAAAGGATACGGTATCGTGTTGCAGGTAGGCGAGCACCCATTTTTGTTGCAGGGGTGTGGCATAATTGGCCAGTATCTGTCGGGTCAGATCAACCAGGTCATATTGGAAGCCATCGCTGTTTTTTAATTCGGTTGCCGCATTCAGGAGCAGGCTCCAGGCTTTTAATAAATCTTTCGGGTGGTAATCCAGTTTTGTTCTCACGCGATCTGCCCAGACGTCGATGGTCGGTCTGGACACAATGATTGATTCCGGTCCGCCTTCTCCCAAACCACCCTGGTAAACGGTTTCCCCCAAAATCTTCCAGGCCTCCGCAGCATCCGCATTGGAGCTTCCGTAACGTTGTAAAGCATATTGCCCCAACCAGGAGACCAGATCCACCGGTTTATCCCGCCACACATTTTCCAGCATCAGCTGGTACAATGCGGGATTTTGCTCTATTCCTTCCGGTGTTAAGCCGATGCCAGCCATTTTTCCGGATGATGGATCGTGTAAAGCGGCGGAAGGATCGTGGGCCACCTGGCTCATTCTTCCCCACAAAGAAATATTCCCGCCGAAATTGTGCAGCATATTCCAGATCCAGGGTTTGCCGTAATAGGCATGTGTTCTGTTCCACACCGGATGACTTTCACTGTACAGGTCCAAAATGATCATGTGGTCGTCCGGTACTGCATTCAATAAAGCCTGTATCTGCGTTTGTTTCCAGAAAGAAGCATTATAATGGAACATCCATCCCTGCATGAACCAGACCGCTTTGGGATCGGAAAGGGACATGGATTCAAATACTTTTTTGCCCATGCCGCTTAAATAGGTGGAATCATCGGTTGGCGGAAGGTTCTCATTAAATGTATCTGCGGAATATAAATGATCCGAACCGTATTCCCGGGTTTGCGCTTCCATGAATGCTTTGCCTATGGATTCAAACAGCGGATCCGAGGGATCCAGGATGTATACGTCGTTAAATCCTGCGCCCCAGTTTGTTTTTTTGACTTTTGCGGATGGAAATTTTTTAGCAAAGGATGGAGGAACGTGTCCGGAAAAGGCGGGAAGTACCGGTTTCATGCCCATGGATCTTTCTGCTGCAAGAATCTTTTGCTGCAATACCCGGTGTGTATCCATCCAATGCTGTGGCAAAGGACCTCCCCAGGCATCGAGGTTCCCCATCCAGAACCAGGAAAAATAAGCAGGACCGCAAAAAAACTGATCCAGTTCCTGGTCGCTGAATCCCATAGTCCTGTATACCTCCTGCCATACGGCTTCTTCGCCGGTAAGAGCCAGCGGGGTGTTAATTCCGTTGAGCGCCATCCAGTCAATCTCTTTCTGCCAGCGATCCCAATCCCACCACGCCATGGAATAATTGAACGTGCAGTAGTTTAGGTAATAGCGGTAGGTGTATGGCGTTATCTTAGAGATCTTCCCGTTGATTACAGGCAGGTGCTCTGGCAGGTTCATATTGATGCCATTCCAGGTGATCAGGCAATGGGCATAGTTTCTCAGATAATAATTCAGTGCCGAGGCAATACTTGTTCCATTGTTTCCGCGGAGAATGATCTTGTCTTTTCTGCTTTCGATTTCAAAAACATCCCCGTCGTTTTTTGGGACGATGTATTCGACGACAAAAGAAGGTGCCCTGTTTTTTACAATCCTTTTCAAAAAATGAGCAGCCGCCACTTTATCCAGCTGGGAAAAAGCTTCCGGACCGCATGCCAGCAGGCAAATGAAAAGCAGTATACGGGATTTCATTTTTCTTTTTTTATAAAAAGAAACCCATAAAGCCTCAACGCTTTACGGTTTCCTGTATTGGTGACAAAATTTAGAACCCTGATGGATGTTTCTCAACGCGGCTCCCCATTTGGCAGGGAAAGTTTTCCGGCCAAGTAAATATAAGGGGCGTGCAGGTGATGGATGAAAATATTTTTACTATCCTGCGGGAAAAGTTTATCATAATTTTCATCCGGCACCAAAACGATGTAAACGCCCGTTCGCACATAATCCATGCTGTTGTCATAACCAGGAGGGTTGTATTCGTTTAATTGTTTTTTTATGAATGACCTGATGTGCAGAAAATCGCGGATGTGGTTTATCCGATGGGTTCATTACTATTTACCGAAATCCCAGCCCAGCCCGATCATCAGGTTCCTGGGTCTACCCGGCCATTTATTGACATTATTGTAGGCGCCCGCCCAATACACGGTATTCGTTACATTATTCAGAAAAGCCGACAACGAGATCTGTTTAATTTTATAATACAGGCCGGCATTTAAGACCGCATATCCCGGCAGCGTAAAACCTTCGGCGAGGGTATTGCGCCGGCTGGCCTGGCTATGGCCCGCGGCAATACCCAGGTTCTTCAGGGCGCCTTGAGTAAAGGTATATTTGATCCAGCTGTTGCTGGAATTCCTGGGGGAATTTTCCATTAACCTGCCCACCTGTTCCGCTATTTTACTATCCAGCACTTCCGCAACACAATACGCATACGCCAGAGAGACGGATAAATTGCTGAGTATGTTTCCGTTCGCTTCCAGCTCAATTCCCCTGGATCTGTCCGAGCCCTGCTGGATATACAAATTGGGGTTTGACACATCATTGGCATTCACCGCCACATTTTGCAGGGTGAGTTGATAGATGGCAGCAGTAAAAGATAATTTGTCCTTAAACACACTTGCCTTGACCCCGGCTTCATACAACTGACTGGTTATCGGTTTGAATGGTGCATCAAATACCTGCACATCCGTGGAGACTTCAAAAGGGTCGAACCCCTTATTGTAGGTAACATAGAGACTGGTATGCGGTGTAAGAGAATAAACCAATCCGACACGCGGCAGGAAAACATTTTCATGCAGGTCCTGGCTGCTGTCATTTTTATCATCTCCTTTGTACATTTCTTCGCGGAGACTGACCAGCAATTTCCAGTTCTTCCAACTCATCAGGTCCTGAATATACACCCCCTGTGTATGATAAACATCATCGACAACATCACTTCCGTCGGAATTAAAATCAGAAAGGCGGTAGGTATCTGCCGGACGCGCGATGTATTGCGGGTTAATCAGACTGAATGTGCCCACGATCCCGCTTCCATTCCCGAACTGATCCGGCAGCTCAAAATACTGCTGTTCCAGTTTCACACGGCTTTTTACATAATCATATCCGGCGGTTAACTGGTGGTTCAGCTTACCGGTATTGGCCTGATAGCTGAAGTAGCTGGTCAGGTTATTTGTGGTTGTATGATAATCCCAGGTAGAAAAATACAAGGAAACGGAATCCGGGGTAATGTAATCATTGATCCCGTGGTCCGCAACATTTTGCCAGGTGTTGTAATGCAGGAAGCCTGCACTGACGCTCAGCCGTTTGCTGATCTTATAGGAAAAAGAAGCAATGGAAGCCAGATTCGTTTCGTGCAGGTAATCGCCAGGTTGTGTAGTCGAAAGTTGAATGGGGGTTGATTGCAGACCGGAAGCATCCTGTATTCCGGGCTGTCCCCGGTCGAGCGTGGTATGGATGTGTGACAGGGAAAAATCCAGATTTATCTTTAGCCGGTCATTGGGTACGAAAGATAATGATGGTGCAAGCTGGTAGGATTTTGCATAAAACTGGTTACGGAAAGAATTCGTTTTGTCATAACCGGCATTCATCCGGTACAGCAGGGTTTTGGTTTTGTTGATCGGACCGGTCACATCTCCTTCCGCCCGGGAATGATCCCAGCTTCCTCCGGCAATATTCAATGATGCCTGCTGGGTATCCAGTGGTTTTTTGGTCACCAGGTTAATGGTTCCTCCCGGATCGCAATTTCCATACAGGGTTGCGGTAGGGCCTTTGATCACTTCAATCCTTTCCACGTTCACCAGCGTGGCGCTGGTAAAGGTGGTATTGTATCCGCGGAGCCCGTTGATGTCGCGGGCATTCTCCGCCCTGAAACCCCGGATGGTATATTCATCGTATCCGGAATAATCATTCACGCCGGCCACGCCGGAGGCTGCATCCTTAAGGGTGAATTCCATTTTATCCTGAACCAGTTCCTTGGTGATCGCGGAAATGGATTGCGGTATACCGATGACAGGCGTTTCCGTTTTTGATCCGAAAAAGGAATAATCGCTTTTGTATGATTTTTGTGTTCTGCCCAGTACTTCCACCAATTGCAATGTCCTGACACTGTCGCCCTCTTTTTTTTGCGCATATATCCGCTGGGCGGATAATATAAGTATGGCTGCGGCGGTAAGGAAAACCAGGATTCTCTTGGGCATAATGTGTCAGTCGCCGTAAAATAGCAAAATTATTAAACAGATACAAGGCTTGACATGCAGGAGCCGGGATTGTCACAGAAATCCACCATAGGTTGGTCCTTAGTAAAAATCCACTGCTTTAGCGATGCGGAGCAAAGATCGGGTAAGCTATTCCGTTGAGATCATACACCACTTTACCCCCGCGGATAGTGAGTTCGCTTTCCAGTTTTTTATCACCTTCAATTTTCTGACCTGTATAATCAAAGAATCCAAATTTTCCCTTGCGCAGGCTGAGTACGGCCACGTCCGCTTCAGCGCCCACGGATAAATTACCCAGTTCGGTATGTTTTATTTCCTGGGCCGGATTCCAGGTGGAAGCTTTGATCACCGCATTCAGGTCCATGCCCATGGCCATAAACTTGGATGCTATATTCAACATGTCCTTCATCGCATTGTTCATACTTCCGGTATGCAGGTCGCTGCTTAGGGAATTGGGTGGAAAGCCTTGTTTCAGCGCAGGAATACACTGGGAGAAAGAAAAGCTGATCCCGCCATATCCCACGTCAAAAATGATCCCTTTCTTTCTGGCCTCCCATACAAAGGGTTTTACCTTCCAGCTGGTCGTATCCACAATCGATTCGCGGGACCTCAGCTGGGCGTAACAGTGGGTAAAAATATCACCCGGCCGCAGGTGTTTGGAGAAAAGTTCTTCAATGGAAAGGGGAGGATTGCTGCCTCCGAAATCTATCATCACCGGTATATGAGCGAGATTGCCCCCTATGACGGCCTGATCCACCGGCGTCCATTCCGGCCCTTCGAAATGCGCCACCTTTATGCCCACCACAATTTTCGGATTGGCCCTCGCCACCATCGCCGTGAGCCTTCCGTCCATGTCGCTTGGATCCTGTTCGTATGGACCACCGCGCATGCCTTCGCCCACAATATTCAGGAACACCAGGATCCTGGTCTGGGAATTGTCAATGATGTTTTTCTTGAATAAGGCGAAGCTCTTCCATCCTGAGCTGCCCGCATCCACTACCGTAGTTACCCCGGTGCGAAAAGTAAATCCGTCCGGTGCAATGGCAGACAGTCCGTTGCTGAGATAATGATCCGGTTCGGTGCCAAAAAAATCATGGGTATGGATATCGATCAGTCCGGGCGTAACATACATTCCATTTGCATTCACCACCTGTATGGCGCCTGACGTGTCAATCTTTTTTGCCACCGCGGCAATCTTGCCGTCTTTGATGCCGATGTCCATCAGGGCATCGATGTTATTTTTCGGATCGATCACATGGCCACCATGAATAACGATGTCGTAGGATTGTCCGTAACTAAGAAAAGAGATCAGGACTAAGGCCACGAGACTGCAAACTGTTTTTCCCATAATATTTTTTTTTATGCTGATGAATCAATGTTTTTTTAAGGGAAGGTTATGGTTTGCACCGGTCCCGGAAGGTAAAATGATTTTCCAGATATGACCCGCTCTTCCGCCATATTCAATTACATAAGCGATGTTTCCAATAAGCACAGCATCGGTGGGCTGGCTGAATCCATCAACGATGCGCGTAGTATGCATGCTGAAATTATCCATCGCCTTGTCGTAGGTCATTTCCAGATGCAGCAAATCCGACCCCTGGCTCGTGAAGGCCCGCATCATGCCTTCATTCTTACCCAGCGTGTACCGGATCACAAATCCATCTCCCCGCAGATCATCCGAAAGAACTTTTTTTGTATCGAAGAATAAACCCAGCGGGGAGGAATGCGGTGTGAAGGTACTCACGGCAACGCCCGTCTGGTCTCCGTCGAGCACCCTGCCGGTATGGCCCCGGTATTCATTGGCATCCGGGCCCATGTTCTGGACACCCGCAGAAAATTTTACACCGGCCGGAATTTTCGGAAAGCTGGTATCGTCATAATAATAATGTGCCCGCCAGGAATGTGAATGGGGATTGATGAAGGAGTCTGTGGAAGGATCCGGTTTCCAGCCCGGAAATTGCATCGGATTTTCATCTCCCCCCAGCAGCCAGGGAAAGCCGTAATGGTGATGCTGACGGATCCAGAACATGTCTTCCGGAAAATCGTAGTCGGATGAATTGACCACGGCAAAAAGATTTCCGGAACCGTCAAAGGCCATATCAAAGGCATTGCGGATTCCTTCGCAGTAGAGGTAACCTTCGGCCCGGAGTTTTGCCGTGTCCATAGGCAATATCAGGTCTTTGGTATCGACGGGAAACCGGAAAATCTTCGACGTAAGTGCATTGTCCCGCGCATGGGGATAAAGGCCTCCGTTATCCTGTATTTCGCCGTGGTCGGTCCTGGCGCCGCTGTTCACAAAAATATATTTTCCATCAGGGCTCACAGCCAGCGCATTCCATCCATGATCGTAAATGGTTTTGTTGGAGCCGTATTCCGGTGTGGTGAAAACGACTGACATCTGCGGGCGACCCGATTTTCCAAAATCAAAACGCACCATTCTGCCATTCGTTCCCTGCTTATTATTCAGGTCCACATTGCCACAAAGGAAAAGTGAGTTCTTGTTCCAGATAGCGCCCTGCAACCTGCCAATGCCATGGTCTGCCGCGGTCAGGATCTTCACGGAATCGGGATGGCCGCTGTTGAGGTTCCGGATGTGAAATACATCGCCGTCAAAAGTAGTGTAATACAGGTCACCGCTTACCGGGTTCTGGAGCAGGCGCACGGCCAGGGGACCGATGTCCATCAGGTGTTCAATTTTTATATCCGGACGAAGTGCCCGTGGCGGAATAACCGTTTCATCTTTAGATCCAAGGCTTTTGATGAAGGCAACCAGCGACCAGCGCTGTTCATCGCTATAGGTATTTTTGAACGAAGGCATAACGCCCCTTCCATTGGTTATTTTCCAATACAGGGAACCTGCAGATTCTTTTCTTACCTTTTCTGAATGGAAATTGGCCGGAATCTGTCCCTGAACCCTTCCTGCACCGCCATCGCCATAACCCTGCGCTCCGTGGCAGGATATACATTGCTGCGAATATAAATCCATTCCCTTCCGCACCGCAATGTCAAAGTCCTCAAAGCCGGGTCTTATTTTCTGTACTTCCGGCGGAGCTACCCATTCTTTAGTGAAATCGTCGGATGTTTTAGTGTCTGATTTGCATCGGGAAAACAAGGAGGAGAAAAAAATCGCGAAAACAAAAAAAGATATTACTGAAATAGTTTTGCAGAACCTGGATTGCTGGTAGAACCGGTCTTGGCTTGTGTTCATTATGCAAATGAATTGTATGAATTCAAAAAACGGATGAGTCCCTTTCAGGAAGTTCCCATTAACCCTCCTTCGCTTCGGCAGGCAATGCCATCAACCATATTACGCCATCGCTGCAGCAAGCACTTCCTTCACTCTTCTGGCTACTATTTTTTCCTGGCCGGGTCTCATCACCCATACGGTAATGTGAATGCTCTTGTCGTTCGGCATCACTTCGATGGATGGATTTCCGTTCCTTAATTTATCCACGAAATCATTTATCGTGAGCCGGCTGGTATCCCAGGAAATATCCAGGGTGGGGGTGATATTGCCGAGTTTGGGTACAAATACATGGGTGGCTACCCCTTTCACCGATTTGGCCGCATTGTCAATGGTGGCGATATTGGCTTCCCAGAGTTTCCATTCCGCTTCGTGGTCATAATTGATGTAGTGCTGCAATGCGGCGTACATGCCGAAGATCTCTTCTTTGTTCACCTTCATTCCCCTCCCGATATTGTAACCGCGGGGCGGCATGTGTAGCCGGGCGGCCGTTACAATATCTTTTTTCCCCATCAGCAATCCGGCGCTCTGGGGGCCGCGAAGGGCCTTGCCTCCGGAGATCGCCACGAAATCAAATCCCATGTCGTTGAACCGCCACAGGTTTGACACCGGGGGAACATCCGCAGCAATATCGATGGAAGTCGGTATGCCATGCTTTTTTGCAAGGGCAACCCATTCTTCGTGCAGGATCTTTCCGTGGTCGGCTTCGATATTCAGGAAATGCATGAGCGCGGTATTGCCATTGACGGCATGCTCCACATCTTCGGCCGTTTCCACCACGACGATTCTGGCACCCGTGTTGGTGAGTGCATGGTTATAGTCAATGGCATGTGCTTTCTGGACCAGGATTTCAGTTTTCATACCTGTGCCCTCGAGCTGTGGAAGTTTTTTGACTTTCTCCACGTCGTTGCCCGTCAGGACTCCGGCAACGCCCAGGGTAATGGCCGAAAAAGCGCCCGCCGTCACCACTGCCGATTCTGCGTGCACCATGGCTGCGATTTTTTCGCCTACTTTATCCTGCAGCTCATCCAGCAGGCAGAAATCCCCGGCAGTATTCCGGATGGCATCGATCACTTCTTCCCGCATCAGTGAGCCGGTCATGAATGTGTAAGTCCCGGCAGCATTGATGAAGGGTCTCACCCCCAGTTCTTCGAAGAGGTTGCGTTTGCTGTTCTGGTCTGTGCCAGCCTTTGATTTTTTGGGAATGATCAGGTCGCCGCCCAGGGTTGCGGCGAATGGGAGAATGGTTAATCCCCTCAGCATGTCTCTGCGTTTCATATCGCTTCGTTTTTTCGTTTGGTAAATGGCTTCAGATCCGGAAGCGTGGCCGTTACACGTGCGCTATGCAATCCATTTCCACCAGTGAATTTCCCGGAACACCGCCTTTCATTACGGCTACGGTAGTGCGTACCGGCGGATTTGTTCCAAACCGGCCCTTGTACACTTCGTTCATTCCCTTGTAATCGGCAATATCATTGAGGAACACACTTACTTTTAATACTTTTTCCATGGAGGAGCCTGCCTTGATCAGTTCTTTCTCCAGTCCCTTGAGCACGATCTCCGTATGGGCCTTGATCTCAAAGGGTTCCACATGAGCTCCTACACCGGCGATATACACCAGATCTCCAAACCGGGTGAAACTCGAAAACAGCGGAATATCCTGAAAATAAGTAACGTCACCGGAAACCTTTTCCTCCTTTTTAGTCTTTCCCGACAAGGGATTGCTCATGGCTTTAGCCGATAATCCGATGCCTGCAATTCCCGCCAGGGAGGCCAGCATTTTTTTCAAAGCAGATCTGCGTTTTGTACTCATACAATTGGTTTAATACGTGATATGAATAAATTGAAGAACGGGCATGATCGTGTCAAAATCAATAGTAAAATACTGCATATTGGGAAAATACGGCTCAAAAATCTGGATCGCGCATTGATGCGGGTTCAGAAAAGAAGTAAATAACGGTTAACAGTTGACCCTCCTTCGCTTCGCTTCGGAGGGCGGCAGCTAACGCCGCACACAGGCAGACTGCCGACTTGCCGGGCCATTTAATTATTTTTTATTTAGGGCCATGAGTATTTTAAAAGGTAAGGTTTAATTAAAAATAAAAGAATAATGAACGGTTAAATAAAAAATATTACTTTTATTTCGAATATCTCATATTTTCCCTAAAATTAAACGGACGGGTCTCAGCGATGTCCGGATCATATAAAAAACATTTTATGCCGAGGTTTTTTCCGGTCCGTTTTAAATCCGGCCCCACCTTTGTTTTTGTTTTTTTTCTTTTTGGTTATGTATTCCAGGGATGCCGAAGCGGAACGACCGGAGAAAAAAATGCGATCCCGACAGACAGTGCAACCATTACTTCCGGCAGAATGATCTTCATCCGCAACTGCGCAAGCTGTCATGGATTCGGGCAGGACGGCATCGGTCCAACGCTCGGCGGTATTACGGAGGCAGTGGCGGCTAACTGGCTGTTGCGGTTCATCAAACATCCGCAGCAGGTTATTGCTTCGGGCGACAAGCGCGCCGATTCTCTCTTTAAAAGATTCAAATCGTTGATGCCTTCCTTTGATGCCATTCCCGAAAAAGACCTGCTGGCGGTACTGGCCTTTCTGAAAACACACGGATCTTCCCGCGCGGATCTGCTGCAGGAGCATGATGGAAACATCGCGGATCCGATTCCGGAAAAAATTAAATTCTCGGGACTTACCGCGAACCTGGTTCCGGTCACCCAATTTCCGCCATCTGCAGCGCCGGGTAAATTCCCCAAAACCCGGATTACCAAACTGGCCTTCTCCCCGGGATCGGGAGATCTCTTCGTGAATGATCTCCGGGGCAAATTGTATAAACTGAAGAACAATGTGCCCCGGGTTTACCTGGATTTGCCCGGATTAAAACCGCAATTTATTGACGAGCCTGGACTCGCCACCGGTTTCGGAAGTTTTGCTTTCCATCCGGATTTCATAAAAAACGGCCTGTTCTATACCACCCATACCGAAAAACCGGGTTCCGGAAAATCTGATTTTACCTATCCCGATTCGATTAAAGTGGAGGTACAGTGGGTGCTCACCGAATGGAAAGCGTCAAATCCGGCGGCAGATACTTTTTCCGGAACGAGCCGTGAGCTGCTTCGGATCAATATGGTTTCCGGCGCCCACGGCGTGCAGGAAATCACTTTCGATCCATTGGCAAAACCGGGATCCGCCGACTACGGTCTTTTATACATCGGCGTGGGCGACGGGGCCAGTGTGCAGGAAGGATATCCGTTTATACCACATGCCAAAAATAAAATATGGGGCTCCATCATCCGGATAGATCCCCTGGGTAAGAACAGTGCGAACGGGAAATATGGCATTCCCGCAACCAACCCGTTTGCCCGGGAAAAAACACCCGGGATTGTAAAAGAGATCTATGCTTATGGTTTCCGGAATCCTCACCGGATAACCTGGACGCGCTCGGGCCTCATGCTGGCCAGCCATATCGGGCAGAGCAATCTGGAATCCATTTACCTGATCAGGCCAGGCCGGGATTATGGATGGCCCATCCGTGAAGGAAACTTTCTGTTCAATCCCTATGGAAACCTGAACCATGTTTATCCTTTGCCGGCCAACGACAGCCTCTATAAAATCACTTATCCCATAGCCTCGTTTGATCACGATGAAGGCAATGCCATTTCGGGTGGCTATGAATATTGGGGAGCAAACATCCAGGCACTGAAAGGGAAATTCCTATTCGGGGACATTCCTTCCGGCCGTCTTTTTTACATTGATCTCGCGGCGATCGGAAAGAAGGTGCCCGTTACCGTTAGAGAATGGAAGATCACCATCGACGGCGTTCCGGAAACGCTGAAAAAGGTGTGCGGCAGCGACAGGGTGGATCTGCGGTTTGGACGGGATGCTAAAGGTGATGTATACATCCTCACCAAATCAGATGGCAGACTGTATAAAATTTCAGGCGCCGTGATGGAATCACAAAAATAAAAACCATGAGACTGAAAACCGGTCTGTTCCTTTTCGTTTTCTTATGCAGCATTCCGGGAATGGAATCCTTTGCGCAGCTCGGACATTCTTCGGACCCGGAACTAAAATTACCCGGCCGGTATTTTGAATTACTTGGGGAAAGCATCCACAGGATTAACGCGAAACTGGATGCAAACCCGGAACCGACGCTGGCCTCATTGGAAGGAGGACTACTTTTTGCCCATTTCCCGCATGCCGTTATCATTCCTGCCGTGCTGTATTCAAAAAAACATCCTCTGAATAAACATTTCGGTGAACGCAGCATGCTGCTGCTGGCAGAACGCATTGGCGATTTCCTCGTGAAAGAAAATAATAACGGGCATTACCGGGATAAGAGGCGTAACGACAGCGACTGGGATACCTATATGTGGCTGGAAGCTTACCGGCTGCTGAAAAATCAACTCGGTGAAGACAGACGCACGAAGTGGGCGGCGGCGATTTTGGAAAATCTTCAGTTGCTGGAGCCGCCTTTAAAAAAATACCAGGATTATCCCTGGTACAATGCACCGTTTATCATCACTTCGCCCAATCACTATTCTATTTATGCGTCCACCCTGCTGGTGGGCGGTTATGTGTTTAACAAACCCGAATGGATTAAACTGGCCACGAAAGTACTGCATCGTTTTTGTGTGCATGAGCAAACGGCCGACGGATATTGGGGTGAGCACAGCCAGGCCGGTCCCACCACCGGATACGATTACGTCAGCTTTACCCAGATTTCCTTATACTGGGAATATACCAAGGATCCCGAAGCGCTGAAGGCATTAAGACGTTCCACCGATTTTCATACCTTTTTTACCTATCCCGACGGAACCCCGGTGGAGACCATCAACGACCGCAACCGCTACTGGGGCGTTTCCATGTGGGGCCATTTCGGGTTTTCGCATTTTGCCGATGGAAGACGGTATGCAGAATTCCTTTCCGGTTTTTTTCCGCTACACGGCGACACGGCTTCCTATGGTGGCGATATACAATCGCTGGGCCGGATTGCCCAGGACCTGATGTATTATTATGAGGGGCCGGTGGGGAGAATACCGCAGGACAAAGCGCAATATGCACACCAGATGAAAGTGGAAGCCGGCATACGCAAAACAGGTCCCTGGGTGGTCACCTATTCCGGCATCATTGCCCCACCGGTGAGCCTGAACAATTTCTTTCTGGACCGCCAGGGAAATTTCAGCGTATTTAATAAAAAAACCGGATTGATCATTACCGGCGCCAATTCCAAAAGGCAACCGGAGCTGGCGACTTTTACAGAAACGATCGGTAAGGACAGCATCCACATGCCGGTGGAAAGCAGACTGGAAATGAATGACAAAACCGACAAACTTTCTCTCGCCTACAATGTATTTTTTGCCAGCGTGGTGGTTCCCAAACCCGAAGAAAAAAAACTATCGTTCCAGGTCCTCACCTTCTACAAATGGGGTGAGGCCGTTACAACTTTAAATTTACAACTGATCCTGAAAAGCGGACAGGAGATTGAAACCGGTACAGGAAAAAAAGTTGTATTGGGGAACGATAAAATAGAATGGGGCGATGCAGAAACAGGCGGTGTATTAAAACACCATGGCTGGGTGCTGCATCTTCCACCGGGCATGCATTTCAGCTGGCCGGTTTATCCGTTCAACCCCTATCATAATGCCCCGGAAACAGAACGCTCAAAAGCCATTGGCCACCTGAGTTTGCCGCTTGAACTGAAGGACCAGGTGATTCCGTTTGAGATTGAAGTGAACGAATAAGCGCGTATCAGGACGCTGAGCGCAGGTGGTTGTTACAGACAGATGGCGTTTAATTAATTCGTATCAGCAGGAGCAGAAAATTCTTTGTCCTTTTCTTCCTTTTCCTTTTTGAATTCGAGTTTTCCAAACTTGTAGGTGAAATTCAGGCCGAAAGAACGGTAAGGTATGCGTCGCAGGCTGTTTAGCGTAAAATCCTGCCCCGACACGGAAGTTGCCTGGTTCACATAATTGCTGAAAGGATTGTTGGTGGTAAAGGCAAAACTGCCTTTCTTGTTCCATATCTGTTTGCGAAATGCAAAATTGTACGAGGTCCAGGAGGGATAACGACCCTGAATTTCGTTCCGGGCAGAATTGAAATTGCCGAAGAATTCCAAAACCAGGGTTTTGTTCAGCTGATAATCCGCGTTCAGGTTGAACCGGTAATTGAAGCTGCTGATCGCATCTCCACCCAGTGTGCCGGTGTTGATGTAGCGGTCGAAGATGGAAATATTGCTCCGTACATTCAGTTTTGAAGTCACAGGAACCGATCCATAAATATTCGTCCCGTAATTATTTTCCGAGCCCACATTCATCGGGCTGTTCACGGACACATCCGTATATACGGAATCTCCCAATTGGTAAGTCGGATAATAAACAATGAACGGCTGTATATCCTGATCCGAACGATGGTAAAATAAAACCACATTCAGTGCGCTTCCTTTCTCAAAGGATTTGCTGTACGTGAGGTCGATGTTGTTACCGATCTGCGGTTGCAGGTAGGGATTACCGTGAGAAAGATTCTTGGGATCGCTGGCGTTCACAAAAGGATTGAGCGAATGGTAGTCGGGGCGCTGGATCCTTTTCACGTAGCTTATTTTGAGCGTCTGTTCATTCTCAAAACGGTGATAAATAATGATGGAAGGCGCAAACGTATTGTATCCCGGAATCACGGTATTGGCGGCTTTGGAAAAACCCGCATCGGTTTCCGTTCTTTCATAGCGCAGACCGGCCTTTACATTCACGATCTTGGAAACAGGAAATAACAGGGAAGCATATCCGGCGTATACATCCCGGGTGTAAGTGAGTGTATTCGACTGGGCGGTATCATACAAATAGCTGGAAATCGCGGGGTTGAGCGTGAAAACATTGGACTCGCTGCTGATATTCCGGATCGACATCCGTGCACCCGTTTCGAGCTTTATTTTGTCTCCAAAGGGCTGGACATAGTCTATGTTGAAATGGGATGCGTGATCCTGGCCTGCATTGTGGCTGTTTGACCCCTGAAATACAGAATCCCCCGATGGAATACCCTGTTCATGCCGAAAGGCAGAAACACTGTTTCCATTGCTGGCATTATAAAAGATATCCAGTTCCCTGTCTGCCTGGGAAAATGTCTTTTTATACCCAATGCTCCAGTCGATGGAATGGAATTGAAAACGGTTCTGGGAATTGACCACGCTCAGCAGATCCGACAGCGTATTACCGGAAGGTTGTGCAAACTGCGCCTGTTCCTCATTCACGTTTCCGGTGCTCCGGTAGCCGAACTGGTCGAAGCCGATATTGCCTGAAAAATTATTCTTCTTGTTAAGGCTCCAGTCGAAGCCAAGCCCCGTCTCATAACCACTGCGATGAAAGCGGCTGCTTCCGTCCTGGGACAGCAGGGATTTGCTGTCGCTCGCAGAATCCCTAGAATTCCGCTCAGAATGATTCCGGGTGGTGGATGGAAGTTGGGCATTTCCGCTGAAATAGGCATTCATGCCAAAGCTGCCATGGCGGGCATTCAGGTTCAGGGAACCGTTTTCCAGGCGGCTACCGGCTGTCACGCTGATATTGCCGTTAATCCCTTTGATCTTGCTGTCCTTCAGCACGATATTGATGATGCCACCGGTGCCTTCTGCATCGTATTTGGCCCCGGGACTTGTGATGACTTCAATATTTTTTATCTGGCTGGCGGGTATGCTTTGCAAGGCATCGGTGAGGCTGCTGCCAAAAATGCTCGAGGGTTTGCCATTGATGAGAAAAAGAATGTTTGAATTTCCCAACAATTGTACGTTTCCATCCACATCAACCGATACCATGGGGACTTTCTTCAGGACGTCCGTCGCCACACCGCTTTGGGAGCTGATGTCTTTTTCTGCATTGTAGACCAGCTTATCGATCTTGTTTTCCACGAGACCGCGGGTAGCGGTAACAGTAACCGCCTGCAGGCTTTCCGATTTCTTCTGCAGCAGGATGTCTCCTGTTGAAAAGATAGCCGGTTTCCCATTGAGCCGGAGCGGTCCTAGGATGCGGGACTGATATCCGATAACATCCACCGACAGCGTATACGTGCCGGGGGGAATTCCCTCGAGGTTAAAATTGCCTGTATTACCCGTTGATACGCCCTTCAGGGGATGGGTGTTTTTTCCCGGGTACACCTGTACGGTGGCAAATGCAATGACCCCCCGGGAGGCGGAATCCAGGATTCGTCCGGTAACCTTTGTTTTTATTGGATTGTTCTGGGCACTAAGGAAAACGGGGCAAAATAATGCCAGCAGGGCGGGGCAGAACATCTTCATTGATACACCTTAGAATGAATACGCAAGTTAGTCCATCATTTTGATGGAATGCGCATTAAATATTCATCTCTTTCAATCTTATTAACCCTTATGACCGGTTGGAATGACACTATCTCCCTTTTACAAAATTTCCGTTTTCATCAAAGATGATGTCTTTTCCATGAACCTCTGCTTCATAGGATATCTTTCCCCCGGCATCCGTTACCCGTCCGGCTTCGGTGATTTTTGCTCCCTTATAGTGTTCGTGTACATAGACGTTCACTTGTTTAGGCAATTCACTGACCGGAATGGCGTTCACCATCTCCAGAAATTCTCCGGATGGCGTAAATTGAACGGAATGATCTTCGCCGGATTTTCCGCCCCAGTTGCCTTCATAGTT
This sequence comes from Chitinophagaceae bacterium, assembly GCA_041691395.1. Taxonomy (GTDB): domain Bacteria; phylum Bacteroidota; class Bacteroidia; order Chitinophagales; family Chitinophagaceae; genus Puia. Next base: position 232,772 of record JBEPUT010000001.1, read on the forward strand.
GCCTTTTTCCTTTTCCCAACTTACTCCTTTGGCTTCCGGATATTTCTTTTGAAGTGCCAACCTGACCACAGCGGGAACATCTTTGCTTTTCAAATCCTGTGCATGGATAGCGGGTGCAGTCAGCAGTGTAGCAATGGTTATGAGGACAATCTTTTTCATAATGATCAATTTATTGAGTACCAAACATAGTATTGGAATCTGAAGAAATTCTGTATGCTATCTGGTGCTTTAGGGCAAATGATATAGCAAAGCTAACCCGGCCGCTTTATGGTCATAAAATGGAAGAACAACGGTATTATGCTTTGAATGCCGGAGGAATAGATGCTTTATTCTGGGATAAAGCCAATAGGAAAGATCTGTGGAGGCGATGCCTATGCCGGCTCCACCCACCAGGTCGCTCAAGAAATGCTTGTTATTATACATTCTCAGATATCCTGTTACAGCTGCCATGAAATACCCGCCAACTCCATACCAGGGAGAAACATGACTGTATTCAAGCCTGAGAAATTCGGCGGAGGCAAAAGCCTCCGCGGTATGTCCGGAGGGGAATGAAAGATAATCCGAACCATCCGGACGTTCCTGGTGCGTAATTTTTTTGAGCGAGGATACAGTGATGTTTAAGAATATATTGGACATCAGGTATAGCGCACTTCTATCCAGCAAATCATGCTCTCCTTTTATTCCCAGCAGGTTTAACGCATACACTGCTGCGGCGGGCCCAAACTGTAAATAATTGTCAATGTGCAAGAGGTGATGCGGATGATCACTCCAGATTTCTTCCTGGGTATTTTCATCGATGTCCTGCAGCGCATCCGTTTTGAGTGCTACGAAACCATAGGCAATCGTGACAGCAGGAAGTACAAAGGATTTGACGGGGAATGGCTTTTTAAAGATGCTGGTATCTTTGGTCTGGCAGCTACTCTTCAATGGCATGCATAAGCTGCTTAGCACTATTATAACAAATGGCCATCGCTGGCGGAAGCGTAATTTTTTGAACTGTTGCATAAAGGATCAGCCGGTTATTTTGCAAAAACTAAAACCTGGAAACTTCCGGGGACCATGGGAGGGCGTCTTCCCGGTGCGCCTTTTTCGAAATCTGCAGCCGGCATAAAAACTTCGTGGTTGTCTTTATCAATGGTAATGGTCCGCGCCGATCTTTTAGAAGGAATTGATTCGATGATCTGGCAATCCCCTCCGGCATTTTCCTTTGCAACGTACAGGCTGCCTTCCCCGCAGGAAGCAAATACATAACTGTATTCTGGATCAAAAGCCACTCCGTCACATCCCTCCCCGATGGGGAGCGTTGAGGTGATCCGGCCCGTGGAGGCACTCATGCCCACCAATACTTTTTCACAGCCCGCAAACAGCGTTTTTGTTTTGAGATCAATCACCAGGCCAGTTGGTCCTTCCGCAGGAGAAAGGGACCAGGTGTTCAGTACTTTTCCGTTGACAAGATCAATTTCGCTGATGGAATTTTTGTCTTCAATATTTACATAGATCTTTCCGGCTTCATCGGACACCGCCGTTTCCGGCTTGCCCGATACGGGTATGGTCATGGTTACCTTTTCTGCAACAGGATCTATTATGCTTAAATCATGACTTCTGCCGTTACAGGTGATTATTTTTTTTGAAAACGGATCGTAAAATATGGCATCCGGATTTTGTCCTGCGGGAATCTGACTGAGGACGGCGTTTGTTTTCAGATCAAATACAGTTACCGTGTTCAGCCTTCCGTTGCTGGTATAACCCTTTCCGAGTTCAGGGATAAACGCGATTCCGTGCACGCCGGTGGTATTGGGAATAACGCCCAGCGAGTCCCCGGTCCCTTCATCCAGTATATTCACCTGCGTGCCATGCGATACATACAGCCGGTGATCATTTACCGCAATATAGTCCCAGCCCCCGGAACTTTTTATACCAAAAGTTTTCGAGAGCTTGTATCCGCTGGCCGTTTGTGTAAATGACCGGTTCAAAAAGAAAAAGGCACATAATAGCCAAAGACAAACTGCTTTTCTGTTTACCACCTGTAAAAATTTTGCGGAATGTAAAACCTAAATCTGTTGGAATTCTGAAGGATCTTTGTGGTTTCTATAAACCAGGCGAAGCATGGAAGGTAAAATGATGAGTAAAATGGGAAGGGCAGCGAGAAAGCCACCAATAACAGCAATGGCCAAAGGCTGGTGTAACTGGGCTCCCGTTCCGATGCCCAGGGCCAGGGGTAATAAGGCAATGATCGCCCCGATTGCAGTCATCAGTTTAGGTCTTAAGCGCGTGGAAATGGCATAGATGACCGAATGATCTACCGTACTTTCCTTCAGGGAATCCCGGAATTGTAAAAAAGTAAAAATTGCGTTTTCTCCAATAATCCCCACGATCATGATAAGGCCCGTATAGCTGCCCACATTCAGGGGGGTACCCGTAAGGTATAAGGCGATGTAGCTACCGGATATGCCAAGAACGGCGAGGGCAATGATCAGAAAGGCTACCCGGAAATCTTTGAAGAGAAAAAGGATTACGATAAATACAAGCAGGCTGGAGGCTATCAGGATCATCAATAATTCCTTAAAGGATTGCTGCTGCTCGGCATAAGCTCCGCCGTATTCTATGTGATAACCCTGCGGCAGGGCGATTTCGGAACCGACTTTTTTCCGGATGTCCTTAATCACACTTCCGAGGTCCCTGTTTTCCAACCTGGCCGTCACTTCACCCATTGACTGGAGGTTTTCCCTTTTCAGTTCTGCATCTCCGTCATTTACCCGGACCGTCGCCAGTTCCCCAATCGGTTTTAATTTTCCCGAAGGCAAAAAGATCTGCAGGTGACTTAATCCTTCGGTGGACCGGTGACTACTGTCGGAATCAATAATACGGATGGGGGTGATCTGCTCTTTCTCCAGAATATTACCCACAATATTTCCTTCCAGGTTTGTCTGCATCTGGTACTGAAGTGATGCGGGGCTTATCCCAAACTGAGCGATTTTATTATAATCCGGTTGAATAGTTACTGAAGGACCTGCAATCACGACACCGTCAAAAACATCTGCTGTACCCTGCACCTGGCTTACTGCGCCGGCAACCTGGTGGGAAAGGGTTTGCAGTGTCTGAGGATCATTTCCGAAAATTTTTATAGCGACCGGTTGCACCGAAGTCATCAGGTCTCCCAGCATATCCCCAATCACCTGCCCGAAATCGATCCGTAATGCCGGCTGGCTGGCTTCGATTTTCTTACGGATATCGGCAATCACTTCTTCGGTTGACCGGCTGCGTTTTTTTTTCAGCTGGATGAGATAGTCACCTGTATTCGGCTCAGTGATAAAAAACCCCATCTGTGTTCCCGTTCGTCTGGAATAGCTGGATACCTCCGGAACCTGTACAATCAATTTCTCCGCCTGCCTGAGGATCCTGTCGGTTTCTTCCAGTGAAGTACCCGGAGGAGAGGTATAATCCAGCACAATACTTCCTTCATCCATTATCGGTAAGAATCCGGTTTGCAGCCTGGGCAGGATCAGGTATACGGAGGTGAGCATTGCAGCAATCAGGGTAAAACTGATCCAGGGTTTATGAATCAAAAAGGCAATCCATTTGTGTTCCTTTATTTTTACCGGCTTGTGCCGTTTTTGTAATTTTCCTTTACGATTCCGGGTCAGTAATAAGTAAATGACGGGAAGGCCGATCCAGGTAACAAAAAAAGAACTGACCAGGGTAAGGATCATGGTATTGGTCAGAACCTTAAAATAAGCACCCGCAACCCCACTCATCCATTCAAAAGGAATAAAAATCACGATGGTACTGATGGAAGAACCCACCATGGCCGGAAATAGATATCCTATTGCTTTTTGAACCAGAACAGGAGATGACTCATCGGGATGCTCTTCATGCGTTCGCTGGATCTGCTCCACCACCACGATCGCATCATCAATGATGAGACCGATGGATGCCGCAATAGCACCCAGCGTCATGATGTTAAACGTATAGCCGACGATGTATAAACACAGGATGGACAGGGCGATGGTTACCGGTATCGTGAAAAGGATCGTAGCACTTGCCTTGAGTGACCGGAGGAAAAGAATAGAAACAACGATCGCCAGCAGCAATCCTATCCACAGGCTGTCTTCCACACTCCTTACCGAATCGTTTACAAAATCCGCCTGAACATAATAGGGCTTTAAGGTCACGCCCGGGGGAAGTAGCTTTTGCAGATCAGCTACTTTACTTTCCATCTTTGCGGACAGATCGATCAGGTTCGCATTTGGTTGTTTGATGATGCCAATCAGAATACTCTCTTTCCCGTTAGCATATATTTTCGTGTATTCCACGGCATTTTTTATATCGACATCCGCAAAATCCCTTAATCGGATTATTCTTTTTCCGTTGTTGCTGATAACGATGGACCGGATCTGATCAATACTTTTTACTGTGGCGTCCGTTACCGTAAGATACAACAGGTGGTAATCGGCCATATAACCGTTGGACTTTATGAAATTCGTTTGAGCCATGGCGGTTGTGATCATATCGGGCGTCACGCCAAGGGCGCTCATTTTTTGGGCATGCAACCGGATCCAATATTCTTTTTGCTTTCCTCCGGTGATCCGCACTTCAGAAACCCCCGGTACCTGGGAAAGAAATGGCTTCACCGTGTACAGTGCCAGCATTTTCATGTCAATCGGAGCACGCGGTGTTTTCGTTTCCAGCGAATAACCCATAACCTGTAAAATGGACGGGTTCATTTTCTCAACACTGATCTGGACGCCCGGCGGGAGAACATTTCCAGCTTGTGCTATTTTGGACTCAATGCGCTGCTTGGCAATATCGATATCCGTATTCCAGTCCATAAAGGCGGAAATTTCGCAGCTTCCCCGGCTGGTCGTACTTCGGATGGTCAGGAGGTCAGGAACCTGCTTGATGGCATTTTCCAGGGGTTTGGTAACCGTGATCATCATTTTATCAATGGGCTGGAGGCCGGCATCTGCTATGATCTTTATTTTCGGAAAGGTAATTTCCGGAAACAGGGAAGTCTTTAAATGACCATATACGAATAGCCCCCCGAGCAATATAATGCTGAGGCAGGCAATGATGGGATTCTTGTTGAAAACAAAATATTTTTTCATCAGCGTTGCTTCTCAATAGCCACTTTAGCCGTATCCGGTAAACCAAAATTTCCGGATGTCAGAATCCGGTCGCCGGCACTGAAAGCAGGATCAGTGATTTCTATTTTATCACTAAATTCCAATCCTTTTTTAACCGGGATTTTTACTGCGGTATTTGAATCTATTAATTTCATCACCCAAAATTCCGTTTGCGCTTCGTCGGCCAGTACGGCTGACCGGGGCACCGTTTGCGCCTGATTTTTTATTTCATTCAGGATATGGACATGGGCTATTAAATTTTGCGGAATAGATACATTAGGATTGACCTTAATAACAACCGTTTGTGTCTGGGTGAGAGAATCGACTGTAGGAAAAACTATCCCAATCTGGCCGGTCAGCCTTGTTCCGTCGGGCAGGGTTAGCCCGACTGACCTGTTTTTCAAAACAATCTTCCGGTATTCGTAGGGCATATTCAGCAGGAAAACAAAGCTGTTGCGGTCACTGATCACAGCCAATTGCTCACCGTCCTGTACGTAATCACCCAACTGATGATTCAACTGGGTTATGTAACCCGGCCCCTGACTCTTAATGGATATCAATCCGGAAAATTTGAAAGATGAATCCAGCCGGCTAATGGTATTTCCAATAACAGCGGATTCCTTTGTTTCAACGGTAAATAGTATCCGGCCGTTTTCTACATAATCTCCTGGTCTTATATTTACCGATTTTACATACCCGGTTGCCGTTGATTTTATATAGCTGTTCTGCAAGTAGGATGAACTGGCATTCAATTCAATAGAATCAGAAATCGGCCCCACATTTACCGTCGTTACTGTTACCGGCGTAATGGCTTCAGCGGTGTCTTCCGTTTTGGCAGGATCGCCGGATTTACAGGAACAAATGTTTAAAATGAGCGCTCCCAGCAAAAATAAATATGATTTCATATCGCTTGCCAATAGTTTATCTGATTTATAATCTGCATCTGGCTGACGGAATTCTGGTTCAGCAGGTTGCGGGCGGCCAGGAAATTGTTGATGGCGAGAATCAGGTCGGTGATCCGCACTTCCCCTGTTTCCAGCAGTTTCTGATTTACATCCACGAGGGTGCCTGCATATTTGATCTGCCCTTCAATGTCGTGAATCAGGGACTCCGTTGCCGTTAACTGCTGCATGAGCTGCGCAATCTGCTGGTTATATTGATCCAGGAAAAAACCGCGGTAAGATTGCCGGGTTCTCTCGGCCAGTGTTATTTTCTGGTATTTCAGCGTCCGTTGTTTTCCATCATAGATCGGCACCGAAAGTGCGACGCCAAATCCTGCTCCGAAGTTTTTATAAAAATCATATATCACGGAGGAATTGTATCCGGCATCTGCAAAAGCATTGAACTTCGGTTTATATGTATAGTCAATGGTCTTCTTTTCGTTGAGCAGCTTCAGACTGTCCAGGGTATATTGCCGGTAAAGGGACGATGTATAGATTTCAGGCAGTTTTCCGAGCTGTAGAACAGGTGCGGCGAGATTAACCGAACCGGTATCCACTATCCCGGAAAAATAATTCAGTGTTGCACGGTCATTTTTATATTGTATTTCCGATTGTTTTACGCTGAGTTGCTGCTGCTGCAGGGAAACATAAAATGTGAGGTAATCGGTTTGTTTATAGATATTGGCCTGGGTCAGTTTTTTCAGGATCTTTTCTTCTTTTTCAAACAGGGATAAAATTTCACGGTTGAAATGCAGGGTCACCATATCCCCGTACACGGTAATGTACTGTGTCGTGACTGTTTTCCTCAGATCCTTTTCGGCGATCATCCCGCTATTTCCCAGAATTTCGTTCTGGAGATGAACGGTTTCGTATTGGGCCGACAAGTTATTCCGGGAAACAAAACTTTTACTGGCCTGTACCTGGGCGGAGATCTGACCTCCGTTAGTGATGACATTGTCGTAGCCAAAGCCTTTCACATTGGGCGCATAATAGTCATTGCTGATCCCGTTCACCTGAACCTTATAGGAGGCTTTTATCAACAGGCTGTCCATTTTGCCCGATTGGATGCGGTTGCGGTAATCCGCCAGAAGAGGACTGTTTGTTTTAGCCTGGTTTATATAATAATCAAGGGTCAGTTCCTGTCCATGGGAGGAAAGGCCGCTCAATACCAGGCATATGACCAATAATCTTTTCATGCTGTGACGTAGTTATCTGCATTCATAGTAAACCATCCGGTCAGGCTGCCGGAAGAAAATTAATTTTGAATTCGTGCATGCCATCCGAATGGAAGTACTGAATGGAAAAATGATTGATGTTGCAAATCCGCTGGACGATGGCCAGGCCAAGTCCTATCCCATCCTTTTCACTTCCCTGTTTATAGAACCGCTCGTAGATCCTTCCCGTTTCGAGTCTTTCTGAATTGCCCGTGTTTTTTATGGCCAGATTAGCGCCTCGTATGTCTATCCATATTTTACCTCCCTGGATATTGTGCCTGACCGCATTGGAAATGAGATTGCTGATCAATATTTCAAGCAGCGTTTTATTGGCCTGAAGGGTGATGTTATCGTAGTAGTTCTCTATTACTTTCAGGTTTTTCTTTTGAAAATAATACTGGAAAGACGGGAGGAACTTTTTTACCAGATCCGCAATGGGAACAAGCTCTGTAGGCTGGTATTCTTCATTTTCAATTTTGGCCAGGAGCAATAAGGATCTGTTCAGTTTGGCCAATCGCTTATTGTTAGTTTCCATGGAGTTGATCAAGCCGGCCTGTTCTTCGGAAAGGGGAGCCGTTTGCATGAGCAGCTCCAGCTGGCTTTGGAAAATCGCCAGCGGTGTTTGCATTTCGTGGGATGCATTTTCAGTAAATTCTTTTTGTGCCAGGTAGGTATTGTAATTTTTGTTCAGTAAACTTTCCAGGCTCCTGTTCAGGTCAGTAAATTCGGTCGTATTCGTCCCTTTTAACCGGATGGCTCCGTGTTTATTGAATTCATATTCCTGGATTTTGGAAAGCGTTTCGTAGAAAGGCGACCAGAGTTTCTTTGAAATATTCCGGTTTATCCACAGCATGCCGAGCATTAGGGCAATTAAAAGTAACGCCTCTACCAGTACAATACTTGCCAGGAGATCTTCATTCTCCACCAGGGACGTACTGATGGTGAGTTTGTAATATTGACCATTGACTTTCAGGGATGCCTCAATTTGCCGGAAAGGATCGAGATCCTTATCGTTTTCATGGGTTTTCAGATATCTCGTATGGATATAGTCCTCAAAGTATTTATCTGACTTTTCCAGGTGAATATCCTTATCCAGCTCCGACCATACCTCCAGATCGGGCGTGGATATGTTTGCTTTCAGGTTGTTTCGTATTTCACCCAGTTGGGTTTTCAGGGATTTGTCAACCGCATGCAATAAAACGTTTCTGACTACAAAATAGAACACGGGAACCGTTACCAGCAGCAATAAAAACGAATAAACCAGGTAAGATTTTAAGGTCCTGTTTAATAATTTCATGATCAGACTTCAAATTTATAACCCATTCCATATACCGATTTTATATTGTCTGTTCCGCCTGCCTGAGTGAGTTTTCTTTTTAAATTTTTAATGTGCGTATAAATGAAATCAAAATTGTCGAAAACATCAAGTTCTGATCCCGATATGTGCTCAGCGATTGAATTTTTGGATACGACCTTGTTTTTGTTGGATGCGAAGAACAGCAGCAGATCGAATTCCTTTCGGGTCAGATCAATCTTTTTGTCCTGGATGAAAACCAGTTTGGCAGAAAGGTCTATGGACAGCTCATTTAAAGAAATCACCTGCTGCCCCCCGAACTTCCTCCTTCTGATTACTGCGGATATCCGGGCATTTAATTCGGACAAATGAAAGGGCTTGACCAGATAATCGTCGGCTCCCAGATTAAGCCCTTCGATCCGGTCCGGAATGGAATCTTTTGCGGAAATGATGATCACCCCTTCGGTTTTATGATTCTCTTTCAGTTCTTTCAGTAAGGTGAGCCCATTTCCGTCCGGAAGGGTTACATCCAGCAGAATGCAGTCATAGTCAAAAGATTCTATCTTTCTCCTGGCGGTATCAAAATCCAGGGCCACTTCACACAGATAACTCTCCGTGCTCAGGTATTGTACCATATTCTTTACCAGTTCCTGCTGGTCTTCTATGATCAGAATCTTCATTGCGGCATTTTAGCAAAGGAAAGATAGGATTCTGTAGAAAAACTGAAGAACGGGCCGCCAGGCCGCTTTTACGGAAAATAAATAGCTGAACCGGGGTATTATTACGAAGTGGTATTTAATTATCCAATTCAGGTAATCATGCGATCAGGGAAAACCGGTGAAAATGGCAAAATGATATTTCGAGGATTCCTTTTATGGGTGCGCGGGCTGAAATATTCAGTACCCGCTGATAACAACGGGTACTGAATATACAGTGGAAAGGACAAGTGGGGCTTAAGTATCTTGATGCTCAGGCCTCACGTCGAATAACTTTTAACAGGAAAAGCACGATGGCGATCACCAGTAGTACATGAATGATACCCCCCGCAGCATATCCAAAAAACCCGATGGCCCAGATGATCACAAGAACGACGGCGATAATGTACAATAGATTACCCATGTTAGAATGATATTAAGGTTAATAAATGTTATCCGGATACTCTTTAAAAAATAATGCCAGGCATTATGGTATGGGAATTGTTATACTCCATTTTTAAAAGTACAACCATGAAAAAACATTTTGAATCCATGGGCGGCGTATTCATCATGCTTGGTACCGTGGCCGTGCTGGCTTTTACTCATGCGGATGATGCTTTTTTGTCCAAAGTCAGCCAGGCCAACCTGGCTGAAATAGCGGCCGGTAAGCTGGCTGTTTCCAATGGAGGTTCTGCTGAAATAAAAGAGCTTGGACGGAAAATGGTGGATGATCATTCCGCCGCCCAAAAAGAGGTGGTTATTCTGGCCAAAAAAGAAAGTGTGACTATTCCCAGGGAGCCCGATCCCGGGCATATGGCCGCGAACGAGCAATTATCGGGCATCTCCGGAAATGCCTTTGATTCCACCTATTTAAAAAACCAGTTAGCCGATCACGAGGCGGCAGTTTTGCTTTTTGAAGCTGAATCCACCAGCGGAACCGATGCAGATGCAATAGCTTATGCCAAAAAATACCTGCCGAAATTGAAAATGCACCTGAGAATGTTTCAGTCGGGGGGGCGGCCTCTGTGAAAACAGCTGATGCTTCTGCCGCGTTGCCATAATTCCTGCATAACAAAATTCCGCGTAACTTCACAAGCCATTTTTAACTATAAAGGACGCTTATATGATGAAACGAATCGCAATCAACGGGTTTGGAAGAATCGGAAGGGCTGCGCTGAAATTGATCATGGAGACCCAGGACCTGGAAATGATTGCCGTCAACGACTTAATGCATGTTGAAAATGCGGCATATCTGTTGAGACATGACAGTGTTTATGGTAAATACGATAAGGCGGTTTCCCTTCACGGGGACCATCTTCATGTTGGCGGAAAGAAGATTCAATATCTTTCGCAGAAGAATCCCGGTGATTTACCCTGGAAGGATTTAAACATCGATGTGGTTATTGAATGCACCGGGGTTTTTACAAACCGGGAAGATGCCGAGAAACATATTGCGGCTGGCGCCAAAACGGTTGTTATTTCCGGGCCCACTAAAAGTAAGGATACCCCCACCGTGGTGCATGGTGTGAATACACAGGATGGAAAAGTCGCCATCTTTTCCTGTGCAAGCTGCACAACCAACAACATAAGTCCCATTATAGAAATATTGGGGAGAAGGATCGGCATTAAGAAAGCCATCTTAAATACGACCCATGCTTATACGGCCTCGCAGTCTTTGGTGGACGGACCGTCCAGAAAGGAGCCGAGGATGGGCCGCGCGGCCGGCATTAACCTGGCACCTGCGCATACCGGGGCGGCTATTGCCACCATCAAGGCACTGCCGCAGTACGCCGGGAAATTTGACGGGGTTGCGGTTCGCACGCCTGTAGTTGCAGGCTCCATTTCAGACGTCACTTTTATTGCATCGCGCGTTACTTCAGCAGAAGAAATCAATAAAATTTTAAAAGAGGAGTCCGCTACGGAACGATACAGGGAAGTGCTGTCCGTCACCGACGAGCCTTTGGTTTCAACAGACATCATCAAAAATCCTTATGCCGCTATTGTGGATATGGAAATGACCAGGGTGGTGGATGGCGACCTGGTCAAGGTGATGGCCTGGTATGACAATGAGTGGGGGTTTACCAATCAAATGATAAGGCAAATAAAGGCGTTGTGACCAGCAGAAAAACGCCCCCGGAAATTCTATTTTCTGACATAAATATATTATCCATATGGGCTCCAATGTCACTCTTTCCGGAACAATGAATGAATTGCGTAAGGAAGGATATACCGAGGATTTTAATTTAAAGCAAAATTGTCTTGAATGCCACGAGGGTGAATTCAAAATTTTTGCGGAGGATTTCAAAATTGATAAATATTTTCGTTTTGATGGACAGAGTGATCCCGATGACCAGGCTATCCTGTACGCCATTTCCTCAGACCGTTATCAATTGAAAGGCGTGTTGGTTAATGCCTATGGTATATACAGTGATCCCATCACGGATGAGATGCTTCGAAAGCTAAAAATGGATTAATCCCTGGATTGAAATCGATTTCGGGAGTTATTTACCCTAACCACACCTGGTTTAAGAACTTTTTTATTCGTTTCCGGCAAAAGGATATGAGGGAAACGCCGCCTCTTTTCAGACTGGTCTTTGTTTTGATTACCAAACACCTGATGCTTATTTTAAAAAGCGTGCAAACGAAATGAAACAGATAGTTGCCTCCCTGCTGTTGATGCTTTTATCTTCAGGAGTGTTTGCACAGATTTCGAATGCTTATACAATATTGCCTGCAAAGGGTTAATCAGGAAAAGTGTTAATTTAGAATATAGAACTGATTTTTTTTACCAACCGAAAAATATTTAATCATGAAAAAGCCATTTGTTATTTTATTGGTCATTTTTATTTCATCCTGCACTGCTACAAAATTGATCAGTCCCACCCAGTCAGATGCCGACCGGGGCGCGCAAAGATTTCAGGGATACACGATGAGCGATTTGGATAACGGGAAGGCGATTTATGTAAGCCATTGCAATAAATGCCACCGGTACAAGGTTCCCCAGTCCAGGGATGAAACCAAATGGGACGATATTATTCCGAAAATGGCAAAAAAGGCAAAACTCGACTCCGAACAGGAGAGCCTGGTATTGAAATATGTAGTCACCATGAGCACCCATACTACGAACGGGAAATGACCATCTAAAAAGGTCCATTTTGTACCAACGGCAAGCCGGACGTCATGGCAAGGATTTTGAAAACAGCATCCTCGTCGATAGATTGGTTTGTCAATCGCCGTATTTCATAAATGGGTAATATCCGGGAAGAAGGTGGATTGGTCCGGAAATTGAACTATTGACTGAAATGAATTTTATGAATAAGATTATTGTGAGTTTACTGGCTGGAATTGCCATTGGATTGCTGGTAGCACCGGCTAAAGGTTCCGAGACCTGGAGGAGACTGGTAGATGGTTTAGATGAATATAAGGACAAGGCTATTGAGGGGTCGGAAGATGTTTATGAATCTGGAAAGCATTTGATGAAAGAGGGTAAATCAAATGTGAAAAGTGAAACGACAGACCTGCAAGACCGGATCCTGTCCTGACGGTTTAGGTACATTAAATTCCCCGAATCGGGCTAAAGAAGTAACTGGGCATTTAGTCTTCAGATAATTCGATTCATACTTTAGCCTGATTACGGGGCATTTGCGGCTGGCGTTGCCGGTGAGATATTGTTAACCTGCCGGTCACAAAAGTTGTTACTGTTTTATAAATATCTATTCCATTTCTATTTGATTTGCAAAAATGACATCGCCTTTCTTCAGAATGATTGGTTTGTCATCAGTCCAACAAATAGCATGGATTTTTATTTTACTAATTGCATATTTCGTTTTGTGGTACAAAGGTTTACAAATCAATCAACCTGATTGACAAACTATGTATCTGCCAGTAAGCCGAAATATTCATCATCCTCATTTTTACCACCAAATCCTTTTCCAATGGTCTTATAGGTTTCAACAAACTCAATAGCACTGATCCACTTAACCATTTTATAGCCCAATTGATTTTCAATACGCAATCTGAGCGGCGCTCCGTGCTCCAATGGCAGGGGTTGATAATTCATTTCCCAGGCTAACATAGATTTGGGTTTCAGGCAGTTATCCAATGATTCGGTATCATAATAAAATCCACCATATAGACCTTCGCCAAACGAATAAAATACTACTGTGGTTACTTCAGGCTTAGGTTTTACCAAGTCAATAATTTTGCTAATGGGCACACCACCCCATTCCGCAATTCCCGTCCAGCCCTGTATGCAGCTATGCATATTAATACTTTCTTCTATTTCAAATTTTTTTAATTCATCTAATGAAAGTTCAGCAGGATTATCAACCAGGCCGCTTATCTTCAGTTTATAATCCCTAAAATCATTGGCTACCAGATCTTTCCATTCGTTGGAAACAGGCATCGTTCCATTGGGCCAGAAATAGGGAGAGATATCTTTTTTGGTGTAATATTTTCTCGGTTTGAATTTATCAATAGTTTTACGCCAAAGCGATACATTTATTTTTTTCTCCAGAAATTGTAGTGCCCTTGGTTTTCGCCATGATATCCAATGAGCCAGCATATTAAATCCTATTACAAATAAAACGATGGCAATCCCTACCCATAAACCGATTGATGATGTATCATTCGGTTTATTAAGTATAATATGATTCATGTTTTTACGAAGCCCGGTTAAGGCTACAAGCGATACGTGAACGATTATGAAAATTACATAAGCAAACATGATCAAAAAATGAAAAGAGCGTGCCGTCTGGCGATTGAAAAATAGTCTGGGGTACCAGGGAAATCGGCTGTCAATAGCCGGCGACATGGCAACGCCGGTTAACATGGCTAAAGGCGCCATCACAAATATCACTGCAAAATAAGCAAGTTGCTGCAAGGCATTGAAATGATAAAATCCGTTGGGTTCAACAGGCATATTAAAAGTGGCATAGTGTACAAATACATTCCAGCTATCGGGAATTATCTGCCACGAAGTGGGTACCAATCGTTCCCATTGGTTGGTATAAAGTAAAAGAAAAATAAAAATAATTCCATTCAGAATAAAAAAGGGAACAGTAAGAAAATGCCATGATCTTGCAATGCCCACGGTATGACGATAACCCGGCAAACCGACCAGCGGGCTGATATAACGTGAATCCTGCTTTGCAGTCCACACTTTGTCTATTGGTATTTTTTTCGGCGTAAACCGAATCCATTGGGTATCGGGGCCGCATCCGTCATTCCAGTACAATCTCGGATGATCTACCAAAATAGAAAGCCCGCTTCTTATAATTAAAATCAAAAAAAAGAAATTAGCCCAATGGCTTACATTGATCCACATAGGAAAACCTGAAGGCTGACCTGGTAAAGCAACCGGAGAAAAGGATACAGAAGGATCGGGGGGTAAACCGAAAAATAAGTATTGTATCCATGCAATAGTAATAGATCCGATCAAAACGGTTCCTATTATGAAAAGCATGTAAGGTTTTATATTTACAAAGAAGCGCCTGTCTTCAGGATAGTGCATTGATCTTTCGGCCGGGTTGAAGCGGGGTATCATAATTTACATTTAAAATTACACTATAACAATTACTGTAACAATTGTTTGAAAAAGATATATTAATGAACTGTTGCAGGAATTGCGGAACAAATTATCGGTTTGGAACTTATCATTTACCGTTAGTGCTTTTTTAATAGTATACGCCCGCCACTGTCATAAGTAGAATAGCTGTACATCCCGTTTAAGAAAATATTTATTTATTTTTGAAACCCATCAGAAACATTAAATGAATCGTTAGCCAGATTACCAGTCGTTTATTTTTGTATTCAATCGCATCTTGACACCTGCTGGCTTACTAAAATGAAATGCCATCGTTCAGAGGCTACTTCTTTTTTACTATTAAGTTTGATATTAACTTTTGCCATAATAATAAATAATTTGGTTTAAATGTTTATCAAATCGCTTGATTCTTTCGGATGTGGTGCTGCAAACTTACGGGCACCCGGTGGGTGTCCCCTCGACAACATCCGATGGTTACCGGATTGAAATGCATTCGGTTAGGCTCATGCAAATCATTCCGGTTTTGCTTTAATGAAGTGCCTAAAAGTTTATGCTAATTGTTTCGTCCTCTTCGAATCAATGGCCTTTAATAGTATTTCATAAGCTTTATTGAAATTCTCTACTCCTTCTTCTTCTAATTTTTGTGTGATGTTGTCAATACTGATTCCGTTGTCTTTGAGTGCCTGCAATTCCTGTGTTGCTTTCAGGAGGTTACTTTCAAGAGTAGCGACCGGTTTGCCGTGATCGCGGAAAGCATCAATGGTTGCCAGCGGGAGTGTATTGATCGTATCGGCGCCTATCAATGCTTCCACATATTTTACATCACTAAATGAAGGATCTTTGGCGCTGGTACTTGCCCATAATACTTTTTGTTTTTTTGCTCCTTTCTTTTCAAGATTCTTAAAGCGATCGCTAAAGAAAATGTCCTTATATATATGATAGGCTTCTTTTGCTGAGGCTATTGCTATTTCGCCCACTAATTTATCCAGTTTCTTTTCTTTCAGAATGGGATCAATCATAACATCTATACGGCTTAAGAAGAAGCTGGCAACAGACGCAATGTGGTTGATTGGCTGATTACGTTTTTCACGATCTTCCAATCCGGAAATGTAAGCCTCCGTAACTGCTTTATATCTGTCTAATCCGAATAATAGAGTGATATTAATGTTCACTCCTTCACTGATGCATTTGCGAATGGCAGGTAAGCCCTCTTTCGTTCCCGGTATTTTAATAAATACATTTTCGCGGTCGAGAGTCTTCCATAATTGCACAGCTTGTTTAATAGTTCCGTCTGTATCATTGGCCAGATGAGGAGATACTTCCAGGCTTACAAAACCATCTGTTCCTTTCGATTTATCGTATGTGGGTTTCAGCATATCTGCTGCCCGTCTGATATCACTGGTAGCGAAGCCAAAAAAGATCTCTTCACTACTTTTTTGTTTATCAGACATTTTGCGAATGTCATCATCATAATCGGAGCTTGCAGTAACCGCTTTTTCAAAAATGGATGGGTTTGAGGTGATTCCGCTCAATCCATCTTCGTCAATTAGTCTTTGAAGTTTGCCGTTGTTAATTATTTCCCGGTTAAAAAAATCCAGCCAAATACTCTGGCCTAAATCGTGAATACTTTTTACTCTGTTCATTTTATTTATGTTTAAATCGTGATAAAAATCAATTTTCTTATAGTTCTATTTTCAACTTAGGTGAATACAGGTTTCTTTTGTTGCCTCAGAAAAAATAGATCACTTTTTATTTATTACTATCTCTATAGAACGATATTATTGTAGCAATGCTTTTGCTTTTGTGATTACATTTTCTACACTAAAACCGTATTCTTTCATCACTTCTTCACCGGGAGCGGATTCGCCAAATTTTGAAATGCCGATCACATCGCCATCATCAGTTATGTATTTGCACCAGCCTATTGGCGAGCCGGCTTCTACCGCAAGGCGCTTACGGATTTTTTTAGGAAAAACCTTTTCTTTGTATTCCGCACTTTGTGCATCAAATAATTCCCAACTTGGGAAACTTACTACTCGGGTATTGATGGATTCAGATTTTAATTTTACCTGCGCTTCCAATAGAAGATGCACTTCGCTTCCACTTCCCATTAAAATAGCCTGCGGATCACCTTCACTATCCGACAAAATGTAAGCCCCCTTTTCTACATTGGATGCTTTTGCATATTTTTCCTGATCTATCGTGGGTACATTTTGCCTTGTAAGAATCAAAGCAACCGGTCCACCGGAATGCTCCAATGCTACACGCCACGCTTGTGCAGTTTCATTGGCATCTGCAGGACGAATGACCGTAAGGTCAGGCACGGAGCGCAATCCGATCAATTGCTCCACCGGCTGATGAGTGGTTCCATCTTGTCCCATACCGATGCTGTCATGCGTGTAAATGAAAATCGGGTGAATCTTCATGATAGCGGCAAGCCTTACCGGCGGGCGCATATAATCAGAAAATACGAGAAAAGTAGCGCCGTAAGGAATAATACCTTTTGTTAAAGCCATACCATTTAAAATCGCACCCATCGAATGTTCACGAATACCAAAATGGAGATTTCTTCCGCTGTGATTAAGATCAGTGAACGATTGAAAATCATCCAGGTTGGTATCGGTAGATGGCGCCAGGTCGGCGGAGCCGCCAATCAATAAAGGTAATTTGGCGGCAATTGCATTTAAGGTTTTTCCCGATGCTTTCCTCGTAGCCAATCCTTTGTCATCAGGTTTGAAAACAGGAAGATTATCTTTCCATCCCTGCGGTAATTTACCATCACTCAGCAACTCATATTCCGCAGCTTCCACAGAATATTTTTCGTTATATTTTGAATAAAGGTTTTTCCAATCCTGTTCTTTTTTAATTCCATCTTTTCCTTTGCTTCTGTAATAATTCAATACTTCATCAGGAACCACAAAACTTTTATCAGGGTCAAATCCAAAATTCTCTTTTACCAGCCGTAATTCATCTTTTCCTAATGGCGAGCCGTGTGCGGCAGCCGTATCTACTTTGTTTGGGCTACCAAAACCAATGTGGGTACTCACTTTAATTAATGATGGCCTTTTGGTTTCTTTTTTTGCATTCTGTATCGCCGTGTAAATTGCTTCTGTATCATTACCATCAGCTACTGACTGTACATGCCATCCATAAGCCCGGAAACGCTCTACTACATCCTCATCAAATGTGAGTGAAGTCTCTCCTTCTATTGTTATTTTATTATCATCATACAAATAAATAATATTCCCCAATTTGAGATGGCCGGCCACAGAAGCGGCTTCTGCGCTCACGCCTTCCATCAGGTCGCCATCGCTGCAGATGGCATAAATTTTATAGTCGAATATATCAAAACCGGGTCTGTTGTACCGGGAAGCCAAAAATTGTTGGGCAATGGCCATTCCAACTCCATTGGCAAAACCTTGTCCGAGCGGACCGGTGGTTACCTCTATTCCTGCTAATAATCCATACTCGGGATGACCGGCCGTTTTGCTGTGCAACTGTCTGAAACGTTTTATATCGTCCATGGTAATAGCATAACCTGTCAAATACAAATAGCTATATTGTAACATGCATGCATGTCCGCAAGACAAAATAAAACGGTCGCGATTAGGCCATTTCGGATCTTGTGGATTGTAATTCATCACTTTTGACCAAAGAACATCGCCGATAGGCGCTTGACCCATGGGGGTTCCGGGATGTCCTGATTTGGCTTTCTGCACTGCATCGGCAGATAAAACGCGGACGGTATTGATCCCTGATTGTTCAATTGATTCCATGTTTTTTTAAATTAATGTTTTTAAATTGAATAAAGGTATCTGCCGATAAAATTTACTTTATCAACACTTTCATGAAAATGCGGAATTACGGATATAATCTCATAAAGCAACCATTTTCTCGAAAGCATCATATTTTATCTCGGTTATGATTATTCTTCTCATGGTTATTTACTTCTATTGGATTAATATGTTTAAGTGAGATTTTTGTTTGAGTACTGCTTTATGAGGGCGCCTTCGTTCCAACTATTGTTGCAATTATTTTAAAGCATCATGTTTTCTGTCAGGCTCATTTCCCTTTTGTTTCTGAAGACGTGATTATCCAGTTACGACCATCTCTTGCAATGAGCGCGTCCGCATTTTTTGGCCCCCACGAATCAGGCGAATAGTCAGGGAAATCTGTTGGCTTACTTTCGGCCCATACTTCCAAAATTGGCATCACTACTTTCCAGGCCGCTTCCACCTGGTCGCCGCGCATGAATAAAGTGGCGTCGCCATCCATGATATCATAGAGGAGAGTTTCATAAGCCTTAGGCTCTTCCCCTTTGTAGACATCTTTATAATTTAAAATCATATCTACGGGGTTCAGAACCACCGCTTGACCGGGTCGCTTGGTCTGAATTCTGATACAAATGTTCAAGTCGGGAGAAATAAGAATGGATAGCCTGTTCGATTGCCAGGTCTCTGCGGCTTCTTTCGGAAAAGCATAGGTAGGAGCCGGTTTGAACTGAATGATTAATTCTGTAGATTTTTCGTGCAGGTACTTTCCGGTGCGCACATAAAATGGAACACCTTCCCACCGCCAGTTATCAATATAGAATTTGACGGCGGCAAATGTTTCAACATTTGATTGGGGATTTACGTCTTTTTCTTCTCTATAGCCCTGTACCTTCTTGCCCTGAATCCAGCCTCCACTATATTGTCCACGGGCAGCATGATGCTGCGCTTCATCTTTTGACATGATTCGCATCGCATTTAATACACTTGTTTTTTTATCCCTCATCTCGTCTGCTTCGAAGGAAACAGGGGGCTCCATACCAATCATGCAAAGCAGTTGCAGCATATGATTTTGTATCATATCTCTCAATGCTCCTGCTGTTTCATAATACCCTCCGCGTTTTTCTACTCCAACCGTTTCTGCTGCAGTGATCTGCACATGATCAATATAGTTTTTATTCCATATCGGTTCAAACAATGCGTTGGCAAAACGTAGTGCAATAATATTCTGAACAGTCTCTTTCCCGAGATAATGATCAATCCTGTAAATCTGCTCTTCTTCAAAATCTTCACCTAAGAATTTATTCATTTCGATAGCGCTTTTGAGATCGTGGCCGAATGGTTTTTCTACTACGACACGGGTATGTTTAGTATCACGGCAGACGCTCATTTTGCCGATATGTTTTATTATTTCAGGAACCAGTTGAGATGCCACCGCCATGTAAAATATAATGACCGGCGGAACCTCTGCTTCTGTTTCTTTTTCTTTTACAATCTGGGCGATCTTTTTGTAGGCTTTTGTATCCGTTACATCCATTTTTAGGTAACTGATATTCGCGGAAAATGTTCTCCATTTTCCATCAGTAGCTTTTGTTCTGGAAAAAATATCTATCCCTTTTTTCAAATGTTTTTTGTAATCGGGTTCGGAATATTCAATCCTGTCAATTCCAACTATGCTGAGACTATCAGACATGGCATTATCAAGAAAAAGGTTAAATAATGCGGGATTTAATTTCCTGTAATTGAGATCGCCACCGCCACCAAATATGAAAAGAATAGTTGGCGATAATTTTCTATAGCCTAACATTTGGATCGTTTTATTTTGCTGTCTAATTCGTTATTTATTGCTTCTTGTTTGTTGCTTCATGTTTTTCATTCCTTATTTCGTCTCCTACCATTTAGTATGAAAAATTCCTTCTTCGTCAATTCTCTGGTAAGTATGAGCGCCAAAGAAATCCCTTTGCGCCTGCACCAGGTTAGTAGGTAATAATTTTCTGCGATACGCATTAAAATAGTCCAACGATGACATCAAACCCGAAGCAGGATAACTATTTAAGGCCGCGACGGAAATTACTTTTTGAATGGAGGATTCTTTTTGCTGAAGAAGTTTAGCAATGTTTGGGTCGAGCAATAGGTTTTTCAATCCGCTAGCTTTCGAATTTGGATCTTTATATGCCTTCTTAAACATTTCCAACATTACGGAACGAATGATGCAGCCGCCGCGCCAGATACTAACTACTTTTGGTAGCGGAATATTCATTTCTAATTTTGCTGACGCGGTAGCGATCATTGCCAGGCCCTGGGCATAGCTGATCAAAGTGGCAAAATATAGTGCATCACGCAACTGCGCTATAAATTCTTTTTTGCCGGTCTCTATTTTTTTCAAGGAAGTTTTATAAATAGATGCCGCTTCTTTTCTTTCATCAATCAATGAAGAAAGATTTCTCATCATCACTGCTGCATCTATTGTGGGGACGGGCATTGGTAAATCGAGTCCTGACTGTGATGTCCATTTACCGGTACCCAGTGCATTCGCTTTATCGAGTATCATGTCTACCAGGTAATTATTAGTTTTATCATCCTTCTTTTCAAAAATAGATGCGGTAATTTCTAATAGAAAGGATTTCATGTCTCCTCCGTTCCAATCTTTAAAAACTTCATGAAGTTCTTCGTTTGATAGTCCTAATCCATTATGCATAAGGTCGTAACATTCGCTGATGAGTTGCATGATCGAGTACTCAATACCATTATGTACCATTTTTACATAATGCCCTGCAGCATCATGACCCAAATAGGCGACGCAGGGTTCTCCATTTACGTTTGCTGCAATCGCTTCCAGAATAGGCGACAGTTCTTTATAAGCTTCTTCATCGCCACCGGGCATAATACTTGGTCCCCGTCGCGCGCCTTCTTCCCCGCCCGAAATCCCCATTCCTATGAAATGAAAGCCGGTATCCTTTAATTCATTAATTCTTCTTAAGGTATCTGTGAAATGAGAATTACCTCCATCAATAATAATGTCGCCTTTTTGTAATAATGGTTTCAGGTCTTTAATTACACTATCTACCGGTTTTCCTGCCGGCACGAGCATCATTAATTTACGCGGCGTTTCTAAAAGAGCGATCATTTCTTTCAACGTATTCACTCCTTTGACCGTTTCGCTTTTTGTAGCAGATGCTTCGAAACTCTTTGTTTTAGCAGGGTTGGTATCAAAACCAATTACTGAAAATCCATGATCAGCCATGTTTAGCAAAAGATTGCTCCCCATAACACCCAGGCCAATCATTCCAAAATCGAATTTATTGTTTTCCATAAAAAAAATTAAAGATTTAAATATTAGTAGTAGACTTTCAAAATAAGAACACGCTCACTGTTACCCTTGGATGCTGTTACTGATATCAGTTATTCCAGGAGTTCTCGACCACTATCTGCTTATAGGGATAAACGAAAAATTGTAGTGTCATATAAAGACTGTTCGTACAATTTTAGGATATACGATGGAGGCAAAATAGACGTCTCAACATGTATGCCAAGAGTGAATTAGATGAAGCAATTTGTAACTTCGTGAAAAAGTAAATGAATTATTTAACGGGTTACCTGCAACCTGTTTTTCGGTTAGGAGCGATATTTAATTTAAGAGCTGAATTGAAGTCGCCTATTCTAAAAGAGCACTTAATAACACTTCCCGAAATGAAGACCAGTAGGTTAGTTAAATATCTTCGTGGTTTAACTGCTACAAATGAAAAAGCCAGCACGTCGAGAATTTAGTTCCACCCTCGAAGTCAAAGTTACATTGGAAGCTGTTAAAAATCAGTAAACACCCGCTGAGCTGGCCGCGAAATCGGAAGTCAATGTTGTTATCTCCGGAGAAAAAGCCGATTTCCTGGAAAAGATGTCTGCCGCTTTTGAAAAGGTTGAGGACGAGGAAAGTGATTCTGTGGACAGGCAGGAACTGTATGTCGAGATTAGCCAACTTAAAGTGGGGAATGAGGGTTTAAGAAAAAGTGGCAGGAAACTGGAGATTTGAAGAAACGGGCTTCGCTCGTTTAACCCTATTTCAGAAAACCGTCCGTGCGCAAACAATGCAACCTGCTCTGCGTAGACCGATGTAGAATTTATTACAAGGTAGAGCAGGAAAAGCCTGAAAACACAAGGATGATGAAGATTCTGGACAAACATTTAACTCTGTATCTTACAGAAGGCGTGTAATCCCTGGTGTTGTATCTCCCTTAAGGCACATGGAAAACAGGAGATCATCAACGCCGATCAGCGCTCACAATATACCAGCGCACGGTGGACGCAATACCAAGAAAAGCTGGAAATAAAGATCTCCGTGGATGAGTAGAGAAGAGCCCTTGACAATATCTGGATCGAACGGTTTTGGAAATCGGTCAAATATGATTATTTCTTTATAAACCTGGTAAAGGATGGTTTGAACTTGGTGATGTGGTAGTCATAGCGTGCATCAAATGCATGGTCATATTGTAGAGAGCACGAAGTACCGATATGGCGTTTCGAAAGGCGAAGTTCAGTTGCGCTGTCGGGAATTGATACGTTCATGTCGCGATAGCATGGACATCCGGATATTAAGAGGGATTGTGGGCAAAGATCATATTTATCTACATTTGAATTATTCCCCTACGTTGAGTGTGCGTGATATGGTGAAGCGTTTAATAGCGAGGAGCGGCAGACTCATGTTGGATGAATTTGCGGAATTGAAAAGTCGTTATTGGGATCAGCATTTATGGGGGATAGTGCATGGGGCCTGGTGTAGAGGTTATTTCACAGATGAAATGATCCTGGATTATTTGGATCATCATAAGGAGGGTGGTCCAAACAGTGATCAGAATTTGATTTTGGAATTGTTTCAGCGAGCTTTCAGTTTTAATAATTTTTACAGCAGGTTCAAATAACGCTCTGTCAATGTGTTAAACCTTTGGATTTCCAATCCACCGGTATTCCCTAACCTTTTGATCTGAAATATGTGGAATATAATACTCACGCATCATGTTTTTGGTGATTAGCCACCACACTTATGGAAGATTTTGTCTGAGTAATGATTAGTTCATCTTTATCCATAAAAGTGTGGGGCTTCCATAATCAATTGACAGAACCTTTTACAGTAAACAAACAAATATTACAGATTTATATTTACTTCTTAATCCAAAATGGAATATTGGAGGAAGATGGAGACTATATGGATTCAATAATTTTTTTTGTACTCTTAAAATCCGTGTGATGATGGGCGTGAATACCTGTTTTTTTTGCCGCTTCCACCAGCATAATGCGGTCATCAAAATATATACATTCTTCCGGTTTTGCCTGCGCTATTCCTAAAGCAAGAAGAAAGATCCCGGGATCGGGCTTTCGCATTCCTGCTACACAGGAGGATACAAATGCATCAAAAAAATTATGAAGATTAAATTTATCTATCCGGTATTGGTTTAATTCGTGCGACTCATTATTTATAGAGATCACTTTTATATTTTCATGCTTGTTTTTCCAATCAATCATCCAATGAAGCGTATCAGGAAGCAGCGCTGACTGTGCAAACATAAATCCCTTAAATTCTTCTCTCGAAAAATCCCTTTTTTCATGGAAAACTACTGTATCAAGGTAGTCATCCATAGAAATTTTTCCCATCTCCCAAACATTGAAAATGAAATTGTGCAGCACATTCATTTTACTATAATCAATTTTGAATTTATTAGCGGCAGCCATTCTTGATTCATGTCCCCAAGCATTACTAAGCAGTACTCCGCCAACATCCGAGAATAAAATCTTATATTCTTTCTTCATATTTTAATTTTGTCGTGATTTAAAATAGACCGGACATTTATTGTGCATCTAAAGATGCAGAGACCAGTTCTTCTGCAGCCGCATAAGTCGTTACTCTTCCGCCAAGCCAAAATATATTCATATTATCATCTTCTAGTCCTGGTGTGCAGAAAAATGATCATGGGTGAGTGCAGCCTTTGTGCGTGCAAATTTGTTTACAGCTACGGCAGCGCCTATTCCGCTCCCGCATACAGCAATACTGTGTGCCACTTTTTGCTGCTACCCCCTGGCAGGCGGTATTGCGAAATCGGGATAGTTGTCAGTATTGTCCAAAACAAAAGCTCCAAAATCCCTTATTTCATATGCATTCTCGTTAAGAACTAGACAAATGATTTTTAAGTTCAAATCCTCCAAGATCGCAAGCTGTGCCTGTTTTCATTTCAGCCTTTTTTTACAATTCTCCGGATTTAACTCAATGCCTTCACGATTAGATTCCACCGAAATATTTATAAATAATATTTATGTTCTAGTTTCTTTCCGCTTCCATAAAATGGCTCCTCCCTTTATACCTTTTTTATTGTCATCAATACTTATATTCTTGTCAAGTTTAAAAGTCAATAATTTTGCGTTGCCTCCACTGATATAAAGATGGTCATAATTGAAAACTGTTTTCAAAATATCAATTACTTTCTCCATTCTTTTATTCCATTTCTTTTTTCCTATTTTCTTCAGCGCATCTTTTCCTACATAATCATTATAACTTTTACCTTTCGTGATAGGGTGCAAGGATAATTCAAGATGCGGCATCAATACTCCATCCCTTAGAATTGCTGAACCAAAGCCCGTTCCTAATGTGATAACCATTTCGACTCCTTTGCCGGATGCCAGACTCAAACCCTGCAGGTCAGCATCATTTATTAATAATGCAGGTTTACCCAATACACTTTCAAGTTGCTTGCGCAGGTCATAATCCTTCCACAATGAATTGCCAAGTTTTGGCGCAGTTTTTATAGTTCCATCTTTAATATACCCTGGAAAGCCGGCAGTGATCTTATCGTATTCCGGAAAGTATTTCGCAAGATCTTCTATTACAGCCATCACTTTCTCAGGAGAAGAAGGTTGAGGAGTGTTTTCACTTTCATATTCTTTCAAAAATTTTCCGTCATCATTTATTATAGTGGCTTTTATATGTGTGCCACCGATATCAATAGCAAGTATTTTTTCATTATTTTCAGTCATGATGTATCATTTAATTCACGTTAATAGCGATCCTCTTTTATGCGGGTATCGCAATAAATAGTGAGCCTAGCTTATCTTTCATGTATTCTTTTTCAATTTTGAATTCGGGAGTGAGTTCATTGAAATAGTTACTTTTCAGATTTATAGTATGAAGTTTTGGTTTGAAGGTATCGGGTATTGTTTTAATAGCAACGAACGGATTGGTGCGCACCACGTCTTCAAAATCTGAAATGAAAACTGCTTTTTTCAGTTCTTTATATTTTGCTTCCGCGGGAATGACCATTACCGGGCAGGAGATATTACGAATTACATTTAGCGTGTTGTTGTTGACCATAAAGACGTGGACGATTCTTGAGCTTCCTGTCATTCCCATTGCCACAAGATCAGCATGACCGTTTTTGTAAGATTTGTTTTTGGAAACATAATTTATCTTTTGTTAATTGAATATTTTAATCAATATTTATTTTTAAGGCAGGTTTGAATGATACTTTTTCCATTCGTTCTCCATATCAACATTATATAGACCCCGGCGCGCGGCATTGTTGCAACAGGCACGATGATAGAGCGCTTTTTGGGTTGCTTCTAGATTGCCTTTATTGCCGCGCCATATTTCAATGGCCGGGTATTCAATTGCTCTTGAATAGGAAAAGGTTAATGACCAGGGTAATGAGGTTCTTTTCGTTGAATGCATAGCATTTAGCCGGGAAGTTGCTTTTAAAGAAGGCTGGCCTCCGGATAAAAAGACAATGCCCGGAACAGCGGCAGGAACTGCCCGGAGAAAACAATCAATGGTTGCATTTGCTATGGTATCATCATCCACCTGTGAAGGGCAGTCTTTGCCGGGTAATATCATATTCGGTTTCAGGATAATTCCCTGAAGGCTTACTCTTTGTTCATAAAGTTGATGAAATAAGCTCCGAAGCACTTCTTCAGTGACCGAAGCGCATCTGTCAATAGTGTGATCACCATCCATCAATACTTCCGGCTCTACCATCGGAACGAGGCCTGCTTCCTGGCATAGTGCAGCATAACGGGCAAGACTACTCGTATTTGCTTCTATGCACCCTTTTGTAGGAATACCCTCTCCGATTTTAATAACTGCTCGCCACTTGGCAAAGCGAGCGCCCAAATTGTTGTATTCTTTAAGTCGTTCACGTAATCCATCCAGGCCCTCTGTAGCTTTTTCACCGGGGAAGCCGGCCATATCTTTTGCACTCTTATCAACTTTGATGCCCGGGATTATTCCCGACTTTACAAGCACTTTCACAAAAGGAGTTCCGTCTGAGGTATGTTGCCGGATAGTTTCATCACTCAAGATAGCTCCACTAAGGCACGATCCGAGGTCCGGTGTGGTCACCAATAATTCGCGGTAGTTTCTGCGATATTCTTCTGTTTGCGGAATACCCAATTCGGCAAAACGTTTATTGCATGTGGCAATACTTTCATCCATAGCCAGCAGGCCTTTGGCCATCATTGCATGGGCAGTATCTGTAATTTCTTTTATTTTCATTTGTTTAAAATTTTCCACTTCCAGTTACGGACTTCCGGCATATCCTCACCATATTTATGGATGTATTGTTTGTGTTCTACTAATTTATTCTGGAGCTCTTGCTTCAGATACGTTCCTTTTGTTGCTGTTTGTGGCAACCGGTTTATAACATCAATCACGAGATGAAACCGGTCCAGCTCATTCTGCACCGGCATGTCGAAGGGTGTGGTTACTGATCCCTCATCTTTATAACCGTGAACATGAATATTGTTATTATTTTTACGATTGTATGTTAAACGATGAACCGCCAGTGGATAACCGTGAAAGGCAAAGATAACCGGCTTATTTGTGGTGAATAGTGAATCAAAATCAGTATCATTAAGGCCATGTGAACTTATTGAATGTTTTTCCAGCTTGAGAAGGTCAACAACATTAATAACACGTATTCTTAAATCAGGCAAATGTTCACGAAGAATAGAAACCGCCGCCAGTGTTTCCAGGGTAGGTACATCTCCACAACAAGCCATCACCACATCGGGTTCTGCACCCTGGTCGTTGCTGGCCCATTGCCAAATGCCTATTCCCTGTGTACAATGTTCTACAGCCTGCTCCATCGTGAGCCATTGTGGTGCAGGATGTTTACCTCCTACTATTACATTCACATAATCTCTGCTGCGCAAACAATGATCCATAATTGATAACAGGCAATTACTATCGGGAGCAAGATATATCCGGACAATTTCCGATTTCTTATTTAGTACGAGGTCTATAAAGCCCGGATCCTGGTGTGTAAATCCATTATGATCCTGCCGCCATACAGTAGAAGTCAATAGGTAATTCAGTGAAGCAATTGTTCTTCTCCACGGTAGTTTTAAACACGTCTCCAGCCATTTGGCATGTTGCGTAAACATGGAATCTACAATATGTACAAAGGCTTCATACGTGTTGAACAATCCATGTCTTCCCGTGAGCAGGTAACCTTCGAGCCATCCTTCGCACTGATGCTCACTAAGCATTTCCATTACCATTCCTTCAGGAGCGAGAAATTCATCTGTTTTTATAGTTTCGGTGTACCACTGTCGATTGGTAGATTCAAAAACCGCCTCAAGGCGATTGGAAACCGTTTCGTCGGCACCAAAAATCCGGAAGTTTCGTTGTTTCAGATTTAATTTGATTATGTCTCGCAAAAATCTGCCAACAACATGCGCATCACCTTCCCCTTCTATGCCACGTTTTGCGACCTCTACCGCATAGGTTCGAAAATCGGGCATTTGAAGATCACGCAATAAAATGCCGCCATTGGCATGTGGATTTGCTCCCATGCGCTTGCCTCCCTTTGGGGCTAACTCTGCTAATTCCGGAATCAAACGACCGCTCTTATCAAAAAGTTCTTCAGGCTTGTAGCTTTTAAGCCAGCTCTCCAATTGGGTCAGATGTTCAGGAGGAGTAGAAGATGAAACAGCTAATGGTATTTGATGCGAATGAAAGGTGCCTTCTATTTTTACGCCGTCAACATACTTTGGGCCTGTCCATCCTTTCGGGCTTTTCAAAACTATCATTGGCCAGAAAGGCCTTGTAAGATTGCCATTCTTTCTTGCATCCTGCTGTATTTGTTTTATCTTTTCAATTACGATGTCGAGTGTGGAAGCCATTGCTTCATGCATTTTTTCAGGTTCATAGCCTTCAACAAAATATGGAGTCCAGCCATAACCCTCGAGCAGTTTTTGCAACTCATCATGTGATATGCGGGCCAGCACGGTTGGGTTGCTTATTTTATATCCATTCAAATGTAAGATGGGAAGTACCGCGCCATCAGTAACAGGATTCAAAAATTTATTGGAATGCCATGCGGTAGCAAGAGGCCCGGTTTCCGCTTCTCCGTCTCCCACTATACACGCAGCTATTAAATCAGGATTATCGAATACGGCTCCAAATGCATGACTAAGTGAATAGCCCAATTCACCTCCCTGGTTAATAGAACCGGGAGTTTGAGGAGATACGTGGCTTGAAATACCACCGGGATAAGAAAATTGTATAAATAATTTTTTAAGCCCCGCTTCATCCTGGCTAATGTCAGGATAAATCTCACTGTATGACCCTTCGAGATAAGTATTTGCTACCAATGCAGGACCACCGTGACCGGGGCCAGAAATGTAGATCATGTCAAGATCATATTTTCTAATGACTCTGTTCAAGTGAACATAAATAAAATTTTGACCAGGAGTAGTTCCCCAATGGCCCAACAGCATTCTTTTAATATTTTCTAATTGCAGTGGCTGATGCAGCAACGGATTTTGATGCAAATAAAGCTGGCCAACTGAAAGATAATTAGCTGCCCGCCAGTAAGCATTTATCTTCTTTAATAATTCGGGTGATAATGTGTTTTCTTTTTTAGTATCCTTTTTTAAATTAATTAAAGTTTCCATCTCACTATCTTTTTTTTAAATGGTTTTCAATTTTTCTTTTTTGTGTCACAAGAACTTAACATGAGTTTCACTTTCACGCTGTCAACTTTATAAAAATGCCATTGAATAATTCAAATGAAGGACAATAAACTGCAGACGTAGCTCTACCGTAGATTTCTTTGAGGTATTCTATTTGATTTATAAAACTGCATCAAAAGCGGTGCCAGAGGAGGTTCTTTTTATCACAGCATACTTAACAATCAAGGTTCCCTGTTCGTTTACTTTTTCACAACTAATCATTTTCAGGTCAATATCCATCTTTTGTTCAATTACAAAATTGCCACCGGTTCCGAATATTTTTGGTTCAATCGTAAGCCATAGTTCATCAATTAATTGTTTTTCAAGAAAAGAGGAAGCTACATGAGGACCGCCAACTACGATCATTAATTCAAAGTTTCTTTTTTGAAATTGTTCAACTAATTCTTTTGGATCATCGTCAATAAATTCTATTTGTCCCGGAACTTCGTATTGATTGTATTTTGAGGAATGTTTTGTCATCACTAAAAGAAGATGTTGAGAGGAAGGAGAAAACTTTTCTGCGATATAAGTATTGCTGCCCATAACGATCAATTGAGCATCTTTCCATATTTGTTTATAATATTCCTGATCTTGTTTTGATGACCAGTCTCTTACAAATGAATTGCCCCATTTGGTTACTTTTCCATCTAACGTGGAAACAAAAACTAGTATTACTTTCATTAATGTAAGGGTTTTTAAGTGGTTTTGAGCAATATAATTTGATAAATTACTATCAATGTTCATTCCCTATTGTCAATTATTAAGAGAGTTTTAAGTGTGTTTGTCTTATTTATTAGTGTTTCTTTCAAGTCTGTTTGTAACTTATTTAAAATTGTTTACTAAAATACGCGTCAAAGTTTAAAAATAGCCGGGAAAATATTTGGTTCGATTAGAACCGCTAAAAAGCTGGCGTTCGTTTAGATGGTTCAGTATCACAAGGAGTGAAAATTATGCAAGCACATTACTGCGCAGTTTATTTTTTTACATTTTATGAGATCCATTTTTTAAATCGTGGGAACAATTATTGCGGTTCTCGGTAAAGTAAACAACGTGAGAAGAATTTTGTACTGGACTTTTTGCGAGAGTAATAGAGATCGTTGCCAGGATTGTTGTTTTAATATTTCCCGCGTAGAGCTTTTATTGTAGCCATATGGCTTACGTGTATCGTTATCGCTTTATTGTCAGGAAGGAATTATTGTGAGGTAGCTGGAAAAGACTTAGTAATGGCGCTAACTGCATGCGGCTTTGGGGAATTATATTCCCGTAAACGGGAAAATCCAGGAAGGATAATTATATCATAAATAAGTTTTAACATAGCTATTCGTGTAAAAGGGAAAACTGTATCAGAAGCTGATAAAATTAGTTTGTCGGGAGGTGAGGGATTAACTCAAAGGTTGGAGGTGAGATGGTAATGATTTTAAATTCAGGGACGGACGAGAAGATCAATGGGAAAGGATTTTAGATATTGCTGTAATGAAAAATGTAATACCATGCAAAAAAATATATCATTACCACCGGGAGCGCCCGGAGCTGATCCCCGTTGGACGTCAAGCGCTAAATCGGGGATTGGAAAATCGGTCAATCCTTCATCAAATGTCATCTTTACATTGAGCCACGGAATCTTAAACGAAGTATATTATCCAAGAGAAGATCTTGCCTGCATCAGGGATATGGAATTTATAGTTACTGATGGACACAATTTCTTTTCTGAAGAAAAAAGAGATACCGACCATGAAATTAAATGGATGAAGGAAGGAGTTCCGGCTTTTCATATCATCAATACCTGCAGACAAAAAAGGTATACCATCGAGAAAGAAGTTATCACCGATCCATTAAGAGATGTTGTTCTCCAGAAAATTAAATTTACTCCACTTCTTGAAAATGAATCTTCCAAATATAAAATGTATGCACTTCTGGCTCCACATATTAGTAACAGGGGCATGGAGAACGATGGCTGGACGGACGATTATAAAGGAGTACAAATGGTGGCTGCAAATAGAGACGGCATTTCATTGGCAATTGCTTCAAGTTCCGGTTTTTTAAAAAGATCCGTAGGATATGTAGGAACGTCAGATGGATATACCGATTTAAAGGATCATAAAGAGATGGAGTGGGAATATAAAAGGGCAGACAATGGAAATATAGCCTTGATCGCTGAAATAGATATTTCAAAAACAAGAGAATTTGTCTTTGCAATTAGTTTCGGAATAAGAGCAACCGATGCTATGCATAGAGCCTGGGCAAGCTTATTAGATGGGTTTGATATAGCAAAAGAAAGATACATTGCCGGTTGGGACCTATTTCAAGAGGAATTGAGAAATGTGGATAATAAAGGGAATTCCATTTTTAAAAACCTACGTAATAGTGCTGCTGTTTTGCGCTTGCATCAAACAAACGTATTTCCTGGCGGAGTGGTAGCAAGCATATCCATCCCATGGGGGGAAACCAGAGGTGATGACGACATTGGCGGTTATCACCTGGTGTGGCCAAGGGACCTGGTAGAGAGTGCCACAGGCTTCAGCGCATTAGACTCAAAGGATCAAGTTTACCGGATTCTAAATTACTTGATGTCAATTCAGGAAAAAGATGGCATATGGAGCCAAAATACCTGGCTCAATGGGCGTCCTAAATGGACGGGATTGCAATTGGATGAGATAGCATTGCCCATATCACTCGTTGATTTATATCAGGACACGTACCATTTGGAGCCTGATAAATTGAAAAGATACTGGATCGGAATTAAGAAGGCTATATCCGTTTTAATTGTCAATGGTCCTTCTTCCCCGCAAGACCGATGGGAGGAAGAATCGGGTTTAACAGCTTTTACCCTGGCAACAGAAATCACGGGACTACTTGGAGCCGCGCATCTTGCAGAGATTAATAGTGAGCCAGGCATTGCTCAATATTGTCGTGAAACGGCAGATTACTGGAATGAACAAATTGAAAACTGGACTTACATTACAGATACTCCAATATCAAGAGAAGCGGGAGTGGATGGCTATTACATGCGTATCAATCCATATCATCTGCCTGCGGACGAAGCAAAAGATAAATTAATTTATATAAAAAACCGTACGCGGGAAAATGGTAAAATGCATTTGTATGAACTGGTATGTGTAGATGCACTAGCCTTAGTACGATTTGGTTTGCGTGCCGCAGATGACCCGAAAATACTGAACACAATCAAACTCATAGACGATATATTAAAAGTAGAAACACCACATGGCCCCTGCTGGCACAGGTATGTCAATGATGGGTACGGAGAAGATAAGGATGGAAACCCCTATTCTGATTCAGGAAGGGGTATTGGACGGGCATGGCCATTATTAACGGGTGAAAGGGGTCATTATGAGATTGCTGCAGGCAATATTGAACGCGCAAAAGAATTATTGAAAACGATGGATGGTTTTGCCAATAATGGGCTGCTTCCGGAACAAATCTGGGATACCGATGATATACCAGAGAAAGGACTGGTTTTAGGAAATTACACCGGTTCAGCAATGCCATTAACCTGGGCACATTCGGAATATATAAAATTATGGCGTTCAATTAAAGATAAAAGAATCTTTGATATGTCGTTTCAAACTGAGGCACGTTACCTCAAAAAGAAATCTCCATCACCATTTTCAATATGGAGGTTTGACTGGCCATGCACAGTTATTTCGTCAAAGAAAATATTAAGAATAGAAGTATTGTCGACAGCAACAGTTCATTGGTCAGTAAAAAACTGGAAGACTTCGTCAGACAGCGATACAAAAGATACCGGTTTAGGACTGCACATTGCGGACATTGGTTTGGCAAATGTAGATTCAGATGTGATAGAATTTACTTTTTTTTGGAAAGAAACCTGCCAATGGGAAAATAGAGATTTTGTAGTGAAGATTATAAAGACATAATAGAAAAGAAAATTGGTCACCGTATACGTGCAGATAATCGTGAATACTCCCGAAAATACCCTTCACCAACCGATTTTAGTGGCACCTTCACCACCTGCCGCGGAGGATACTCCCGAAAATGAAAAAGAACGCATGCTGCATCACACCGAAAAAAATCACAATTGCCATGGGGGAAAAAAATAAGCAAATAGCTGAAATCCCGACATTATCCTACTGGCATGCTTGGCAGACGAGAATGTAGATATGTGAAGAGATGGGCATGAATGTTGAAGTGTAAGATTCTGATTGTTGTGGCATGGCAGGATATTCTGGATAGAAAAGCGTTAATTAGTATGAAGCAGCGGTTGAGGGGAGAAAGAGTGCTTTTACCAGCAATGAGAAAGATTGGGATGAAAACGTTTAGTTGATTATTGGCTAATAAAGGAGAAGGAAGAAAAAAGATTGTTGATTAATGGTGATAAAATGGAAAAATGGAATAGATGTTTGTTTACTGAAATGGCATTCGAAACCCTGCCAGACGCGGACCGCGGGGCAGGCCATCATTGGATAGATATTTGATAAAATAAAATAAATTGCACTATGGCAACAAAATCAAAAACAACGGAGAAGGAATTTGAAACGATTCCCCCAGGTACAGAAGTCACCTGGCACTATCGTAGCGCAATCGGACATGGGACTGTAAAGGGTATTTACAAGAAAAGTACTAATGCAGATAATACGGAGTACTCGATACAACAGCATGACCACCATCCTGGTGAGCCTGAGGTAGTACATCACTATGGAAGAGCATTGACCCGTAAAAAATAATTATCAGAATCCTGTCTGACGTAACAATCAGACAGGATTCCCGCAGAATAGGATTTAAGTTTTTCATTTAAAGGCAAAAGATCCTGTTTATGGTTATGGTGCTTATTACTTCTGGGGAATGTATGTAATATAGTGGACCTTCTGTGTACTTTTTGTTAACCTGATATTTGTTTGGCATCGAGCCCAAACCTGTCATAATAGGCTTTCTGATCGATAAATGAAATATCTACCCGCCGATAGTTGCTTTCAGGAATGATAGCGAATATTTCAGTTTTTGGAGGAAATGGACGTTTACTTACAGAAAGAAACAAAAGCGAATGAAGGTATTATTTTCTATTAATCCGGAGTTAATCAATAGGATTTTGAGGGAACGAAGCAGTATGAATTCCGCCGAGGTATTTTTAAGAATGACGTGATTAAAGCGATTGTGGTGTATGCTTCTTTGCGGGTTCAGAAGATAATCGGCAGATTTGAAATTGACGAAATATCAACCGATAATATTGTGGCGCTTTGGGAGCGAACGAAAGATCATTCAGGAATTCCTTAAAAGTATCTCTCAAATATTTTGGCAACAAGACTTGCGGATTTGCGATCAAAATAAAAAGTCCGGCTCTTTACACGCCATTAGTCATTAATCCATGCAGCAAAATTAAAGGCGGTTTGCTTCCCCCTGTTCTTGGGCACAAATTGGTATTTATTCTTCCGCGATACAACCTGTAACGCATAATACTTACCTCCTTCCTGCCAGAGACAATAGATACATGGTGTTTTTTAATCGTTACAGTGAATTATTATCTTTAAAATTCATTGATAAAAATGTAATGCCTCAATGGAATGTAGTTTATTTTTCAACTGAGGAAATATTATAGATTTCTACGGAACGCAAAACGGAAGAAACAGCAAGGTTGTTTGCGTCTCAAGGAAAGTGAAAATCCGTGTCCGAGATTTTCCGAACATATACCTATTGTAAATACTTCGTCTTAATTCCAGCCAAATGAATTTGATCATAAAAATTTATGATGATTGCCCATCAGATATTGACTACTTAAGAAATAAAATCGGATAAAATGCAGTGGGAGGCTCAAACTCTAAATCCGTAACTTTAATCAACTTTCTTTATTTGTTTTTAAAATGTCCTGATGATCTTACTTCGAAATGTGATAAAGAAGTTTGGTGAAATAGAAGCAGTTGATCACCTCTCTTTTGAGGTCAAAGAAGGTGAAAACGTTGTATTGGTCGGAACAAGCGGTTGCGGCAAAACAACTACGCTTAGAATGATCAACCGTTTGACAGAAGCTACTTCCGGGGAAATATTCGTTGGAGGGAAGAATATTAAAGATATCCCGGCAGAAGAATTGAGGAGGAATATTGGATATGTTTTGCAACACAATGGTCTCTTTCCACATTATACGATTGCTCAAAATATTGCCATCGTACCTGAACTATTGAAATGGCCAAAACAAAAAATTAAAAGCCGGATTTTGGAATTATTGGGGCAACTGAATCTTCCTTCTTCTTACCTGGATCTTTATCCGCGGCAATTAAGCGGAGGCCAACAACAAAGAGTTGGGTTGGCCAGGGCTTTGGCTGCAAATCCTCCTGTATTGCTGATGGACGAACCATTCGGTGCACTAGATGCAATCACACGAAATAGTATTTCCAAAGAGTTTTCGAAACTTGAGGCGTTGAAAAGGAAAACAATTGTTTTAGTAACGCATGACATAAGAGAGGCGTTTGAAATGGGCGATACGATTTTGCTGATGGATAAGGGGAAAATTGTACAGAGCGGTAAATCAGCTGAACTTTTATTCCGGCCTAAAAATAAATTTGTTACTGATTTCTTTTCTGCGCAGAGATTACAACTTGAATTGAATTCTGTCCTTTTAAAAGATGTATGGCGACATCTTCCCGATAGAGATCACCGAATCAAAGAGGTAATAGAATTTGATGAATCCAAAAGTTTGTGGGAAGCAATAGATGAGCTAAAGCATCAAAAAAATAAAGTTTTATCAGTGCGAAATGCTTCTTCAGGAGAAGTAAAAGTTGCTGGTTACGAATCTATTTTCGCGAGCCTTGAGGCGCTAAAACGGAATGATTATGAATGAAACGTCACAATCTTTTTTTGATTTTATGCGACAGCAGTCCGCAAAGATATTCGATCAATTACTTCAGCATATCGGTCTTACATTTATTTCATTGCTGATCGCTGTAATTATTGGAGTCCCATTGGGAATATTTATCGCCGGAAAACGGAAATTTTCGGCGCCTGTTTTAGGCTTTACCGGAATTTTACAAACAATACCGAGCATTGCATTGCTTGGTTTTATGATTCCTCTCCTCGGTATTGGGCCTACCCCCGCAATTGTTGCTTTGTTGCTTTACGCATTGCTTCCGATCGTACGAAATACATTTACAGGAATTATTGGAGTCGATCGGACGGTAATTGAATCAGCGAGAGGAATGGGAATGAGTTACTGGCAAATTCTCCGGAGGGTGGAATTACCACTGTCTCTGCCTGTTATACTTGCAGGAATCAGGACAGCAACCGTTATAAACGTAGGCGTAGCGACACTTGCTTCCTACATTGGCGCAGGTGGGTTGGGAGAATTTATTTTTGGTGGTATTGCATTAAATAATACCAATATGATCCTGGCGGGTGCTATTCCCGCCGCATTGCTTGCTATAGGTTTTGATTTTATTTTATCAAAAATACAAAGGATGGATTTGAGGAAACTGTATAGCGGTTTTTGGATATTACCCCTTTGTATGTTATTTTTATCTTCATTTTATTTGTTGCCCGAGTTCTACAGAAGTAAAATGCTTGCTGGGTTTACGCCTGAATTTATGGGAAGAAACGATGGATATCTCGGATTGGAAAAGATTTATAAACTTAATATTAGAACTATAGTAATCAGCGATGCCGTAATGTATAAAGCTGCGTATGAAAGAAAATTGGACATAATCAGTGGTTATAGCACCGATGGGAGATTGAAGGCTTTTGATTTAGTAGTTCTTAAAGATGATAAAGGAATTTTCCCTCCTTATAACGCCGCTCCCGTAATACGAAAAGAGATTTTGCAAAAATTTCCGGAAGTCGAGAATGTGATTAACCAATTAGCCGGACATATTAACGATTCAATAATGACAGAATTGAATTATCGGGTAGATTATTTAAAGCAATCACCTGATAAAGTGGCAATGGATTTTTTAATGGAACAAAGTTTGTATAAAGTTCCTGAGAAAGAAGGTAATGAAACCGTAAAGATTGGTTCCAAGATCTTTGGAGAACAGTACATTCTGGCGGCGATGTATTCCATATTGATCAAAGGGAATACCCATCTGAAGGTGGAAACAAAAACTGGATTGGGTGGAACTAAAATATGTTTTGATGCATTGACCAATAAACAGATTGACATGTATCCTGAATATACCGGAACGGGCCTTTTGGTGATTTTACAACCTCCGGATTCAATAGTGGCCGGTTTTAAAAACAACAAGGTAGGGATTTACAATTATGTAAAAGGGGAATTTGAAAGGAAATATAGTCTTGAATGGCTGCGTCATCAATTTTGGAAAAGATGAGACTATTTTCATGGAAATTTCTCAGAAATA
>JBEPUT010000002.1:0-203714 GCA_041691395.1 Chitinophagaceae bacterium
CCGCTACCAGAGCGGGTTTTGATGAGAATCATCTCTCAGATGCGGACCGGACGGGACTCGAACCCGCGACCTCTGCCGTGACAGGGCAGCATTCTAACCAACTGAACTACCGATCCTTTTTATTTTGCGGGGATAGAACGATTTTCACGCTACTGCCGGCTTCCGGCGCCCCGACCCCGTTTTTTCAACGAAGGACGGCAAAGATAATAGTTTTTACACCATCCATTCAAAATTTTCTGACCCCTTTCTTTCCGGAATGCGTTATAAATCAAAGGGATGAATCTGCCAAATCAAATTGACTGCATCACAATTAAACTTTCACGGAACTTTCACATGCCTTAATTTTACAGCAACTCTTGACCAGATTCCCAAGCTTATGCCCCAGGATAAAAACCGCCAGTTTCTTGATTTCGAAAAGCCCATCAAAGAGCTGTTCGATGAGATCGAAAAGCTGAAACAAACAGCTGAGAAAACCAAAGTGGATCTCACGGATTCCATCAATAAGCTTTATGCCCAGGTCACGGAAAAACGCCGCGAGATCACGGCTAATCTCACCCCCTGGCAGAAGGTACAGCTCAGCCGTCACCCGGACCGGCCATATACCATGAAGTATATTGAAAAACTGAGCACGGATTTTATTGAACTCTTTGGCGACCGCAATGTGAAGGATGATAAGGCCATGGTGGGCGGATTTGCCCAGCTCGATGGACAAACCGTTATGTTCGTCGGCCAGCAGAAAGGCACCAATACCAAGATGCGGCAGATGCGCAATTTCGGCATGGCTAATCCCGAAGGATACCGCAAGGCCCTCCGGCTCATGAAACTCGCGGAGAAATTCAACAAGCCTGTAATCACGTTAATTGATACACCCGGCGCTTTCCCCGGCATGGAAGCTGAAGAGCGCGGACAGGGAGAGGCCATCGCCCGCAACATCTATGAGATGATTCGGTTGCGTGTACCCGTTATCTGCATCATCATTGGCGAAGGTGCGTCCGGCGGGGCACTCGGCATCGGGGTGGGAGACAGGATCTTCATGCTGGAGAATTCCTGGTACACCGTCATCTCCCCCGAAAACTGCAGCTCCATCCTTTGGCGAAGCTGGGATCAGAAGGAAAAGGCAGCCGAAGAACTGAAGCTGACTCCGGATGATATGTATGGATTTGGACTGATCGATGGCATTGTGCCGGAACCCATCGGCGGTGCGCACTGGGATTACTGTGAAGCCGCTGCCTTACTCAAGCCGCGACTGCTGCAAACGATTGCAGAACTGAAGCAGATTAGTCCGGAAGACCGTATCAACCAGAGAATAAATAAATTTAATAATATGGGATTCTGGAACGAAGTTTCAGTGCCGGAGGTCATTCATCACGGAGAGCCGGCGGTTAATGCAGGAATGAATCATGAATAAACTAGCTTAAAGCCCAGCCTTCGCTGAACCCTCGGCGGGCGATGCAGATGAAAATCCATACACTATTTACCATTAACCTGAATAAATGTCTAATCTAATACCAACCCTCTCCGGAACCGGCGTCGCGCTGATTACCCCATTTAATTCCCGCATGGATGTAGACGAACCTGCCCTGGCGAGATTGCTCGATTTTGTAATCGAAGGCGGCGTGGAATATGTTGTCAGCCTCGGAACCACCGGGGAAACCCCCGTTTTATCAAGAGAAGAAAAAGTGCGCATTGCGCGTTTCACTTTGAATTATGTCAACCGGCGCGTGCCAGTGGTGATCGGTGCAGGAGGAAGCGATACAAAAGAAGTGATCCGCGAAATCGAGGAACTGCCCACTGAAGGCGCGGTGGCCATTCTGAGCACGAGCCCTTATTACAGCAAACCTTCCCAGGAGGGTATTTACCAGCATTACAAGGCCATTGCCGACGTTTCACCAAAGCCCATATTGCTGTATAATGTGCCGTCCCGCACCGGCCGCAATGTGGATGCGAATACCATTTTACGGCTGGCCCAGCTGCCCAATATCTCGGGTATCAAAGAGGCAGGAGGAGACATGGCGCAATGCGCGCTCGTTCTCCGGGACCGCCCTTCAGATTTTCTTGTCGTCAGCGGCGATGACGCCCTCGGTTTCCCCCAGGTAGCAACGGGTATGCATGGCGTCATCAGCGTGGCGGCTAATAGTTTTCCCACGGCGTTCTCTTCTATGGTGCGGGCCGCGTTGAAAGGAGATTTGAAAAAGGCTAAGAAGCTGAACGATAGTCTCCTCGACGCTTATCATCTACTTTTTGTTGAGAATAATCCCGCCGGTGTGAAAGCAGCGCTGGCCGAACTGGGTATCATCCATAATTACCTTCGCCTACCGCTGGTTCCGTTAAGTGATCAGTATGCCGAGCAGTTAAGGTCGTACACCAAAAGATTAACGCATTTGGCCGCCGAAGAACTGGTGAACGCCGGCTGATCACCGGCATTTTCAAATTCTCAAATTTTCTGATTTTCAAATTAATCCTCCAAACTCACTTTCTTCATCCTCAACACCCCCATGACCAGCATGGAAAGCAGGATCAGGATCAGGTAACTGAAGCCAAGATTATATTCATCCCTGGCGGGAAGAAAAAAGACAATGGCCGAACTGACCAGCGATATGATGACATAGTTGGCACCCCCGGTGAATCCACTGGCAATGCCGGCATTCTTTGGGAAACGCGTGAGGCAATAGGTATAGAAATTATTGAATGTATATCCTGCTGCTACCTGGATGATGAACGCAAAAAAGATCAGCGCATATACATTGCTGATATGCCGGATGCTGAGGAGCATAACGGTCACAAAAATCACCTGGAATATCAAATTGATCACGATCCGTTTAAAGAAGGGGCGGTTGATGGTCGCCTTCCCGATAAAGCCCCCGGTCATCCACGCAAGACCCAGTATAAGAGAACCGTATCCGGCAATCACCGGTGACAAATGAAGGGCGTGTTCAATGATGAAGGGTCCCGTCATGTTGTAGATCATCACCATGCCGTAAGACAGTCCGCACAGCAACAACCCCAGCATGAAAGGAATGGTACGGATCATGCGGATATACACGACCGTTATCCGCTGAATCCGGAAAGGAGAGAAGTAAGAAAGGGTTTCACCGCTGAAAATCCACTCCAGCACCAGCAGTAGGATGGCGAAAATGGCCAGGAAATAAAAATTCGACTGCCAGCCAAATGCCTGCTCCAGGTAACCACCGATAAAAGGCGCCATGATGGGTCCGGTTGACCAGATGATGGTGAATAAACTCAGGTAGTGTTTCAACCGGTCGCCGGTGTACAAATCAATAAAATAAGCCCGTTTGGATACAACAATGGCTGAAACGGTAAGCCCGTGCACAATCCGCATCCCGTATATCAGGTAAATGCTGTGCGTGCAGGCGATAACCAGGCTGGCCAAAGCAAATATCATCAGGGAAATCAGACTCAGGTTATACCGGCCAAAACTATCCAGCACGCTACCAATGAATAGTTGTCCGACGCCATAACTGATTAAAAACAAAGAAAGGGTAATCTGCACCTGCAAACTGCTCACATGCAGCGATCCGGCCATCGTGGGGAGTGAGGGCAGGTAAATATCGGTAGCGAATCCTGACAAGGGCATCAATGCAAAAGCCAGTGTATTGGCAATTCCATGATGCTGTTTCTTTATCTGTTTGGGCAATGGATTTTCATTTTGAAGCGCAAAGATAAAATAGTTGACGGTTGACAGTTGACAGTTGTCGGAAGTTGTTGAGAATTTTACTTCTCCGGTTTTAAGATATTTCCCTTTCTTTGTCCCGGATTCAATGACGGCTGTCGGTATATAAGTCCGTCAACCGTCATCCGTCAACTGTCATCCTTTATGTCGCAGTCTATCTTCCGTAAAAAGTCCCTCTAAAAAATAATTCGCGACTGCGAGGCCGGACTCGGCGATGCCCATGAGAACAAGCTGGACAAGGTGCTTGGGGTGAAGGATCTCACGTTCATGGGCATCGCGGCTATTATCGGCGCCGGTATTTTTTCCACGATCGGAATGGCGGCTTATCACGGGGGGCCCGGAGTTATTTTCCTTTTTTTCATCACGGCCATTACCTGTGGATTTACGGCGCTTTGCTACGCAGAATTTGCTTCCCGTGTGCCGGTAGCGGGCAGTGCTTACACCTATTCTTATGTGAGCTTTGGCGAAGTGATCGCATGGATCATCGGCTGGGCGCTGATTCTGGAATACGCCATCGGCAATGTGGTGGTGGCCATTTCCTGGAGCGCGTATTTTAATAATATCCTGAAAGATTTCGGCATTCACCTTCCCGGCTGGCTGGCCATTGGTTACCAGACGGCGAAGATGACTTACCAGGAAGCCTTACAAAATCACCTGCCGGTGAATGATCTGCTCTACATGACCGCACCGCAGATCGCCGGATTCCGGTTCATCATCAACCTGCCGGCTTTTGTGATCGTGGTACTGATCACCGGTCTGGCCTATGTCGGCATTAACGAAAGCCGCAAGAGCGCCAATTTTATGGTGATACTGAAGCTGGTCGTCCTGGCTTTTATTGCCGTGGTTGGCTTCTGGCTGATCTTCTCCACGGATAAAACAAAAAACTGGACGCCCTTCCTGCCGGAGGGTATGAAGGGTGTTTTACAAAGTGTGTCCTCCGTATTCTTTGCGTATATCGGTTTCGACGCCATTTCCACTACGGCAGAAGAATGCCGCAATCCGCAAAAGGATTTGCCCAAGGGCATGATCTATTCTCTGGTGATCTGCACCGTGATCTACATCATTACGGCCCTGGTGATCACAGGTCTCGTGAATTATAAAGAATTTCTGAATGTAGCCGATCCGCTGGCCTATGTATTCAACAAGATCCACATGCAAAAGATCGGCTTTATCGTTTCGGTTGCGGCCGTCGTTGCTTCCACCAGTGTATTGCTGGTTTTCCAGATCGGCCAGCCCCGCATCTGGATGAGCATGAGCCGGGACGGACTCATGCCGCCGGCTTTCAGTCGCATCAGCAAACGCTACAAGACGCCTGGATTCGCGACCATCATTACCGGGTTCCTGGTGGGCATTCCGGTGCTGATGGTGGATGATAAACTGATGACCGACCTCACCAGCATCGGCACGCTCTTCGCGTTTGTGCTGGTATGCAGTGGTGTCTTGTACCTGCCGGCGCTCAATCAAAAGATCCCGGGTAAGTTCAAACTGCCGTACCTGAACGGGAAATTCATTGTTCCGCTGATGCTGATCGGTTTTCTCTATGTGTTTCGTGAGCGGCTGGCAGATGCACTAACAAATTTACATGCAGAGAGTTATCAGGAAATACTCTTCCTTTTATTCATACTCGCCGCGGGCATTATTTCCGTTCTCACATTTATCCGGAACTATTCCGTGATCCCCGTACTGGGCACTTTATGCTGCCTCTATCTTATGATCGAAATACCCGCCAAAAGCTGGACAGTCTTTTTCCTATGGATGGGTCTGGGACTGGCCATCTATCTCCTGTACGGAAGAAGGCGGAGCAAGCTCGCGGGGATTCCTTCGTGAGGGCGAGTAACCTTTAGGGATTGTTGACGGACTTCAATTGCGGGTTCGCATCCGATTTCGGTCAGCGTGGCAATTCTCCGGCTGTTGAAGTCTTTTTAGGCCTGATGCGCCAGGCTGCCCTGCGATTCCGTTTTGTGCAGGTTTTGGTAGCTGATGTACCAGACCAGCAACAGCACCAGGAATACCAGCGATAAGATCAGGCGGGAGATGCGGAGGAATAATGGGTAAATGTGGAAATGTGCTGATGTTTAAATGAGATACAGGTGGTTTAATTTTCACATCAGCACATTTCCGGTCGGAGTGAAGAGATAAAGGTTCACCGTGGCTGGTGGAAGAAGTTGACGGCTGACGATCAATTCTTGCCGAATGGCACATCAAACAAACCATCGTTTATCTGAACAGTTCCAAGATCCCCTTTGAATTTTCCGGAGAATGTTCCGGTTACATGAGTGGCGTCTGAAGAAGTGATGCTGATGGTTGCCTCGTCAGCATAATAGTTTTGATATTTCAAGCCCATATAGGTTGCTGTTTTCCCGCGGAGATTAAAAACAGTGGGTTGGTAATGCGTGAAGGTTGTCGCGCCTATATCGTTAACAGTAAAATTAAAGACTTCCTTCGTCAGCTCATTGGTCAGATTGATCTTGATCAGATGGTCGGCAGTTTTGCTGCTTACTTCATTCATAAATAAAGCGATCCAGTTTTTGCCGCCGGTATGCAGCAGGTTTCTGATGTTAACTTTTCTGCCTTCCACAGTGTACGAGAGTTTCGCATTTCCCGTATAGGAGCTGTCTCCGGAAGCGTCGGTGTCCGTGGCCGTGTTTGCTGTACCGGTCTTTTCGGAAGCGTTTCCGGAACAAGCAGATAGAACGGTAATTGTGCACAAGAAACAGAAAACTGACCGGATATTTTTCATAAAATCGTTTTAAGGTGAAGACGCCCTTGCAGGAGCAGGATTTGTTTCAACCGTAAAAATGAGTTCTTTCTCCAGGCGTTGTTAATATAATCGACAAGCAAGCTGTTAAAATCGCCAGACGAATTGACTAGAGGTTCAGATGTGCTGACTAAGGGGTAATGTGTGCTGTCGCGGAAGCCTTCGCACCAGAACGCTGGATTTAATTTAGGCGGGATAAATGCTGGATGACCGCAAGATGGGAAATCAATACCAGCGGTAGGGCATTCGTTATTTTATAGAATCCCGAAAGCGCCAGCATACTTTGCAGGGCGAG
Source organism: Chitinophagaceae bacterium (assembly GCA_041691395.1). Taxonomy (GTDB): domain Bacteria; phylum Bacteroidota; class Bacteroidia; order Chitinophagales; family Chitinophagaceae; genus Puia. Next base: position 6,745 of record JBEPUT010000002.1, read on the forward strand.
CCAGATGAATATGACCACCATGGTTATTGCGGAATGGTTGGGTTGCCTTATAAAATATGGCAATCGTCGGCAGGGTCGTCAGAATGAAAGAAGCGTTAATGTAGAACGGTATATTTTCCATAGTTTTCGTGATTTAATGTGTAAATGAAATACAAGTGCCTTAATTTCCTCATTTACACATTAGCACATTTACACATTAATTCGAAATCGCCAATCCCACAAACGAATCCGCGGTGCCGTAATACAAGTACCATTTGTTTTTAAAGAATACGAGGCCTTCTGAAAAGGTATCGCCTGCATGGTACTGCCCGGTGATTTCGTGGGGCAGCGTGGGGCGGATAAAACTGGTGTCGGACCGGGCTACCACCTTTCCAGGATCATTCACATCAAATACCACCTGGCCCACAGAATACATGCCTTTCGGCAGATCCGGATCCGAGACATTGCTGTTTTCTGAATTTCTTCCGTTGTACAACAGCACGATGCCGACTCTTGTGATCACCGCCGGAGGGCCGCATTCTGTAAGGTCACTGTCAAATTTCCGCGGACGGGTTTCCATGACCCTTTTCAATTCGCGTTTTTGATTCAGCTCAGGATACCAGTCCACCAGGTTATCGGATGATGCCAGGTTTACAAAATGTTCTCCCCAGTACATCAGATACTTCCCGTTTATTTTTGCGGCAACGGGTTTGCCATTAACCATGCGTGTGATGATGGATGCGGATTTTGTCCAGATGCCCAGAAATCTTCCATGGTAGGCTTTTGCAAAGGCAGCGCCACGCTTTGTCCAGTGGAAAAGATCCCTGGAATAAGCCGTGGACAACGTGGCCTTCCTGCCATTCCAGGCCGTATATATAATCACATAGCCGCCATCGGGTGTTTCCACGATGCGCGGATCCTCGCAGCCACCGGGATAATCGTCTTTCATAAATCGTCCTGTGTCGGGATACAGGACGGGCCTGGGAAATTTTCTAAAATGAATGCCATCATCACTCACCGCCACGCCAATGCGGGAAGTTTTGCTGCCAATAGGCCCGGTCTTATTATCCTCGGCGCGAAACAGCAGATAAACCTTGCCGTCTTTTACAACTGCTGCCGGATTGAATACATCGGATTTCTGCCATCTGACGGTTTGTTTTCTGATCGGATCCACGAAGGTAAAGTTGGAATCCGGTCTCAGTATAGGGTTCTCAGCAGGCTTATAAAATGAACTGAGACTTTTGTCCAAATGATTTTGCGCAGCGCAGGTTAAGGCTGAAAAAATAAACAGAGCGGAGTAAATGAATATCCTCATGAAAGGTTGTTATTGTGGAAATGTGTTCATGTGAAGATATGTAAATGAAATACAGATTCTTCAATTTCCACATTGGCAAAATCATTCAGTCCGCAAACTCTCCACCGGATTCGCCATCGCGGCCTTCGTGGCGAGTAGGCTGACGGTGACCAGGGCAATGACAAGTGCAACTATGCCGGCTAAGGCAAATACCCACCAGCTCATCGCGATCCGGTAGGCGTAATCCTGCATCCAGCGGTTCACGGTGAACCAGGCGAGCGGCCAGGCGATAAGGTTTGCAACCAGCACTAGTTTGATAAAATGCCGGGAGAGCAGATTGACGATATTGGATACGGAGGCGCCAAGCACTTTTCGCACACCGATCTCCTTGATCCTTCTTTCGGCAGAATAGGAGGCGAGTCCGAATAGCCCGAGACAGGAGATCATGATGGCCAGGGAAGCCAGGATGCCGACCATTTGCGTTATCTGCGCATCGGTACGGTAAACCTCTTTAAAATGATCGTCGAGGAACTGGTATTCGAAAGGATGTTCGGGAAAAATATTTTTCCAGGTGGACCGGATAAAGGCGATGGCTTCGGCCTTTTTACTGCCGTTTATTTTTACGGACAACGTAGAATATCCCCATTTCTTCTGATTGAAAAGAAACATCGTTTCAATCTTGTAATGGAGGGAATTAAAATTGAAATCTTTGGCAATACCCACGATATAACCCAGGGAATCGAATCCGAAATGTTTTCCGAGCAGGGACGGGGGCTGGGCCTTCGGATAATCTCTCAGGAGTTCTTTGGCCAGGGCTTCATTGATGATATATTCTCTCCCGTTTGCCTGCTTTTCACGGGAGAAATTCTGCCCGAAAGCGAGTTTGATTTTATAAAGGCTCAGGTAATCCGGATCCACAATGAGGCGTGTGGAAGTTAATTGCCGTAATGGGCCTACTCCCCGGAACTCAACGCCCGACTGGTCCAAGTGACTGCCCAGCTGGTCCTGCGCTCCGGTAACACCCGTAACGAGCGAATTGGCGGACAATTGTTCTTTGAGCAAATCGTATTTTCGGGAAGTCAGTCCGTCAAGCGGAATGGTAACGATCTGATCTCTCACAAACCCCGGATCCTGGTGCTGCATATAACTGAACTGGCGGAAGACGAATATGGTGGCGATGATCAGGAAAATAGCACTCACAAATTGTCCGACCACCAGGATATTCCGGAAGGTTCCTTTTTTGTTTCCGGTTAAAACACAGCCCTTCAATACTTTCGATGGTTGAAAAGAAGAAAGGTAGAGCGCTGGATAAAATCCGGATATCAAACCCACACCAATTGTTCCGATCAGCACGGCAATCAGCAAACCCGGATGCAGCAAAAATAAATGACGCAGGTTTCGCTGGCTTAGGTTGTCAATATAAGGAAGTATAAGAAACACCAGAAACAGTGCGATGCACAATGCAACCAGCGATAATAAAACGGTTTCGCCGAGGAATTGAACACCCAATTGAAACCGCTGCGCGCCTATGGATTTGCGGATGCCGACTTCCTTGGCTCTTTCCGAAGAACGTGCGGTGGACAGGTTCATGAAATTAATGCAGGCGATTGCCAGCACGATCAGGGCAATGATCATGAAGATATTGGTATAGTTTTTATCGAACTTCTGAAAATTGATATAATCCAGTCCGATGTCCGCCGCATGGGAATGTACGTCCCGGAAAGGAAGCAGGAATAATTCATAAAATTTCCATCCTTCATTTCCTCCGGTCATGTGTTTTTTCAGATAAGCCGGAAATTTTTTCTCCAAGGCCCCCACATCTGTACGGGGAGCGAGTTCCAGGTAAGTGTTCAGCCAGTTGCCACCCCAGCCATTCATCCAGTCCGGTTTATAAATGGTATTGAATGAGAATAAAGCATCGAATTGGAACTGTGAATTATCGGGAACATCTTCTATAATCCCGGTAACGGTAAAAATCAGCGTATCATTCCCATAATGCGAGATCGTTTTTCCAATAGGATCTTCATTACCGAATAGTTTCCGCGCACCCGATGCGGTCAGCACAGCGCTGTTCGGTTTTTGAAGAGCAGTTTGCCGGCTTCCTTTCAGAAGCGGGAAATCGAACATGCGGAGAAAAGCTGTATCCACGAAAAAGATCTGCGGAAAATAAACCCTCTTCTCTCCAAATGTCATTTGGTACTGGTTATCCCAGCGAACCCGGGAATAATTCATGACTTCCGGAAAATCTTCTTTTAAAGTTGGTCCCATGGGAAACATAGACAGCGCCACTTTTTGCGAAGCCACCATACCCGGGAACTTCTGCACTTCATTCAGCCGGTAAATATTTTTCCCGTGTAAATGGTCAAAACTCTGCTCATAGAAAACAAACAGCATGATCACGATACAGGCGGCCATGCCGATGGCCAGACCGATGATGTTGATTGCTGAGTAGAGCTTGTGTTTACGCAGATTGCGCCAGGCGATGAGGAGGTAGTTCTTGAACATATTGGGTGGTTGATAATGTGGTAATGTGAAAATGTGCTGATGTGATAATGAAATACAGGTGCCCTAATTTACACATTTCCACATCAGCACATCAGCACATTATCTGGTTATTCTGATCTCAGGCTTTCCACCGGATTCGCCCTTGCCGTGCTGATTCCTCTTTTTCATAAAACGTCATTTCAATAAATAGCTATTCGTCTCCCGTATTTTTCATTTTCATCAAAAGAGCGTAAGCATTTTTTAAAACAACATTTTGATGCAATAACATGTTGTTGTTGTCTGAAGTTATCGTCATAAATCCATTCTCTGTTACACCGGTCGTAATTTCTGCCATTTCATACAGGTTACGCTCTTTTTCAAGAAAAACATACTGCTTCTTTTCGTACAGAACAACGGCATCTGCCGGCAAAACCACCGCATGCAGAAGATGAGTTTGTATTTCTGCATTCATAAACATGCCAGGGACAAGTGTTTTATCGTAGTTCGCAAAATGACAATGCACTTCCACACTTCCATCAGGGGATATATCCCGGCTTATCAGGATTATTTTTGCCTGATACTTTTTGTCAGGGTTATTGACCGTGTAAGTCGTCACGTTTTGCCCAATGGCCAGCAGGGAAATGTCTTTTTGAAATACAGCCAGTGACAAATGGATATCCAGCGGATTAATCAGTTCAAACAAGACCTCGGTGGGGCTTACATATTTACCAATATTTACATTCACTTTCGAAACGAAGCCATTAATCGGAGAACATATATTAACACTTTTTGAAATGTAATCTTCGTTGATCTTTTCAGGATTCAGGCCAATCAGCGATAATTTCTCGCTTAACGCCTTTACCAATACTTTTTGAGTTAGAAAATCACTCTCCGTTTGTTGAAATACCTTATCACTGCTGGCTTTACTGGCGTTTAATTCCTTCTGTCGTTCATATTCTTTTTTCAGGAATTCCAATTTTATTTTGGCAGAAAGATAATCCTGTTGCAATTGAATATATTGCGGATCTTCCAGGACACCGATAATCTGGCCTTTCCGAACCTGCATGCCGGGCAAAAGGTCCGTAGACTTTAAGTAGCCTCCCAGCGGAAAACTGACCGAAATCATATTTTGTGGTGGCACATCTATTTTGCCATTTACTTTCAGCATGGCTGAAATGGCTTTCTTTTCAGCTTTGCCAGTCACAATTCCTGCATTTTTTATCTGTGCTTCCGTAAGCGTAACAACAGTCTGACTCTGTTCATTTCTTTCCTCAGGGTTATTTTCAGTCCTTTTGGATGAACAGGAAACCAAGAGCTTCGCCAGGAGTATGAAAACGATAATATTTTTCATCTTTGATCAGTTTAATTGATTCCGGTTAACGTTTCTATTTGTACTAGCATTTTGTTCCTTATATGAATCGCATCCAGGTAACCTGCCTTTACCGCAATCGCCTGGCTTATCAGCATAGTCCATTCGAGGTAATTAATTTCACCTCCCTGGAACTGTAAATTGGCAGTTCTCAGAATCGTTTCTGCGTTAGCCAGCAGATTGCTTTCGTACATTCCGACGTTTTGTAATTGCACTTCATATTGCTGTAATGCATTCTGATATTCGGTAGTTAATTGCCGGCGGGAAAGCTCAAAATTTACCTGCGATTGTATCCAGGATGTCTTTGCGGCTCTGATGCGGCTGTTTTGTGCGCCGGGAAATAACGGCACAGTCACACCGGCCTGAACACTATTAAATCTCCTGGCACCGCCAAAATATTTTTCCGCTCCATCTACATTTTGAATGCCTATAAAACTCTGGTTATTATATCCCAATATCAAATCAGGCAGTAATCTGGATTTCTGAAGTTGCCAATTTTTTTGAAAAAGAACAATTTCCTGCCGGCGAGCCTGCAAAGCGGGCGATTGATTTATGACCGCAGAATCTAGCGGTACCAAAACGGGCAACTTTAATTCAGATGAAACCGGGATATACATCTCCCTTGCATTGATTAACATATTAAAATTCTGAAGAGCTATATTTACATCCAATCTTAACAATTGCAATTGCATATTAATTTGCTTTCGCTGAGTTTCAGCAGAAGTTCTTTCCAGTATATTGGTTTCCCCTTTTTGGAAACGCAGTTCCGCCCTCCGTAAGAATTCTGCATATATACTGTCTGCATAAAGCAATAATTTTTTTCTGGCCTGAAATACCAGAATGTCAAAAAATAGCTGCTTTACCTGCCCTTTAATATCCGTTTGCTTTAAAGTAAATTCACTTTGGGATTTACTTACCAGACTTTCCAAAACGGAACGTTGCCTATTATAAACAGTTGGGAAACTCATAGTTTGTGAAACACTGAAACGGGTGTCATTGCTGATGCTGTTTATTTGTCCATAATCAGCCGTTATATTTGTTTTTGGAATATCTGTGGCACTACGTACTAACTCCCGGTTATATTGCACGCTTAATGCAAATGATCTCGTCGTCAAATTGTTTTTTAAGGCTGTATCTATTGCGTCCTGCAATGAAATAGGGGTTTGTGCTTTAAGGGCAACGGCACTTCCAAAACAGCAAAATATAATCAAAGTCGTAGTTTTTAAAATGACTCCTGGCTTTATGTTATTTCTCTTTTCAAAGAGCACATATAGCATAGGCAGTACAAATAAGGTGAGAAAGGTTGCTGTAACTAACCCACCGATAACGACGGTTGCCAGCGGTCTTTGTACTTCCGCGCCTGCTCCGTTGCTCAGCGCCATCGGAATAAATCCAAGAGAAGCTACTGAAGCGGTCATAAGAACAGGTCGCAAGCGATTTTTTGTCCCTTCGAGCACAATTTGTCTTTCGTCCATACCGCCTTTTTGCTTCAGCCTGTTAAATTCGGAAAGCAAAACAATGCCATTTAAAACAGCTACGCCAAACAGCGCAATAAAACCGATACCGGCAGAAATACTGAAAGCCATTCCTCTTAATGCCAATGCCAGGATACCACCAATAGCTGAAAGCGGAATGGCAGAATAAATCAGCAGTCCCTGTTTCACGCTTTTAAAGGCGAAATATAACATAATAAAAATGAGTAAAAGGGAAATCGGAACAGCAATACCCAAGCGTTTTTGAGCTGCTTTCAGGTTTTCAAAAGCTCCTCCATAAACCACAAAATAGCCCGGCGGAAATTTAATCTGTTGTTGAATTTTTTGCTGTAATTCATTAACCAGGCTTTTAACATCCCGGCCACGCACATTAAATCCCACGATGATCCTACGTTTAGCATCTTCCCGCTGAATTTGATTGGGCCCTTCCGTTAGCTGAACATCGGCTACCAGGTATAGAGGTATCTGAACGCCTTTAGGCGTGGAAACCAGCAGGTTTTGTACGTCACTAATATCCTTTCGCTGGTTATTTGTAAATCTGACGATCAGATCAAATCGTCGTTCATTCTCAAATACCTGGCCTGCACTCTGACCGGCAAAAGCCATATTAATAGAGCGGTTCATGTCTTCAATGTTCAGGCCATATTGAGCAATTGCGTCCCGGTTATATTTGACCACAATTTGCGGCATGCCGGTAACTTTCTCAACATATAAATCGGATGCTCCGTTTACTTTTCCTGCAATACTGCCCAGTCGGTTCGCATAGAGCGCTAATGAATCCAGATCTTCCCCGAAGATTTTGCAAACCACGTCCTGCCGGGCACCGCTGATCAGCTCATTAAAACGCATTTGCACAGGATATTGGAATCCGAAAGTAACACCAGGTATATCTTGCAGGGCATGGTTCATCTTTCCTGCCAGTTCATCAAAAGTTTTGGCACTCGTCCATTTGCTTTTGTCTTTCAAAATTATCATCATATCACTGGCATCTATTGGCATAGGGTCCGTCGGAATTTCACTGCTGCCGTTTTTACCTACTACCTTTTCCACCTCCGGAAACTTTTGCTTCAAAATATGCGCGGCTTTCAGGAGGGTGTTAACAGAGGTTTGCAGATTGGTGCCCATCATCACCCGGGTTTCTGTAGCAAAGTCGCCTTCTTCCAGTGTAGGTATAAACTCTCCGCCCAGTCTCGAAAAAATAAAAATGCTTAGGCCAAACAATACGACAGCCAAAGCAATTACCGGCTTTGCGTATCGCAGTATGGATTTTAAAGAGTGCTGATAAATTCCTTCCAGGAAGGACATGATTCGCTGACTTATATTTTTCTCCTGTTTGATCTTCTTACTGATAAGAAGAGATGTCATCATGGGAATATAAGTTACGGAAAGAATGAAAGCGCCAATCAGCGCGAAGGTGACGGTTTCTGCCATTGGACGGAACATTTTTCCTTCAATTCCCTGCAGAGAAAATATTGGCAGATACACAATCAGAATAATGATCTGCCCGAAAACCGCCGTATTCATCATACGCGAAGCGCTTTCCTGTACTTCGGAGTCCATTTCATTTTGACTTATCCTTAATGTATTTTCAAAGTTGCCGGAAGCGGACAATTTATGCATGACCGCTTCCACAATAATTACGGCACCATCTACAATCAATCCAAAATCAATTGCGCCAAGGCTCATTAGGTTGCCACTGACGCCAAAAGCGTTCATTAATATTATTGCAAAAAGCATGGAAAGGGGGATGACGGAAGCCACCAATAGCCCGGTACGCAGATTCCCCAGGAAAAGCACCAGCACAAAGATCACAATGAGTGCTCCTTCAATCAGATTTCTTTTAACCGTAGAAATTGCGTTATTCACCATTTTCGTCCTATCCAGGAATGGTTCTACGATTACTCCTTCCGGAAGGGTTTGCTGAATCTGCGCAATTTTCTCCTTTACCCGTTTAATGACAGCCGATGAATTTTCACCTTTCAGCATCATAACTACCGCGCCGGCTACTTCGCCCTCATCATTGTAGGTCATGGCGCCGTACCGGGTGGCATGGCCAAGCTGTATAGTGCCAATATCACGGATCAGCACGGGGATATTTTCGCTGGTCATTTTCACAACAATACGGCCTAAGTCCTTTTCATTTGTTACGAGCCCTTCGCTTCTGATAAATAGTACCATTGGTCCTTTTTCAATATAGGCACCTCCGGTATTCTGGTTATTTTTTCGTAGGGCAGAAAACACATCTTCTATGGTAAGATGATAAGATTTAAGTCTATCCGGGTTAACCGCGACTTCATATTGCTTTAGAAATCCGCCGAAGCTGGCGACATCTGCTACACCCGGGGTACCCAGCAATTGCCTGCGTACAATCCAGTCCTGGATGGTACGGAGCTGCATGGGATCATATTTACCTTCGTAACCCTTTTTTGCTCTGACAACATACTGATATATTTCTCCAAGCCCGGTGGTAACCGGGGCAAGTTCAGGTTTGCCGAATTGTTGCGGCAGATCCCCCTGCACTTTCTGCAAACGCTCGCTTACCTGTTGCCTGGCTCTGTAAATATCCACTGCGTCATCGAATACAATGGTAACCACCGAAAGGCCGAACCGGGAAAAGCTCCGGATTTGTTTGAGGCCCGGAATATTGTTGTTCGCCTGTTCTATGGGAAACGTAATCAGCCGCTCCACGTCAGGAGCGCCAAGGGCAGGAGAAACGGTAATGATCTGAACTTGATTATCGGTAATATCCGGGACCGCATCAATGGGCAAACGGGTGGTTTGGTAAATACCCCAGCATATCAAACCAAGCGTAAATAACCCGATGATGAGTTTATTCGTTATGGAAAAATAAATGATTTTTTTAAGCATAATGGAATTGTCTTAAAATGATGCATACAAGCCAGCTGTCTTCATAGACAGTAAACTGCAATGCCCGCTGGTTCAGCAGGTCAAGAAATAATCTAATGGAAATTATGCACGGGGAGGCTGCCAGATATCAGCAAGGAAATGGGAATGATAAGCAATTTCATTCATTGATGAAACTGATGAAGTTTCACAATAAACGGGCAGCTCCAAAAAGGCATATACACGTGGCACAATGGAAGTATTACCGGTCAAGAGGTTATGATCATGATTTTTAAAGGGTAAGCGGCTATGGTGATCTTCGTGAGCCTTACTGCCAGTTTTAGGTATGGAGGCATAGTGACTTTTTAAAAAGTCAAAAAAAGTAAGATCCTTATGCTCCTTTTTATGATCAAGGTAATGGTGAATCAGAACAGGTAATTTTACCAATTCTGCTAATTCCGTATTCGAAAACGAATAAAGAAGAATAAATAATATGGCTATTATAGCTTTCAATTTTGCAAAAATAGGAAAGATTTGCGAAGCCGGGATCAGTATGCACAATCTCTTAATTTTAAAGCATATAGGGCAAATGGCTACCACTTAAGACGTAATCCTGCCGGGCTTTCCAACAGTCCCACCGGGTAAACTACCGTCTGGATTTCTAATTTCCCTGCTTATTACAGCCTGGTATGTGCACCTGGAAATTATTTCCAGGCGTTTTTGTTTCCATGAATATTTCGATACCCCTGGCGTATACAGCATGAATTAATGGTTGCAACATTATCCTTATCGTACCGGCATGCTCTGGTGGATCTTTGCCGCTTCAGGTGCTGGCCTGTTGTTGATCACTTTAATAACCGTGAGTTGCCAATCATTGAAAGCAGCGATGATGAATCCGGTGAGCAGTTTGCGGAGTGAATGAACTCGTTTCGTCATCCGTCAACCGTCAGCTATTTCAATGTAACTTTGCTCCATGAAATTCCAGGTTGGCGACAAAGTAACGGTGCTGCATTCCAATGAAGAGGCGGAGGTGGTGGAGATGATCAATGATAAGATGGTGATGGTGGACGTGCGTGGCGTGAAATTTCCGGCGTATATCGACCAGCTGGATTTTCCTTATTTCAAACGGTTTTCGGAGCAAAAGATCGTTCCTCAAAAAAAGGAGAAGAAATTTGTGGATCAGGTTCCGGTAGACAGGTCTCCCGCTAAAAATAACCCGCTGGATGGCGTCTGGCTCAGCTTCCTACCTGTTTCTGACACGGATGAATTTGGTGACGAGGTGGTGGAGAGCCTGAAGATCCATCTGATCAATCATTCTGCCAACGGGCTGCATTTTCAATATAAGCTTTCATACTTCGGCAAAATGGATTTCGAACTGCAGAATGATCTGGCAGCCGGAAAGGATTTTTACCTGCACGATATGGCGTTTGCCACATTAAACGACAGTCCGTCGTTCGACCTGGTATTTAGTCTGACCACGCCGGATAAAAAGAAAGCGCCGCACTATGAGCGTTCACTCAAGCTGAAGCCCAAACAGGTTTTCATGCGCATCGAGGAGATCAGGCGGAAAGGTGGCGCCAGCTTCACCTACAAACTTTATGATGTTTATCCGGATAAGGCGCCGGAGAATGATAAATCCGATTTTCAACCCCTTGAAAAAAGAGGGTATAAGATGTATGATGCCTCCAAAACGCGTCAGCACCTGGAAGCGGCGAAATATGAGGTGGACCTGCACATCGAAAAACTGACTGAGGCGTGGAGTCATTTGTCTAATTTCGAAATGCTCACCCTGCAACTGAATACGTTCGAAAAATACCTGGATCTGGCTGTTGCCCATCACCAGCACAACCTCATTGTGATTCACGGCGTGGGAACCGGTAAGTTGAAAGATGAGATCCACGAGATCCTGAAATCACGCAGGGAGGTTCGCTCCTTTATTAACCAATACGATCCGAGATACGGATACGGCGCTACGGAGATATTTCTTTAATTTCGCGGAAAGCTACCGGCCGGGCCATCGCTCCGGAAACGGGGAGGAAAGTCCGGACAGCACAGGGCAATGCACCGGTTAAGCGCCGGGGTCATCGTTGCATGGGCTAATGATACAGACAGTGCCACAGAAAATAACCGCCCCTTAAATGGGGTAAGGGTGAAAACGTAGGGTAAGAGCCTACGGCGGCATTCAGTAATGGATGCGGCGGGTAAACCTTGTATGCTGTAATGCCATGTATGTTTTGTTGATTGGCCGGGACCGAGGGATTAGGGTTGATGGTATATAGTGGATGGTCGATGGATCTCCTGCGTGGATTCACCATTGAAGGCCATCCACCATCCACTATATACCATACACTTTTCTCCCTCGGTCCCTGCTTAAAGGTGAACGGTCCGTTCACATCGCCGCGAGGCGTAACAAAACGGGTAGGCAGCAAGATCCGCTCAGTAATGAACGGGCCAGATAAATGATGGCAGAGAAACAGAATCCGGCTTATGAGCCGGTAGCTTTTTTAATTCATGGGCATCACAACCAGCGATTATAGGACATTTCTGTATTAAAAACGTACATCTTCCCTGATAGGGGTTTTATAAGCGATTGATTGTTATTGTTTAACACCTTGGCATTTTTCTTGAGCATAAACCTTGACCTTCACTGCTTGCCATGCTGAGAAACTTCATAAAGATTGCCTGGAGAAGCCTATTAAGGAACCGTACGTTAAGTATTATCAATCTGGCTGGATTGTCGCTTTCAGTGGCTTTTTGTCTGTTGCTGTTTTTCTATATCCGGAGGGAGCAATCTTTCGATTCTTTTCATACAAAGAAGGATCGCCTTTTTCGCCTGGAGATGACTAATTTATTTACGCCGGTAAGCTCAAAGCCCGGGAAGCATCTATTCTCCTTTCTCACCCAAAGGGAAGAAGTGGAAAACGAGGTGACTATTCCATTGATTGTAGGACGCGATATTCAGCATACTTTTCCCGAAGTGAATAGCATTACCCGTTTCCAGGATCAGGACGATCAACTGGTGAAAGTGAATAATGTAACCTTTAAACAACCGCACGTCCTGTATGCGGATAATAATTTCTTTACCAATTTTTCCTTCACGATCCAGAAAGGAGATCCAAAAAATGTTTTAAGCTCCGTACATGGAGTGGTACTTTCTGCATCCGTTGCAAAGAGATATTTTGGTAGTGAGGACCCCATTGGCAAAACCATTGAACTGATCAGTGACAGCGGAAGGCTATTCACTGTTTCCGGAATTGCGGCTGATGCACCCGGCAATTCCAGTATTCAGTATGGTATTGTTCTTCCATTGCAAGCGGATCCGACTTACGAAAGAGATATCAGCCGCCGGTTCAATTCGGGTTCGCAACTGCTGATACTGGAATTAAGAAGCGGGGTTTCGCCAGAAGCGTTTGAACAAAAAATCAACCGCTGGATGAAAACGTATTTTGCTGATTATATCCGCGAATTTAAAGATGCAGATATCAACAATTTTCATTGGTATCTGCGTCCGCTGGCAGATTGCCATTATAATATTTCAAACCACTGGGGACATTATACCGATCTGAAAAATATCTACCAGTTAACCTGTCTGATGATCGTGATTCTATTGATCGCTTCCCTGAATTATATTTTACTGGCCATATCCGGTGCTGCGGCCCGGTCAGGTGAGGTCACGGTCAGGAAAGTGATGGGTGCTGATAAAAGATCAATCATCTTTCAGTTCTGGGTGGAAACACAAATTCTGGTGATTTTGTCTGTATTGGCCGGACTGGTCCTCTTTAGAATATTTCTTCCACTTTTCAGTCAGATCATGAACAGCCAGATTTCCCTTAAAGATTTTTCTTTTTGGGAGATTCCTGCGGCTATGGTTATTCTTTGTTTAAGCCTGGGCATTTTTGGCGGATACTATCCGGCCCGTTTATTGTCTGAAATGAAACCGGTACTGATGCTCAAAGGGTTTCTCACCTACAAAATAAATCCCCGCTTCACGACCGTGCTGGTTGTTATTCAGTATACCGCCTGTGTGATCTTAATGATTTGTGCCTTCGTAATCAACCGGCAAATGCACTTTATCGATAACAAGAATCTGGGTTTTGATAAAGAGCAAATCCTTATGGTTAAAAATCCAACCTATGATTTCGCTTTTACAAAAAAAACCAAAGACCGGCTTTTTGTTTTTGCACAATCCCAGCCATCCATCGTACAGTTTTCCGGAATGAATGGCAGTCTGGACGGTTCTTATAATACCAGTGGATTTATATTGAACGGTGAGCAGCAATGGCGCCGTGTACTCACGGTGGACTATAATTATTTTGCCCTGCTTGGATTGGAATTGACAAAAGGAAGGGCTTTCTCCCGATCTTTTCCTACAGATACTCTTCGGAATCCGAGGCCGGTGGTGGTGAATGAAACATTATTTCATATGCTCGGAAAAACAGCGAAGCTGGGAGAATACAACGAAGCGCTGGATGCAAACATTATCGGCATAGTCCGGGACTATAACGTAGAATCCCTGACAAAGAAGGTCGAGCCAGTAGAACATAGACTGGCAAAGGATTACGTAGGGAATTTTATGTTTAAGATCAGGCCTGCCCGGATGCAGCCAATGATTTCAGGCATTGAAAACGAATGGAAGCAAATTACTTCCGATTATCCATTTGAATACGCTTTTCTGGATCAGACAATTGCCCGGATGTATAAGGAGGATATTCGCTGGCAGCATATTATTCAGGCTTCCTGTTCTTTTGCAATAGTTATTGCCTGTTTAGGCTTATTCGGATTATCTGCTGTAAATACCGTTAACCGCATTAAGGAAATCGGCATTCGTAAAGTACTTGGCGCAAGTATAATTGATATTGTTTCCGGTTTATCAGCAAAGTTCATTTTGTGGGTTGCCATTTCTATAGTGATTGCCGTACCCATTGCCTGGATGATGATGAATAAATGGCTGGAAGATTTTGCCTACCGTATCCATATTGGCTGGTGGATGTTTGTGCTCGTGGGAATGATCGCGCTGGTGATCGCCCTTCTAACCGTGAGTTTTCAGGCAATTAAGGCAGCCAGGATGAATCCGGTTAGGAGTTTGCGAAGTGAGTGAAAAACGAATGTTAAAGTGGGAAGGGAATGGGTTGATGCCAATGAAGACCATTGTATTTATTTACACATCAGGCCTTAAAACTTTCCGCCATTTTCCCCAGCAAATTCGTTTCAATCATTTTGCGGGCGAGATGGAGCATGTTCAGATAAGCTTTCGCATGGGAGATGCCGTGGCCGATGATCACGGGCTTGTTGACGCCGAGAACGGGTGTTCCGCCGTAATCCTCAAAGTTGAAGCGGTCGAAGTATTCGTTTTTTATTTTCTGGCGGCCAATCACCTCGTGAAGAGATTCTGCCAGTTTTAAAATGATGTTGCCGGTGAATCCTTCGCAGACCATCACATCCGCAGAGTCCATGAAAATATCGCGGCCTTCTATATTTCCAACGAAATTAATTTGCGTATTCGCTTTAAGCAGGGGATAGGTGGCCTGCGCAAGCAGATTGCCCTTGCCTTCCTCTTCTCCGATATTGATGAGGCCAACACGGGGATTGTCGATGCCCAGGATATGTTGGGCATACAGGGATCCCAGGATCGCAAACTGATTCAGGTGTTCGGCTTTGCAATCCGCATTGGCGCCCACGTCCAGCAAAAGACCGGTCTTGCCGTTTTCGCGTGGAACAATGGTGGCGATGGTCGGCCGCTGAATGCCTTCAATGGGCTTGATGGTATACAATGAACCCACCAGCATGGCACCGGTATTTCCGGCACTGATGAATGCGTCCGCTTTTCCGGCAGACAGCAGGTGAAAACCAATGGCAATGGAGGAGTGCTTTTTTTCCTTGAGGGCCTTTAAGGGATGTTCGTGCATGCCGATTACTTCGGAAGCATGTACAATTTTAAAGGATTTGGCGGGAAGTGCATAGCGGGAAACGAGGGGCTGTAACACCTGTTCGTCACCGATCATTAATATCAATGCCGGGGAAGGCTGATGGGACAAATAATCCAGGATTCCTTTCACCACTTCTTCCGGTGCAAAGTCTCCGCCCATCATATCAAATGCAATATTCATCCAGGTTTGATCTACATTAATTAGCTGCGAATCGTCCAGGACAAAACGGATATTAATCTTTTAATATTGTGCATTTCGTCCGGGTAAGACCCATCAGGAACGGAAAGGATGAACCCTTATTTTACGGGTGACTTTTCAGCCACTACTTTACCCTTGTAAAATAATTTCCCTTCGCTTACATGCGCACGATGGCGTACATGCAGTTCGCCTGTGGTACTGTCCTTGCTCAGGGTAACCTTAGATGCCTTGTAATGTGTTCTTCTTTTTGCACTTCGTTGCTGTGAATGTCTCCGTTTGGGATTTGGCATGACTCATCAATTTATAAATAACCTAAATATTTATTCGGGGGTACGGAACTTTTCGAGGCCCTTCCACAGGGGATTTTCCTGATTTCCGCCACCGGCGTCTAATTTTTTTAACATGGCCAGCACTTCCGGATTGCAGTTGGGTCCGCCGATCTCATCCTCCTTACACATCCGCTGAAACGGAATGCTCAGGTTAATGAATTCATAGATCCATTCCGCCAGATGGAGATGGCTTTCCGTACGCGATATATAATACACATCCGGATCCTCTTCTTCCTGGTTCATGATTTCCGGATCCTCGACGAGCTTGACCAGCACGTTGAATTCATCCCAGAGATCAAGGGGGAGCGGATTGCCGCAACGGTCGCACGAAACATCCGCCTTCCCAACCACCACGAAGCGCAGCATCATAAAGCCCTGGTTCCTGTCCAGGAACAATTTGACCTGTACGTCGCAATTGTCAAAATCCTGCTGCTGATATGCCTCAAAGAACCTGTCAGTGATCTGATACTCAAACTCATGAACGCCCTGCTTTAAACCCACAAACGCTATTTCGAATTCCCGGCGGCTGTTCATCAGCTCTATTTTAAATAGTCGGCAAAGGTAGGCCCTTTCAGGCATATTTACCCTATCTTTTTTCTATTTTCAACACTTTCCTTCCCTTGTCTGTGGTCAGTTGCATCAGGTATATCCCCCTGGAAAGGGTTACCAGGGAAAGGTTTTGACTGAAACCGCTGGTGGTCTTCCGAAACACCTGCCGGCCGGCAGCATCAAAGATCTGAATATCGCGGCATTCCGACGAAGTATTTATAGTGATTTGCCCGGCCGTCGGGTTAGGGTATACCTGAATTTCCGCCTGATCCGGATCATAAAAGATCTGCTTTACAGGGGAATAGAGACTATCCCCGTTTTGAAATATCAGTTTCAGCCGGTAGTAATTATAACCCCCGTACAATTGCGGATCGGTAAATGCATAACCGGCTGTTGAATCCGTGTGCGGATGTGCCGGCACTAAACCGATGGACACAAACCTGAGGCTGTCCCCGCTCTTCTGGATCTCAAACCGGGAGGATGCATTTTCCTGCCAGGTGCTCCAGGCCAGGAGCCCGGTATTGTTTTTACGCGTGGCCGTAAAATTCAGCAGCCAGGCTGCCAGCGGATGATCGTGCCTCAGGCCCCCGCCGTTGATCCAGAACTCAGAAAAATGACCCACCTGTGTTTCGAAATAGTACCCGTTGTCGTAAGGAATAGTCTGAATATCTTGTTGAGATTTATGATATAAATAATTGCCGTATAGATTATTGCGTAATGAACTATCCTCTTCAGAAATCACGGGACTACTGTATTGTGTTATGCCTGATGAATAGGCATCTTCCTGGTTTATACAGGATGCACAGGAAGTATCCGCAATGAGTTTATTCATTTCCGAATCGGTGATATAATACCTGACCAGCACGTTCGCACCGGGTTGGCTGCCGGTCTGAACCACCCAGTTTCTGCCGGCATAATATTGTCCTGCCGTATCGCGGATGGCGCCGGAATCGATATACAGGCTGACCTGAACATTGCCCAGGTCCTGGCCATTGGGGTTCAGCGACAGGATCTTTTTGCCATTCAGTTCAAAATCCGTCCATCCGGAACCGCTCACGGGCTGAGTGAGCCGGGTGAACAGGCTGTCGCTAAATACCGGTGCCTTTTCGAATATATGTACGTCGTCGATCCCTACGCCCTCGTCGTCGGTTCCCGGATCACTATACATGGCGATGCGGAAACGGACCTTTGGCGCTTTCACCGGGATATCAAAACTGGATACATGCCATTTGGGATCCGAGATCTGCCAGGCCAGGGGAACTGCTTTATCGTACCAGTTCACACCGGCGCCCGTACTGCCCAGCATATTCCAAACCGAATCATCCGTGCTGTATTCCACCCAGTGGAAGTCACAATCACAATCGTCTTCCATTTTAGAAATATGACTGAACGACAGCACGGGTTGCGTCAGCGTGCTCAGATCAAAACAGGGGGAATATAAGTACGCATATTGGTTATCGTTATAATTGCCCGTCAGGTTGGTGACCCAGGCGTTGGCACCGTTGGCCGCTTTATGGATGATGGTCTTTTGCGGTTTGCCCCATTGCCAGCTGTCATTCAATCCCTGCGTATACCAGTAGCCGTTATTATTTTCAAACCCCTCGAGGTATGGATATTCCGTGATCAGGGGCGTGGTCTGTACGAAGTAATCCCGGGAGCTGTCGTTGTAATGGTAGTTATCCGGCGGATAGCTGACCCAGGTTCTTACGTGGTAAGCCTGGAAGGCAGACATATCCACCGTTTGGGCAAAAGTATACGAAACGCTGTCTTTCGGTGCGATGAATGGGATGATTTCCGTTACGGTATCGTTGTTCACGGCATAAGTGACGGGTACCTGAAGAAGCGAATCGATGCCGTAATTCTTGACGATCACCGATACTTTTTCTGCATTCGACAGCGAACAGATATTTTTTAATGCCGGTTGAAGGAGCGCAGCCAGACCGGCATCGTTTCCCGATTTGCTGATCATGAAATCGTCGAAGCTGATGCCGCCTCCGGGAAGTCCCCCGGCAACCGGAGACGCCGCCGGTGTACTTCCTTCTGCGCCGCAGCGTACCTGGAAACTGCTGCTGATGGTCTGCGCCGGACCGGCCTTAGCCAGTATACCGGAAACATCCACGTTCAGATGAATATATGATCCCGGAAGGTCAGCGGGATCCGTCAGATCTTTAACCGGTATCCAGGCGGCCTGGTCATTGCCCCTGATCCAGATACTGTTTCCCGGATGACCAGGCACCACGGATTGTTTTTTAAAATACAGATCAAGCCAGATCTGATCAGTAACCGAATAATTGGATAGATTAAACGTGGTGGTCAGGCTGTCGGCTGCTACAGCTGCTGAATTGGTTACATCCAGGGTGATGCTGCGGCTGCCGGTGCGTGCAAATCCACTGTTGAAAAAACTGTTCATCCGGCCATGATCGTTGGAATTGCTGAAGTCGGCCCGGTCCAGACTGTCAAGCCCCGTTTTTGTTATGGTCCAAACCTGATCCAGGGCCGATTCAAATCCTTCCATGAACGGGGATGCCAGATCCAGCGGATCATTTTTCAGTTGTTTGATCACGGTGAGTAGGGTGTCGTTACTTCTTGTTGGATCGGAGGCATAACTGACCCAGGGTTTAACTGCATAGGTTCCGGGCGCCGAAAAATCGTAACTGTTGGCCAAAGAAAAAGTATACGGCATGGCGGCTTGTGCAGGTATCGCACCGGCGAAGACCTCACTCACTGAAGGTCCGCCATTTACCTGATAAGAGAAGGTGACGGGGGATGAGGTGGCCACCGATCCGGCATTTCTAACGGTTACCTGCAACCGCGTACTGCCCAGCTGGGTACTGGTGAATAAACGACCGGTGACCGGCGTTTGCAATGCGTCCAGCACAAGGTCATTGTTTAATGCCGTCAGCGTACAGGGACCGCCGTTTGGTATAACATTCCCCGCAATGGCCCGTCTCCCTGCCATGCCGGAGAATATGGCCCTGACGCTAAGCCAGTAACTGCTGTCCTTATTTAGCGGCGTGATGAGGTAACTGGTATCCGTGGTATTGCCGATCACCTGCATGCTGTCTGCGGTTAATTTCATGATCTCATATCCGCTGGCACCGGGAACCGTATTCCAGAGAAGACCGGCATAACCCGGACATGGATTGCTCACCGAGAGCAAAGGCTGGCCGAGAATGGTAAACGGGTAATCGCTTACATCGGAATAGCCGGCTGAATTCCGTGTAACACGGATCAGTGCATTCCGGATGGGCAGATTCGGAACGATCCAGTCGAATGATCTGGCCGCAGAGGGAATGGAGTTGCTGATGAGGTTCCAGCTCGTTCCCCCGTCCGGCGAATATTCCAGGCTAAAGGAATTCGGATCTCCGCCATAAGCGCTCCAGCGAATCGTTTCCGTTTCACCAGGCACCCAGGTTTCTGTTCCGAAAGGATATTCAACGGTCACGGATGGCTGCAGAACCTCATAAGCGATATAATAAGGCTGCGGACCACGGGGTACCGAAGTTCCCTTAACGGAAATGGAATACGTTCCGCCCGGCGGATTGTTGATGATCACCTGTTCGATGTTGTTGGTATGGTCGGCGCCCTCTGCTGCATTGTCCGAAACATGGGCCGCTGAAGGATCGAGGATCATCGGCCGGTGGGTCACTCCTGAGGGGTCCGTAACCGTTAGATCAAGGTCATTGACCAGGGTAGTGGGGGCAAAAGGAAGTGCGGCGGGATCCGGCCAGTAAAGCATCAGCTTGATCTGATGGGCACCTGCGGGCAGCGCGGGCAGGGTAAAAGAAAGGTTGTCGCCATTGATGAGGGTCCCGTTAAAATAATGGTTTTGTTCCAGAGCCTCTACCGTAGTCCTGGCGTTGATCATGCCGAACCCATAAGTGAAGTCCGGTCCCGGATTGCCCAGGTCATCCGCACTGTTGCATACCAGGGCCTTAACCAGTGCTGCATCAGGATCCGCGCCACCGTGGAGCTGCCGGTATCTTTCATAGATCAGCGCCAGAATACCGGTAACGGTTGGGGAAGCCATGCTGGTGCCGGACATAACCCCGTATGCATTGTTGGGAAGGGTGGATGTAATGAAGGACCCGCCCGCAACAAGTTCAGGTTTGATACGGCCGTCATTCACGGGGCCGCAGCTGGAAGCATAGGATATGGTATAGCTGGCATTGCTGAAATTACCGACTGTCAGCACATTTTTTGCTGTTTGAAATCCTGTTTTAATCGTGGCAAACTGAAGGGGATAGGGCGTGCAGACATGGGCTCCGTCATTTCCGGCCGCAAACACATGGAGCAGACCGGGATAAGCAACCAGTTGCGAATCGACATAATTGCTCAGCGCGTCATAATCTCCTTCACCAGGACATCCTGCGACTCCGTTATAATATGAATTATTCGTCAGAACCATCTTATAATCAGCGAAATAGATAGGAGCGTCCACCAGTATATTGCTGAAATCATTGGTCACCAGTCGGGCCTGGGGCGCCATGCCTTTATACATCGGGTTAAGAATGCCGCCTCCGGCCACAGTACCGCTGGTATGCACGCCATGCTGATCGATCGAGGGTTCATCGGTCCGCATGATGAGCCGGCCGGAAAAATCAATATGGGAAGAAGGTTCTCCGTCGTCACCCATACCCACGGTAACCGATTTGCCGGTGAGGTTTCTGCCCAGGGTCGCTGCCAGGCCCTGGACCCCGTGAACGGCGCGGTTATTATAATTCAGCGGCACGTCTTTGATCCGCTGGGGATTGAGTGAAGCTACAAATGGCAGGCGCGCAATTTTTTCCAGCGTGCTCGTACCGGCCTTGATAAAAACGACGTGGGCTGGTTTGATTTTAGTGTTGATGATCTGCGCACCGGCATTTTGCAATTCCTGCTGGATGAGACCGGGTTCCATCCCGCCAAAACAGCTGACCGCAATCAGATCTTCCGGCATTTGGCGTTCCGGAGAAATGGTTCTTAATTTTTTATTGATCTTCAAATCCGGGGGAATGGCGTACAGGCCGGTGATAGCACTGTTTACAAGTTTTTTTTCGTCACCGCCATCATTCCATATTGCCAGCCAGTTGTTGTTGGAAACATATTGATCAAGCTGAAATCCCTGCGATGAGAGGTCTGATTTTTGGGATGCATCAGGAATACGGTCGAAATGGACGAGCAGGAAATATCTTCTGCCGAAACGGGCCGACTGCCAGCCGGGTTGATTCAATCTTCGATGCAGTATAGCCTGCTCAGCCGGGAAGGACCCGTTTTTAAAAGCAGGTAAGACAGCCGTCCGCTGTGCTGAAACCGGAACAGAAAAGAAGCCCAGAATTACCAGTAAGAATCCCGGGTAGATGCGATTCATGAAGGAGGGGTTTTGAGCGGCTTCTCCTTTTACCCGGACGCGCCGGAAAGAAGACGGTGATTACCAGGATCAAACGCAGGGAAGGCATGATTATTTTATCCAAAAAGCCGGGGAATGAGCCGCATGAATCAAATACCCTGAATTATTTTGGGAATAGCCGGATTTCCATTTACTTCGGAGGAGGTTTAACCGGATGTAAAATACCGGCCAGCCTGTTGAAATGCGGCACATATTCGTGTTCCATCGAATGAGGAGAAGCATCCCGAATTTGAAAAAAAGCTTGCATATCATTGTCCGTCTGTGTATGATTTGCGGCCTGCTCACCCAGGCAGCATCTTTAAAGGCCCATGTATTTCCCGGTGAAACCATGATCCGGGATACCATTCCGCAGAAAGAACCGAAATCATCCGTAAAAAAACTCCGTGGTGGGATATCAAAATATTTAAATATAATCACGGACAGGCAGCAGCGGGATTCCCTGCTTGCCCAGCTTTCGAAACAGCATGAGCATCCCCCCGTTGCCGACAGCGTCATTTTTAAAAACCGCGAAAATGTATTCAGCGCTTTTGGCGGAAAGCACATCCGGTATATTTACTACAACCAGCGGAAGGTGTTCGGTACCCAGATAGAAGATACCACCTTGGCGACCGGCAAATTGATCCGCTTTGCCAACCAACTCCATTACAATACGCGCACCTGGGCTATCCGACAGGCGCTTTTTCTCAAAGAAGGGGATACCGTTAATGCGTATAAGATGGTCGATAATGAACGTTATCTGCGTAGCCTTCCCTTTATCGAGGATGCCCGGATGTATGTGATCAACAGTTATCAGGAAGGGGATTCTGTTGATCTCGTCGTCGTAACGAAAGACGTTTATGAATATGGCGGAAGCCTGGCGAATATCAGCGCCAGCCGGGTCTCTGCCACCATTTTCAATACGAATCTGCTGGGTGCAGCACAAAGGTTATATGTTGGATTTAAATGGGATAAGCCCTATTCGCCCCAATGGCGGACGGGCATAGGATATACCAAGTATAATTTGGGAGGAACATTTACCGATGTGGCGCTGGGATACAGTGTGCTGAATGACCGCCCGACCACCGATACCGGGGTATATGAAAAGGCCACCTATATTACCCTTAACCGTCCGCTTTACAGTTCCTGGGCGAAATTAACCGGTGGTCTCAACTTGTCTAAAAATACATCCATCAATATCTTCAACCTGCCGGATACCTTGTACCGGAATTATCAATACAGTATTGTGGATATGTGGGCTGGTTATAATTTCCGGAACCAGTTTAAGGGAACCGGGTATAATAGTCAGAAGCCGAATATTGCGGTTGAGCTTCGCCGTTACACTATGGATTTTACCGTAAGGCCCAGCCAGGATACCCTGCGGATGGATCCGTATTACAACAATCACCAGTACCTCCTGGGCAAATTCGTATTGTTTCACCAGGAATTCTTTAAAACCAATTACTTTTTCGGATTCGGAAGAACGGAAGATATCCCGCTGGGGTATAATGCCTCCGCTTCTTTTGGTCAGGATGAATGGGTGGGAAGAAAACGCACCTATACGGCGTTTGAAGGGCAGAAATACTGGCTGGCTGGAAAAAATCTGATCAGCACCAATGTTGGTTTTGGAAGTTTCTGGTATAATAGCCGTTCGGAAGATGCCGTTCTGCATATTCAGGGGGACTACTATAGCAACCTTTTCTGGCTGAAGGATCCCAAGCTCAGGGAATTCCTTCATGTCGATTATCTCATTTGTCTTAATCCCGAATTGTACAAGCCGGTAAATATAAACAGGGAACAGGGTCTGTTGGGCTACCGGTATACCCTGTTCAATAATTTTCAGCGGCTGAATCTGAGTGCGCAGACCAATTATTACAGCCCTTTGAATGTATATGGATTTAAATTTAATTTTTACATCCAGATCCAGGCTTCCCTGCTGGCAAAAGAAACGGAATTTATACTCAGAAGCCCTTTCTATTCCAGCTATACAGCTGGCATTCAGATACGGAATGAAAATTTATCCTTCAACACCCTGCAGATTTCCGCCAGCTATCAGCCGCTCGTGGATCATAGTCTTCAGGCCTCCAACGGACCCAGGAGCCTCTTTGTCCAGATCACTTCCGTCACCACTTTTAATTTTAACATCTTTCCGTTGCAGGCGCCGGCGTTGATTGCGTTTAGATAATGGACAATAGACAGTTGACATCCACCTGTACCTGCATCAGGGCATCTGTCAAAAAGATCTTATTGATAGGCATCACTTGGCCAAAAATCACTTTTTGCAGATTAATGCCAAATCCCAGTTTGCGCGAGGACAATAAAGTATCTTTATCAAACGGTGCGGCGCCTTTGAGGCTCACCAGCCATCAACTTTTCTATGAGGAAAATATTACTCGCACCAACTGGAACGGTTTATGAGGCTTAAACAAAAAAATGAATTACCATGAGGGGAGTAACTGAACAAACCACTGCCGGTATAGAACAACTTTGTATCAATACGGTAAGGATTTTGTCGGCGGATGCTGTTCAGAAAGCCAATTCCGGGCATCCCGGGACGCCTATGGCGCTAGCCCCGGTGGGTCACGTGCTTTGGTCGAAGCTGATGAATTATAATCCGCAGGATCCGAACTGGGCCAATCGCGACCGTTTTGTTTTATCAGCTGGCCATGCCTGTATGCTGCAATACAGTTTTCTGCACCTGACGGGGTATGATATTACGTTGAACGATATAAAAAAATTCAGACAACTGCACAGTAAAACAGCCGGGCATCCGGAATTCGGATTGCTCGCCGGCATTGAAGTTACTACAGGTCCGCTCGGGCAGGGTTTTGCCAATGGGGTGGGAATGGCCATCGCCCAGCAATACCTGGCGGCGCGATACAATAAACCCGGTTTTGATCTTTTTGATTATCAGATTTATGTGATTTGCAGCGACGGGGATATGATGGAAGGCATCACGTCGGAAGCCGCATCCGTTGCGGGAAACCTCCGGCTCGGAAAGCTCATTTATATCTACGATGATAACCACATCACGATTGAAGGGGATACGTTGCTTACATTCACTGAAGATGTAGCAGGCCGGTTTCTGGCCTATCACTGGCACGTACAGGAACTCCCCGATGGAAATGATGTGGAAGCCATCGCAGAAGCATTGAAGAATGCCCGGGCAGAAAAAAACCGCCCCTCTCTCATCCGGATAAGAACCCATATAGGGTATGGAAGTCCCAATAAGGAAGATACCGCAGCGGCGCACGGGTCACCCCTCGGCGTGGATGAAGTGAAACTGGTGAAACAATTTTTCGGTTTCGATCCTGATCAATCCTTTGTGATACCGGATAAAGTGCTTTCTTTTTACCGCGAGGCCGGAAAGAAAGGCATTGAAAAAGAACAGCAATGGAACAACCTTTTCAAACAATACAAGGAAAAATATCCTGACAGCGCCAATGAGTGGGTGACTTTCAACAGCGGTAAAATACCCTCGGGCTGGAAAGACCTATTACCGGTTTTTGGCGGAACCGATAAAATAGCAACACGTAAAGCTTCGGGAAAAGTACTGAATGCGATTGCGGATAAATTGCCTTTTATGATCGGGGGATCGGCTGATCTTTCTCCTTCCACCGATACGATACTGGAAAAATATGCTTCTTTTTCTGCTGAAAACCGGGATGGCCGTAACTTTCATTTTGGTATTCGGGAACACTCGATGGGGGCGATCCTGAACGGCATGGCCGTGACCAAAGGATTTATGCCCTATGGAGCAACCTTTCTGATCTTTTCGGATTACATGCGTCCGGCCATCAGGCTGGCAGCCATTAGCAAAATCAGACCCATTTATGTGTTTACGCACGACAGCATTGGTCTGGGAGAAGACGGTACCACCCACCAACCCGTAGAGCAATTGGTTTCCTTAAGGGCCATCCCCAACATGACGGTCATCCGCCCGGCCGATGCCAATGAAACGGCGCATGCCTGGCGCGTGGCGCTGGAACACCAGGACGGACCAGTGGCCATTGTGTTGACACGGCAGGGCCTTCCGGTGATCGATCAGCAAAAATATGCCAAGGCATCCGGTCTGGAAAAAGGCGCCTATATTTTATCCGAATCCGCTGAACCCGTCCAGGTGATTCTGATCGGTACCGGATCCGAGGTGAGCCTTCTGCTGAAAGCGCAGGAGATCCTGAAACAAAAAGCCATTCCTGCAAGAGTGGTGAGCATGCCTTCCTGGGAATTGTTTGATAAACAGGACACCGCCTATAAGGAATCTGTGCTGCCCAAAGCCATCCGCAAACGACTTTCCGTAGAAGCCGGATCACCACTGGGCTGGCTTAAATATGTAACGGAAGATGGAAAAACCCTGGGTATTCAGCGATTTGGCGAGTCGGCACCGGCAGAAGAGATTTTCAAAGAATTTGGTTTTACGGCAGACCATGTAGTAGCGCTGGCTTCTTCTTTATAACCGTTACATTATTCTAACCAAATGATCAAACTCCCTTTTTATGCCCGGGTGGCGCTGACTCTTTTTGCCCTGTCGCTGGTGCTGCTGTTTATGTGGATGGGTAAATCCATTCTGATCCCCTTATTCTTTGCATTTTTGGTTTCCATCCTGCTGCATCCAATAGTTGTTTTTCTGGAAAAAAAGGTACATTTTCCCCGGGCCTTGGCTTCCCTGCTGACCATCCTGATATTTTTAATCCTGATTGCAGGACTGTTTTATTTTTTCAGCAGACAGGTGATCCGTTTATCAAAGGACCTTCCTTCGCTGCAGGCCAAGGTCGGGGATCAGTTGCAACGGGGTCAGAACTGGATCTACAACAAATACCACATCAACAATTCGGAACAAACAGCCTATGTAAAGAAATCCGCCAACGGCATCATGGGCTCGGCCGTTAATTCTGCGGCAACCACTTTTGTTGGCATTGCGGAAATATTCATACTGACCATTTTCTTTTTCATATTTACCTTTTTTATTTTATACTACCGACGCCTGCTGATGCAATTCCTGCTCGCGCTTTTTGATGATTCCCACAATGCCCGGGTGAGCGGTATTGTAATGAATGTGCGTTCTCTGATCAACGGATATGTCAGGGGTCTGCTGATGGAAATGCTGGTGCTGTTGATTTTGATATTCACCTCACTGATGATCCTTGGAATCAAATATGCTCTGCTGCTGGCCGTGCTGGCCGCCGTGCTGAACATCATCCCTTATTTTGGGATTTATGTCTCCCTTTTTTTTGCCGTGATCGTTACCCTGGCGAGCAACTCCGGTGGGGCTGCCCTTACCGTAGGTATTGTTTTTCTTGCCGCTCATTTTATTGATGCCAACGTGGTACTTCCCAGGATCGTCGGCGGACAAGTTAAATTAAACCCTTTCATCACGCTGCTGGCTGTGCTGACGGGACATTTGCTCTGGGGTGTTCCCGGCATGTTCCTATTCATACCACTTACTGCTATGATCAGGCTCATCAGCGACGAAGTACCCGATCTGCAACCTTGGGCGATCCTGCTGGGCGAAGAGCAGCATGCAAAAAAAATAAAACCCCGAAAAAAGAAACTGTAGATTTTATTCCCCATGTGCTATTTTTTTTGTCGATTGTTTCTGTTCACAGGGAGAATAAAAAAGGGCCTGTTCTTTGCTTAAACCAGAAAACGCCAGCTAAAACAATATGACCATCAGCGAGAAACTGAAAAAGATCATCCGGCGCATATACCGTATTACCCTAACGACTGTACTGGTCATACTCAGCATTTTATTGCTGATTATTCTACTGATTCAGACCCGGCCGGTGCAGAATTATGGCCGTCAGAAAATAGAAGCTTACCTGGAGAATAAGCTTCATACAAAGGTTCGTATCGGAAATCTGTATCTCGGTCTGCCCACTAAAATTATTCTGAAAAATATCTATCTCGCGGATCAGAAAAAGGATACGCTGTTATCCGGTGGAAATATTGAAGCAGATATCAGCCTGTTCAAATTGTTCCGGCACGAAGTGCGGTTGAATGATGTTGAGCTGGAGGGGATAACCGTCAAAATAAAAAGGCTATTGCCGGATACGGTATTTAATTTTCAATTTATTGTGGATGCCTTTTCTTCCCCGGATAAAAAACAGGCGGAGCCAAAGGATACAACCGGCGGATTTTCCTTTGCCATCGGAACTATTCATCTCCACAACATACGCGCATCCTATCGCGATGATGCCACCGGCAACGATGTCGCCATCAATCTGAATGACTTCAAAACCCGGTTAAAAACCTTTGATCCCAAAAACCAGCGGTATGCCATTCCGGATATTTCATGCAGCGGGGTTTCCGCGAAAGTACGGCAGTATCATCCCATCCTGATACTTAAACATCTCGCAGATACCATCAGCCGGCATAACAGTGATGCACAACCGGTACGGTTAAAACTCGGTTTGATTGGTATAAATGATTTCGCACTGGATTACAGAAATGAGGCGGACAA
This sequence comes from Chitinophagaceae bacterium, assembly GCA_041691395.1. Taxonomy (GTDB): domain Bacteria; phylum Bacteroidota; class Bacteroidia; order Chitinophagales; family Chitinophagaceae; genus Puia. Next base: position 35,036 of record JBEPUT010000002.1, read on the forward strand.
TATGGACGCGGTGGTCCGGCTGGGAAGTTTCGAAACTCAGGCGGATTCGATTGATCTGGGAAATATCCGGATAAAATTGAAAAAGATAAAACTCAGCAAAACCCTTGCGGCTGTACATTTTGGTGTGGCCGCAAAAAAGATTCGCCCTGTTGAGAATGCAAGAAGAGATACGGTAGCCCGCACCGGAAGCTGGTCTTTCGATGTGGCTGCACTTGACCTGGATAATATCCATTTGCGGTATGCGGACGACAATAAAAAACCAGTAAAGCAGGGGATTGACTATAATCATCTGGATGTAAACCACCTGGTTGTCCGGGCCAGTGCCCTCCATGCCCTTTCCACGGAATACAGCGGAAACATCAGCCTGATAGCGTTTGATGAAAAAAGCGGATTCGTATTAAAAAAGCTTTCCACACAGGCAGTCTATAATGATAAAGGCGCACAACTGAAGAACCTGATTATTCAAACGATTCATTCAGAGATCCGGAGCCAGTCTGCCATACATTATTCTTCAGCCGAAACACTCCGAACACATCCCGGTGACGTTCAGGCGGATCTGTTATTCGACCATGCCCGCATTGCTGTGCAGGATGTGCTGCTATTTGTGCCAGATTTCTCCAACCGGTTAAAGGGGAATGAACGGGACGTGCTCACACTGAATGGTAAGCTGAATGGTAAGCTGAAGGATCTGCATATCCCTTATCTGGAAATGGCGGGCATTGGAAATACTTCCCTGTCGGCTTCGGGAAACATCCGGGGATTACCGGATATAAAAAAAGCTTATTTTGATATTGTTCTGTCCAGGCTCACCACATCGCGCCGGGACCTTTACAGCATCATTCCGACTAAATCCTTTCCGCAAAACATCCGCATCCCGGAACGCATCGCTGCAAACGGTAAATTCACGGGAACGATTAACCGCTTCCGGGTGGTGCTGAAGGCCAATACCAGCAACGGAAACGCTACCGTGAACGGATTGCTGGATCTTGGCCATAAATCTTACGACCTCGCGGTAAAGACGGATGCGGCCGATCTGGGTTATATATTAAAACAGGACAGCCTGCTCGGAAAAATAAGCCTGGATGCAACGGCGAAAGGATCAGGATTTGATCCTAAAAAAATGAATAGTGTGTTCCATGTGCACCTCCAAAATGCTCTTATCAAAACCTATGCATATAAGGAGCTGGTGCTGGATGCGGCACTGCACGACGGATCGGGAAAAATTGCTTCTTCGCTGCATGATCCGAACATTTCTTATGATCTGCAGGGCGAGGGCCGGTTTGCGGACAAATTTCCTTCGGTAAAAATTAAACTCCACCTGGACACCCTGAATCTGCTGGCCCTCCACCTGATAAAAGATTCCCTGCAAATGCATCTGGACCTCGACGGAGATTTTCCTTCCACCAATCCCGATGCCCTGCAGGGAAAAATGAATATTTCTGACATAGCGGTCACCCGTGCTGGTAAAAGTGTGCACACGGACAGCGTGCACATCATGGCAGAACACTCCGATACGGCACAATTGATTCAGCTTCGTTCCGAAATGGCCGATCTGGACTGGGAAGGAAAATACAAGTTAACCCAGGTCTCCGATGCCTTCCGGCAACTCATCAACACATTTTATAAACTCCCGGGAAAAACGGATACGGCCAGAATATCGGCGGAGGACTGGAGAATGAGGATCGCGTTGCGTGCTTCTCCTTTGGTGTTGGACCTAATGCCCTCTCTGAAAGGAACCGATAGTGTTCGGGGTAATATCAGCTTTAACAGCGCAGCAAATGATTTCAATCTGGAGCTAATCGCGCCGAAGATTCAGGTGAATCAGAAAGTCATTCATCAGTTGAATGTACGGGCATCGACCAGCCAAAATGCGTTGGATTATTCCATCGCGGTAGCCGATGCCGGACAAAAAGGATTTCAATTGTACCAGTCTTCCGTTTTTGGAAAAATTGTTCATGACAAATTTATAACGACCCTGTTGCTGAATGATAAAAAAGCAAAACCCAGATACCGGCTTTCCGGTGGCCTGTCGGCGGTACACGATGGCTTCCGTTTTGTTTTCAATCCCGATAGCCTCCTGCTGAATTACGATGCCTGGAATATTCCTGCAGATAATTTTGTTCAGTACGATTCTTCAGGCATCCTGGTCCGCAACCTGAATCTGGAACACCAGGGTGAATCGATCTCCGTGAATTCCAAAGGCAGCACGGCACAGTCACCGCTGGATCTTCATTTTTCCAACTTTCACATCCGCACCCTTACCCAGTTTGCGGACCAGGATTCCCTGCTGATGGACGGTATGGTGAACGGTCAGGCAGAAATTAAAAACCTGTTTAGCAAACCCCTGTTTACCGCCGATTTGAAAATCCAGGATCTGGCTTACAAGGCAGATACTGTGGGTAACCTGGCAGTGAAAGTGGATAATGCAGAACAGAATGCATTTACTGCCCACCTGTTGCTGAACGGCCGTGACAATGATGTTCAGGTGGATGGGAAATATTATACCGGTGAAAGCCGGATGGACCTGGATATGAAACTGAACCAGCTGAATCTGGCCTCCTTTAAATCATTTGCTTCTGCCCAGGTAAAAGACATGACAGGTTATTTAAAGGGCCACCTGAAAGCCAGTGGCAGCCTGGATAAGCCCGTGCTCGATGGAAATTTGTCATTCGACAACGCCGTCGTCATTCCCGTCATCACCGGTGAACCCCTAAGGCTCGGCAATGATCAGATCGGATTCGATCATGAAGGTTTCAATTTCTCCGAATTTTCCATGCTCGATTCCGCAGGCAATAAAGCAACCCTGGATGGGAATGTGTTTACGGATGATTTCCGGAAATACCGGTTCGACATGACGTTCTCCGCAGAAAATTTCCGCGTGGTGAATGCGCCGAAAGAACCGAACCGCACTTTTTACGGTAAACTAAACATCAATGCGGATGTAGATGTCACCGGCAGCCAGGACCTGCCTAAAGTGACTGCTGCCATAAGGGTGAATAAGAACACGGATTTTACCCTGATTCTTCCCAGCAATGATCCCGAAGCGGTGGATCGGCAGGGAGTGGTTGTTTTTGCCAACAAACAACGCGTGGATACTGTGCAATTCAAACATTTCCTGGACTCGCTCAGCTCCCATGCCTCGTTGAAGGGTATGGATTTGTCGGCTGTAATCGAAACCGACAGCAATGCCCAATTTACCCTGGTGATTGATGAGCGCAACGGAGATGCCCTGACCATGCGGGGCCGGGCTGAATTGTCCGGCGGAATAGATAAAAGTGGAAAAACCACCCTCACGGGAAACTATGAACTCGACAACGGATCCTATAACCTGACCTTAAGTGTGCTGCATCGGAAATTTGTTATCCAGCACGGAAGCACCATCACCTGGTCGGGTGAACCGACCAACGCAGACATCAACATTACAGCCATCTATACGGTCAACACGCCTTCCATAGACCTGGTGGAACAGCAACTGTCCGGCCGGTCTCCCGATGAGGTGAATAGATTCAAGCAGCGGCTGCCCTTCCAGGTAAAATTACAAATGACCGGCAAGCTGCTACAGCCACAAATCCATTTTGACATTGCGTTGCCGGATGCACTGCTGGCGATCTGGCCGGATGTGGATCTCAAGCTGCAGCAGATGCGCACGGACGAAGCAGAAGTTAACAAACAGGTATTTGCCTTACTGCTGCTGGGCCGATTCATTACAGAAAATCCATTTGAAAGCGCCGCCGGGGGAACCAATGCCGGCACGATTGCCCGCCAAAGCGCCAGCAAGATACTGAGTGATCAGCTGAATCAGCTGGCGGGATCGCTCATCAAGGGAGTGGATGTGAATTTCGATCTGAACTCCAACCAGGATTATACCACCGGTACCATGCAAAACCAGACCCAGCTGAATGTAAATGTTTCCAAAAGCCTATTCAATGACCGCATACGGGTTAGTGTGGGGAGTGACTTCCAACTGGAACAAACCGATCCTAATCAGAACGCCTCCAACATTGCCGGGGATGTAAACCTGGATTATAAGCTGAGCCAGGATGGAAGATATATGATCAGGGTATACCGGAAGAATCAGTATGAAAGTGTGGTGGAAGGACAGGTGATTGAATCCGGTCTGAGTTTTATCCTCACATTCGATTACGATCAGTTCAAAGAACTGTTCGAAAACAGGAAAGAGCAGAAAAAATTGAAAAAAAAGACGCACGTTAAGACTTCAAACACGAATAATTCAGGAAATTAAAACCCGGCAGATGAAAATGGCGTTGATCACGTGGTTGGTTCTTTTTGCGATGGGGGTCATGCTATTTTCCTGCAGTGAAACAAAAAGCCTGCAGGAGGGTCAATACCTGTATGACGGTGCCAAAATAATTATCAAATCAGATCCAAAGATAAAAAAGCGCGAAAGAAAGGATCTGGATGAAGAACTTGAAGATTTGCTTCGCCCGAAACCCAACGGTAGTTTTTTGGGAATCAAATTTAAATTGTTGTTGTACAATGCTGCGGGAACGCCTACGGGCAAAGGATTACGCTATTGGATCAGGAAAAGATTGGGAGAGCCCCCGGTGCTGGCATCCTATTCCGTTTTGGAGAAAACGCGGACTGTATTGCAAAACCGCCTGGAGAACCGGGGATTCTTTAAGGATACCGTATTGCTGGACACCACCTACAGGGGCAGAAAGCTGCGCGCGAAATATACTGCGGAAACCGGCTATCAGTATAAAATCAGGCAGGTGGTCTATCCGTCCGATCCGGATTCCCTCAGTCAGCAGATATCGCGAATGGCCAAACGCTCCCTGCTGAAAAAAGGAGCTCCCTATAACCTCGATGTGATTAAAAATGAAAGGACAAGAATTGATACCCGTCTCAAACAAAGGGGATATTATTATTTCAGTCCTGACAACCTGTTGATCCGTGCCGATTCCACCGTAGGCGATCACCAGGTAGACATGACCCTGCTCATCAAAAAATCAACCCCGCCGCAGGCCCGTGCGCAATACCGCATCGGCGAAGTAATTGTGTTTGCCGACTATGACATTAACTCCGATACGGGCATGGCAGTTCAGCAGGTTCCGAAATATAAAGGGTATACCATCATCGATCCGGGAAAGAAAATCAAACCGGAGGTCATCAGCAGCGCCCTTGTTTTTAAAACGGGTGACCTGTATAACCGCCGTGACCATGATCTCTCCCTGAACCGGCTGATCTCGCTGGGCGTTTTTAAATTTGTAAAAGTGCGTTTTGACGAAACCGATACAGCCAGAGATAAACTCAATGCGTTTTATTATCTCACACCGACCCGAAAAAAGTCCATTCGGTTTGAAGTGTCGGCCCTAACCAAATCTGACGATGCCAATGGGGGTCTGCTCTCCATAAACTGGCGTAACCGTAATTTTTTCAGGGGCGCCGAGTTGTTCACCGCCAGGGCCTATGGCGGATTGGAAAAACAGTTTATCGGCAAAGGGCGCAGCATTACGACGGATAAACTGGGTCTGGATTTCAATCTATATCTGCCCAGGATCATGTCACCCTTTCGATTCAGAACCAACAGCGGTTTTATGCCCAAAACCCGATTCAACCTCGGATATGAATATTTTAATCAGAAGAACCAGTATACTTTAATTTCATTTAAAACCAGCTTCGGATATATCTGGAAAGAAAGCGCTTCCAAGGAACATACCCTGGATGTTATCCGGATCAATTATGTAAATCCATCTCATATTGATCCCGCATTTCAACTGGGACTCGATACCAATTTATTCCTGGCGCGCAGCCTGGAGCGGCAGTTTATTATTGGCCCGGTATATAATTTTAACCTGAACACCCAGGTGATGCCGAATCACAGGAAGAATAATTTTTATTTCAACGGTAACCTGGATCTTTCTTCCAATCTGCTGGGCATTTTCTCCGGCGCCGACATCAGCAAGGGGAAGGAGAAAAAAATATTCAACACCCCTTATTCCCAATACATCCGGGCGGAGGCGGATTTCCGGCACTACCTGAATTTCTCTAAATATACCGTGCTGGCCAGCCGGCTCACCGGTGGTATCGGTTATGCATATGGGAACAGTTCAACGATGCCTTTTGTAAAACAATTTTTTGCGGGAGGTGCCAATGATATCCGCGCCTTCCGCTCCAGGTCTCTCGGGCCGGGTTCATTTTATGCCGGTAATCGGGATACGGCCTTCCTGGCCGATCAGCCGGGGGATATCAAAATGGAAATGAATACTGAATTGCGTTTTAAATTATTTTCGGTTGTCCGCTGGGCCTTTTTTGTGGATGCCGGAAATATCTGGACCCTGAAAACCGACTCATCCAGGCCGGGCTCCAGGATCTCCGGGAATTTCCTGCAGCAGGTGGCTGTTGGCGTAGGAACGGGCCTGCGCATAGACGTGAGCATCCTGTTAATACGACTCGATCTCGGGATACCCGTGCGTGAACCTTATCTGCCCGAACACCAGCGATGGTTATTTGATAGCAAAAACCTTGTTTTTAATTTCGCGATCGGGTATCCGTTTTAATTCCCTCTGGCTGTTGCAACGGATCGTTAAACCATTACATCCCGGCTGTTTCTTTCACTGCGCCAAACATGGATTTCCACATCAGGTTAAAAATCGATCTGTATTTGTCCCGTTTATAATCAATGCGGGAGGTTCTGGTTACTCCCTTGGCCGGGTTTGAATCTTTAATCAGCAAACCGGCTGCCAGGGTAGGCAGGAATTTGCTTTTGTATTTATTCTGGTCCTCGTCTTTTTTCAGTAAAACCACTTTGAGGTCACTGTATAATAGCGTTAATTTACCGGTACTCCGCACATCGTCTGCTTCCAGGTGATAGGAAAGCCCCTGGATATTCCCCTTGTCAATTTTTGCCAACGCCATCGGTTGAATCATTGGATTGAGGTAGGCTGCATTCATGCCACCCATTCTGGCATCAAGGGTAAACCGGCCATTCGGATCATTTAGCAACATAACCAGTTCGGCATGAACAGAGGCCCGGTTCAGGAACCTGGACTGGAAGTTCAAACGCATCTTGTTGTTGCCGCCAATATATTCAGGCATGTTGGTGAAATTGCTCAACACCGCATGCACGTCATAAAATTGCACTTTACCGCTGCTGTCTGATTTGGCATTTTTCTCCTTGTATTCGATAAAGGACCGGTTAAAAACGACCGTATGTATATTCACCTGAAGGGGTAGCTTCATCAATGACTGTTGAGGATATTTTTTGGTTCGGTCAACGGAATCATGCGGATTGGAAATATCCCGGAATATCTTAAATGAGCTGTTGCCGAGGATCAGGCTGTCGGCCATCAACCGCTGGCTGAACAGGGCATACCGGTTGATGTGGCGGACATCCAGGTTTTCGATGGTGAATTGATACCGGTCTTTGGAATATTTATAGGAAGCGGCAAAGGCAGCCTCAGATAACTGGGGTTCCACCAGGATTTTCGTCGCATGGAGCCTGTTCTGATCGCTGTGGTATTCCAGTCCGGAAAAAATATATTTATACTTTTTGTCCTTTGAATTCAGGCTCAGGTCGCGACAGCTGATGGCAATTTCCTTGGCAAAAAGTATCCGGGAACTGTCGTCCCGGTGAAGGCTGTCAATTAAAATGTCGGAGAGACTACAGGAGAATCCGCTGCCTTTGAATTTCAATTGTCCGTTCTCAGGATCCTTAATGATGAAGGTGATCTCCCGGAGAACCAGGCTGTCTGCTTTAACACTTTGCAGTTTCCTCAATACCTGACGGCAGATCTCCGCCGTAAAATTTGATTTAGCCGGTTTGTCATTTTGTTTTTCCGGGCTCAGCTCGATCACTGCACTTTCTATGTTGATGGAATGAGCTGCAATTTCCTTATTCAGCAACGCTTTAGGGGTTTTTACGCCGGTGATTACCAGTTTTGGTATCCGGACGTCGATCCGCGTCACTGCTTCATTTTCCTGTTTGCTTTGTTCTTTATAAACGGTACTATCCGTTGAAAGATGCACATCTTCCACGGAAATATTTCCGGCAACCTCATCAATGATCAGATTTTTATAAGAGATTTTGTAAAGCCCGTCGGATTTTCCGGTAACGGCCGAATTCAATTGCTGATTGACCAAATGATATTTGATTTTCTGCCAGAAAATAAGACCGGTAATAATGGCCAATATCACCAGCGCTGATACAACATAAAATACAGTGGTCCGATGGAAAGTCTTTTTTTCACTCATTTAAATATTTTAATACAAGGCATTTGGATTTCCCGGAGATCTCATACAATAGCCCCATCATACGATTGCCATCGGATGATCCGGGAAAAGGATAAACAAAGGAAATTCAGGAGGAAATTGGAAAAAGGAAGGGATTAATTGGAATAGACCGGGGAATGGACCGAATGTGTTGCCGGAATCCTTCTAAAAAATCCGGGACTGGTCCCTTTCTCCAGCTGAAACCATTGGAAAAAAAGACCGCTTACCTGGCTCATCAGCATCTTTACCGTGGTCTTTGGCCTGTGTTTTTCCGCGTAGTCAACATGCGTGATCTTTACTTTCAGTATCACCAGTTCATTCTTTCTGGCGCTTTGTTTTATGTTATCGCTCAGTTCTTCAACCCAGTTGATGTCTTCCGGGTCGCTGACGATAAAAGCATTCCCCAGCACCTTCAGGTAATAATCCCTTCCCTTCCGGAAGAAATCCATTTTTACCGGAAACTCTTTTTCAAAAGCATGAATAAACTGGGTTGGCCTTGGAACCACGAACCACAGGTGGCCCAGTTTGTCGATCCGGAGCACCCGCACCACACGGGTAGGCATTTTGAGCACGGCATCGCTGGTGGAAAAAAATAAGGCGTTTTCAAGGTCACGCACTTTCTCTTCAACAAACGACAGAGGCAGGTAACCATTCATAAAATCATTTTTAGTGAATATTTGTTTTCTGAAAAGGCTCAAAAGAAGTACCATTTCCTGAATAATGCCCGTAACGGAACCTGTTAAATTTAATTTGTTTAGTTTCAGTTGATTAATACTATATGGAGAAGAGGCCGGATTCCCGTAACCGGAAAATTATTTTACAAATCGATTTCCCTTTCCAATCTGAGTAAAGAATTCCACACTGACCCGATCATAGGATGTAAAAAACAGGTTGCGGGGAATGGCATGAGTTTCCAACCATTAGGCATATCATTCTATTATGCGGACATCTAAATGGAGATCAGCGTGGCGAATACTGGTTAACAGTTTAAATCTTTTCATAGATTTCAATGGATTAAAACTAGCCGCGGCGCTTTCTTATTATACCGTATTCTCTATTGCCCCGCTGCTGATTGTGATTATTTCTGTGGTGGGTATATTTTACGGTCAACAGGCAGTAGAGGGCAGGGTCTATCACCAGATCAGCGGCCTGGTGGGAAGCGATGCGGCTTTGCAGGTGCAGGATATCATCAGCAATATCCATAAATCCAATCATGGAAAAGCGGGCGGCATCATCGGTGCCATCATTCTGATCATAGGAGCATCCGGTATTTTTTCAGAGATCCAGGGATCCATCAATTATCTCTGGTCCATTCCGCCACCTAAGAAAAGAGGATTGCTTATGGCAGTGATCAGGAAACTGATTTCCTTTTCTTTATTGATCGGGGTCAGCTTCCTCCTGCTGGTCTCGCTCCTGGTGAACGCTGTAGTGGATGCCTTAAGCGATCGCATAAAGCATTTATTCAACGGATCCATGATCAGTCTGTTCAATGTGGTTAATGTTTTATTTATCCTGATCATTGTCAGTTTTCTGTTCACTTTGATCTTCAAGATCCTTCCCAATGCCATCATCCGGTGGAGAGATGTAATTGTTGGGGCAACAATAACGGCGTTTCTGTTCTTAATCGGTAAATTTGCCATAGGATTATATCTCGGCAACTCCAGGATCGGCATTACTTATGGCACCACGGCTTCCATTGTGATCCTGATGTTGTGGGTATATTATTCATCCATTATTCTGTATTTCGGTGCTACCTGGACGTATTTTTATGCCGCGTCCAGGGGGAACCCTGTGCGGCCCGGATGAGTAGAAATCCTTTAGTATTTTTTATACGTCCTTTGATAATGAACGTTTTGTGTTCCATGTACCAACTTAAAGCTAAGCTCATTTGAAAGTAAGCATCAACCCGATATCGGAATTCCTGACCCAGTTGCGTATCTCCTTTCTGGGGGATAATCTTATGCATAAATACGATAATGAAAAGGCGCCCATCCGTTCCGAACTTTTTAGTCTGGAGCAACTGGAAGCCTATGCCCGCAACCTGGCCAAATCCCATCAGATCACCATCGACCGCAGCCCGGAACAGTTATTAAAAAGACTGGCCGAAAACGAAGAGATCCTGCTGGAGGTCCATAACCTGCTCACCGAATCGGCAAAAAAGAACATCCGGATCACCCCTGCGGGAGAATGGTTGCTGGACAATTTTTATCTCATAGAAGAGCAGGTTTATACCGGCAAAAAACATTTGCCCAAAGGATATAGCAAGGGTCTTCCTCAATTGTTAAAAGGGCCCTCGGCGGGATTACCCCGCGTATACGACCTCGCGATTGAACTGATTGCGCATAGTGATGGCCGTGTGGATCTCAGCAGCCTGACCAGCTTTACCGCTTCCTATCAGGAAATTTCCGAATTGAAGCTGGGCGAACTCTGGGCCATTCCCATCATGCTCCGGCTGGCGCTGATCGAGAACCTGCGCAGGCTGGCCGCATTGATCGCGAAAGACAGGATCAACAAGAACCTCGCCGATTACTGGGCGGACCAGATGACGCAAACTGCAGAAAAAGATCCCAAGAGCCTGATCCTGGTGATTGCCGACATGGCCCGGTACGGCCCGCCCATGGAAAGCTCCTTTGTGGCTGAACTCACCCGGCGGCTGGTGGGAAAGGGTTCCGCTTTCGCTTTACCCATCAGCTGGATAGAACAAAGGCTATCCGAACAGGGCATGACCAGCGACGAACTGGTTCACATTGAAAACCAGAAACAGGCTGCGGACCAGGTTTCCATATCCAACAGCATCGGGAGCCTCCGGTTTTTGAGCAGCAATAACTGGCGCGACTTCGTTGAAAAAATAAGCACTGTAGAAAATATTTTGCGTGCGGAAAGCGATGGCGTGTATTCCAAAATGGATTTTCGTACACGGGATGAATACCGTCATATTGTGGAAAAGCTCGCCAAGGGCAGTGGCCGCACGGAATCGGAAATCGCCCGCATGTCCGTGGCCATGGCCTGCGAAGGTCAGGCTTCCCAACCAGAATATCCACGTGCCGGACATGTTGGATATTACCTGATCGGAAAGGGTTTGAAAAAACTGGAGAAGGCTGCCGGCGTTAAGTTCAGCGCCAAAGAACAATTTGAGCGTGCCTGCAGGAAAATGCCTTTGCTCCTCTATTCGGGATCTGCTTTTCTGGGCGCTTTATATTTCGCGGGGTCACTAATCAAACTGGAGTTGGAAAGCGGCATTCATAATCCCTGGATAATCGGGATGATCGGCTTTTTTACCCTCATCGCCTACAGTCAACTTTCCATCACCCTCATCAACTGGATATCCACGATCATTGTCCGTCCCATGGTTTTGCCCAGGATGGATTTTTCTGAAGGCATCCCGGAAAGTTACAGGACCCTCGTGGTGATCCCCTCCATGTTCAGCGATTCCAGGCAACTCGAAGAACTTTTGGAAAACCTGGAGGTCCGTTTTCTGGCCAACCGGGATCCGCATCTGCATTTCGCCCTGCTAACGGATTTCCCGGATGCGAAAACGGAAACTTTGCCTGGAGAGGATGAATTGCTCGGGGACGCCAGGATCCGTATAAAAGGACTTAACGAACGATACGGCAGGGAAAAGAATGAGATCTTCTTTATGTTCCATCGTCCGAGAAAATACAATACGAAGGACCGGATCTGGATGGGTTATGAACGCAAACGGGGTAAACTCGCGGAGATGAATGTCCTGCTGCGCGGAGAAGGAAAAGAAAAATTTATTTTGATTGAAGGAGAGGCGAACCTGTATGAGCAGGTGAAATATGTAATTACCCTGGATACGGACACCCAGCTTCCCCGGGATGCCGGCTGGAAAATTACCGGCACGATGGCCCATCCGATGAACCATCCGCATTACAGTGAAAAGAAACGCCGGGTAGTGGAAGGGTACGGCATTCTGCAACCACGCGTGGCCGTTAGTCTGCCTTCCGAAAAAAGCACCCGTTTTGCCCGCCTGCATGCCAATGAACCCGGAATTGATCCCTATACCCGCGCCATTTCCGATGTTTATCAGGATCTTTTTGGCGAAGGATCGTTCATCGGCAAGGGCATTTATGATGTGGATGCTTTTGAAAAGGCACTCCGTGGCCGCTTTCCCGAGAACCGCATACTGAGCCATGACCTGCTCGAAGGCAGCTATGCCCGCTGTGGTTTGCTGAGCGACGTGCAATTATATGAAGCCTATCCAGTGCGTTATGAAGTGGATATGAAACGAAGGCACCGCTGGATACGGGGTGACTGGCAAATAGCCAGCTGGCTTTGGCCATGGGTACCCGGGGGATCCCACCGGCTAGTTAAGAATCCAATTTCCCCCTTATCCAAATGGAAGATCTTTGATAACCTTCGCCGCAGCCTGGTTCCGGTTGCCTTGTTATTTATGTTTTTATTCGGCTGGCTTTGTTCCGACTCGCCGATGTTCTGGACCATTTCGGTTTTGGTGATCCTGGTGCTTCCCTCTGTGATCAGCTTTTTCTGGGAGGTCTGGAGAAAGCCGGAAGACGTGCACATGCTGCCGCACCTGATCATCAGTACCCGTTTTACCATTCATCATTTCATCCAGCAGATTCTGGCTATTCTCACCCTGCCTTATGAGGTCATGCTGAACCTGGATGCCATTGCAAGAACGAACTGGCGCATCCTGATCAGTCACCGCAGGCTGCTAAAATGGAATCCTTCCAATAACCTGCTGAATTCGGAGAATAAAACTTTTTTGGGCAGCTTTCTTACCATGTGGTTTCCGCCGGTACTTTCTGTGCTGATTTTCGCCTGGATGAGTTACCGGAACTCAGCAGCTCTGGAACTGACCCTTCCTTTCCTGATCGGCTGGCTGGTGGTTCCTGCCATAACCTGGAAAATCAGCCTTCCCTATAAGGGGAAAACAATGGTCCTTTCCGAGGAACAAAAGAGATTCCTGTACAGGCTGTCCAGAAAAACATGGGCGTTTTTTGAAACCTTTGTGGTGGCCGGTGATAACTGGCTGCCGCCGGACAATTACCAGGAAAGCCCTGTTGAACGCATTGCGCACCGCACTTCCCCAACCAACATCGGCATGTCCCTGCTCGCCAATCTGACGGCCTGGGATTTCGGCTATATTCCTACTGAGATTTTATTGGAAAGGACGTCCAATACCTTGCAGACCCTGCAACGCATGGAACGTTATGCAGGGCATTTATTCAACTGGTACGACACGTTAACCCTGCAACCGCTTTCCCCCAAATATATTTCAACCGTGGATAGCGGAAACATGGCCGGCCATCTGCTTACCCTGAAGCAGGGCTTATTTTTCCTGGGAGAATGCCCGGTAATAAACCCCCGCATTTTTCTTGGATTAAAGGATACCCTGGATGTTTTACAGGAGAAAACAGATTCCGATGCGTTGTTTCAGTCTTTCAGCGGAGAACTGTTATCCGCCGTTTCCAGGGAATGGCCGGATATCACGGGTATCCTGGATCAGTTGCAGAAATTGCTGATCAGTGCGGAGGCCCTGCTGCCATCCCTAAGCTCATCTCCGGAAGCAGCCTGGTGGGGTGAGGCTCTCCTGAAACAGATCCGTGAGGCACTGAGCGATCTGTATGAAACTGCTCCGTGGCTCATGCTGAATGCATTCCCGCCGGATTTTCAAAATCTGGAACAGATGATCTCCCGCAATATGTCGCTCAACGAGTTGTCTGCCCTGGAGATGTCTGTATTACCCGTGCTGCACGGTCTGACGGAAAATGACCTTACTGATGAAGAAAAGAAATGGCTGGAGGGTTTGCGAAGGCAGGTGATTGAAACAGTCAGGCGGGCGAAAGAAAGGCTTCTGACCATCCAGGCGCTTATGAAATCCTGTGATGAATTTGCTGATCTGAAATTTGATTTTCTGTTCGATAAATCGCAGCGGCTGTTATCCATCGGATACAATGTGTCTGATCATCGCCGGGACAATAGTTATTATGACCTCCTTGCCTCCGAAGCCAGGCTAACCGTTTTTGTGGGCATTGCCGAGGGTAAGCTCATGCAGGATAGCTGGTTTGCCCTCGGCCGTCAGCTCACCAATCCGGGTACATCGCCGGTGCTGGTTTCCTGGAGCGGATCCATGTTTGAATACCTGATGCCGCTGCTGGTTATGCCCACATACGATAATACCCTGCTGGATCAGACTTACAAGACTTCTGTCCAGAAACAGATAGAGTACGGCCGGAAGCGGAATGTTCCCTGGGGCATATCTGAATCAGGTTATAATATGGTGGATGCCAATCTCAACTATCAGTACAAGGCTTTTGGGGTTCCCGGTCTCGGTCTGAAACGCGGGTTGGGAGAGGATCTGGTAATTGCCCCTTACGCTACCGTTATGGCCCTGATGGTGGCTCCGGAAGAATCTGCAGAAAACCTGCTTGATATGGACGCCGAGGGTTTTAGCGGGAGATATGGTTTTTTTGAAGCGATTGATTTTACAACATCGCGCTTAACCAGGGGACAGCAATACAGCATTGTGCGTTCGTTTATGTCCCATCACCAGGGCATGTCCTTTCTTTCAATTGCCTATCTGATGCTGGGCAAACCGATGCAGAAAAGATTTGATGCCGAAGTCCAGTTCAGGGCTGTTATGCTCCTTTTGCAGGAAAGAATACCCCATGCCACCGACTTCTATTCTCCTTCCGTGCATGTTTCCGACAGCAGCACTACCAGTCAGGATGTTCAGATGCGCATCATCAAAACACCCAATACCCCGGTGCCGGAAGTACAGCTACTGTCCAATGGCCGCTTTCATTCCATGATCAGCAATTCGGGGAGCGGCTATAGCCGCTGGAAGGATATTGCGGTTACGCGTTGGCGTGAGGACCCGACCTGCGACAATTTCGGAACCTATTGTTTTATCCGGGACCTGGACAACGACACCGTTTGGTCCGCCGCCTTCCAGCCTTCCCTGAGTACGGCCGAGAGTTATGAAGTCGTGTTTTCACAGGGCAGAGCAGAGTTCCGACGGCAGGAGCAAAATCTGGAAACGCACACGGAGATCGTGGTGTCTTCGGAAGATGATGTGGAAATGCGCAGGATACGCATCAATAACCGTTCTCGTAAAAAAAGATACCTGGAAGTAACCAGTTATGCAGAGGTGGTGCTTGCTCCGGCAGCTGCAGACGCTGCACATCCCGCATTCAGCAATTTATTTGTACAAACCGAAATCCTGCCGCAGCGGGATGCCATTCTCTGTACGAGAAGGCCACGCTCCTCAGGAGACAGCCAGCCCTGGATGTTCCACCTGATGAAAGTGCATAACGGGGAAATCAAGGACATTTCTTATGAAACTGACCGTTCCGTTTTTACCGGGAGAACCAACAGCATCCATGAGCCGGAAGCGCTGAAAAACATGCAGCGCCTCACGGGCACCCAGGGTGCCGTACTCGATCCGATTGTTTCGATCCGTTACCGGTTTACCATAGAAGCCCATGATTCCGTGACTATTAATATGGTGCTTGGCATGGCAGATAGTAAGGAAGCCTGTGTGGGACTTGTAGAGAAATATCAGGACAGGCCATTGACGGACCGTGCTTTTGAGCTGGCCTGGACGCACAGCCAGGTTGTACTTCGGCAGATAGATGCCGAGGAAGCCGATGCCCAATTGTATTCCCGGCTGGCGGGTTCAGTTATTTTTTCCAATGCATCCCTTAGGGCCGATCCATCAATTATCTTTCGCAACAGAAGGGGACAGTCCGCCCTTTGGAGCTATTCCATTTCCGGTGACCTGCCCATAGTTCTGCTGCAGATCCAGGATTCCGCCAATATCGAACTGGCGAGGCAACTGGTGCAGGCTCATGCCTATTGGCGTCTAAAAGGTTTACTGGTGGACCTGGTGATCTGGAACGAGGACTACGGGGGCTACCGCCAGGCATTGCAGAATGAACTCGTCAGTCTCATATCACCCGGTATCATCAGCGATGTAAGGGATAAGCCAGGCGGCATCTTCATCCGGTCGGGTGAACAGGTATCCCAGGAGGACCGGATTTTATTTCAAACAGTGGCACGCATCATCCTGTCTGATACTATGGGTACTCTGGAAGAACAGATTAACCGCCGGACCAAAGTAAAACCGGTTCTTCCTTATTTCACGCCGACTAAATTTTATGCATCGCTTGATTCCGCGCTGGAAACCCCCGCGCATCTGACTTTCTTCAACGGAATCGGCGGGTTCACTCCGGATGGAAAAGAATATGTGATCGTCACGAATATGGACAAGGTAACCCCTGCGCCCTGGTGCAACGTTATTGCGAACCCGGTGTTTGGTTCCGTTATTTCAGAAAGCGGCCAGTCTTATTCCTGGATGGAAAATGCCCACGAATACCGGCTCACTCCCTGGAACAACGATGCCGTAAGTGATCTGTGCGGGGAAGCATTCTATCTGAGGGATGAAGAAAGCGGCAAGTATTGGTCGCCCTCCCTTTTACCACATCCCGGTAAATCGCATTACATCAGCCGTCATGGTTTCGGATACAGCGAATTTCATTTTGCAGAAGACGGCATTTATTCGGAAATGGTCATTTTTGTGGACACGGAAGAAGCCGTGAAATTCATATGCTTCAAAATAAAAAACAATTCTGCGCGATACAGAAAGTTATCCATCACCGGATATGTGGAATGGGTATTGGGTGAGCTGAGGTCCAGAACCCAGATGCACATCACCACCGAAGTGAATACGGAAACAGGGATCATACTGGCCGGTAATGCCTATAACAGTGAATTCGGAAACTACATGAGCTTTTTTGATGTGGACGATCCCGGCAGGACCTTTACGTGCGACCGCACTGAATTCCTTGGCCGGAACGGAACCTATAAGAATCCGGAGGCCCTGGGTAAATCGAAACTTTCGGGCAGGGTAGGAGCGGGATTGGACTCCTGTGCTGTGCTGCAATCGGTGATGGAACTGGCGGATGGCGAAGAAAGGGAACTGGTTTTCCGCCTGGGTGCCGGTACGGACACTTATAACGCGCTGAAGACGGCAAAGAAGTTTCGGGGATTAGTGAATGCCAGACAAACATTGGAAAAAGTGAAAGCATTCTGGTCAAAAACATTGTCTGTGGTGCAGGTGAATTCGCCGGATCCGGCCATCAACTATTTATGCAACGGCTGGCTGAATTATCAAACGCTGAATTCCAGGATCTGGGGGAGAAGCGGATTTTATCAGTCCGGCGGAGCATTCGGGTTCCGCGATCAGCTTCAGGATGTTTTATCCCTGTTGCACAACCGGCCCGACCTGGTGAGACAACAGATCATCCTCAGTGCATCCAGGCAGTTCAAAGAAGGCGACGTTCAGCACTGGTGGCATCCACCTTTGGGGCGCGGGGTGCGTACGGCCTGCTCAGACGATTATCTTTGGTTGCCCTACGTAACCGCCAGATACATCAAACATACCGGTGACGAAAGCATTCTGACGGAACAGATAAAATTTATTGAAGGCAGACCGTTGAACCCGGGAGAAGAGTCCTATTACGAATTACCCGCCACATCTGAAAAATCAGCGGCGCTCTATAACCACTGTGTGCGTTCGGTGAAACATGGATTGCGGATGGGAGATCACGGGTTACCGCTGATGGGTTCAGGCGACTGGAACGACGGGATGGATAAGGTGGGTGACGGGGGGAAAGGGGAAAGCGTATGGCTTGCCTTTTTCCTTTATGACGTGCTGAACCGTTTTGGGGAAATCGCCAGGATGAAAAAAGACAATGATTTTGTGGATCAGTGTAAAAGAGAATCCGCAACCCTCCGGAAAAATATCGAATTGCACACCTGGGACGGTTCCTGGTACCGAAGGGCCTATTTTGATGACGGCACACCACTGGGTTCCTCAGAAAATGAAGAATGTAAAATTGACTCCATACCACAAAGCTGGTCCGTTATTTCCGGTGCGGGCAACCCGGCCAGAAGCCAGGTGGCCATGGATTCGGCATATTCGAAACTGGTGAAAAAGGAAAATGAAATCATCCAGCTATTTGAACCGCCCTTTAATCATGCCGCATTGAATCCCGGATATATCAAAGGATATCTGCCGGGCGTACGGGAAAATGGCGGCCAATATACCCATGCGGCCATCTGGCTGATTATGGCTACTGCCCTTCAGCAAAATAAAACAAGAACTTATGAATTGATCAACCTGGTGAATCCGTTAAATCACGGGAATACGGCCGATGCGATCAAAAAATATAAAATTGAACCCTATGTTATTGCAGCAGATGTGTATGCCGTGGAAAACCAAAAGGGAAGGGGTGGCTGGACCTGGTATACCGGTTCGGCAGCCTGGATGTATCAATTGCTCATCGAATCTTTCTTCGGTCTGAAACGGCTGGGAAATAAATTATCCTTCGAGCCCTGTTTGCCTGAAGAATGGTCTGCATTTTCCATAACTTACCAGTATGGAGAATCGGTGTATCAATTAAATTTCGAACAGCAGGCGAGCTGGAAAGAAACCACGGTACTGGTGGATGAAACATTGCAGGAAGGCAATGCCGTATTCCTGGTGAACGACCGCGAAACGCATCAGGTAAGTATCCGGATGCCTATGACAACCGGGGTATCTGAAAAATTATTGCCGGAAGCCGTTAAAGTCTAAAATCAGGAAGCTTTTTTCTTTTTTACGGTCAGACTGGCTTTCAACTGGCTCATCAGGTCCTTTGATTTGTTGTGCACCACCCGCATCTGCGGGGCCGCCGGTTTTTTCCCTTTTGCCTTGGCGTGGATGAGCCTCAGTAGCTCATCGGAATAGGTATCCTTGTATTTGGAAATATCAAATTTTCCGGACAACTGGCCGATTAATGCCTGCGCCATTTGCATTTCACCGGGCTTAATGCTGGCCTTCCCCGGCACATTGATCTCATTCACATTTCGGATTTCCTGGGCAAACCGGATCTTGTTCAGCACGATCACGTCATCCATGGGTTTTAATACGCAAAGCGATTCTTTACTCCGCATCACGTAATTGCCAAGACCAACCTTACCACTCTTCTTTAACGCCTCCCGCAGCAGCGCATAAGCCTTGACGCCGGACTTCTGGGGTTCCAGAAAATAAGGGGTCTCATAAAAAATAGGATCGATGTCGGAACCATCCACAAATTCGACGATCTCTATGATCTTCGATTTTTCCGGGCTGGCTTTTGCAAAATCATCATCCGTTAAAACAACGTATTTCCCGTTATCATTGTAAGCCTTTACAATATCAGACCATTCCACTTCCCTGCCGGTGTCCTCATTAACCCGTTTAAAACGGATTTTTGCATGATCCTTTTTATCCAGCATGTCCAGATCCAGGTTACTGTCTTGTGTAGCGCTGAATATGCGCACCGGAATATTGACCAGTCCAAATCCTATGGCACCCGTCCAAATGGCTCTCATATACTGTGGTTTTGAATTATGCAGCGTAAGAACTAAAACAATGCCATTATTGCCATTCAGTTAAGATATTGATTGAGCTCGGAGATACTGATGGGCTTTTCCCAGATCTTAATGGAGGCGTTTTGTTTGTACAAATCCGGATTGTACTGAAATGCGCTGATGAGGTTGATGCTGACCTGGGGATAGTGCTCGCTGATGTAATCCGTTTTTTCCCAACCCAGTCCGTCGGGAAGATTATTATCCAGAAAAAGAATGTCCGGTTTGATTTTTTCGAGGCAATCCATACCATCCTGAAGGGTGTGGGAAACGAACACTTCATAATTTTTTTTGACAAGATAACTTTTGATCAAAAGACAAAAGTCCGTTTCATCATC
The DNA here is from genome assembly GCA_041691395.1 of Chitinophagaceae bacterium. Taxonomy (GTDB): domain Bacteria; phylum Bacteroidota; class Bacteroidia; order Chitinophagales; family Chitinophagaceae; genus Puia. The sequence goes on from JBEPUT010000002.1 coordinate 55,045, forward strand.
AATAATAAGTACGCGCTTGTACGACATTTTAAACGAATTCAGAAAATGTTTTAAGGGGGTATGCGGCATGGATTAAAAATGCGGCAACCCAATTTCAAATATAGCGACTGTTTGTAAAAATAATTTGAATCCTTTTTATTATATTTTTTGTAGAAAATGATCTACATAAAGCCCCCATATCCTGTCGTCCGTGTTGTGCCCTCAAAATAATCCGGATAAATCCTGCCTGGCATGAAATTAATATTCAATGACCTAATTAGTTAACCCTCAAAATTTATTTATGCGGAGCCTACTGTATCTCGTTGCTGTTATTCTGATCATCGGATGGGTCTTGGGATTTTTTGTATATAGTGCGGGCGGATTAATTCACATCCTGCTGGTGATTGCCATCATTGCCCTGATATTGGCCGTAATCAGGAGAGCCTGACCGCCAGTAAATAAGGACTTTAAATGCTCATTCAACGGAATGGGCATTTTTCTTTGGGATATTTTTTCGGATTAACCTATAAACACAAGAACATGAACATCACAGAAACCATTCAGAAAAACCTGGGATTCGGCAAAATTCAAAAAATCGATCCCAATTTCCAGGAAGTGAAGGACAAGGAAGACATTCACGGAAATAACGCCATAGCACAAGCCGCCATCCCCTCTATATTGCTAGGGCTTTTCAACAGACTGGAAAAAGAACCGGATGCCTCCTGGATTTCCGGGGATCAGCCGACTGGCAATTTGCTTGAAAAAATATTTGGCAAATCACATCTTGAACTGGTGGCTCAGGTTGCTTTGTATGCTCGAATGAAAAACGAATTGGTTAAACCGGAAATGGAGCATATCGCCTCTGAAGTGGTGCGGGTAACCCGGGATAATATCAAGGATCTGACGGATGAAAACAGTATTGCAGCATTTGTGGCACAGCATAAACAGGATGTATTATTGTATTTGCCCGCAATCATCAGCCTGGGCCAGATATTGGGGAACAATAATCTGGATGACCGGACGAATAAAATGGAGGGCCCGATTTCAAGCCTAATGCACAAAATGGAAAAACAATTTAATTCTTCTGAAAATAATTAACGGGCTTTTTGCCGGGCAGGGCCGGAGGTACAGGGCCTCCGGCTTTTTTCTTGTGAAATATTTTGTTCAGCAGGTCCGAACACTTTTCCTTTAATTTATCAGCATTTTTCACTACTACGCCTACAACGCCCATTTCCAGTGCAGCGCCAATCACTTTACGTATAATACCACCTCCGGATCTCCCCATCATCAGTTTTCTGCCCAATATTCCGGAACCCAGTCCGATGGCGGCTTTCAGCAAATCCTGTTTATTTTCCCCCGAAAACGTGGATTGCAATCCGTGTTTGATCAGGTTAATGGGCTTCAGGTTTTCCATGGTGCCGGCAAATTGTTCCTTCAGTTCCTGTTTTTGCAAACTTGACCTTCTTTCCAAATCTTCAATGGCTTCATTCAATTCGGCTGAGGTAGTTATTGTTCTTTTCATTCTGTTTATTTCAGCATCTTTTTAATGAGCAGGTTGGTAACCGGTGTTTTTATCCATTTGTCGCGGAGCAGATAGAGTATCCATAAAACGATTCCATAAAATCCGCCCACGATTAAAAAGCCCGTATATGCGGAGCCTAGCAAGAAACCCAGGTAAAGGGCCAGGGCAATGCTGATGAACAGGAAACAAAGCAGCCCCAGGAAAATCATGGACATCAAAACAACCAGGGAAGACAGCGCATCTGACGATTTATCCACCGTTTTCAGCTTGGCTATCTCAATTTTTGTTTCTAGATAATCCTGGGATTTTTCAATCAGGGATTTAATGGAAATGAAAGAATCAGACATAGTGATATTTAATGCTTGAAACAAAGTTAATTACTTTAGAATGCCCTGGAATTTATCTTCCAGTCGGTCCACAAATTCATTGAATCTTCCCTTCAGATCATCTGCCAGGTTATTTCCCTTTTTCATTAATTTCCTGCTGATGCTGCGGTTCTTTTTAGAAGAAACCATAAGGCTGATCACGGCGCCGGCGGCCAGTGCCGTCAAAACGCCCGCTATGAGTTTTTTACTGGTCATATTTTCTTGGTTTAATGAAGAATACATCATAAAAATCAGGCCATCCCGCGTTTTTATCCAAAGAATAAGTCATTGGAACAAAAATGGATCATTTGCGATGGGTAGTTAATTCCCCGATCATCGAAATAAAACCCTCTTTAACGAATTATTCAACGGAGGCATGATCTTCTACTAAATAGGGATCAAAGCAACCGGTCCAACCCCAAAGAGTATGTCAGTAGCAGAAACTCGTATACCTGCCTGGGTGCCTTTTAAAAAGGCCGTTCTGCACGCAGGAGAATTCAGTATGTTTTTTATTCGTTTCATCCGGGAAACATTTAACCCGCCGTTTGAATGGAAAGAATTTCTTTACCAATGTTTTAAAACCGGGAATAAGTCTCTTCCCCTGGTGGCGGTTACGGCATTCATCATGGGTTTGGTACTAACCATCCAAACGCGGCCTTCCCTGGCAGCTTTCGGGGCCGTTTCCCTTTTGCCGGGGATGGTGAGCGTTTCCGTAATTAAAGAAATGGGACCGGTGATTACAGCGGTTATCTGTGCCGGAAAAATAAGTTCACGCATTGGTGCGGAACTGGGATCGATGAAGGTAACCGAGCAGATAGATGCCATGGAAGTTTCGGCCATCAATCCGTTCCGTTACCTCGTAGTGACCAGGGTTCTGGCAACAACGTGTATGGTACCGCTGTTGGTGATCTTTTCCGATGCCATTTCCTTATTTTCTTCTTTTCTGGCTTATAATATTCACGATGAAATAACCATTACCCGTTTTTACAACCTGGCGCTTTCCAAACTGGACTGGATCGATATATTTCCCTCGATCATTAAATCCATTCTTTTCGGAACGGCCATCGGCATCATCGGTTGTTATAAGGGATTCCGGGTAGATGGAGGTACGGCCAGTGTGGGTACCGCGGCCAATTCAGCCGTGGTCACTGCATCGCTGGCCATATTCTTCATCGATATGATTGCCGTACAGATCACCGATCTATTATAATTATGGAAACAGGAACCGATGCCGCACCGGTGGTAAACATACAGGGATTAAGTAAAACTTTTAACGGGGTGGAAGTGCTCAAAGGAATAAACTTATGCATTGACAAGGCGGAAAATGTGGTGGTTTTGGGAAAATCCGGATCCGGCAAATCCACGCTGATCAAATGCATGATCGGACTGACCGAACCCGATGAAGGTTCAATTTGCATCATGGGACAAAACATCGCCGAAATCGGATATGAGGACCTTAACCGTCTGAGGGTCAAAATTGGTTTTCTTTTTCAAAGCGGCGCTTTATATGATTCGATGAATGTGATGGAGAACCTGGCATTTCCGCTCAGGCACCATAAAAAACACCTGACCAGGGAAAAGATCGGTGAGCTGATCGGTGAAGTGCTGGAAAACGTCGGTCTTCCGGATGCGGGAGGTAAAATGCCTGCAGAACTTTCCGGAGGCATGGCCAAGCGAATCGGGCTGGCACGAACCCTTATCCTAAAGCCTGCCATCATGTTATATGATGAACCAACAACAGGACTGGATACGGCCACGGCAAAGGAAATCAGCCAGCTGATCCTGGACATGCAGCGGAAATACAAAATCTCTTCTCTCATCATCACCCATGATATCGCTTGTGCAAAAATGACGGCAGACAGGATCGTGATGCTGAAAGAAGGCGTTATCGTGGCCGAGGGCACTTATGAAGAACTCGCGAAGTGTGAAGATGAATGGATCAGATCTTTTTTTGGTTAAACATTAAAATTCAGGAGATATGAAATCGCATGGCAATCTCAAATGGAAATTAGGGCTCTTTATCATTTGCGGTCTGGTCCTGTTGGTGCTGGGTTTGTTTTTTGTGGGCAAACAAAAACATCTTTTTGATTCGGTTTTTCAACTAAAGGCCGTTTTTAGCAATGTCAGCGGACTGAAACCGGGAAATAATGTCCGTTTTGGGGGAATCAATATCGGGTCGGTGGAAAGTATATCCCTGGTCACCGATACCACCGTTATGGTGAACATGTCCATTAAAACCGAAGTGCATAAGTTCATCCGGAGGAATGCCTTTGCCAGCATTGGTTCTGAGGGTCTGATGGGGGACCGTGTGCTGACCCTTTCCGCGGGGGTCGGAGATGCAGAACCCGTAAAGGAAAACGAGATCCTGGTATCCCATGCCCCGGTAGAAACGGACCAGATCCTGGCCGGACTGAAAACATCCGCCGACAACGCAGCCATCATCACCCAGCAGCTGGCCGAGGTCGCCTACAAGGTAAACCACGGTCATGGTGTATTGTCGCGCCTGCTGTCCGATTCCAGCATAGGCAATAACCTGCACGCTACGATGGCCAATTTGAAAAAGGGGTCTGAAGGGTTGAATCAAAATATGGAAGCGGCCAAACACAATTTCCTGCTCCGGGGCTATTTCAAAAAGAAGAAAAGGGCTGAAGAAAAAAGGAAAAAGGAACAGGAGGAAAAAGTGCAGGAAGATAAGAAGCAGGAAAGCAAGTAGGACTGTCATCCCCTTTATCCAAATCCCCATTTTGGGCATATTATTACCCATAATCGTAGATTTCCCGTGTCCTGACGCAATTTATCGGTGGAAAATTTTTGGTGTTCTATTTGTTTTACTACCCTTACAAAAGACTACCGCATGCTCCATCAGCTTCAGTCGCAAAAGCTCCAGCATAAGATTCTTCCCCATCATATCGCGCTACTCAATCTGTTGCATCTGGATTCCCTTGCCCTTGAGCAAAGGATAGAAGACGAGATCAACGAAAACCCGGCGCTGGAAGAAAGTACCAATAACGAGGATCCGCTGAGCGATAAATTTTCGAAAGAAACCGTTCAGGACTTTCAGAACTGGGAAGAATATGGATACGACGACATCCCGGATTATAAAACGGAATATGAAAATTATCTGCCTTCTGACAAGATGCCCGACCGCCAGATCGCCGAATCGGTGGATTACCGCAGCGAGCTAAAAAAGCAATATCGTTTTGTTGAATTGGATGAAACGAAATATGTACTTGCGGATTTTATCATCGATTCCATGGATGAATTTGGATTTCTTGTCCAGGATCTTGAAGCCATAGCGGAAGAGATCTCATTTAAACAGCATACCTGGATAAACGCGGCGGATCTGGTTCAGATTCTTAAAAATATCCAGGAACTGGAGCCTCTGGGCTGCGGATCCAATAACCTGGGTGAGTTCTTCAGAATTCAACTCACAAAAATGGATCAGTCGAAGCTTCTGGTGAATCTGGGCACCGAGCTGGTGACCCATCATTTTAAGGAGCTCAACGGCTGCAACATCGAAAAGATCAGGCGGGAAATGAAGCTGAAGGAAGGCGAAGTAAAGCAGGTGCTGCAATTGCTGGCCAGCTTGCGAACCAGACCCGTTACCGCATCTTCCAGCAATATCCAGGTAAATAATACGGTATTCCCCGATTTTATCATCAGCATGGAAGGGGAGGAAATAGTGATCAGCCTGGCCCGCCAGCGTTCGGCCACATTGCACGTGAACCAGACCTGGGCCGAAACGGTGCAGAACCTGGATAATGATAAATCAACCGACCGGGGAACCAGACAGTATATGCGCAGCAAACTGGCTTCTGCGCAGTGGTTCATTAAGGCCATCCGGGAAAGGGAGTCCAACATGCTCAAAGTGATCAAGGCTATTGTTCATTTTCAATCAGAATATTTTAAATTCGGCGACACCATGCAGCTCCAGCCCATGGTACTGAAAAATATTGCGGAAATCGTAGGGCTGGACATATCCACGGTTTCCCGGATCACCTGTAATAAATATGCAGATACCCCGTTTGGCATGATCCTGTTGAAAGATCTGTTTACCGAGGGGCTTAGTAACAAGGAAGGTACGGTGATCAGCAACAAGGTAATCCAGACCATTGTAGAGGAAGTGGTGGAGAAGGAAGACAAGAAAAGACCCTATACGGATCAGCAACTTGCCGATATTTTATCAGGAAGGGGCTATATTGTGGCGCGCAGGACAATTGCCAAGTACCGGGACCAGCTGAATATTCCGGTCGCCCAGATGAGGGCACTTTTCTTTTGATAAAACACCCTAACATTTTTAAATACTCCTAATTTACGCTTATGAAAAAAATCCTGGTAATAGATGATGACAGGGATATTTGTTTATTGCTTAATCGTTTTTTGAGCCGCAGAGGATATGAAGTGATTGAAATGTTCACAGGGAAAAAGGCCCTGACCTGGCTCGATTCCAACAAGCCGGACCTCATCATGTGTGATTACCGGCTGGGCGATATGGATGCCATGGAAATACTGACCAGTATTAAGAACAAATATCCGGACATGCCCGTCATCATCATCACCGGTTACAGTGATATGCGTACGGCGGTAAAGGTAATGAAAATGGGAGCCTATGATTATATCACCAAACCGCTGCTTCCGGATGAAATCATACATACCATTCAGCAGGCCATTGAACATGGGGAATCCCAGCTCAGTGAACCCTCCGTGAAAAAGCAGGCACCGTCTGCCGTTGTACAGGACCAGAAAGGAGTCACCTATTCCGGAAATTATATTTTTGGAGATACGGATGCCTTCCGGAAAATTATTAAACAGGTGGCCCTGGTGGCGCCTACCAGTTACAGCGTAATCATATACGGAGAAACTGGTAGCGGAAAGGAATCCATTGCCCAGGAAATTCATAAACGCAGCAAGCGCAGCGGAAAACCCTTTGTTGCCATCGATTGCGGTGCCCTGTCGAAGGAACTGGCAGCGAGTGAATTGTTCGGTCATGAAAAAGGCGCATTTACCGGTGCGCTGAATCAAAAGACAGGCAGTTTTGAGATCGCCAATGGCGGTACCATTTTTTTGGATGAAGTCGCCAATCTTTCTTATGACGTTCAGGTATCCCTGCTGCGCGTGGTGCAGGAAAGGAAAATGAGAAGGGTGGGGGGAACAAAGGATATCGATCTGGACGTACGTATCATCATCGCCAGTAACGAACTGCTCTGGAATGCCACGCGCACGGGTAAATTCCGCGAGGACCTTTACCATCGTTTCAATGAATTCTCCATTGAAATACCACCGCTGCGGGAAAGGAAAGAAGACATCATGCTTTTTGCCAATCATTTTTTAAGAGTAACCAATGAGGAACTGGAAAAAAATGTGAAAGGATTTGTTCCCGATGTGGAAGCCATTTTCACCAAATATGTATGGTTCGGGAACTTAAGGGAATTGAAGAATGTGATCAAGCGGGCAACCCTGCTTACCGAAGGTGATTATATTGAAGCCAGAACCCTCCCCTTTGAAATTTCCAATTACAGTAAACTGCAGTTTGGTGAACAACCGCCCGCAAACCTGTCGGCCGCCGCGCAGTCCGCACCAATTACCGTGGCTGAACCCAAGCCGGCCGCCATAAAGGCGAACCTCAGTGAAAGCTCGTTAAAGGAAGCCAGCATTGATGCAGAATATGAAATGATCCTCCAGGCCCTTAAGGAATCCAATTACAATAAAAGCAAAGCGGCCCAGTTGCTGAAAATCGACAGGAAGACCCTGTATAATAAAATGACCCTGTATGAAGAAATGAAGAATCATTAACCATTGAACCTTCCTTTTTTTTTGATAAATATTTTTGCTATCCATGAACTCCGAAAGCCTGCCCATACGCATACTGATCATTGATGATGATGAAGAGGATTTTTTTATTACCAGTCAGTACATAAAAAAAATCCGCGGAAAAGAATTTATTATAGACTGGTGTTATCAATATAAAGAAGCGTATGACGCGATACTGGAAGCCAAATACGATATTTATTTTATTGATTATTATCTGGGAGCCAAAACGGGGCTGGATTTGATGAAGGAGGCCCTGCTCCACCGTTGCGAGCAGCCGCTAATCCTTTTAACCGGCATGGGCAATCAGAAAATTGACCTGGAGGCCATGCAGGCCGGGGCTTTTGACTATCTCGTAAAACTGGAGCTCAATACCGAAAAGCTCGAACGTTGCATACGTTATTCACTGGAAAGAGCCGGAGCTCTAAAAACCCTGAGATCCAATGAAAGAAAGTTCCGGAGCATATTTGAAAAGTCAAAAGATGCGGTCTTTCTCACCGACCAGTTGCTTGTTTTTAAGGATGTAAACTACATCAGCACCACCATGCTGGGCTTTACACGGCCGGAATTACTTAACCTCAGCCTGGAACATTTTTTTGCCCGCCCGGACCAGGCCACGGAAATCAACAACCTGCTCAAAACAGAAGGCGTAGTGGAAGATGTGGAAGTGGAGCTGGTCAATCAGAATAAGGAGAAGATCCAGGGCATACTGTCCCTTTCCATGGAAATGGATGCGGAAGACAATGTGTATATCCAGGGAATAATCCACGATATTACCAACCTGAAAAAGGCAGAAAAGGCCACGTTGCAGGCGGAAAAGCTGGGCGCGGCAAACCGGCTTGTGCGTGCGCTGGCCCATGAGGTGCGGAATCCGCTCAATAACATCAATCTTTCGGTGGACCAGCTGCTGCTTGAAAATATCGCGGAGTCGGGAAATGTATATCTGGACATCATCAACCGGAACAGCAGGCGGATTAATGATCTCATCACCGAATTGTTACTATCCTCATCCATGCCTCCGGAAAACCTAAGGGAAAAAAAAGCACTTCAGAATATCCTGGATGATTCGATTGCCACCATCATTGACCGGATCACACTCAAAAAGGTGAGTTGGAAAGTGATCTATCCGAATGAGCCGGCCTACATCCTGGCTGACCCCCTTAAACTAAAGATCGCTTTTACCAACATCATCATCAATGCGATCGAGTCCATGAACGAAAACAAAGGGGAATTGAATATTTCTGTAACCAGTCAGAACGGTCACCACCTGGTGTCCATCCGGGATAATGGTACGGGCATCAGCAAGGAAACGCTGCCCCATTTATTTGAACCTTACTTCACCTTTAAAAGAAACGGACTCGGCCTGGGGCTTGCCACCACACTGAATATCATACAATCCCACAAAGCGTCCATCGACGTGCAAACCGGGGTGGACCAGGGATCTAATTTTATTTTGAAGTTTGAGCGGGCGTGAGAACTAATGTGAAAATGTACTGATGTGAAAATGTGAAGATTAAGGAGCTGTTTGATGTAAAGCGTGACAGCGCCAGAGTATTTTCACATCAGCACATTTCCACATGAATCACCCCTTCCTTTTCAAAATCTGCAACAACACTTTCTCTGAGGCCGTTAATCCGGTATTACCATCGTCGTCGTCCGTTTCATTGGCGAGCCGCAGATATCGGGAGAAATTATTTTCCTCGTAGAGGCGGACGAGTCCAGGATGGACATAGTATTTTTTGCAGATGGCCCTTGAATTTCCCAGCTTGCTGCTTACGAAATCCAGCATGGCCACGATATTTTTCTTTCTCTCCGTTTCCTCCGCTGTTTCCGGCAAATCGCACAATACATCTAACGCATGTAAGGATCCGGCCCAGGTCCTAAAATCCTTTGCGCTGAAATCCATACCCATGGCGTTCCGGATGTAGTCGTTCACCATGCCGGATTCGATGGGTCGCCGGTAACCTTGTTCGTCATAATACTGGAACAGTTCTTTGCCCGGAATATCCCGGCATTGCTCTACGGCTTTGGCCAGCCGTTTATTTTTGAGTGTAATGTCGTGCTGAATACCCTTCTTTCCCCGGAAGGAGAATCGGATCTTATCGCCGGTAATCGATACATGCTTATCCTTCAGCGTGGTCAGTCCGTGGGAACCGTATAGTTTTTCATAATTGCTGTTTCCGATCCGGATATAGGTCCTTTCCATGAGACTGATCACCGTGGCCAGCACCTTCTCCTGGCTGAGTGCTTTTTGCTGGAGATCCTTTTCCAGCTGGGCCCGCAGGCGGGGCAGTAATTTACCAAACTCAAGCAGTCTGTGGAATTTAGTCTCTCCCCGGATCATGGTCCATAAGGCATGGTAACGGTATTGTTTCCGTTTGAGCACATCATGGCCGGTTGCCTGTATGTGTCCGTTTTCCAGAGCACAGATCCACACGTCGGTCCAGGCTGGTGGGATTGCCATTTTTTTGATCCTCAACAATTGGCTCTTATCCCCGAGTTTGTTATTTTCCAGAAGATAAGAGAAACCTTTTCCCTTTTTCAGCCGTATAATTCCAGGTGTGTGATCGGTCACGTAGACCAAATTCACGGCCAGGGCGGCTTTTTCGTAATTCTTATCTGCTTTTAAAAAGTCGTCGTGACTGAGTGATGGAATGGGATCAGACATATAATTTGGGGGAAATGGAAAACTTAAGTCACCGGGTGCCAAATATCGGTATATGATTTGACATATAGGATTTGAAACCACAATCAATAACATTCAAACCAGGTTATGGATATCAGGGATTTCAATATTATGGACGGAATGGCCAAAACGGAGGTACTCGCTACGGATGGGGTTTTTCTGGCGGAGAGAACCGACGGCTGTTACCGGATCACGCTTTATCAGGTGAACGATTTTTATGTGGAGATTTATTATCATACCACACGCTATTTCTACATCTGCATCCGCAGTTTTGAAGACGCTGGCGAACTCTATCCTTACCTGCAGGATGTGGATATTTCCGAAATATACAAAGTGATCTACAGCGTTTGAGCTGCTGGATGAATTGACATCATTCGTTTATAAGGCAAACCCCCTCTCCCGGAGATATTTGGCGATCGCCTGTATATCGCTGCTTTGGGTTGCCCGGACGGCCTGAAATAATTGATTCGGCGAAATTTCCCATTTTTTGGTCCAGTAAACAATATCATCTATCCGGGCCAGGTTCAGGGTGGGTTTTAAAACGTTGTTCATACCTGAAATTTATAAAGGTTTATAACAAAATTACAATGTACATGCCATGAAAAGGAGCCAAAAAAACTAAAAACCCAAAGGAATTTGCTCTACAGAATCCTGAGTTGAGAAATATATTCTACAAATTAACGGCAGATTCCCATTATATCTCTTTTTTAAAATCTGGCAAAAAGTTTGTTTTAATATAAATAATTGCACTCCTTAGTCTTAGGATAGGAAAATATACAAAGTCCTGAAGTTTATTCGGGACTTTCGTATTTTCAACCCGGCAAGCTTGCTGTTAAACTCCCCAGTTACCATATGATTCTTATTGTGGATGACACGCAGGAAAACCTTTTTTCCCTGAAGACTTTACTGGAACTACATTCATTTCCAACAGACACGGCTTCCAGCGGAGAAGAGGCCCTGAAGAAAGTATTAAAAAAGTCTTATGCACTGATCATCCTGGACGTTCAGATGCCAGGAATGGATGGGTTTGAAGTGGCGGAGATCCTGTCTGGCAATAATGCCAGCAAAGACATTCCGATTATTTTCCTTTCCGCCATCAACATAGATAAAAAATACATTACCAGGGGATATTTGTCGGGCGGGATCGATTATGTGACCAAACCCATCGACCCGGACATCCTGCTGTTGCGGGTGAAAACATTTTACCGATTGTACGAACAGAATCGCGTTCTGAATGCGGTTCAGGATAACCTGAGAAAAGAAATCGAAATCCGGAAAATGGCCCAGGAAGAGGCTCTGGCTGCGTCCCGTCGTAAAGATGAATTCATGAGTATTGCCAGCCATGAATTAAAAACTCCACTGGCCAGCATGAAGGCCTATATACAATTACTGGATCGTTCCCTGGACAAGAACGATAAGTTAAGGTCGTATGTGGATCGCACCCTGAACCAGATCAACAAGCTTAATATGCTCATAACAGATCTGTTGGATGTATCCCGGATAGAACACGGAAAACTTAAATTCAATGAATCCATCATCAATTTCAACGATTTGATACGGGATGCCACCGAAATGATCAGACAAACCCATCCAGATTACCAGATCACCGTAACCGGGAAAGACGGCATCCAGGTGGTGGGTGATGAAAACCGGCTGGAACAGGTGCTACTGAACTATCTCACGAATGCGGTGAAATATTCTCCGGATTCCAAAGAAGTACAGGTGAATACCCGGCTGGAAAATAATCTGGTGATTGTTGCTGTATCAGATTTTGGCATCGGGATCGACAAGAAAAGCCAATCCGAGGTCTTTCGTAAATTCTACCGGGTAGAAGGGGCCGAGCACCGCTTTCAGGGATTGGGTGTAGGTCTTTATATTTGTTCTGAAATAATAGCACGTCATAAGGGAAGCTGCTGGTTGCAGAGCGAACCCGGTAAGGGGTCCACTTTCTTTTTTTCTTTACCGGTCGCCAATCAGCTTTAGATTAAAATAAAAGGAATAACATCCAGGCATGAAACAATCTCTGACCCGAAATCTCATCATTGGATTTGGTTTTTCAATTTTACTTCTGCTGGGCAGTTCCGTGGCTGCTTACCTCAGCATTCACAATCTGCTGATCAGTTCAGGCTTGGTGACGCATACTTATAAAGTCATCTCAGGGCTGGACCAGGTTGCTGCCCCCGTTAGGGACGCTGAAACCGCACAGCGTGGTTTTATCATCAGCAGCGATCCGTCTTATCTGGAGCCTTTTCACGGGGCCTTCCAGGAATCCCTGAATGCATTGGAAAGGGTTAAAAATCTCACAACCGACAACAGCGACGAACAGGAAAATTGTGAGATCCTCCGGAAATACATAAACAAGCGGTTTTCAAGGCTGGAAACGATGATTGATTTAAAAAGAAGCAATGGACTGATTACGATGGACCAACTCCAGGCCGGGAGCGATTACATGGATTCCATCAGGACCATTATCCTTACGATGAAAAATACCGAAACCTCCCTGTTGTCCCAAAGAACGGCACGTTTTGATTCTTTTTCGAGATTTACACCGATCATCATCCTTGTCGCTTCCTGCCTGTCCATCCTGGTGGCCATATTATTTTTTCTTCGCGTGCAACGGGATATAGCAGAAAAAAGCCGGTTACAGGCTGACCTGGAATTCAAAGACAAGGATATCAGCCGCCGTATTGACATTGTCCGGGAAATAGCAGAAACCATTTCTTCGGGCGATTACACGGTGCGGATTAATGATGAGAAAAAAGATGATCTGGGCAGTGTATCCGCCGCCCTGAATAAAATGGCCTATTCCCTGGAATCTTCTTTTAAAAAGATTTCCGATAAGGAATGGCTGCAAACCGGATCGGCCAGGCTTAGTGAAACCCTGATGGGTGAAAGACCGATTCAGGAACTGAGTAAAAATGCCCTGGACGCCGTTTGTGCCTATACCGGCAGTCCGGTTGGCGCCATATATCTGGCAAGCCAGGAGAATGTACTGGATTTTTCTTCCGGCTATGCCTTTGAACCTGCGCTGAAACAAAAACGTATATCATACGGGCACGGTATGGTAGGAGAATGCGCCCTGAGTAAAAAAGCGATGGAAATCCGGGATATGTCCCCCACCGGCCCACAAATCAGTTATGCCACAGGCGGTATCAAACCTGAGGGCATATATGTTTTTCCGTTGATGTTTGAAAAACAGCTGATTGGGGTAATTGAGCTGGGCAGCCTGCAGGGTATTTCCGACCTGGACAAACTTTATCTTTCCAATGCTGCGGAAAACATCGCCGTAGCGGTGAATACGGCCAAGAGCAGATCACGCCTGCAGGAATTGCTGGAAGAAACACAAACACAAACGGAGGAACTCCAAAGCCAGCACAATGAGCTGGAGATGATGAATGCGGAAATGGAGGCCCAGACGGAGAAGCTCCAGGTTTCGGAAGAGGAACTCAAGGTGCAGCAGGAAGAACTGATGCAAACCAACCAGGAATTGGAAGAAAGAAGTAAGTTGCTGGAAGAAAAAAATGAACTGATCGGCAACCGCAACCGGGAAATACAAAAGAAAGCGGAAGAACTTGCCATCAGCACCAGATACAAATCGGAATTTTTGGCCAATATGAGTCATGAACTCCGCACTCCGCTGAATTCCATCCTGCTCTTGTCCCGCCTCATGGCGGAAAACAAAGACGAGAACCTGAGTAAGGACCAGGTGGAATACGCCCAGGTAATTCAAAGTTCCGGAAATGGACTGCTGGAACTGATCGACGAAATCCTTGACCTCTCTAAAATAGAAGCGGGCAGGATGCAACTTGAATACGCATCCGTTAGTATCCATCAGATCATCAGCGATATCCGGGTGCTTTTTGATCCGCTGGCCAAAGAAAAAAACATCCGCTTTAAAATACAGACTGCGCCTGATGTCCCCGCCGAACTGGAAACAGATAAAATGCGGATGGAACAGGTGCTAAAGAACCTGCTCTCCAATGCCTTTAAGTTTACGCAGGAAGGGAGCGTAGAAATAAATATTAGACAGGATGAAAAGAACAGCGGGTTTGTACTTTTTGAAGTAAAAGATTCGGGAATTGGTATACCGGAAAACAAGCAGGCACTGATCTTCGAGGCCTTCCAGCAGGCAGATGGCTCCACCAAAAGGAAATTTGGCGGCACCGGTCTCGGACTCTCTATCAGCCGGGACCTGAGCCGTTTGCTGAAGGGGGATCTGTATGTAAGCAGCGTGGAGACTAAGGGCAGCGTGTTCACCTTTAAATTGCCGGTTTCCAGGACCTCTGTTCCTGCCGCTAAACCGGATCAGCCGGCCAAACGCGCTTCGGATGTTCCTGTTGCGCCATTCGCGGCTTTTGCATTTTCGGAACGGAAACTAACGGTGACGGATATTCCGAAAGACATTCCGGATGATCGCGAGCACATCCTGCCGGACGATAAAGTGATCCTGATCATTGAAGATGATACGCATTTTGCCAAGGCCCTGCTGGAATTCGCCCGGAAACAACAGTACAAAGGGATCGTGGCAGTGCGCGGGGACACGGGTATCCAGCTGGCTAAAACATTTAATCCCCGAGGCATTTTGCTGGATATCCAATTGCCCGTCCGCAATGGATGGGAAGTTATGGAGGAACTTAAAGGCGATCCTAAAACAAGGCACATTCCGGTACACATCATGTCTTCTTTTGAAGCCCGAAAAGAAAGCCTGAGCAAAGGCGCTGTGGATTTCATCACCAAGCCCGTGGCTTTTGACCAAATGCCGGAAATATTCAAAAAGATCGAGCACGCGCTCTACCGGGAATTTTCCAAGGTGCTCATTGTGGAAGAAAATCCAAAACATGCCCGCGCGCTTGGCTATTATCTGGGAACGTATGGAATACAGCCGGACGTCGCGGGAACCATTGACGAAAGCATTCACTCGCTTCAAAAAGAAAAAGTGAATTGTGTGATCCTCGAAATGGGTGCGATGGAACAAAGCGGATATGAGAAACTGGAAAAAGTGAAATCGACACCTGGGCTTGAACACATATCCGTCATTCTTTTCACCGCAAAAAATTTTTCGAGAACCGAAGAGCAAAGAATTCGCCTGTATGCCGATTCCATCGTGATCAAAACTGCCCATTCCTACGAAAGGATTCTGGATGAGGTTTCCCTGTTCCTGCACATCGTAGACCAAAAAGAAAAACCAAAGAATGGTCAGGCCGCTTTGGAAAAACTGGGTGCCCTGGATGAAGTGCTCAGAAATAAACGGGTTTTAGTGGCCGATGATGACGTGCGCAATATATTTTCACTGACCAAGGTGCTGGAACAGCATAAAATGAAAGTGATTCCCGCCATTGATGGTAAAGAGGCGCTGGACATGTTGCAGGCTAATCCGGAGGTGAACATCGTGCTGATGGATATGATGATGCCGGAAATGGACGGGTTTGAAAGCATCCGGAAAATCAGGAATATGCCCGCTTTCCGAAACCTCCCGATCATTGCGGTTACAGCCAAGGCCATGACCGGCGACCGGGAAAAATGCATCAGTGCCGGCGCCTCTGATTATATTTCCAAACCAGTGGATATAGATCAGTTGATTTCATTGCTACGCATCTGGTTATACGAAAATTAGAGGGATGTCTGTATCTGAAGATGAAGTAAAGATTTTGCTGAATGACCTGATAGATCGTTACGGATACGATTTTACCGGATATGCCGAAGCGTCATTGGCAAGAAGAATCACGCGGTTGTTTCAATTGGACCGGTTCAGCAGCTTTTCAGAATTCCGTTACCGGATTCTCAACAATACAGATTATTTCCGTCGCCTGGTGGAACAGCTCACCGTAAACGTTACCGAGATGTTGCGGGACCCTCTTTTTTATAAAGCCATAAGAGAGGAAGTTATTCCCGTGCTGGCCACCTATCCCTTCATCCGGATCTGGCACGCGGGTTGTTCTACCGGAGAGGAAGTGTATTCCATGGCCATCATGCTGAAGGAAGCGGGTATTTTACAAAAATCCAGGTTATACGCCACGGACATCAATCCGTTGGTAATTGAGAAAGCCAGAAAAGGAATTTTTCCAGTGAGCCAGATGAGAAAATATTCAGAGAATTATATTCAGTCAGGCGGCACCCGGGATTTTTCTTCCTATTATGTATCCAACTATAACCTGGCCAAATTTGATGAAGGCCTGGGTGAAAAAATGATCTATGCTACCCATAATCTGGTGTCTGATTCCTCATTCAACGACTTCCAGTTGATCCTCTGCAGGAATACCTTAATTTATTTTGACCGGACTTTACAGTCCAGGGTGTTGCAATTGTTTGACAACAGCCTGGAATTGTTGGGTTTCCTGGCTTTGGGGACAAAGGAATCACTGAAGTTTGCTCCTGTTGAATCCAGATATAAAATTGCCGTACCCGGACAAAAAATATGGCGCAAGATCAGATAAACCATATTGAACTGCTGGTGATTGGCGGCTCCTCCGGTTCGCTCGGGGTGATCCTAACCATTTTAAAAGCATTGCCGGCCAGTTTTCACGTGCCTATCATCCTGGTGATACATCGTGCCAGTTCTTCGGAATCCCTGCTGGACGAGGTACTTTCCCTGAAATCAAACCTTCCGGTTGCTGAAGTGGAAGAGAAGGAGACAATCCGTCCTTTTATGGTTTATGTGGCACCGGCGGATTTTCACGTGCTCATTGAAAAAGACAAAACATTCTCGCTGGATTATTCCGAAAAGATCCATTACAGCAGACCAAGCATCAATGTAACTTTTCTGTCTGCCGCGGCCCGCTATGGCTCCGGCCTGATGGGTATATTGCTTTCGGGGGCAAATGACGATGGAACGGACGGAATGAAAGCGATCAGTGATAACGGGGGATATTGCATAATCCAGGATCCGGCTGATGCCATCGTGGATTATATGCCCAGGCATGCATTAAAGTATATGGACGCGGATGCCGTTTTATCCGGTCCGGAAATCGTTCAGTTCCTGCTATCGCTGCCTGCTCACTGAAGACGCCCCGCCCGGATGGCCTTGGAAACGATGCTTTCCAGCTCGTCTATTTCAAATGGTTTCTGAAGAAAAAATTCTGCTCCGGCCTCCGCCGCCAATTCCTGCACATTGTTATTGGCGCTGAAAAATATAACGGGTATTTTTTTGAGATTGTTATGCTGTTTGATCAGCCGGGTTGCCTTTACCCCGCCGGTATCCGGTATCCAGTTATCCATCAGGATAACATCAGGAGCAAATAATTCCACATCCTTTATGATTTCATTGCATCTGTTACAGCTTCCAACTTCGTAATCTTTGGATTTTAATACAATCGAGCAAACCTCCAGAAGATCTGTATCATCATCAAAAATCATGATTTTGCCGTGCATCAGGGTATATTTAGCGTCGACCGTGTAAGGCCTCAAAAATAGTACAATTCAACCAGCTTGAGATGGCACGGGAATTTAACTGATCTGCAAAAATATCTGTTGAATCATCAAAAAGTGGGTGCGTTTTATCACCCTGACCTTACCCGGTTCGTCTGTTGGGCCCCTTTAAAAAGCAAACTGGAACTGATCATTGAGTCTCCTGGCCAGCGGGTGGTTCCGATGAAAAAAAATGATAATGGATATTGGGAAGCCGGGCTGAAAGTGGATCCAGATACCCGGTACCGGTTCCGTCCGGATGATTCCGGTTCTTTCCCGGATCCGGCTTCTTTAAGCCAGCCGGATGGGGTACACGGACCCAGCGCCGTCTTCAACAGGGATCTGTTTATCTGGAAGGATGCCGGCTGGAAGGGAATCTCCCTGGCAGACCTGATTATTTGCGAAATCCATACCGGCACTTTTACGGACAAGCATAATTTTGAAGGCATCCGCGGCAAGCTCGATTATCTCGTTAACGCAGGATTCAATAGCATCGAATTGATGCCGGTTGCCCAGTTCCCCGGTGTAAGAAACTGGGGATACGATGCTGTTTTCCCTTATGCGGTCCAGTGCAGCTATGG
The DNA here is from genome assembly GCA_041691395.1 of Chitinophagaceae bacterium. Lineage (GTDB taxonomy): Bacteria > Bacteroidota > Bacteroidia > Chitinophagales > Chitinophagaceae > Puia. Next base: position 73,390 of record JBEPUT010000002.1, read on the forward strand.
CGGAGCGGATGAATTGAAGAATCTGGTGAACGAGGCGCACAATAAGGGGCTTTCCGTGATCCTGGATGTTGTTTACAATCACCTGGGTCCGGACGGAAACTATCTGGCATCTTTCGCCCCTTATTTTACCGATAAGTACAAGACCTTTTGGGGTGAATCCATCAATTTTGACGATGCCTATAGCGATGGCGTAAAAAATTATTTTATCCGTAATGCCGAAATGTGGCTGGAAGAATTCCACATCGATGGTCTGCGGCTGGATGCGGTTCATGCATTTAAGGATTATGGCGCCCATCATTTTGTAAAGCAATTGAAAGAGCACGCCATGGCGGTGGAAAAAAGAACAGGTTGCCGGAAATTGCTGATCGGTGAAATAGACCTGAATGATACGCGGTATATACAGGATCAGGAAAAAGGCGGATATGGTTTGGACGGACAATGGAACGACGAGTTTCATCATGCGCTGCATTCCCTGCTTACCGGCGAGAAATCGGGTTATTACGAAGATTTCGGAGAAACAGACCATCTCGTTAAAGCATTCAACAATAACTTTGTATACGACGGAAATTATTCCATACACCGGAAACGAACATTCGGATCCGATGCACGTCTTTTCCCATTTGACCGGTTTGTGGTATTTGACCAGAATCATGATCAGACCGGCAACCGGCTCAACGGTGACCGGCTCAGCACGATGATACCCTTTGAGGCCCTTAAACTGGCAGCGGCCACCGTTCTTCTTTCGCCCTGCGTTCCGCTCCTGTTCATGGGCGAAGAATACGGTGAAAAAAATCCCTTTCTTTTTTTTGTGGATCATACACGCGAAGACCTGCTGGAATCTGTGCGTAAAGGAAGAAAACAGGAGTTTGCCTATTTTCAGTACGCATCAGATTTTCCCGATCCCGCATCGGAAGACAGCTTTCTTCAGTCGGTTTTATCCTGGAACTATGCTGATCGCGAACCGGATGCCATGCTTCGCTGGTATCAGTACCTGATGAACTTCCGCAAATCCCGCAGGGCCATGCAGGGAAAACAAAGAGCTGATGTGAAAGCCAGCGCACCGGCTGATAAACTGATTTTGCTGGAAAGGAAATCTGCCGGTGACCAACTGGTCGTCGTCCTGAACTTTGCAACTTATGCCCAACACGTAACACCTGTTTTCGGAAAACAGCTGAGGAAAATTCAGGATTCCGGCAAAACCGAATGGGCCGGCCCCGGAGAGGTATGCAAACAGATCTGGGAGCCGGGTCAAAAGCTGGAAGTGCCAGAAAACACCGTTTGTATCTATGAATTCAACGACAAATGAAAAATGTATATACCTGCCGCAACGTATCGGATACAGCTTCATAAAGGATTTAATTTTTCCCGGCTCCTGGATTTGCTGCCCTACCTGTATGAGCTCGGCATCAGCACCATTTATGCCTCGCCGGTTACCCAGGCCATGGCCGGCAGCGCACACGGATATGACGTAACCAATCCGCTGGAGATCAATCCGGAAATCGGAACAGCGGAAGAGTGGGAATCCATAACCCATTTTCTGAAAGATCATAACATGGGCTGGGTACAGGATATTGTTCCCAACCATATGGCGTATTCCACGGTGAATGAACTGATCTATGATCTGCTGGAACGGGGAATGGATTCCGATTACGATGGTTATTTCGACATCATTTCCCAATATCCGGTCAGTGATGATTTGGCCGCAGCTGATCCGCAATCTTCGCGCTGCGAAAAACGATACATCACTCCATTTCCGAGGATAATGGTTCCTTTTCTGGCAAAGGAACTACTGGCTTGTATCCGGGATGGCGATATTAAGCTCGGATTCGGAGCTGCCGGTTTCTTTTTCCGGTATGCTGATCAGGTATATCCTGCCGGCATCAGTACCTATCGTTGGATCTGCTCCGCGATCCCGGAATTCTTTCAACCTTTACTAACCTGGTCAGACAAGCTGGCCTCCTTTTCCGAATTGCCCTGGGAGGAATGGATTTATTTTAAAGTAAGGCTGATAACCGAAATTTTCGATGACCCGCGACTGAAGAAACTGGCCCTGGAATATTGCGGGTTGATCAGTCAGGATCCGCTGCTTCTGCAGGAATTGTTGTCTTTTCAACATTATGAATTGTGCAGCTGGAAAACCAGTTTTACAAGAATGAACTATCGCCGTTTTTTTGCGGTAAACAGCCTGATCTGTTTGCGGATGGAAGACCAATACGTGTTTACCTGGTGGCATCAGCTCCCGTTGAATTTAGCTGGTCAGGGACTGATCCAGGGATTCCGGGTGGATCATATTGATGGTTTATTTGATCCTGGCAACTACCTTAAAAAATTGCGTGCGGTGGCGGGCCCCGAAGCTTATCTCATTTCAGAGAAGATCCTGCAGGAAAACGAGGAAACCCTGCCCGGCTGGCCCGTACAGGGAACCACGGGTTATGACTTCTTATCCTTCGTCAATCAACTGCTTGTTGATCACGAGGGCATACAAATGCTCGCCGGTTATTTTTATGATAACATCCTGCCGGTACATTACCAGGATATGGTATTCAATAAAAAGCTGGCTTTTTTGAAATCCCATTTAACGGGTGAGTTGAATAATCTGATGCGCTGGCTGAAACCCATTATGCTGCTTATGGGGAATACATCCGACCCGGTTACGGTGAAGGAGGCGCTGGCAGTATTGATGGCCGCATTCCCTGTTTACCGGATATATGCATCGGGATTTCCACTGAATCACACGGACCTGCATTGGGTAAACCTTGCCTTTGACAAAGCGTATGCAAAAGCACCCGCCTTGCATATAGCATTGGATTGGCTGAAATCCCTGTTTCACACGGATCCTGCCGATCCTCTGGCCAGTGAGATTTTGTATTTTCTCCAGAGATGGTCGCAGTATACGGCGCCGCTTGCAGCAAAAGGAACAGAGGATACCGTATTTTACAACTACAATGTGCTGATCGGGTTGAATGAAGTAGGTGATTCCCCCGGACGCAGCCCCATTACAGCATCGGATTTTCATTCGCTGATGCGGCGAAGACAGGAAACCGCATCACTGAGCCTGAACGCCAGTTCCACCCACGATACCAAAAGGGGAGAGGACAACCGGTTGCGGATAAACCTGATCAGCCTGTATGCAGCGGAATGGATCCGACTGGTGGAAAAATGGAAAACGCTCAATCAGCCCTTCATTAAAATGCAAAACGGGAGCAGATCTCCCTCAGCAAATGATGAATACCTGATCTATCAGGCACTGACCGGCGTTTTACCGGAGGACGGTGAGGCCGGTCCTGAATTTAAAAAAAGATTTTCCGCCTATCTGATCAAGGCCATGCGGGAAGAAAATCAGGAAACGCAATGGGAAGAGCCGGATACCGGGTACGAAAAAAATACTCTTGATTTTGTTGCCTCGATTCTTTCTCCGGAACATCTATTCTTATCCGCCTTCCTGCCCTTTAAAAAAAAGATCATTTCCAGGGCCGCTGATTATGCTTTAAGTGAGACCCTGCTTAAACTCACGGCACCTGGCATTCCCGATATTTATCAGGGTGCGGAATTATGGGATCTTTCTTTGGTTGACCCGGATAACCGACTGCCGGTGGATTTCGATAAACGAAAAGAAATGCTGAATGCAATAATCTCCGGGGAAAAAGAAAATGAAGAAGCGGTATTGACATACACATCCCGGTACCGGTCATCGGGCGCACAGAAAATATTCCTGATCCGGAAGATTTTAAATTTCAGAAGAAATAACCCGGAGTTGTTCATCCAGGGCGGGTATGTTCCGGTGGCGGGCACCCCGGATCTGATGGGGTATATCCGAAAACTGACAGATCAGCAATTGCTCATCATTGTTCCGCTGCCATCACCAAATGCCATAGCCGCCCTGTCGGGAATTCAGGGTGTTGCGGGAACCTGGAGAAATCTGCTCACAAACCAGGCAGTTGATCTGACAGATACCCTGGACCCCCATGCCTTGCTAAAAGATTTTCCGGTCGCCGCCCTGGTTTTACAAAATCAGACCGCCAAATAGTCCAATGGAAATATACCATTAGGTTCCATCATCATCCACCATATACCATCAACGGAATTTGGGTATCAGCATAACATCATGTGGCCATTTCAGGCCAAATTTCTTATTTTCGCGCAGCGAAATCAAACACATTTCACAACCCCGCACCTTAAAAAAATAAACCCATGCGAAAAGGGATTTTTATAATGTTGCTGACTGTACTGGCTTCCGCTTCGGGGTTCTCCCAAAGCAAATACAAGAGCGCCTTTGGGGCCAGAATAGGAACCGGCTACTCGGATCTGATCGCGGCTTCCCTGAAAACCTTTCTGGGAGAATCCCCCGGAGCCATAGAAGTAGACCTTGGATTCAGACCTGACTATGGTTATACCGGTGTGTTTAACGTATCCCTTTCGGCGGCTTACCAATATCATTTTGACATCGAACCGGTGGAAGGCCTGAAATGGTTTATAGGCGGCGGGCTGACCGGTTACTACAGCATCTCCGGTCACAACGAATATGAGGGTTTTGGTTTTGGCCTGTTTCCAACAGGGGGCGTTGACTATAAGTTTCCGGCTATTCCGTTGAATGTTTCGGTCGATCTGAGGCCCACCATACGGATTGCGGCACCACGCAATTATGATTACAGTAATTTTTATGTTGGCAATTTTGGTGTATCCGCCAGGTACACATTCCGATAAGCTAAGCGATCCCGGCGGCCATTCATGAGTAATGCTGAAAAACTGGAGTTTCTGTTTGATACGCTGAAAATTTGCGTACTGGTGCCCACCTATAACAATGCTTCAACCCTCGGCACGGTGCTGAAAGACATTGCGCGCAGTACCCGGAATATCCTCGTGGTGAACGATGGTTCCACGGATCAGTCACCTGAAATACTGAAGGGGTTTCCTGAAGTTTATGTGGTTGATTATTCAAACAACCGCGGAAAAGGATACGCGATCCGTCAGGGTTTTAAGAAAGCGGTGGAACTGGGATTTGACTATGTGATCAGCATTGATTCCGATGGACAGCATTTTGCAAAGGACCTACCGTTTTTTCTGCTGGCTTTACAATCCCATCCGGGCTCACTGATCATCGGCGCCCGGAATATGGATCAGTCCTCTGTTCCCTCGAAAAGCAGTTTTGGTAATAGGTTTTCGAATTTCTGGTTTATGGCGGAAACCGGCATCAGGCTTCCCGATACCCAGTCCGGGTACCGGCTTTACCCCGTATACCGGTTAAAGAATACACATTTTTTCACCCGTAAATTTGAATTTGAAATCGAAGTGATCGTCCGGGCTGCGTGGAAAGGGATCCCGGTAATATCTGTCCCGGTCTCAGTTTATTATCCGCCACCGGGAGAGCGTATATCTCATTTCAGACCTTTTCGGGATTTTACCCGCATCAGCATCCTCAATACTGTTCTGGTGCTGATCACTTTTTTATACATCAAACCCCGCGATCTTTTCAGGAAATTGTCTGGACAAAAAGAATGGAGAAAAGTGATTATCCGGGAGATATTACATCCCCACCAGAGCGATGCACGCAAATCGGTATCTGCAGGATTCGGCGTATTCATGGGAATCATACCCATTTGGGGATTTCAACTGATCGTGGCTATTTTTCTGGCCCTTGTGCTGAAACTGAATAAGGTGTTGGTAATTCTTTTTGCCAACATCAGCTTTCCGCCTTTTATACCCCTGATCATTTATGCGAGCTACCGGGCAGGCGCCGTGTGGATGCCCGGTTCCGGTATCAGAATTTCATTCAGTAAAAGCCTCAGTTTGTCCGCCATCCGTTTTGATTTCAGGCAATATCTTGTCGGCAGCATTTCCCTGGCCGTAACAGCCGGCCTCGTAACCGGATTGCTTACCTTTCTGCTGCTGAAGATATTCAGGAAGAAAACCAGACCGGATAACTAGCATATGGCAAAACCCTTCCTTCATATATATCATTATTTTTCCAGGCACCGCGTGGTCTTCTTCGTAGTGTTCATTTCGATTTTTCTGATTACGGGATATTTTGCCTCCCGGATCCGGCCGGAAGAAGATATTTCCAGGATCCTTCCCAGGGATCGCCAGACGGAAAAACTCAATGATCTGTTGCAAAATGCAAAATTCGCCGACAAACTGGTGCTGATGGTCTCCCTAAAAGACAGCAGCAGATATTCTCCGGAAAGTCTGGCGGCCTTTTCCGATTCTTTCACCGGCGAAATGCTGGCGCAATTCCCGGATTATATCCGCGAAATAAAAAACCAGGTCAGCGACAGTCTGATTCCTCAATTGCTCCCGGTGGTACAGGATCATTTACCGGTATTCCTGGATTCTACAGATTATACCTCCATAGACAAGCTTATCCTGCGGGGAAAACTCAAAGAAACGCTGGAAGCCAATCTGCATACCCTCACTTCTCCCGCCGGCATGATACTTAAAAGTTTCATCAGCAGGGATCCGGTGGGCATCAGCTCCCTGGCATTTAAAAAAATCCGGGAACTGCAGTATGATGAGAATTTTGATCTGTACGAGGGACATATTATTACGCGGGACAACCGCTATATGCTCCTGTTCATTTCCCCCGCTTTCCCGCCGGGCAATACCGGGAAAAACGGCATCCTGCTGACGGGAATGGACAACATCATCCACAACCTGCAAATTCATGGATTTCCGGAAGTGGATGCCGGTTACTTCGGCGCCGTGGCCGTTTCAGAAGGAAATGCCCGGCAACTCAGAAAGGATTCTTTTTTAACCCTCGGCATTACCCTCGTTTTTCTGGTGTTATTCATTGCCTGGTATTTCAAAAAGAAACGGGCGCCTTTTATCATCATGTTGCCGGTATTGCAGGGCGCTTTATTTTCCTTATCCGTCATTTACTGTATTAAAGGGACCATCTCGGTGATCGCTCTGGCAGCGGGTTCCATCGTGCTGGGCATCGCCATCAATTATTCCCTGCATGTATATAATCATTTCCGTCACCGGCGGAAAATGGCCACTGTGATTAATGACCTGGCTTCCCCGCTCACCATCGGCAGCCTCACCACCATCGGCGGATTCCTCGCGCTCCAGTTTGTAAAATCAGACATGCTGAAGGACCTGGGGTTGTTTGCCGCATTCAGTCTGATCGGCGCTTCCCTGAGTTCCCTGATCTTTCTGCCCCATCTGATATCCCAATCCGGATACGCGCCGATGGAGAAAAAAGATACTGAAAGAAGTTCCTGGATCATGCGGCTTTCCGAATACCATCCGGAAAAGAACAAATACATCGTTGGGTTTATTTTTTTACTCACGGTAGTTTTTGCTTTTACCATGAACCGGGTAAGCTTTGATCAGGATATGATGCACATGAATTTCATGCCGGAAAAACTGAAAAGGTCGGAAGCGGTTCTCAATCGGATCAATGAATACAGCCTGCGATCCGTTTACCTGATAACGGATGGAAAAAATCTGGACGAAGCTTTAAAAAAGCAGGAATCCCTGGATGCCACCATATCAAACCTCCGGGAAAAGAACCTGATAAAAAAATACTCCGGCGCCTTTCACTTACTCATCTCGGACTCTTTACAGCAGGTGAGAATCCGGCAGTGGAACAGGTACTGGACCGTCATTAAGAAAACGCAACTGCTCCAAAATCTGCGGAAGACCGGTGATTCCCTGGGATTCAGTACCAGGGCCTTTTCTCCATTTTCAGATGTGCTGAATAAGAACTTCCAGCCGCTGGACAGCCTCTCGGAGAATCTCATTAAAAACGGATTTGCAAACGACTATATCATTTCAAAAAAAGGTCAGACATCCCTGGTCACCCTGCTGAAAGTATCGCCTGATGATAAATCATCCATTTACAAAGCATTCTCAAACGATCCGCTGGTTACCGTGATTGACCGCCAATACCTGGCTTCGAAACTGGTGAATATCGTGAGTTCCGATTTCAGCCAGATCGGATGGATGACATCCATCCTCGTATTCCTGGTATTGCTCCTGACCTATGGAAGGATAGAACTTACACTGGTTTCTTTCATTCCCATGTTCATTGCTTTCGTGTGGATACTGGGTATTATGGGGCTCGCAGGACTTCAATTCAATATTGTGAACATCATTTTGTCTGCGCTGATCTTCGGATTGGGCGACGACTACAGTCTGTTTATTATGGACGGTCTGCTGCAGGAATACCGCACCGGTAAAGAGAACCTGTCGTCCTATAAATCTTCCATTGTCCTCTCCGCCATTACCACCCTGGCCGGACTGGGTGTTTTGATATTTGCGAAACACCCTGCCCTCAGATCCATTGCGCTGATTTCAATTACCGGAATTCTCAGCGTGGTGATTATTTCCCAGGTGCTCATCCCGTTTATGTTTCATTTTCTTATCACCAACCGGGTGAAGAAAAACAGATTCCCCTGGACGGCAGGCGGATTATTTAAATCTATTTTTTCTCTCAGTTACTTTGCCCTGGGAAGCCTGATCGTAACGGGATTCGGATATATCCTGGTAAAGTGGAACCTGTTGGAGAGAGATCAATTGAAGGTGGGAAGGGGAAAGAAACTGTACCACCGAATCTTGTCGGCCTACACCTGGTCCGTACTGTACGTCATGGGCAATGTGAAAAAGGAAATCATTAACCCACTGAAAGAAGATTTCAGTAAGCCGGCTGTGGTGATTGTCAACCATCAGTCGTTCCTGGATATCCTGATTGTAACCATGCTTTATCCGCGGGTTGTACTGCTGACCAATGAATGGGTCTGGAATTCACCCCTGTTCGGCAAACTCGTTAAACTGGCTGGGTATTACCCGGTAGCGGAAGGCATCGGGAACGGCATTGAAAAACTGGCTGAAAAAGTGGAACAGGGTTTTTCCATCGTGGTATTTCCGGAGGGCACCCGTACGCCGGACGGAGAGATCAAAAGATTTCACAAAGGCGCTTTTTTCCTGGCTGAGAAATTAAATCTGGATATTCTGCCGGTAGTGATTCATGGCACGGCTTATACTATGTCCAAGAACGATTTCCTGTTGAAAGACGGGCACATCAGCATCGAATATCTTCCCCGGATTCCGAAGCAGGATGCGTCGTTTGGCGACACCTATAGGGAAAGGGCCATGCAAATCGGAAAATATTTCAGGCAACAATATGCCCTGTTAAAAGGAAGGCAGGAGCAGCCTGCCTATTTCCATGAACAACTCCGGTATAATTATCTGTATAAGGGACCGGTGCTGGAATGGTATTTAAAAATCAAGACCCGGCTGGAAAAGAATTATCAGTTGTTTCATGAACTGCTTCCCCGGGAGGGGCAAATCGCGGATATCGGCTGTGGTTATGGCTTCCTTAGTTACCTGCTGCACTTTGCTGCACCCGGCAGGGATGTTACCGGATATGATTATGATGAAGACAAGATCGCAACGGCCAACCATTGTTTCAGCAGGGACATACACATCCGTTTCGTGGAAGCAGATGTTTCGCGTTTCGCCTGGGGACCCGCAGATGGCATTGTCCTGAGTGATGTATTACACTACCTGAAGCCCGAGCAGCAGACTGAGCTGCTGGAAAAATGTATGGACTCACTCAGGCCGGGAGGCGTTCTGCTGGTCCGTGATGGTGACCGGGACCTGGAAGAACGGCATAAAGGCACCAGGCTGACCGAATTCTTTTCCACCCGCTTTTTCGCTTTTAATAAAACCGTTCACCGGGAGCTCTATTTTCTTTCGGGTAAAACCATCCGGGATCTGGCTCAGCGGAAAAATATGCAATGCCGGTCCATAGATCCTTCAAAATATACCTCGAATATCGTTTTTGTTATAACCCATAAGGATCAGCATGAAAAAATTTGATGTCCTGATCATCGGCAGCGGTATGGGGGGCCTGGTTTGCGGGGATATCCTCAGCCGTGAAGGATACAGCGTGTGCATTGTTGAAAAAAACAAGCAATTTGGTGGATGCCTGCAAATCTATACCCGTAACAAAGTGATTTTTGATGCCGGCGTACACTATCTGGGCGGCCTGGACAAGGGGCAGAATCTTTACCAGATTTTCAAATACCTGGGCTTGATGGATAAACTGAGGCTGGAAAAAATGGACGAGGTCTTTGACCACATTGTGATGGATCACGATGAAAAAATATACGGCATCGCCCAGGGATACGATGCCTTCATCCAGCGGCTCCGGGAGGATTTCCCGGAAGAAGACAAAGCCATCCGGAACTACTGCGATACCATCATAGAAATATGCGACCGCTTTCCGATGTACCGGTTGCGCCTGGAAGGGGAGGGCAGGGAAAAACTGGAAGTGATGAATATTTCCGCGAAGCTTTTTATTGACGGGCTTACCCAAAATGAAAAGCTTCGTTCGGTACTGGCCGGGAATAATATGCTGTATGCAGGAGCCGGGGAACAAACTCCGCTGTACGTCCATGCGCTGATTGTAAACAGTTATATGGAAAGCGCGTGGAGATGTATTAATGGGGGCTCCCAGATCACCAAAACGCTCACTGGCAATATTCATGCGGCCGGGGGAACACTGCTGCGTAAAAAGGAAGTGTTAAAATTAATCGTGGAAGATGGGCTCGTGAAATATGCGTTGTTGAATGACGGCAGCCTGATAGAGGCCAGATTCTTTGTATCAGATACCAGCCCGGCAAACACTTTCCGAATGACGGAAACCCCGCTGATCCGGTCCGTTACACGAAAAAGGCTGGGATCCACGCAGAACACGGTTTCCTCCTTTATCATGAATATTGTATTCAGGAAGGGATGTTACCCTTATAAAAAACATAATTACTATTATCATCAGCAGGGAAAGGTCTGGAATATGCACCGTTATTCGGAGGAAGAATGGCCTCTGGGTTATGCCATATATATGGCCCCTTCTTTGCATACCGCGGAATTTGCCGACGGGATGACTATTTTTGCATATATGCAATACGAAGAAGTTCGCCCCTGGGCCTCCAGTTTTAATACTGTCGCTTCAAAACAGGATCGCGGAGTGGGGTACGAGTCGTTTAAAAAAATCAAGGCGGAGCAGTTGCTGAATAAAGTGGAAGAGAAATTCCCAGGTCTGCGGAATTGCATTGAAACGTATTATACATCCACACCTTTGTCTTATCGTGATTATATAGGCAGCGGCGACGGAAATTTATACGGAGCGCAGAAAGATTACAGGGATCCGCTGGCTGCGCTGGTCGCGCCGAAAACAAAGGTTCCGAATTTATTCCTGACAGGGCAGAGCCTGAACCTGCATGGGATTTTGGGAACGGCCATCAGCGGGCTGATCACAGCGGCTGCCCTCATGGGGAAAAATGATTTCATTGAAAAAATAAGAAATGCCTGACAAAGGAAAATGGAGAAGAAGGGCCTGGCGGATATTGGGATTTTTTATCCTGTTGCTGCTGGTGGGTGTGATCTACATCGTAACGGTTTCAAAAACAAATCCGCCTGAGATAGCAGACAAGTCGTCACTGAAATGGCAGAGAACAGAAAATGAACCCGGATTTTACAGTATAAGAAACAACTGGTTCCGGAAAAGCGAATCCGGGCTCTATGAATTATACGTGGAAGGCAAACCCTATGAACGAGGCGTGGCGAACGGAAAACTCACGGCGGAGCTATTGCAAAAACAGGAAGGATATTTCAACGACCAGATCGAAAAAATGATACCTTCCAAATTTTACCTGCACTTCCTGAAATATTTTGTGGGCTGGTTCAACCGGGATCTTGCGAAATACGTGACTCCGGAATACAAGGCGGAAATTTATGGTGTATCTGCCTCCGCCTCGGATAGATACAATTATATCGGCAGCAGATATCAGCGCATTTTAAACTACCATGCGGCCCACGATATCGGGCATGCCCTTCAGAACCTGGCGCTGGTGGGATGCACGTCGTTCGGCACCTGGGGGGGGAAGTCGACCGACAGCAACATGATCATCGGCCGGAATTTTGATTTTTATGTGGGGGAGCATTTTTCTGAAAATAAAATTGTGGCTTTTGAAAACCCTTCTGAAGGGCATAAATTTATGTCCGTTACCTGGGGCGGATTCATCGGGGTGGTATCGGGCATGAACGACCGGGGCCTGACAGTGACCATCAATGCGGCAAAATCCAGCATACCCACCGGCTCGGCCACACCGGTATCGCTGGTGGCGCGGGAGATTCTTCAGTACGCGGAAAATATTCCGGAAGCCATTGCGATTGCCAAAAAGCGAAAAATGTTTGTATCCGAGTCCTTCCTGGTGGGTTCGGCGGAAGACGGGAAGGCAGTGATCATTGAAAAGACCCCGGATTCCATGGCCATTTATGATCCCAATAAAAATTACATCATCTGTGCCAACCATTTTCAAAGCGATGGTTTGGAAAACCTGACATCAAACCAGGTGCAGATCAGGGAAAGTGCATCTGAATACCGGTATCAGCGTTTGCAGGAATTGCTTGATTCCACCAAACAGAATACCGTGCAGCGCACCGTGGCCATTCTGCGGGACCGGAACGGCATGCACAATGAAGATATCGGGCTGGGAAATGAAAAAGCCATTAACCAGTTCATTGCACATCATTCCATTGTGTTTGAACCAAAAAAAAGACTGGTCTGGGTATCCACCTCCCCCTGGCAACTGGGCAAATACGTGTGCTATGATCTGAATAAGGTATTCTCACTGGCCGGATTAAAAACCAACAGGGAAGTCTGCGACAGCAGCCTGGACGTTCCGGCGGATCCTTTCCTGCAAACGGTCCAATACCAGGACCTTTTACGTTTTCGGAAATATAAGGAAGAAATCATTAACGGTATTGCAGTAAATCCGGATAGCCTGATCTCCTGTAATCCGGAATTCTATCAGGCCTATGAGCTGGCCGGAAATGAATTTTTCAAAAGAAAAGAATACCGTCGTGCTGCGGCTTATTATCGCCAGGCGCTCACCAAAGTAATTGCCACTAAAGGAGAGGAAAACAGCATCCGGAACCGGATTAAACAAGCAGAAGAAAAAACGAAGTAATACTATGATCCTGGGAACCGGCACAGACCTGATCGAAGTGGAACGCGTGGCCGCCCGCGTGGGCAGGGATTCCGGATTCAGGGAATTGGTGTTTTCAAAAAGTGAAATTGATTATTGCGAATCGAAAGCATTTCCTTTTGAACATTATGCTGCTCGATTTGCCGCCAAGGAAGCTTTTTTAAAAGCCATCGGAAGAGGGTGGGACAGCGGACTCGCTTTGCAGGAAGTGGAAATTATCCATGGCAAAAACGGCGAACCCCTGCTGAAATTATCCGGCAAAACGGCAGAGGCCGTGGATTCACTGGGCATCCGGGTCATGCATGTTTCCCTTTCCCATTTGAAATCATTCGCCACAGCCATTGTCATTCTTGAATCATGAAAAACAGCGCAGCAGCAGCTTACTGGAAGCCGGAGGAAATCCGGCGGATGCAGGAAAAAAAACTACAGGAACTGTTGCAATACCTCAACGCGCATTCTCCCTATTATCAGAAAATATTCCGGGAGAAACAGATTGACCTGAGCAGGGTGCGTGAATTAAGGGACCTTTCTGTATTTCCGGTTACCGGCAAAGAGGATCTGCAGCAATACAATGATATGTTTCTTTGTGTACCGCGCACGCAGGTCATAGAATATATGTCCACTTCCGGAACCCTCGGTGCACCGGTGACCATCGCACTTACGGAAAAAGATCTGCAGCGGCTGGCTTACAATGAAAACGGTTCATTCGAATGCGCCGGAGGTTTGCCGGAAGACGTTTATCAGCTTATGCTTACGCTGGACCGGCAGTTTATGGCGGGCATCGCTTATTATTCGGGGATAAGAAAACTGGGCGCCGGCATCATCAGGCTGGGACCGGGCGTTCCTTCCCTGCAATGGGAAACCATCTTCCGGTTGAAACCCACCGCTATCGTGGCTGTTCCCTCTTTCATTCTCAAACTGATCCAGTACGCCGCCGATCACCAGATCGATATCAACAGCTCGTCTGTAAAAAAAGCCGTTTGTATTGGAGAAAATATCCGCCAGACCGATTTCTCCTACAATGTGCTGGGGAAAAAGATCACCGGAGCCTGGAACATTCAATTGTATTCAACCTATGCCTCCACCGAAATGCAGACGGCATTCACAGAATGTTCGGCGGGGAAAGGCGGACATCAACAACCGGAACTGGTGATCGTGGAATTGCTGAACGAACAGAACCAGCCGGTAGCCGACGGGGAAACCGGCGAGGTCAGCATCACCACCCTGGGCGTTGAAGGGATGCCCCTGTTGCGATATAAGACCGGAGATATTTGCATTGCCCACCCGGAACTCTGTTCCTGTGGAAGGCACTCGCTCCGGCTGTCACCGGTGATTGGCAGAAAAAAACAAATGATCAAGTTTAAGGGAACCACTTTATTCGCCCCGGCGCTGTATGACCTGCTGAACGGCATGGATGATGTGGTTGAATTTGTGGCCGAGATGCATTCCAATGAAATCGGTACCGATGAACTGCTTCTGCACCTGCTTCCAGTTCAGCAATCCGAAGAAACGGATCATCGCATAAGAGCCTATCTGCAAGCCAAGCTCCGGGTTACCCCGTATATACGTTATGTAACGCTGGAGGAGATCCAGAAGATCCAGTTCCCGGTGACAGGCCGGAAGGCATTGAGATTTATCGATAAAAGAATCAATCAGGGAGGGTAATGGCACGACTTTTTCTGATTTTTAATCGTTAATATACATGTATGCGTAATCTGCTGTGGACGATTTTATTACTGTTGGCAAACAGGGGCGCCCTGGCACAGGATAAAAGTATTGACAAGACCGCTTTTTACCAGGCGATGCAGCAGGACAAAAAGGACCTGATCAATAGCCAGTTAAAAAAATTAAAAACGGTCTCTCCCAAAATCAGGCAGGCATTTGAAGGTGCCATGATCATGAAAAAAGCCGGAACAGGAGGCAGTCCCGTTACCAAACTCAACCTGTTTAAACAGGGCCATAGGGAGTTGGAAGCCGCCATTAAAAAAGAGCCAGACAACGCCGAATTCAGGTTTTTAAGGCTTATCATTCAGGAAAATGCACCGGGTTTCCTGGGTTATAAGGATAACCTGGAGGGGGACAGCGAATACATCAGGAATTCTTATAAATCCCTTCCGGGTGAAGTTCAGCAGGCCATAGCGGATTACAGTAAAAAATCGAAGGTTTTAAAGCTCCAGGTTTCTTAACTTCGGCCCCAGAATGGGCAAAAAAGTATTAGCGGTATTCTATACCCAGTCCGGCCAGCTAGCCTCCATCATTAATCATCTTACCCGGCCTCTTCTGGATGCGGATGCCACTGTGGAAAAAGTGCAGGTTTTTCCGGCGCCCGCTTACCCATTTCCGTGGTCGGGCAGTTCTTTTTTCGCCGTTATGCCCGATTCTGTAAACCAGGTTCCCGGCCCCCTGGAACCGTTTTCCTTTAAAGAAGCATCTTACGATCTGATCGTGCTGGGTTATCAGGCCTGGTTCCTGTCCCCCAGTATTCCGGTCAACAGCCTGATGAATGATCCCCGTTTCAAAGCGCTGGCGAAAAATACACCGGTGATTACGATTACCGGAGCACGGAATATGTGGATGAGCGCCATGGAAAAGATCAAACCGGCACTCAGGAAGCTGGATGCCAAACTGGTCGGTAATATTTCCCTGGTGGACCGCCATCCCAATTTCGTTAGCTTCGTTACATTATTATATTGGATGTTCAGCGGGAAGAAGGACCGCTACCTGAATATTTTCCCGGTACCCGGGGTTTCTGAAGCGGATATTGTCCATACCCGGGTTTACGGAGAGATCATGATTCCGCATTTACAAAACAATAACTGGCAGGGATTGCAGGAAGAGCTGGTGGATGCCGGTGCGGTGCAAATAAGGTATGCCCTGATGTTCATTGAGTCCAAGGCCAGGAAGATTTTTAAAGTGTGGGCAGGCATCATTTCGAAACGCAAAAAAAGAACAGCCTGGCTTGTTGCATTCAAATATTATCTTTTAATTGCGCTGTTTATAGCAGCCCCGATTATACTGACTGTTGATGCGGTTTTTTTCAAACCCTTTTTATCCGGGCGAATAAAAAGGCAAAAACAATATTATTCAGGTGTGGATTAATCCGATAATGAAGATGGAGCTTAAAGAGGTTTATATCACAAAAACAGCTACTTTTTTCCCCAACGAACCCGTATCGAACGAAGAGATGGAGGAGTTCCTGGGACTGATCAATAAAAACCCGTCCAAATCCAAAAGAATAGTCCTGCGCAATAACGGCATTAAAAGAAGATTTTATGCATTGACCCGCGAAGGGAAGCCCACCCATACCAATGCAGAAATGACCGCACAGGCCATCCGGACTATGCTGGATAATGATCCTGAAAAAATCAAAGCCATTGACCTGCTGGTCTGCGGTACCTCTTCCCCTGATCAGATCATGCCTTCCCACGCGGTGATGGTGCACGGGGAACTTCCTGAATCCCGCTCCATAGAAGTGGTTTCTCCTTCCGGCGTTTGCTGTGCCGGAATGCATGCGTTCAAGTATGCTTATATGGCCATTAAAACGGGAAGCGCCCATACTGCGGTGGCCACCGGTTCGGAAAGGATGTCCGCTTTAATTAAAGCTGATATATTTGAAGAAGAAGCGCAGAAACTGAAGGAGTTGGAAGAAAACCCGTACATCGGTTTTGAAAAGGAATTTTTACGCTGGATGTTATCGGATGGTGCTTCCTCTTTTCTTTTGTCCGACAAAAAAAATGAGACCGGATACAGTCTCCGGGTGGAATGGATAGAAGGTGTATCCTACGCAAACCGAATGGAATCCTGCATGTATATGGGCAGTGTCAAAATGAAGGACGGGAAACTGAAAAGCTACCTGGATTACAGCCCCGAGGAAGTCCGGAACAAGTCCGTCATGAGCATCAAGCAGGATGTAAAACTGCTGAGTGAAAATATTGTTCCGCTCGGCGGTCTTATGCTCACCGATTTGTTCAGGGACAAAGGGCTGAATCCGGCAGATGTCGACTATTTTCTTCCGCATATGTCCAGCGAATTCTTTCGAGCCAAAATCTTCGACCAGCTGGTAAAGAACGGGACTCCCATTCCCTACGAAAAGTGGGTTACCAACCTGAGCAACCTGGGGAATGTAGGTGCTGGATCCGTTTATTTCATGGTGGACGAAGTATTCCACAATAAAAACCTGAAGAAGGGACAGAAAATTCTGCTGCTGGTTCCTGAAAGCTCCCGGTTTTCTTATATGTATGCGCTGCTTACGGTATGTTGAGAAAAGTGGATGGATTTTAATTGTAAATCCGCACCCGGTTTCCATTAACCATCCACCATCTATTATCAACCTTAAAAATACTTCCTGATGAAAAAAGAAGAAATCCCCCAGGATTCCGGCGCGCTGGCAAAAGTCACCAAAGAGATCTGTTATGCCGTGGATGAGTCCGGCAATTACGGAACAGCACTGAGTAATGGATGGCACGTGAAGGCATCGGCACTGGACGTGGCCTGGGATGATGTGCATCAGCGGATTCAATCGGCCAGGCAGCGTGTGCTGGACAAGGAAGCCAGCCCTTTGTTGTATTATATGGAGCTCCACGTTATGGATATTCCGATCATTGCCGGGTATACCGGTTTTTGGAAATGGCAGGTGAAAAGGCACCTCCGCTATGCTGTTTTTGAAAAGCTTTCTGAATCGCATTTGAAGAAATATGCGGACCTTTTTGAGGTAAGCATTCAGAATTTAAAAAACATAAAATCGAATGAAGCTTGATTTTCAGCACAAGCAGGCTGCGCATTGCGAAAACGGTGTAACGACCAGCCTTCTCCGGCATCACGGCGTTAACCAGATCACCGAACCGCTGGCATTCGGTATCGGATCGGGATTATTCTTTGTTTACATCCCGTTCATGAAGATCAATAATGGTCCGGCAATCGCCTTCCGTACCCAGCCCGGACTTATTTTTAAAAGAACCTGTAAGGCGCTGAATATTCCCGTGGAAAGAAAGAAATTCCGGTCCGCCGCAGAAGCCGAAAAGGTGCTGATGGAATGCCTTCAGGCGGGTCAGCCCGTCGGCTGCCAGGTGGGCGTTTATTATCTTACTTATTTTCCTAAGGAATACCGTTTCCATTTCAATGCCCATAACCTGATCGTATATGGGAAAGAAGAAGATAATTATCTGATCAGCGATCCTGTGATGGAAATGGCGACCTCCCTGAGCAGTTATGAGCTCGAAAGAGTGCGATTTGCCAAGGGGGCATTTGCACCACATGGCCAGCTGTATTATCCGAAAGAACAACGTGTTGTTACCGATGATCAGGTAAGAAAAGCGATACGCACCGGAATCAAACGAAACGTCCGCGATATGTTGCATATACCCGGAAATATCGCAGGTATCCGGGGCATACGGTATACGGCAAAAAAAATACGGATGTGGCGGGACAAACTCGGTCCCCAGAAAGCCGGCAGTTACCTGGCCCAGCTGGTCAGGATGCAGGAAGAGATCGGCACCGGCGGAGGTGGTTTCCGGTTCATCTACGGGGCCTTTTTACAAGAGGCACATGCCTATCAGCCACTCGATCAATTGCTGGAAATTTCCTTACTCTTCACCCAGTCGGGCGATGTATGGCGTTCGGCCGCCGTTCAGGCTGCCGGCATTTATAAGGGTCGCCTCGGATCCCAGGCCGATTTCGATACCATGAGTGATTTCCTGCTGACGGCTGCTGATATAGAAAAGCGCGCCTTTGTGGCCCTGTCCAAAATAAAGTGGTCTTCATGAACACTTCCGCCATAGCTATCCGCTCCCTCAGCTTCAGTTATCCCAAGCAGGAAGGAGTTCAGTTTGAGGAGTTCAGCCTGGACGTTCCTGATGGTATGCGTTTCGGATTGTTCGGTCCCAACGGAGCAGGTAAAACAACGCTGATGAAGCTGATGACCGGCCTGCTTAAATATAAAAAGGGGAGCATTCGTCTGCTGGAGCATGAAATGAATGGACACCCGAAGTCAGTCAATAAACTATTCGGTTTTGTACCGCAGGATTATTCTTTTTATGCCGAACTGAGCCCACGCGAAAACCTGGCTTTCTTTGGCGCCTGGTATGGCCTAAGCAAAATCGAGATAAAAAAAAGATCTTCAGAATTACTGGAGATACTTGGTCTTACTGATGTGAAAGACAGATATCTGCATACATTCTCTGGTGGCATGAAACGTCGGGTGAACCTGGCCATAGGGGTTTTGCACCGTCCCAGAGTATTATTCCTGGATGAGCCCACGGTGGGCGTGGACGTGCAATCGCGGCATGCCATAATCCAGTATTTAAAAGAACTGAACCGTCAGGGAACTACCCTGGTATATACCTCGCATCAATTGGAAGAAGCGGAAGGATTGTGTGAGAAAATAGCGCTTATGGATGACGGAAAAATTATTGCCCACGATCAGCTGGCTACACTGCTGAAAGAACACCGGCAGGATGGGCTGGAAGGATTGTTTCTGGAACTCACGGGTAAACGATTCAGGGACTGACCATGCATACACTCAAAGCCAGCATCATCAAGGATCTGAAAATACTCATGCGCGACCGGATCGGGCTGCTCATGATGTTTTTCATGCCCGTACTGCTGGTGATTGTGATCACCAGTGTGCAAAACAGCACGTTTGAACTGGTGAACAACAACAAGATCACCCTGCTGGCCTTCAATCGCGACAAGGGGCCGGAAGGAGCCCGGTTGCTGTCGGCCCTGGAAAAGATCGGCATGTTCAGGCTATTGCCCCTGGAAACTCCCTCTTCGGACAAAGAGATATCCGTGCAGATGCACGTGAAAGACGCGCTGGTGGCCGTCGTAATTCCGGTTGATTTTTCGTCGTCCATTCAAAAGCGGGCTGTTGATATCGCTTCCCGAGCACTAAAAGATCCCGATTCGCTTTCACAAGATAAAAATCTCCATGCAACTCAGCCGGATTCCCTCCTGATGTTTTACCATCCGGTAATGCAACCCTCGTTCAGGCAGTCCATCGAAGGCGCCTTTCATTCCGCAGTCCAGGTGATCCAGGGCGAGGCCATTGTGAAAACCCTTTACAATGAGGTCAACAGTCATTCGATTCCGCCGGACCTGGAGAAGGATATCCTATTCGGCCAGATCCCGATAACGGAGATTCCGGTATCCAGAAGCGGGAGCCGGGTGGTACCAAATGCTTCCCAGCACAACGTGCCGGCCTGGACCATTTTTGCGATGTTTTTTGTAGTGGTCTCCCTGGGTAGCAGTGTGGTTCGTGAAAAAATCAGCGGGAGTTTTGTACGGCTCAAGACCCTGCCATCCAGTTATCTGAACGCACTTTTTTCGAAGCAGATTGTCTATGTCATGGTCACGTTTTTACAGGCAACCGTCATCTTTGCGGTAGGTAACCTGCTGTTTCCGTACATCGGTTTGCCGACCCTTCATTTACCGGGTGATATACCGGGACTGATCCTCGTTACCCTGGCCTGTGGCTGGTGCGCCGCCAGCTATGCCATTTGTGTGGGCGTATTTTCTGAAACACCGGAACAATCCAACGGATTCGGGGCTATATCCATCATCATTATGGCTGCCCTGGGGGGATTGCTGGTTCCATCTTTTGCAATGCCCGCCAATATGCAGCAGATGCTGCGGATATCTCCGATGCATTGGGGGCTGGAAGCCTATTACGCCTTATTTCTGGAAGGGGGAAAACTGAAAGATGTATTTACGAATATTCTATCTTTAGCAGGGATAACCATTGGCATTCAATTATTCACACTATACGGATTAAAGAAGAAAAATTTAATTTGATTAACTATGGAGACAGCTGAGCTAAAGCAACGGGTAAAAGAACAAATCATTAAATTCCTGAATTTAACAACTGTAAAACCGGAAAACATCAGGGATGAAGAACCGCTATTCGGGGAAGGACTCGGACTGGATTCCATTGATTCCATAGAATTGATTGTGATGCTATCCCGGGAATACGGCATCAATATACAGGATCCGAAGGAAGGCCGGAAAGTGCTGGTGAATGTGAACACGATGGTAGATTACATTGAAAAAAACAGAACGAAGTAAACATCGCATATTGAGCAGGATCATGATTACGGGAATGGGGATTATCAGTGCGATCGGAAACTCCGTTGCGGAAAACAGGGATTCCCTGAAAAATAAAAGAGGCGGCATCTCCCGGCTTGAATTTTATCCCACCGCCTACGCCGGAAAACTGCCCTGCGGAGAAATAAAAATTTCTTCGGAAACATTCCGGGAAAAACTGTTTACCCATCCTGACAGTGCTATTACGCGCACCGGACTGCTGGTATTACATGCGGCAGAAGAGGCGGTAAAGGACAGCGGCCTCACCCCGGATCAACTGGCCTTCCGGGATACGGCATTGGTAGGAGCTACAACGGTTGGCGGCATGTGCCTCACGGATGAATTATTTCGGGATGCGCATGAAAGGAATTACGGATCCCCTTACACCTCATCCTATGATTATGCTTCCGTTACGCTGGCTGCTCAGCAGAGATTTGGCATCACTGGTGAGATCAGTACCATCAACACCGCCTGTTCCTCCTCCGCCAACGCCATTCTTTATGGCGCCCGCCTCATAAAACGCGGATACGCAAAAAGAGCCATCGTGGGCGGTGCAGACAGTCTCGCTAAGTTTACCATCAACGGATTCAATGCCCTGAACATTCTTTCATCCGGCTTATGTGCGCCATTCGACCGGAACCGCAACGGACTGAACCTCGGTGAAGGTTCGGCATTCCTGGTTTTAGAACGGGAAGAAGATGTAAAAGGGAAAAAAATTTACGCCGTACTCAGCGGGTTCGGAAACAGCAACGACGCGTATCATCCGTCTTCGATATCTCCGGAGGGAGAGGGGCCTTATCTTTCCATGAAGGAAGCTTTGGAAAGGGCAAAACTAAAAGCGGACGAAATCAGCTACATCAATGCACACGGTACGGGAACCGAAAATAATGATGAAACCGAAAGCGTCGCCATGCAGCGCCTGTTCGGTACACCGCCGCCATTCGCTTCCACAAAATCTTTTACAGGACATACACTGGGCGCCTCCGGAGCCATAGAAGCCATCTATTCGGTGCTGGGCCTGATGCATCAGGAAATATACCCATCCCTGCAATTCTCGGAGCCCATTCCTTCAACAGGCCTCATTCCCCTGCAAGATTATCGCCAACAAGCGGTGAGGCATGTGATGTCCAACTCCTTTGGATTCGGCGGCAATTGCACAACCCTCATCTTTTCAAAGCCGTAATCATGCTGTACATTCATAAAACCGCCTGTATCTCACCTCAGCAAACCCATCCGGAAGCGGATCTCAACCGGTTGATGGCATCCAAAAACAACATGCTGCAGATAACGGAACCGGTTTATGCGGATATTCCGCCCGGTGTGCTGCGCAGGATGGGTAAGGCGGTAAGATTGAGCGTGGGCGCGGCGCTCCCCTTACTGAAAAACGGGCCCGCACCCGACGGGATAATTATCGGCACCGCCAATGGTGGTATAGAAGACTGCATCAAGTTCCTGAATCAGATCATTGAATACAAGGAAGGGCTGCTGACTCCCGGGAATTTTGTGCAGAGCACCTCGAATGCGCCTGCCGCACAGATCGCCCTGATCACCAAAAATAAAAAATACAATTGCACACATACACACCGCGGACTTGCCTTTGAAAATGCTTTGCTGGACGCCATCATGCAACTGGAAGAAAATGTGGAGAACAGCTACCTGGTGGGATCGGTGGACGAAATCTCTGCTTATAATTTTAATATAGACCGACTGGCCGGATGTTTCCGCGAAGCCGTCATTTCCAATGATAAATTATTCGAAACCCCCGTCGCAGGCACTATTGCAGGAGAAGGTTGTTTTATGATGACGGTATCCGGCAAAGCCGCAGGTGCTGAGGCCCGCGTGGTCGCACTGCTAACCATGCACAGCACCGATGAAAATCTCGTCCGCAATACCCTGGAACAGTTTCTACATCAAACCGGTTTTTCCGAAAATGCGCCTGATCTGCTGATCAGCGGTGAAAACGGGGACAGCAGACTGCAAAAATATTACGATGCTGCGGAATCTTTATTTCCTGAGACTGCTTCCATTGCCCGGTTCAAACATTTGTCCGGAGAATATTGCACCGCTTCCTCCTTCGGATTCTGGCTGGGCACAGAGATATTGCGGACGGGGAAAATTCCCGGCATTGTTTTAAAGCGGGAGGGCAGCAGGAAAATTGAGCGTATCTTAATTTACAATAGCTACAGGGGATTGCAGCATGGGATGATTTTATTGGAGAGCATAATACACACGCGATGAATAAACCCGGTACGCTTCGAATGAATCTCTATGTGTTTGTAGTATTTGGCATCCTGCTGTTTCTGGCAGGATGTCACGCTTCCCCTGACCGGTATGCAGATTGGAAAATAGTGAATGGCAATTCCACCGGCAACAAATATTCTTCCCTAAAACAAATAGATACGGCCAATGTACAGCAATTGCAGATGGCATGGATCCATCATACAGGCGATGTGGATACGGCGGCGCATTCCCAGATACAATGCAACCCCGTAATTGTGAACGGCGTTCTCTATGGCGTTTCGCCGCAGTTGAAACTCTTTGCCCTGGAAGCGGCAACGGGTAACCTGATCTGGTCCTATGCGCCATTCGATTCGATTCCGGGAGATAAAAAATCCTATTTTATTTTGAACAATTGCCGGGGCGTGGCGTACTGGTCAGACAACAAAGGAGATGACAGGATATTTTATACAGCAGGGTCATTCCTCCGGGCCATAGATGCGAAGACGGGTAAACTGATCCGGGGTTTTGGTAACCAGGGAATGGTTGACCTTCGGGAAGGACTTGGCGGAGATGCGGCCGGTTTGTTTGTAACGGCCACTTCTGCACCCACGGTTTATAAGGATCTGCTGCTGGCCGGTACGCGGGTTTCTGAAGGAATGGATGCGGCACCGGGGCACATCCGTGCCTATAATGTGCGCACCGGAAAAATAGAATGGATATTTCATACCATTCCGCAGCCGGGAGAACCGGGTTATGAAAGCTGGGAGGATAAAGATGCCTGGAAAAACACAGGTGGAGCAAATAATTGGATGGGTATGACCGTGGATCCAAAATCGGGTACCGCCTTTGTTCCCCTTGGCTCCGTCTCCGCCGATTTTTACGGAGGCAAAAGAAAGGGTACTGATTTATACGGGGACTGTCTGCTTGCGCTGGATGCGACCACCGGGAAATTAAAATGGCACTATCAGTTTATTCATCATGATACCTGGGACTGGGATCCACCATCCGCGCCCGTGCTGCTGACCGTTCATCATGATGGAAAATCCATTGATGCCGTAGCGCAGGCAACCAAAACAGGATATGTATTTCTGTTTGACAGGGAAAATGGGAATCCGCTTTTTCCGGTGGTGGAAACGCCTGTGGATACGGTAACCGAACTGACCGGAGAAAAACTATGGCCCACACAACCCATTCCGTCCAAACCGTTGCCATTCGTCAGACAGTCCTTTGGCGAAAAAGACCTCAATCCTTATTTGTCAAAGGAAGAATATGCGGATGTGAAACAAAAATTGTCTACCTACCATACCGGCATGTTCACGCCACAATCCAAGGAGGGAACACTGATCTTTCCCGGATTTGACGGGGGATCCGAATGGGGAGGTCCTGCCGTTGATCCGGAGTCAGGTTTACTCTATGTGAATGCCAACCAGATGGCCTGGATTTCAAAAACGCTGGATGTAAATAATATACCAAATAAAAAAGAGAATTCCGGTGAGGCCGGGCAACGCCTGTTCAAACAAAACTGTATGTCGTGCCACGGTCCTGACCGCAAAGGCGGCGGAAACTATCCTTCGATACTGGATATCAATAAAAAGCTGGATAAGCCCGCATTTATCAGCTTTATCAACGCAGGCAGGAGAATGATGCCGGCCTTTTCCTATTTAAACCCGGAGGAGAAAGAGGCGCTGGCTTCTTTTATCCTGAACAACAAAAAGGATCAGAAAAAACCCTTTGTACAATCTTTATCCGAATCAGAAAAATTCCGTCAGGTTCCTTATACGACTTCCGGATACAATAAGTTCGTTTCGAAATCCGGATTGCCGGCCCTGTCACCACCCTGGGGAACCCTGACTGCCATTGATCTGAACAGCGGGGATCATATTTGGAGCATTCCGCTGGGGAACGAGGATAGTCTAAAGCTGGCCCTGGCAAAGGAAGGTAAAGATATTCCGAACACAGGAACAGAAAACTACGGCGGACCTGCCCTTACAGCAGGTGGTCTCCTGTTCATCGCTGCCACCAAAGACGCAAAACTCCGGGCTTTCAATAAAAGAACCGGAAAATTATTATGGGAGACGGATCTGCCGGCTGCCGGATTTGCGACGCCTGCCGTTTACGAAATCAATGGCCGGGAATATATCGTGATCGCCTGTGGCGGCGGAAAAATGAAACTGGTTTCCGGGGATGCCTATGTAGCGTTTGCACTTCCACGTTAATGGCTAGCCGAAATAATCAATATATGTAGCGTATGCGTTTGAATTTCTTAAAATGGATTGTTTTTATCCCGGGCATCAGCTTTTGCTTACAGGGCCGGAGCCAGGGAAAGGATGTAAAAAATGCGGGCGTTTTTCATCCGGCCGACCTTATTTTCGATTCGGATATGGGCCCCGACTATGATGACGTGGGCGCCATTACGCTGCTGCATGCATTTGCTGACCAGGGTAAAATACATATTCTGGCCACCATTGCCAGCACACGGTATGACCACGTAGCTGCCGTAATGAATGTATTCAATACCTATTTCCGCCGGAAGGAGATGCCCATTGCGGTTCCCCACAAAAATGGATTGATGCTCAGGGACTGGCAACACTGGACGGACACACTCGTTGCCCGTTATCCGCACCATATTAAAAGTAATGCGGCCGTGATGGAGCCGGTTGATCTCTACCGGAAAATCCTCTCGTCGCATCCGGACAAGACCATCACCATTGTCACTGTCGGATTCTTAACCAACCTGGCCGCCCTGCTGAAATCGGGACCGGATCAATATTCTACACTCAGCGGATATGAACTGGTGAAAAAAAAGGTGAAGCGGCTGGTCAGTATGGCCGGAAAATTTCCTGCCGGAAGGGAATTTAACGTGTTCCAGGATGCGGCTTCTTCGGCATACAGCTACGATCACTGGCCGACCGAAGTGTTGTTTACCGGATTTGAGATCGGGGAGAAAATAAAAACGGGCATTCCCCTGATCCACCAGGAATCCATCCGGCACAGCCCGGTGAAAGATGTATTCCGCATCTGCATTCCGCTGGCAGCAGAAGACAGTGCCGGCAGAAAAAGCTGGGACGAAACCGCCGTGTTGGTGGCAGCCATCGGATATCAGCCTTATTATACATTGAAAAAGGGCAGGATAAAAATCGCTGCCGACGGATCCAATACATGGGATGAATCTGGCGGGGGACAATTTTATTTAGTGGAAAAAGAGAGTCCCGGAAAAGTGCAGCAACTGATCAATGGATTGATCCGGCATCAGCCACAATAATTTTTTAAATCCGTTTTTTACTTTTTGTTTTCTCTATGACATACCAGGCAACCTGTGCCGATAAAATCGCCCCGATCGCAATTAAGGCAGACTTAAAACCCTGTCCCGACCCCAGCAATAGGCCACCGAGGGCAATCGAGAAAACGAGCAGCGGCGCCATAAATAAAAAAACCAATCCTCTTTGCTGAAGGGGAATTTTAAATGGCCTTGATTCCAGTGCCGCTATTTTTCTCAGCCGGATGAGTGCCAGGAACTCCAGGAAAATGCCGGCGCCATAAAGGGAAATATCAATCACCAGCAGATCGGAAAAGGGCCACAGGATCAGGAAGCTCACTACTGCCGCGCAGGTGATGATCGAGACATAGGGAGTTTGATATCTGGAATGCATCCTGGTGAAAACTTTAGGAATCAGTTTGTCGCTGCCCATCACGGTAGGCACCCGCGAAACAGAAAGCAGGACGGCAATAAAAATGCCGAGCATGCTGGCCATGCCGCCGACGGAGAGCAAGGCGCCAAGCCATTTGCCACTCATAACGATGCCGAGATAAGGAATCCCTTTTTCTGTCAGCATTTCTCCCGGAATACCCGAATGTAGCGCAAGCCAGGTCACCACAATATAAATGATGTAGATGACCGAAAAGGCAATCAGAATAGAAAGTAAATAAGATTTCACCGGCCTGTCCACTTCGCCGGCATAGGTGCTGGCATTATCCCAGCCGATAAAATTCCAGATGATGATATACAGCGCCATGCTGAAGGAAGAAAATCCGCCTGGCGCGCCGGGATGCAGAACCATTGCATGCACCGGATGGATAATGCCGGTTAGCAAAAGAAGCAGAAAAGGGACCATTACCAGTATCGTCAGGAAAACGGCGGATTTCCCAACGGAAACGATGCCCCGGATATTAAGTCCCGCGTTGATCCAGATGATTGCCAGGCAGACCGGAATTTTGTAAGTTTCGATACCGGGAAAGAAAAATGCAGCGTATTCAACAAAGAACACGGGATAAATGGCCAGGTCCACAAAAGTATAGAGCCAGGTCCACCAGCCCTCATAAAAGGCCCATCTCAGGCCGAGTCCGCGTTTCACCCATTGATAGTAACCGCCCTCCACCGGCATCATGCTGTTTAATTCCAGCATGGCGAGGATGCAGGGAATATCCCAGAGCAAGGGGATGATGAACAGGAGGGGAATGGCCCAGCTGCCGGCATATCCGATGAGGGGTTCAATGCCATAAGGCCCCCCGGACACCGTAAAGAAAATAACGGCTGCCAGCGGAAGCAGGGCGAGCTTGCCGGTTTTTTTTGATGAAGGGAGCTGCAGGAACTTCATTTATTTTGCGCTGGGAATTGGAAGACAGTATACAAAGCACAAAGAACGGCAGCAACAATACAACAAAAACGGGGGGAAAGCAGAAGGAGAGCCAGGTTTTTTGCTTAAAAATTTATGCCTTATATTTGCCGCCCCTGAGGTCCGTGAAACTTTTGTTTCCGGCACTCATAAAGGCCCCGTAGCTCAATTGAATAGAGCATTTGACTACGGATCAAAAGGTTTCAGGTTTGAATCCTGACGGGGTCACTAATAATCAGACACGTATAAAATGTGTCTTTTTTTATGCTCATACTTGTATACGTACGTTCTTCGGGTTCGGTTGCCGTATGGCATAAGCCACCGGTAACAGGAACCCGCGCAGCCGGGGTCGCTTTTTGCGAACTATTTTGGCTCGATTATGCAAAGTTTTTGCTAAACAGGTCGGTTTTTTTGGGTCAAAACTTTTACCATGAAATCTACTGAAATTCTTACCGACATTTTTGCCGCCAATCGAGTAAGCGAAATTCATTCACAAATTAACCAGCTTGTAAGAACTGCTCTGACTATTCAAAATGAGCATTCGATACGGCAGTAGAGCGGCAACGGCTCATGGCCTTCCAGTCAATCTCTCGCGAAAAGGAAGTAATAATTTAGATATGAATAATTAAATGCCGTTTATTAGGAGATTGAGTTTATATCATCACAAGAAACAAATAAATTTAACAACAATAATTACTTATTAATATGAATAAATTGAAACCCATTTGGTATACGCTGATATTTTTAATGATGAGTTACGTAACTGCATGTAACGTGAAAAATGAAAAGTTAACGGTGACAAATCTGCGTTGTGAATACCTTGATAACCCAATAGGAATAGATGTAATTAATCCCAGACTTGGGTGGCAAATCAATTTGTCTAAAGAAAGTGAATTGAAAGGAATTAAACAAACAGCCTATCAAATATTGGTGGCTTCTTCATCCGATTTACTCAAAAATAATATAGGTGATTTATGTGACAGTAAAAAAGTGCTAACTGACAAATCGACCCATATTGCTTATGGAGATTCGATTAGTGGTCTTGGCTCCGGAAAGCCTCTGACATCTGAAATGCGATGTTATTGGAAGGTACGTGTTTGGACTAAGTCCGACAAAGGCAATGAAATAGTTTCTACCTGGAGTGAACCAGCCATGTGGTCAATGGGGCTATTAAATCCTCAACAATGGAAGGCCAAGTGGATAGGATTAGATGGTAGTGCAGAAATTATCGATTCTAATTCTGAACATCGTCGTCTGGCAGCTCGAATGCTGAGGCGTGAATTTAATTTAGATAAAAAAATTATTCGCGCAACTGCCTATGTATGTGGATTAGGTTTTTTTGATTTATATATTAACGGGAAATTGATTAGTGATCAGATAATGAACCCTGCGTTATCGGGTTATGATAAGCGACTGTTGTATGTTACTTTTGATGTGACTTCCCAAGTTAAACAAGGTGATAATGCGATCGGGGTTATATTGAGTAACGGCCGCTTTTTTGCGCCGCGGATTAAGGTTCCGGGTCTAACCCATAATTATGGTTATCCAAGGCTACTATTACAGCTTCATATTGAATTTGAAGATGGTACTAAGAAAATAATTGAATCTGATAAGCAGTGGAAAGTAACAGCTGACGGGCCTATACGCTCAAGCAATGAATATGATGGAGAGGAATATGATGCAAGACTCGAAATGCCGGGGTGGTCGGTTGCCGGTTTCAATGACAAAGATTGGAAGCCAGTGCAGATATTAGAAAGCCCCGGGGGCAAATTGGAATCTCAGATGATCGAACCCATGCGAATAACTGAGATTATTAAGCCCAAAAGAATTTTAAACCCCAAGCCAGGTATATGGATGGTTGATTTCGGTCAGGCTTTTTATGGTGCGGTGCGTTTAAAAGTCTCGGGCCCATCCGGAACCGCGGTAAAACTTCATACAAGTTTTAACGTGCTGCCCGACGGAACTTTAAAATACCGAAATGATCGAAGTGCTCTCAACATGGATATCTATACTTTAAAAGGGAAGGGTGCGGAGGAATGGAATCCGCGTTTTCGGGGTAACGCGACCCGATGGGTACAAGTGGAAGGATTTCCTGGGATTCCAGACTTAAATAATTTTGCCGGACTCGTTATTCATACTGATTTTGAAGAGGTCGGAAGATTTACCTGCTCAAATGAATTATTAAATCGTATTTACCTGAATGATAAATGGGGGACGAAGATGCAAGATAGAAGTTTACCTATGGAGCCGGATAGAGATGAACGTATGCCCTGGAGTGGTCATCCTGCGAAAACTTCGGAAAGCGAAGGGTGGGTATATCATGTGGCTCAGTTCTATAATAATTATTTGCATAATTACAGAGTGGACCAGGGTAAAGATGGAAGTTTGCCGGAGATATCACCTCAATATTGGAAATCCGATAAAGGTATTTTGTGGCCAAGTGTTGCAACTATTATTCCGGATTGGTATTATAATTTTTATGGGGATGATCGCATATTGCAGGATAATTTTGAAATGATGAAGCGTTTTGTCTTATTTACTCAAAAAGCCTATTTAAAGACTGATTATACTACAGACGAATGCGATAATGGAGATTGGGTGAACGCAATCAATATTGGAGGATCCGGTGAGCAAACACCTGGACCCTTGATGGGTACTGCATACTTTTACAATAATTGCAGATTAGTGGAGAGAGCTGCGAGAATAATGGGTTACAAAGATGACGAACAATATTTTAAAGAATTGGCAAATAAGGTTGCAGTGGCATTCAATGACCGGTTTCTTGATAAGAAAAATGGTATCTATTTAAGCGGCTCCCAATGTGCCTATGTTCTTCCATTGGCTTTTGGACTTGTCCCGGCTGAAAATCTTGATAAAGTAGTTGCCAATCTAATAAAGGATATTGTTGAAACACGAAATGGTCACACTTCTGTGGGTTTAATTGGTATGCAGTGGGAAATGCAGGTATTAACAGCTATTGGCCACCCTGAAGTTGCTTATGAAATTGCAACAAAAACTGACCGTCCAAGTTGGGGTTATATGGTATCTAAAGGGGCTACATCCAGTTGGGAGTTATGGGACGGTGATACTGCGGGACCCGGTATGAACGGAGAAAGTCAAAAAATTCTTTCCGGTAATTTTGAGGCTTGGTGTTTTCAAACACTTGCCGGGATCAATTATGATCCTGATAAACCAGGCTTCAAGCATATTATTTTAAAACCTGAACCTGTTGGAGATCTTAAGTATGTAAAAGCCTCATTTAAATCCTTATATGGAATTATAGCTAGTGAATGGAAGATTGATTCTGGAAAATTCATGTGGAATTTTTCAATTCCACCCAATACAACAGCTATAATATATATTCCTGGCAATAATATAGATCATATATTTTTAAATGGGAAGAACTTAAAGAAAGAGGATGTCTTAAAGATTATAGATGAAAAAGGTTACCTATCCGGTCGTGTAGCGATGAATTTAGGTTCTGGCAATTTTATCATTTCCAGTAAGCAGTAAGTTATTTTGACCTTCTCCCGAAAAACTGAACATTCTCCTTAGAAACTGAAACAATCAGAACTTGAAAAATCGGGGTAATTATTCATAACTTAAAGTAAGAAAAATTGCCCATGAAGAAGTCAAAATTCACTGAAGCGCAAATCGTCTTTGCGATCAAGCAATCGGAGTCCGGGGTATCTGTGGAAGAGATATGCCGTAAACTCGGCGTAAGCCAGCAGACTTTCTACAACTGGAAAAAGAAGTATGGCGGCCTGGATCCGACGGAACTTCGCCGCCTGCGGCAGCTGGAAGATGAGAATGGCAGGCTCAAGAAAATGGTTGCGGATCTGAGCCTGGATAAACAGATGTTGCAGGACGTTTTAAAAAAAAAGTTTTGACGCCGGCTCAGAAGAGAAAGATAGCTTTGCAGCTCAGCCGCGACTACCAGGTTTCCCTGCGTAAGAGCTGTCGGGTGATGATGCTGGGTCATTCGGTAATGTATTATAAAGCACATCGAAGAGACGACCAGGCCTTGCGACAACGGATGAGGGACATTGCTGAAGCACGTATTCGCTATGGTCATGAAAGGATTTTCATATTACTCCGACGGGAAGGTTGGCGAGACAATCATAAACGTACCTACCGGGTTTATATCGAGGAGGGATTAAACCTGAGAAGTAAACGTCCGCGCAGAAGTAAGACGGCAGCAAATCGGCCGGGAAGGCCTATGAATACTGCGTTATATGAATGTTTTTCGATGGATTTTGTATCTGATGCTCTCTTCGACGGCAGAAAATTCAGGGCCTTAACTGTAGTGGATAATTGTAGTCGGGAGTGCCTGGCGATTTATGTTGGCCAGTCGCTTAAAGGACCGGATGTCGTGCAAGTTTTGAACCGGATAAAAATGACAAGAAACATTGTACCCAGAAAAATACAAACCGACAATGGAAGTGAATTTATTTCGAAGGAAATGGACCGCTGGGCCTATGAAAATAAGGTAACGATGCACTATTCCAGACCCGGAAAACCGACCGACAATCCGCTCGTTGAATCTTTCAACGGAAGTTTTCGTGATGAATGCTTAAATGCCCACTGGTTCTTATCTTTGGAGGACGCCAAAGAAAAAATAGAGACCTGGAGAAAGGATTACAATGAATATAGAACGCACAGCTCTCTGAACGATTTAACACCGGCAGAATTTGTAGAACAGTATTTGGCTAAAGATCAATCGAACGCTCCCCTGCCGGGGGCACCTTCATCTGATCCGATGATATTTGCAGCGGTAGGAAATAGCCCGGCAGTATCGGAAAAATCATCCGATCAGCTGAAGGCCAAATTGTTTTTTTAAAGCCCGAAATTCAAGTTTACATGGCTTCGACATTGGGGAGACCTTCATCACCTTTGGTTCCAGAGAATAAGAGGAAGTTACTTATGAAACATAATGAAACACTTATTGGGCATCCTCCTTACAGATTATTAAAATAAAAATAAATAAATTTTTGACAATGAATAGTAAACGAAGAGGTTTTATTAAATCTTCAGTATTAGGAGCTGGCTCTTTGATTATTGGAGTGCCTTCCTTACTCAATGCAAAGACTGATGATATCGGAAATATTCAGAGAGATAAAGGTGACCAACGATTAAGTCTTCGAAAATTAAAGACTTGGGAATCTTTGGGTTATGGCATGTTTATTCACTTTGGCATGAGTACTTATGAGGGTAAAGAATTACCAGATGGATCTGCTGATCTTTCTTTATATGCTCCTGATAATTTGGATGTTGATCAATGGATTTCAGTAGCAAAAGAAGCAGGAATGAAATATGCGGTACTTACTACTAAACATGTTGCGGGGCATTGTCTTTGGCCAAGTAAATATACCGACTACACCGTGGCGAACAGTACTAATAAGACAGATGTCGTTTTGCAATTCGTTAATGCTTGTAAGAAATATGGTGTTACACCTGGGTTTTATTATTGTTCCTGGGATAATCATCACAAGTTTGGTTGTCAGACTCCTTCAGATTTAAAGTGGTCTCCAGCAATGAATAACTTTCCAAAAGAAAATGAAGCATTAGCACCTTATACTTCGTCAATGTATCAAACATTTCAAACTGCTCAAATAACAGAACTACTGACACAATATGGACCTATTGGGGAAGTATGGATTGATATTCCTGGTGTACTCGGTAGAGGTTACCGAACATATTTATATAAATATATTTCTAGGCTTCAACCAGATGCAGTCATTATGATGAATAGTGGCACTGGGAGTGGCGAAGACTACAATATTGCTTACGCATGGCCTTCCGATTTAATAGCGATTGAAAGGGCTCTTCCTCCTAAATCCGGACACGAAAAATGGCGCGAGATTGAAGGCAAAAAATACTATATGCCCGGCGAAGTTTGTGACCCGATCGGTAAGGAATGGTTCTATGTACAAAATGATTGCCCACGGCCAGATGAAGTACTACTGGAACAATATTTAACGATAAGAGAGCGGGGCGCCAACTTTCTTTTAGATGTTCCACCAAATAAACATGGTGTCATACCTGATAAATCCATAAAGTCATTGTTAAACCTCAAAAAAAAGGCGGGGATTTCATAAATTATCCTTTAAAATACGCCATATGAACGCCTTTTTTAATAACAATACAGATATGTTGAATAAAAGGTTATTGAAAGGGTTACTAACAAAAGCCAGGTCATAGAGCGAAATAAAATCGTGAATATTATATTTGTAGTTCTATTGTGGCAAGTTAGATAAAAAATAAAAAAAGAGATGAATTATTCTCTTATTGGGTTCAGGAATATCTAAAATCAAAAGGGGAATTTACTCCTTTACCTTACGCGTTAACCTAATTAAATATTTAAGGCGACACCCGAGATATGATAAAGCTCAAGCCAGATAACAATACCTCCTAATGGCAGCAAAAAATAATGGGAAAATACAAATCGAAAAACCAAATGAAAACTAAAAAAGATCAAGTTTTACTTGACTTGAATGCTCTGATTAAGAGCAGAGGATCTTACCGTTTTCTTCTCCTTTGCTCTCATATAAATATATAGAAAAAGAAAGGCAAAAACAAGAATAAGGGGAATAATATTCGTAACTCTTATAACCTGTGGGCCGGCTGTTAATTGTGCATGTAAATAGGCCACCGCTTTGGGGGTACCAGCTGTTGCGGAGCGGTAGGTATCTAAGTCTGTACCAGCCGGTAATGCTACTCCAATAAGGTTATCATAATATCCCCCCATAAAAAACATATATATTGATACTGCAAAAGTGCCTAGCCCACCCAGTATATTAATACCTAAAGCTCCTGATTTCGGTACATTTTTCGCTACAAACCCAAGCATGGTCGGCCAGAAATAGGTAACTCCGATACCGAAAATTATCGCTCCAATAAATATGGAGCTTCCATTCAAAGTACTCAACAAATACATTCCAATGGTAGAGATTATAGCCGATACCAATAATAGGCCTGAAGGCGATATGCGGTGTACCACATATCCGGCCATACTTCGTCCAAAAGCCTGAACGGCCGCAACCAAAGCCAATACCAAGATTGCACTTTTAGTGACATTTTCAAGTAGTACTCCTACCCATTGATTGGTAAAAATCTCTGTAATGGATGTACCCAACATGCAAATAGTCATAAATATAAATAATGGTGCCAATACGGCCTTATACATGTCCTTTGTAGATACACCAGAGGATACACGTTCGGTCTCGGGAAAATGAAGTCTATAAAATAAATACCCATAGATGAGTGTAGGAATGAGCATGATCGCCATTTGCCACTGCCAACCTATATTAATTTTTGCAAATCCGAATGAAATAATCGTACCAATAACTATTCCTCCAGGGAACCAGAAATGAAAATGATTTAATTTAG
Organism: Chitinophagaceae bacterium; assembly: GCA_041691395.1. Lineage (GTDB taxonomy): Bacteria > Bacteroidota > Bacteroidia > Chitinophagales > Chitinophagaceae > Puia. The sequence goes on from JBEPUT010000002.1 coordinate 108,680, forward strand.
TAATTTTATTATTTGGATAAATTGTAGTCACGAGAGGATTGCAGGCGGCTTCCACGGTTCCATTTGCTATACCTATAAAAAGGGTAGAAATATATAGACTTAAAAATCCTGATGAAAATATTGTAAAAGTAATTCCAATCAAATGAAATAGAAAGGCCAATAACAATAAGCGCTTCATCCCGACAATATCAACAATCATTCCTCCAATAATAATGGCAAGTGGAAATCCCCAAAAAGCTGTCCCTGCTATGAGTCCCATTTGCTTAGCATCCAAATGGAACTCAACCATCAAATTATTCATGATTCCAGCTCGAATGCCGAACGATAGAGAGGTAACTAATAATGCAAGACAACTTGCAATAAATAATTTTTTCGGTTGAATTGTTTTGGTCTCCATGAGTTACAAAATATCAGAAATAGAAAAATGTTCAAGAAGTTAAATATCGCCTTTTAAAGTTTGCTACTTTGGCATCAAAGATAAAAATGTTATTCTATAAAAAATCCCGGCTATCTTCCAATAAATGTCAATAAACGGTACAAATTTTCAAAAAATTATAATTAGTTTTTATAAAGCATTTTAGCTTCCCGTTTAAAAAACTCCAGACCGGGTATTATTTCTGGTATACTATTATGCCAATGGTATTCGTATTCAACAGAAACCATTCCTTTAAAACCCTGCCTTTTCATTTCACGCATTATGCCCGCAATATTGCTCACACCGGTGCCCCAGGGTACATCGTGCGCATCAAGGTTACCTTTCTCATTCAAATCTTTCATGTGAAATTCCATGATATGACCCTTCAGCTTTTTCATACATTCAATGGGGTCAAGACCGGAACGAACCCAATGGCCTATATCAGCACAAGCACCGATACGGGGGCTGGCTCCTTTAAGTGCATCCAACAATATTTCAGGATTCCAATAACGAGTAGGTTTAGGATGATTATGAATAGCTACATCTATCTTGTATTCATCCGCCAGTTTTGAAACGAAGGGAATTTGCTCTTTCGTTGGTTCTGCTAAAATTGTTTTAATACCCATGATTTTTGCAAAACGGAATAACTGTATCCATCCACTGTCTGTACGCGGAGTTGTTACGCCATAAGAAAACATCTTTATTCCCTTTGCGCTGAGCATATCCAATACCTTTTGACAAGAAGACACAGTCATCTTATCATAATCCATGTTTCCTTCTATACCATTTCCTATTTCCTGGTTAGGGTGCCCTCCTAAATACTTAACACCGCATGAGTCTAATTTGTCCAGAGTTTCTGCAAGGGTAAAATCGCGAAATGTCCATGCCTCAATCGCTAATTTCCAATCATCAGACCATAGCTTTTTCTGGGCTGTTAGCAGTTGGCTGTTTGCCATAATAAATAGTAAAAGCATGCACTTTAATAAACCCCAACCGGCCTTACGGTTTTCAATTTTTGTGTAATTCATGATTTCTATTTTATTCAATAATATGTAAAAATATAAGTAACTGTTGATTTCCAATCAAGTTAGAAATCCATAAAATATATTTGCCCTATGATGCTGCTTTATTATGGTAACGCAAATGCAATATAGGTATCTCCCGAGCGGGTATCTAATTTGCCACCTCCACAAGCTATCACAACATATTGTTTCCCATTTACGGCATAAGTTGCGGGTGTAGCGAACCCCGCCGCAGGAAGTACAGTTTCCCATAGCAACTTACCGCTACTTTTGTCAAATGCACGGAATTTTCCGTCTAGTGTGGCTGCTATGAAAAGCAAGCCCCCTGCTGTTACAACCGCGCCTCCGTAATTTTCTGTTCCGGTTATAGGAATGCCTTTCTTTGTTAGTTCAGGATACTCCCCTAATGGTTTTTGCCAAACCATTTCTCCATTATTTAAATTGATGGCCGTTAAAATGCCCCAGGGTGGATTGTTGGCTGGATAATTTTCAGGGGTACGAAATTGACGATGATCTGTCATCCTATAAGGCATGAAGGGTGATCTTTCCGGGCCGTTGACTTCTTCTTTTTTGCCAGTAAAAGGCGTTTTACCTTCAGTTTTTAGATCCAGTAAAAATGTAATCAACGACTTTTTATCACTCATGGGAAGTTGTTGAAAAGGAGGCATCATGTTTCCACCATTATTCACAATATCCAGGATTTGTTTTGCAGTATATTTATCACCGATATGTTGTAAAGATGGAAAGTTTGTGCTTCCCTGCCTGTTCTCTCCGTGACAGGAGGCACAACCATTAGCAAACACTCTTTTTCCATGTTCGGCCACCGTTTCATTTAAGTTCTTATCGTATGGAATAACTTTTGCCATGGATGCAGTCCACGGAACCTGGCTACCATTTACATATAAAAAACCAGTACCGGGATCATAAGATGCTCCGCCCCATTCTCCTCCGCCATCAAAACCAGGATATAAAATCACCGTCCCCTGCCCCTTCACCGTTAGTGGAAGAAATTGCCTGCCAGTTTCCATTTTAGATAACCTTTCCCGTACAATATTTTGTGATGATTCAGGTACCAAAGTATTAATATCCGCTGCAGTAAAAGATTGTTTAAAGACAGGTTTGGGCAATTGGGGTATAGGTTGAGTAGGCCATAGCTTTTCTCCAATGAGCGTTGAACTATCCGGCACAGGCACTTCATCAACCGGAAATAAGGGTTTCCCGGTATCTCTGTCTAATACAAAAATGACTCCCCATTTTGTAATTTGTGCCACAGCATCAATCTTTTTCCCGTTTCGATTAATGGTTACCAGATTAGGAGGTGCAGGACAATCACGATCCCATATGTCATGATGAACCGTTTGATAATGCCAGATGTATTTTCCGGTTGCAGCATTCAACGCAAGCACACAATTGCCAAACAGGCCTTTCCCCCGCCGTAATCCTCCATAGAAATCAAAACTGGGAGAGCCGAGAGAAAGATATACTACACCACGTTTCCTATCTAAACTCATACCAGACCAGTTATTAGCTCCCCCAATATATTTCCAGGCATCTTTATCTTCCCAGGTATCATAACCGAATTCTCCCGGATGTGGTATAGTATGAAATATCCATTTCAGCTTTCCCGTATGCAGATCATAGGCCCGGATATGACCCGGAGCTGAATTCGGTCCTTCACCAACACGTGAACCCAATATCAAAAGATTTTTATAAATTACCCCAGGCGAAGTAGCCCCGATACCGAGATCCTTCACATCACGATCTAACCCATCATGTAGATCAACTCTACCATGATCTCCAAAAGAAGGAACTATTTTACCTGTTCTGGCATCTATTGAATATAGAAAAGAACCGGCGGTATAAAAAATGCGCTTATCATTACCATCCGACCAATACATTACACCTCGGTTAACATCAATTCGTTTTTCTTTCGATGTATCAGAAAATGGATCAAATACCCATTTGGCTTTCCCTGTAGTCGCATCTAATGCAAGCAATTTTAAACGTGGAGAAACCCCATATAGTACCTCATCAACTATAATTGGATTACATTCTATTTCACTCCTTGGTGAAGCATCACCAGTATGATAAGTCCAGGCTACTTTTAACCGCTGAACATTACTGGTATCAATTTGATTAAGTGAAGAATAGTGACTTCTTGAATTATCGCCAAGATAAGTGGTCCATTCTGAATATTTACTGTCATTTTCTGATTTACAGCCATACACAAACACCATTATCAGCACACTCAAAATAACAATTATACTGTATATACTATGTTTAAACATACACCTTCAATTTATAAAGATAGAGACTATTCATTTTTCATTTTAGAACAATTGCTTTCAGATGTTCAAGATGTTCAATAGCCTATTCAAGATCCCTTGTTATTCGATAAAATTATTTTGATTACAAGTGACTGATATTAAAACTGTAACCCAACTAAGCCGATTTTCGCAACATTTTCCAGCACTTTCTCCCATTCAATAATTAGTATTGTGTGTATCACAACTTCGCTTCCATCTATAATTCTCTGCGGTATAGGCATATAATAATCTTTAGGCATTGTAAATACCCGTCCTGAAATAACAACTGTACTATTATAAGGTGGTAAAGGAGAAGACATTTTTTGGGTATGGATATCACAACATGACCGGAGAACTGAAAGAGAAAAGCTGGATCATTAACCATAAAAGGTTTACCGGTTGATGAAGGAGCACCGGTTACTTTATGACTGCCGGATCAAAACCGCCCCCTTCAAGGGGGATTTTATCCGTTTCAGGAATCCCAGGCCCGGGCGGCGAGAAATAAAATTTTCTTCGCCTCATTTTAAACTCTTTCTGAAACAATCTCTAATTGAATTTTATTTCGAGAACGTACTTATTCAATGGTATACTCTTTCAGATAAGGCAACTGGAAAAATAAAACGCGAGCAATAATTTTGCCGCCTGGCCTCGTCATTTTTGCCTGTTATCCTTCTTTAATCTTTCCCATTCTTCGAATGCCTTTTCCTTATCCTCCGAAGAGAAGATAATTTCGCTATTCTTCTTTATTTCATATTTTCTATCGAATGGGTTATACGTAGGGGGGGAGAATGATTCCGATTTTTTCAGGGTCACTTTTGCAGGACTTCTTCCGGTTGATCTGGCCATGTTTGAAGTTTAAATCCCAAGATACGAAATAAGGTTTGGAAGACGTTATACTTCCACTTTCGCCCGTATGCTGCCGATGATTCCTTGTACCCAACACAGGCATCGTGTACAATTAGATCACCGTTCAGTCTTTCAGCAAATCCACATAACTTATCAATATTATTTTTTTAGTTTCAATCAACTCCCTGATTTTTTTATTTGTCCAGGTGTCAGTAACGCCCTGCCGGTCTGCCGCTACGTTTTCGTAACCGATATGATGGATCGCTTCCAATTCAGGCGACATCAGCCCGGGATGGTCAACAAAGAGATAGGTGTTACCCGGTTTTAGCTTATTCAGCATAATGATAAAGCCACGTATTTTTTCTTCCGCACTGTTATGAGGACCATCATAGCCGGTATTGATTACACCCTTTTCGGGAGGATCAATATCTATCTTATATTCTTTGGCCAAACGCCTGGTTAACGAACGAACGGAATCATTCAAATCGGTGCAGCCCATATGACTGGAAATATGGCTGATCCGGGGAATCTCTTTCAGGGCGAGTTCAATCTGTGCACGAAATTCCTTTTCAATATCAGCCAATGTCCATTTGTTTTCTTTTATGGACCGTCCCGGATAATTTTTATTGAGCCATATCATGGGATAAAAATAACCATCGGCATCCCGCAGGCTGGGGCAGTCGGATACCGGTCGCCATTTTTCATTGTCCCATTCACTGGTCAGTGTGAGGTGAACACCCACATCAATCCCCGGGTTTTCGCGGAGCAGTCTCACCGCTTCAGGAAACCAGGGAGAGGGCACAAGCACTTCAACCGATCTTTCAATGCCTTCGGTATAGCATTTCAAAATGGCCTGATTGCCGGAGTGGGTATAGCCCATATCATCGCCTCTGATAATCAGGCGTGCCGGTTTTAGCTGCGCGTAACCAATCGATAGGGACGAAATACAGCAAAAAACTAATATTTTTCTCATAATCATTTCATTAAAGTTGAAATAAAGGCGACTTCGCGTTTTATACTCGGACGCTGCGTGCAGAATGCTTCCTGCATTCAGTGTGTTATATCTTTTATTTCAGATTGAAATATATAATTGCCGGATCCGGCCTCCACTACGGTGTATCCGTTTTCAATCCGCAGGAATTTAAGGTCCGGGTTATTTTTAACCGGTTTATTGCTTTCGGCCACCATGCCGTCTGCAGACGGGATCCATATTTCGGCGCTGGTATTAGCAGGAACCGTGGTTTTTAAAATCAGGTGATGACCCGTCACTGACCAGTCCACGTCAATTTTCCCCCTTATGGAAGAATAGCTTCCCCTGGCCCAGGTTAACCCGGCAACCGGTTGTGGTTTGATGATCAGTTTTTCAAATCCCGGTGCCGCTCCATTGATGCCCAGCAGCGAGCGGTAAAACCATGCATCGATTGAGCCAAACATCGGGTGATTCTGCGAAGGGTCGGCTTTTGGATAGGCCCAAGTTTCCCATAACGTGGTGGCCCCATGCTCCAGCATATTACCCCATCCGGGATACGTGCGCTGGTTGGCTATTTTATACGCCAGCTCGTTCAGATTATTTTCACGCAATACATCGAACATCATTTTTGTTGCAAATATCCCCGTACTGATATGCCAGTCGTGCCGGGCATATTCTTCCATTAACACCTTCATGGTATTTTCCTTTTCCGGCGAGAGATCATACCATAAGGCGAATAGCTGCGCGCTTTGGGTGGCATTGTCAAATCGTCCGGTGCCCTTTACCAGGAATTTTTGCACGATGGTATTTCGTATTTGTTGTGCCTGGCTGCTGAACTTCAGCGAATCGTCCGTTTTATGCAATATGGAGGCAAACCGGGCAGCCAGGCATACATGATGATAGTAGAAAGCGGCGGCGCTGAAGGCCTCGGGCTTCGCATCAAGCGCCTCATGGTCACTGATATCCCAGTAAAAAACACCGTCGATGGTTTTGGATTTCAGAAAATCAAGCTGCTTTTTGAATGCATCGTAATTATCTGAGATCACACGCTCGTCGCCATAAAAATCATATAAACGCTCCTGCAGATAGGGAAAGGCAAGTTCCCATCCAAGGGGCCCGGAATCATCCCCATATCCTTTATCCGCTATCCCGGTAAAAGGTGCGATCTCCGTAATACCGCCCTGAAGTCTTTGTTCATTGGCAAAATCCTGAATGGCTTTACGATAAAAATTGGCCATATCGAAATTATAGATGAAGGCATCGGCCGTTGCCACCATATCGCCTCCGTATCCCATTTTTTCCCTGGCGGGACAGTCTGACTGAACGCTGAAGAGATTGCTCAGGAAGGTCCATTGAATGGCTTCATGCAATTGGTTGAACATGCTGTTGGAACAGGCAAAGGTTCCTGCCGGCTTCACATCGGCGTTCATCCGCAATCCTTCGATGTCTTTGAGTGTGGGTTTACCCGGCCAACCGGTAATTTCCAAATAACGAAAGCCATGGAAGGTAAACCGCGGTGACCAGGTCTCGAGGCCTCCGCCTTTCAGTGTATAACGGTCTTCCTGCCAGGCGGTTTCCGGGCAGCCCGGACCACCATTTATTCCTCCTTTTTTGATCTGGGTGGCGCAGGTGGTCAGATAATTTAACGAGCCATCGTTGAAAAGATCCTCGCCGTATCGAAGGGAGATGGTCGTGCCTGCCGGACCACTAACTTTTATTTTCGCAACGCCTGCAAAATTTTGACCCATATCTACAATGAAGGTATCTTTCTTTGGTTCTGTAATCCGGACTGGTATAATGATCTTCGTAATTTTTATGGCCGGTTGCATCTGGAACGTCAGCTTTCCGGATGGCCCCTGAATCTTCACCGCCGGCTTCCATACCATGCTATCCGTCTGCATGGCACTGAAATCCTTTTGTTCAAGCCTTGCATCGTATTGTTCGCCGAGATAAACATTGTTGCGGATAACCGGACCCGGAGCCGTTTGCCAGAATTCATCTGTGGCTATAATGGCTGTCGATCCATCCTTATAATTGATATGAATCTCCGCTTTCACGCAGGGCCGTCCGGATTCCTGATAGTCACTCAGGTTCCACCGACCAAATATTTTAAAAGGAAGGGGATTATACCAGCCTTTGCCCAACATAATACCCGCAATATTATTCCCTTTTTTTACCAGCGAACCAATATCATAAACCGAATACAATACCTCTTTGCTGTAGGTGGTAAATCCCGGGTCCAGCACATGATCCCCGATTTTATTGCCATTGAGATACGCTTCATAATAACCAAGACCACTGATGTATAATCTGGCAGAAAGAATTTTTTTTGCAACCGGAAATACTTTCCTGAAAACAGGCATGCGATCTGCCTTAAGATAGCTTTCGATTTTGGGTAAAGTGCTGCCATCATTTACCCACTGCGCTTTCCAGTCGTCCGCATGCATCATGGCCGTTTCAAACCAATTGATCTCACTCCAGGAAGATGCGTCATGGCGCTGATTGAACACTTTTACCCGCCAGTAATATCTGGTGAATGACCGCAGGGGTTTTCCCTGGTATTCAATCTGGATACTTTGGGATGATGCCACGTCCCCCGTTGACCATATATTTCCCGCTTCTTTATGGATGGCATTGAGGTCGTCACTTACAATCAATTCGTAGGATGACTGAAACTGGTTTCTTTCACCGGCATGAAATTGCCAGCTGAAGCGCGGAGAAGCCATATCGATTCCCAAAGGATTTGACTGGTATTCACACAGCAGCTGAACGGGCTGTAAGGGAGAGGCCGCCCTTGCGGAAATAATCAGCCATGCAAAGCAAAGAGAAGCAATAATCTTTTTCAAGCGGTCATTTTTATTGCAACCGTGATAAAATGTACTAAAAAGAAAAAGTGCTGCCGGTCTTCCGGTTTGTACAGAAACACAGCAGGATTCCAGCCGGCACACAATAAATAAAAGTAAGCAATATTTGACGATATCTATGCTGTTATGTGCAGCAGGAACGCGGGTTTCAGAACTTTATGATGCGATGGCAAAATCAACTACATTTAAGTAAAATTCAGCCTTTCTCCATGTCTTCTTTCAGCAACCTGATATTAAAATGCTGCTTATTGCCAACCAGCTTTTTTCTTATTTTGAGCTGTCACCCGACTCATAAAGAAAGCCAGGAAGGCGAACAACTGGCCAGGATATACTGCGGATCATGCCATCTTTTCCCCGATCCCTTGCTTTTAGATAAAAAATCCTGGAAACAAAATGTATTGCCACCTATGGGCAAACAACTGGGAATAGATTATTTGTATGAATTACCGTTAAATAATAAAAAGGCCGCCATTTCTGTGGCTGACTGGAGAGCGATTGTGCATTATTATCTGAACGCTTCCCCGGATTCCATGCCCGGGCAGAGCAGGGCTCCCATCCGCGAATTCAGTCCTCTTTTCCACGTCAAAAGGGTAGAGGTGCCGCCTGGTAAATTCCCGGGCAGCGCCTACGTCAAAATTGATCCTGGAAACCACCTGATTTACCAGGGTAATGCCTTTGATTCTTCGTTAAGTGTTTATGATGCGGGTCTGAACCGGCTGTCTGCACGCGATATCCACGAAGTAGTGGTGGATATGAATTTTAGAGGGTCTTTGCAAAAGGCCGGAGAAAGAACAGGCATACTGACGAACATCGGGATGATGAACCCGAACGACCTTAAAACAGGTTCCGCAGACAGCTTCCGGATCACCCTAAATGGAACGATATCTTATCTGGCTAAATTGCTTGGCAACATGCCAAGGCCCGTTCAGACCATAGCGTGCGACCTGGATAAAAATGGAAAGCAGGATTATCTGGTTTGCGGCTTTGGAAATACCAGGGGCGCTTTGTACCGGGTAACAAAAGAAAAGAACGGCGTTACGGAAGAGAAAATAATCAGGGCGCTGCCGGGAGCGATCAAAGCGTATGTGGGTGATTTCAATCATGATGGCCGGCCCGATATCATGGTGCTTATGGCGCAGGCGCAGGAAGGGATTTTTCTTTTGCTGAACAGAGGAAATGGCAGTTTCGAAACCAGGGAAGTTTTACGCTTTCCTCCGATATTTGGATCGAGCTATTTTGAGCTGGACGATTTTAACGGAGATGGCTTTAAAGACATTTTATATACCTGCGGTGACAACGGCGATTTGACGAGCCACGCATTAAAAAATTATCACGGGATATACATCTTCCTGAATGACGGTAAAAATAATTATACCCAAAAATATTTTTTCCCCATCCATGGATGTTACAAAGCGATGGCCAGGGATTTTGATCATGACGGGGATCTCGATATTGCCGCAATTTCATTTTTCCCTGATACGGCCAATCAGCCGCAGGAATCCTTTGTGTACCTGGAACAGACAAAAAACCTGACATTCAAACCCTATACCATTAAAGAATTTAATGAAGGAAACTGGCTTACCATGGATGTAGGGGATATTGATGGCGACGGATATGATGATATTGTACTGGGCAGTCTGATCCCACCCTATCAAAGCCGGGAACAGAAATGGTTAAAAAGTGCTTCTCACAAAACCGCACTGCTCCTGCTCGAAAACAAATCAAAGGCTAGCCGTCAGTCACCTTGAAATTCGGGCTTTTATTTGCCAACCAGGGTAACTATGCTATTGGCAGGAAGCATAAGCGTTTTTGCCGTATTAACAATCCCTTTGTCCGCACAATTATCGCTTTGGCTGGTAGCATACATTTCAAAAGATGAGGGAAGACCGGCGGAAGGCAATTTAACGGGTTTCGCCTGATCGGGATTATCATTGATCAATACCAAAACGGTTGAGCCATCCGTGGCGTTCCTGAAGGCAACAGGATAAATTTTCGATCCATCCGGTGCTTCAGCGGAAAAACGTATCGCTCCCGGTCGTATATATTTATAAAAATTCTTTGAGGCATAATATCTTTTACTTTTCGCGCCGGCCGTGTTCATTAAAGAAAACTCATCGGTTGTGGACTGACTCAACTGCCAAAAAAGCCACGCCGATACATTCCCGAATTTAATGGCTGTGAGCATGGCTTTCGCCAGGGCCATCGCTCCGATAAAATCATCCGAAAATCCGGATGTTTCTGTCATCCACAATGGCTTGCCAAAGGCGGCGCCCCAGCTGTACATGGTTTGCCAGGTTTGTGCATCCGGTGAAGCAGCCGTTACGCCATCCAGCGCGTAACCATGCACCGCAACGATATCAACATACTGCCTGGCCACTTCGTCATCGAGCGAAGGCTTAACCATTTCCTGAACACCTTCAAGATATCCCACATCTTCAGGCAGGAATAATTTTGTGGCAATACCTTCTTTTTTAAATCTGCTCCCCACCACTTTTAATAAATCCCTCAACGCCTCTCCGTTGTACACGCAGGATTCGTACGACTGAGAAAACCGCGGCTCATTCTGAATGCTTAAGGCATATACATCAATATCAGCCTGCTGTTTTATGATTTGTACATACGCAACGCACATTTCGGCAAATTCATCATACATATCCGTCCGTAACTGGTTATCTGCTGTGGTGGGATTTGAGTTATAAGAAGGTGCGGCATTCTGGCTGGTTCCATTGTTAAGGCTATTGTTGTTTTTCATCCAGGGCATGGGACTCCAGATGGAGGTAATCAGTTCTTTCAATCCAGCAGCCTTCATATCTTTTAAATACTGAATATGCGTGCTCAGGGGTTGGCCATAGCCGGTTGTCTGGCCATTTACATGGTACTTGCTTAGATCGGTAACAAAGGGATCGTTGTTATCATTTGTTATTTCGAAATCCAGCGGAAGATTATCCCGCAGGATGGTCAGACCCAGGTCGTTGATAAGATCATCCACAAAACGGGGACTGGTAAACGGACCCGCACCCCAGTAAACGTCCTGGGCACCGAATCCGCCAAAGCCTTCCATGGTTTGAAAGGTTTTACCGGTATCGGTTACTATAATCTCAACCGCTGTATCCGGGCTGCTACCCATCGGGACGGGAGGATTCTTGGTTTTTTTACAAGCCATGACCGGAATCAATAAACAACCGGCAAAAAAGAGCAGGAAAAAATATTTCATCCGGTGAATACAAAAAAAGTAGTCGTTCAAAATCACCCGGGGTAAATGAACTGCCTGTCTGCGAAAATGAAAAGATGATTTTAAATCAATACCCATCGTTCTGCTTTACATTGGGATTTACATCTGTTTCACTATTGGGAATGGGAAAAAATATATTTTTAGGCTGAAAAGACATTTTATCGGTTACGATTGAATTGAAAAATGAATTATCCAGGGTAATGATGCCTTCTTTATCCCATCGCCTCAGGTCAAACCAGCGCTGTCCTTCTCCTGCAAGCTCAATCAGGCGTTCATTCATTATCCAGTTCATGATGGTTGCCTTATCCGTTTCGGCAGTGGAATAATCTGCAGGAGCCGTTCCTGCCGAAACCATATCCCTTGCTCTTTTCCTCACCTGATTGATAAAGCCGATGGCGTCTGATGTGGATCCCCCGGACTGCAGGGTGGCCTCAGCCTGGAGCAACAGCACATCCGCGTAACGTAAAAGGCGGTAATTGTTCACTGAACCAGTGGCCGGCTGGTCCAGCTTATCCCTGGTGATATATTTTAAGATATTACCATTGTCATCCAGCGTAAGCGCCCGGCGTGGATCATCCGGATCAAAAGCAGCCGCCAGTTTAGCGGTGCCTACAAATCTTGCCTGTCCGTAGTTCACAGCGGCAGGACCGCCATAGAAACCCCAATACACGGATATATTCCCGACGGCATTATCAAAATCATTGGGCAGCCATACGTTGTCAAAACCGAAAGCCTGTGATGCCTGGAACTCAAACAGGGATTCGCTGTTGTTTTCCGTATCAAAAGCAAAATTATCGTCAAATGCCGTGGTCAGCTGTATGCCCGAGATGTTATTGAATGCTGCCAATGCGGCTGCATAGTCCGTCGTTGTATTGGTGAAAGAGGCCCTGAATACAAGCGATTTGCCAAGCATGCCATATGCAGAATTCTTTGTTACGCGCCCCCTGTTGGCATCGTTCCAACTGGTGGGTAAAAGGGCGGCGGCAGCAGTAAAATCTGTTATGGCCTGATCAAGCAGCTGGGTTCCGGTTGTACCGGGAGGGTTAAACTGGCTTGATGAGGTAACCCTGACGGTATCCAGCGGGGAAGTACCATAGAAATTCCACAGATAATAAAAGGCAAATCCCCTCAGAAACAGGGCTTCTCCTTTGTGATAATCCTTGAGGTTTGGCGTCGTGTATACACCGTCTTTCACTTCGCCCACTTTCTCCAATACAACATTTGACCTGGCGATGAGTTGGTAAGCAATCTGATAAAAATAATTGATCAGATAATTACTGGCGTCTATTGTTCCGAATATTTCGAATGCATTCTGGTCTCCGCAGGTGATATCGTCACCGGGTAATAAGATCATGTTGAGTCCCGAAGCGGTCGCCCCGAAATTTTGTAAGCCGTTGTACCAGTACCAGTCGTCCATTTTTGCATAGACCCCTAACACGGCTTTGGTAAAGTCCGATTCCTGCGTGAAATAGGCCAATTCCGTAGGTCCGTGTGGCAAAAGATCCAGGTCAGACTTTTTGCAACTTTGATACACGATTGCCGCGGTAATCAACAGCAGCGGGATTGCAAATAGTTTTGGTGAAGGTTTCATAATATGTCAAAGATTTTTCATTAATAATTAAAATGCCGCTTTAATACCGAACAGGAATTGCCGCGTTGTCGGTATTACATTGTTCCCATTCACTCCTGATCCCGCATCCGCCTCGGGATCGTAACCCGTCCATTTTGTAATGGTCAGCAGGTTTAGGGCGCTGACATAGATCCGGAAATTCTGAACAAATCCCAGTTTGTCCAAAAACGATTTTGGTAGGGAATATCCAAGAGTCAGGTTCTTTAATCTCACGTAACCGGCGTTCTCGACGAACCGGTTGGAGAGGCTGCCGCTGCGTCCGTCATTGGCCGGATCATTATAAACTGCTCTGGGAAGGGTGGAAGAAGGGTGACCGGATTCCCACCGTCCAAGTGTTTTGGTATCCTGGTTGGCCAGGCCATCCATGGATTCAAGACCCGCTCTCAGGAAATTGATCCTCTGCACATCACCGACCCCCTGGAATAAAACACTTATGTCAAAACCCTTATACGCCGCGCCGACAGATAACCCATAGGAGTAACCGGGAATCGACTTGCCCAGATAAGTGCGATCATTTGAATTGACCACACTGTCCGGTGCCGGGCCGTGTTGCTCCTTCATTCCATCCCTGGCCTTGCCGAATAAATCCTGGAAATACATATCCCCCGGCTGGTATTTATATCCTATTGAATGGTCGCTGTTGGTTTGGCCGATGGTTGCATCTGCATGAGACTGCCTCCAGGTATCGATCTGAGCCTGGCTTTGGAATATTCCAGCCACTTTATATCCCCATAAATAATCGATCGGGTAACCTTGCTCAATCCTCCCGAATTCATTGCCGAAAGGAGTGCCACCCGATAATTTAAGTACCTTATTATTCACCGTGGTAAAATTGCCTGAAACATTAAAGTCAACGTTTCCGAATTTGTTGGCATATCCCAACTGCAATTCAATTCCGGAATTTCTGACCGTGGCGACGTTCAGGTCCGCCGGGTTCTGAATTCCGGTATTGGGAGGCAATGCCACCGCCTGAATGATGCCGTAGGTATTTTTATCATAATATTCAGCCGTAAACGTAACGTGACTGTTAAATAACAACGCGTCAAAACCGATGCTCGTGGTTTTCACTTTTTCCCAGGTCAGCGTGGTGTTTGCGAATCCCGGCAATGCGGCGCCCTGTAGCTGCTGGCCATATGGATCTCCGTTACCCGACCCGAGCGGATAGTCCGGAGACAGGGACACGTTGGAAAGGAATTCATAATATCCGGCTGACTGATAGTTGCCCAATTTGCCCCAACCTCCTCTTAATTTCAGGTCATTGATAAAAGTCGCTTTTGGAAAAAAATCTTCCGAACTGATGCGCCAGGCCGCTGCGAAGGAGGGAAATTTGTCCCATTTATGACCGGGTGCCAGTCTGGACGAACCATCGTAACGCAGGGTTCCATCCAGGTAATATTTATCCTTGTATTTATAACTCACCCTTGCCAGATAACCGATCAGGGCGTCTTCCTGCAAAATACCGGCAGAACCCTGGGTAAAGGGCGGCTGGTTGGCGATGCTGCGGAACTGGGGATCTGAATAATTCACCTGTCCGGTCAGATCGGTATACACCCAGCGGGCAAACTCGTTGGAAGCGCTCAGAAGAACTTCAACATGATGATCTTTTGCAAATAGGTGACTGTAATTCAGGGTAAGTTCCTTATTGATATTGGTCGTTCTTCCCTGTCTTTCCCCGTAAGCTCCTTTTGAGTTGCCATCCTGCCCGGAGTAAGGATTACCCGGTGTTTGTGAAAACCGCCAGGAGTCAATGCCCTGCCATTGTTTTCTCAGGTTAAAATAATACTGCCCTCCAATGGTTGCTTTCAATTTAAGACCCTGGATGGGTTCTATTTGCACGTAAGCATTACCCAAAGCATTGTATAATTCATATTTCGTATTATTCAACGCCTGAAAGGCAAATACATTAAACCGGGTTTGTTTGCCATACAACAGCGTGGGTCCGGTATCAAAATTAAAAGGGGCGCCGGGATTTAACAGTGTAGGATCGTAGTCGGGGTTTGGAACAAAAGTGCCCGCTGCCACCTGGGCATAACCGGTCGGGTCATTCTTATCGTAAATAGGCTGGAAGGGAATGGTGGCAAGCATTGTATTCTGATCTGCCTGGGTATTGGTCAACGCATTCTCCTGACTCAATCTCAGGGTCATGCCCGCCTGAATGATCTTGGAGATCTTTGAATCTACGCTGGAAGAAAGGGAGTAGCGCTCCAGGTTGTTTGCTTTCAGCGGACTTTCAGTTTTTGCATAGCCTGCAGAAAAATAATAGGTGGTGTTTTCGCTTCCTCCCGATATCCTCACTGAATGGTCCTGAAGGGAAGCATTTTTATTCAACAGCGCATTGGTCCAATCATAGGTAGGATTGTTCCCCATGTATTGGCCGCTCGCCGGATCGTAAAGTGGACCAAAATTAATGTTCTGGCCAATGGGAATATTCACGCCGCCATTATCCTTATCCGGATTATTGTTATAAGCTTCGGTGACCAGGTCGAAGTATTGTTTTGTATTTAAAACCGAAATCTTTTTGGGAATGTTCTGGGTTCCGTAGTAGCTGGACACCTCAACTTTTGGTTTTCCTGTTTTGCCCTTTTTTGTGGTGATCAATACCACCCCATTGGAAGCCCTTACACCGTAGATCGCAGCGGCGGAAGCGTCCTTCAGCACGGAGATGGATTCAATATCATCCGGGTTGATCAGGGTGAAAATGTTTATGGGTGAACGGATATCTCCGATGCCGCCATCGGTCACTCCTGCGCCGCCTTCATATATCGGAACGCCGTCCACCACATAGAGTGGATCAGCATATCCAAACGTGTTCACCCCGCGTATTCGCACGGTAGGCCTTGCATTGGGCTCGCCGCCGCCCGATTGCACAAGCACTCCGGCTGCTGTGCCCTGTAAGGCCAGTTCGGGCGACATGGACGTGCTTTTCTCGATATCCTTGGCGCTGACTGTAGACACTGCTCCCGTGACATCCCTTCTCCTTCTCTCCCCGTAACCGATCACGATCACGTCATTTAAGCTTGACCCGCTTTCCTGCAAAGTAATATTAAACTCGCGCCGACTATTTACAGTCACTTCAAAACGGTTGAATCCCACATGGCTAAAAACCAAAACCGCATCATTTCCCTCCACATCGATGGAAAAACTGCCGTCACTCCGGGTTATGGTTCCGTTTCTTGTATCCCTTTCCTGCACGCTGGCCCCTTCAACCGGTTCTCCCTTGGAATTGGTGACAATCCCTTTAACATGGACCAGCAGCGGTTCATAAGCATTTCCTGCCAGCTGGCCGTTGGTAATGACAACCAGATTGCTGTTTAAAATTTTATAGGAAAGCGAGGTGTTTTCCAATAATTTCCCCATTACCTCTTCCAGGGTCGCATCCTGTACCTGAATGCTGATGCGCCGGTTTTTTGGTAAGATCTCATCTTTATATACAAACCTGAAAATGCCCTGTTCCTCTATCACCCTGAACACTTTCCTCAATTGCACCCGGTCCAGTTTCAGGCTGATTCCCTGACTGTAGCCGTTGGCGAAAGCCTGTGCCGAGATGGCAAAAAGGAATAAAATGGAAAGTTTCGTCATCAGCAGGTATTTGATGATTTTATGCGTCGTACCGGTACATACGCCACATCCTTTATTTTTCATAACTTAGTTTTGATTTGATGATGGAATTGCTCAGTCCTGAGCATTTTTCAGTCTTATAATTAGCGGGGAATGTCGCAAGCATTCTCCGTTTTATTTCAGATCTTTTATGTTCGTTTTTTCATATCTGGATTTTTTAATTCATTTGTTTGGTAAATGGGTTGGTATTATGGGTTGGTATTATGGGTTGCGCACGGGTTCAGGGTGCAATGGTCACTTCCTTTTTATTGATCGTATATTTAAAATTACCGGTACTGCTCAGGGCATCCATGACCTGCTGCAGGCTTTCATCATCAAAAACAGCATGGTACTCATAACTTTTCAGGCTTTCATCCCTGATATCAATCTTAACGCCATACCAGCGCTCAATTTTCAGGGCTACATTTTCAAGCGTTTCACTGTCAAAGGCCAGTTTATTCTTAACCCACAGGGTTTCCATCGGCAGACTGTCTTTCTGCTCAAAATGTACCTTGCCCAATATCATGGTTGTTCTTTCCATTCTTTCCGGGTCGGTTTTCTCCGTAATGGACTTTGCATCTTTGGCCGTCCCCTGAACAAGCGAGAAATCATCGTTTTGAACCATTAATTTCTCGTTGGGCTTCAGAATGATCTTCTTATCGGGGTTGTTATGCAGAGAAATCTCAACAGAGCCGCAAATCAGCGAAGTCTCTGTGTTTTTTTCATTGGAGTAGGAGCGGACGTTGAAAGCGGTACCCAATACCGTTAAATCAATGGAATGGGTATGAATAATAAAGGGATGTTGCTTGTCTTTGGCCACGTTAAAATAGGCTTCCCCGGTTAATTGCACTTCCCGGGAAGCGCCAAGGAAATTTTCATCGTAAGTGATTTTACTGTCGGCGTTCAGCCAGACTTCAGTTCCGTCCGGCAATTGTATTTTTGATTTAGAGCCCGGCTTGGTGCTTACGGTATTCTGGGCAGCGGCAGAGAATTCTTTTTTACTATTTCTTCCGGGATAGTACAAAAGAAAGAAAATCAGGATGGCGGCAGCGGCAGAGGCGGTGAGCACCCATCTGAGGTATTTACGGACCGGGCGGTCCGTGGTAAACGGTTTCCTGTGTATCACCTGTTCTTCCGTGTCATAATTCAATATCGGTGCAGAAAGATGATTGCTTAACCTTTGCAGGTGTTTGTTGAAGGCATCGTCCCTGTTAACCAAAAGTTCTTCGTCCTTTTCCCTCCAGATATTTTCGAGGATATCCAGTTTTAATCCCATGCCGGGCCGGGCTTCCAGCAGCATTTTCAGTTCATTCATTTCTTCCGGCGTGCCTTCTCCCGTAAGTCTGAGGCTTATCAATAACCAAAATCTGTCTTCCATCATAAAAGTGGCTGTATAATTAAAAATAGCTATACAATGAAGACAGGGATCAGACACGGAATGTACCAAGACCATTCAATATATTCCCCTTGCGGTCATATTTACAGGCTTTTCGGAGAATGAACCATGGTGGAACGCAGGTAGTCGGGCAATGCTTCCCCAATTTTCCTGATGGCGATGCCCACCTGGTTGCGGACGGTAAAAACGGAGATGTTCAGAATGGACGCTACTTCTTTATATTTCAGGCCTTCTTCCTTGACCAGTTGGAAGATCATTCTGCATTTTGGAGAAAGGGTTTGAATAACCTGTCTTATTTTATTCACCATGTCTGCCGAGATGCATATTTCTTCCGGGTTCCTGATATGAATCACGGTTTCCAGGTCAATGGAATCCAGCGTTGTAACGGGATGTTTATAATTTTTGGCGATGTAGTTGAGGGAGAAATTCTTGGTTATTATGTACAGGTACTCCTTTAAGTTATCAATTTCCGTCAGCCTGTTCCTGATCTGCCAGAGTTTTACAAATACGTCGGAAACAATTTCTTCAGCCGCTTCATTCGACTTTACAAAAGCATAGGAAAACCGGTGGAGGCTGCTGAACAGCAGGTCATACAGTGAGCGGTATGCCCTCAGATCCTCGTAGAGTGCAATCTCATGTTGCAGTTTGTGTATGGTAGCAGTCTGGTTCAATCACAAGCAGCGTTAGGCAATGGCCGGAAACAACAATGTTAGTACTAAATTACATATTAATTGAACCAAACTATGCTGTCGTATGCTGAACGGATTGATTTAAAATCTCCGGCCGCCGTGCAAACCGATTATTCTTATCAATAAAACCGGTGCCTTTGGTACATTTTATCCCGAATGATTGTCTTTATGGTAACAAACCAGGTTATGCCGTGCTGAAAAACCCATATATCATGGTGCTTGCCTTCAGCATCGCCTCCTGCCATCAGACACCCACACTATTCAGGCAGATATCTTCCGGCCATTCGGGAATTACATTCAATAACCTGGTGACCGAAAATGATTCCATCAATCCGCTGGACATGGAATTCCTGTATAACGGGGGTGGGGTAGCGGTAGGCGATTTTAACCGGGACGGACTGCCGGACCTTTATTTTACCGGTAGCCAGGTATCCAATAAGCTGTATCTGAATAAGGGTTCTCTCAGCTTCCGGGATATAACGGAAGAAGCGGGGGTTGGTGGCGAAGGCCGCTGGTGCAACAGTGCTTCGGTGGTAGACATCAACAACGACGGCTGGCCCGATATCTATGTTTGTACCTCAATAAAAAAAGATCCCTCCCAACGGGCCAATCTTTTATACATCAACCAGGGAAATGATAAAAACGGGGTTCCCGTGTTTAAAGAGATGGCGAAAGCCTATAACCTGGCCGACACCGGGTTTTCGGTCCATGCTGCTTTTTTTGACTACGACAACGATGGGGACCTGGACATGTACCTCGTGGAAACCCGGCTTGCGCAGCGCAACAGCACCCGTTTCAATTCCAATAACATTGAAAATACGGAAATGCTGAGCGACAAGCTGTACCGCAATGAAGGCAGCGATTCCCTCGGCCATCCTTTTTTCAGGGATGTGTCAAAGGAAGCCGGCATACACGATGATGGTTATGGTCTCGGCGTGGCCATCGCCGATTTCAATGATGACGGCTGGAAAGACATTTATGTCACCAATGATTTCTTCACCAGCGATGTATTGTATATCAATAACCGGGATGGCACGTTCAGCAACGAGACCAAAAAATGTTTCAAACATACCTCCCAGAACGCCATGGGCAATGATGTTGCGGATATCAACAATGACGGATTGCCGGATATTATAGCGGTGGACATGGACCCGGAAGGCAATTATCGAAAGAAAAAAAATATGCCAGGCGGAAATTATTTTATTTATCAAAGCATGATCGGAGGAAACCTCATGCTTCAATATACACGCAACACCCTTCAATTAAATAATGGCCTGATGAAAACGGATAGCGGAAAGAGATCGCTGCCGTCATTCAGTGATATCGCCTTCTACGCAGGCGTTGCGGAAACGGACTGGAGCTGGAACCCCTCCCTCGCAGATTTTGATAACGATGGTTTCAGGGACCTGTTGATCACCAACGGTTACCCCAGGGATGTTACCGACCGCGATTTTGGTATGTACCGGCAAAGGGCGTCTCAAACCGCCTCCAAACAAGAAATACTCAGTCAGATACCGCAAATAAAAATCCCCAATTATGCCTTTCACAATGATGGCGCATTGCGGTTCGAAAACGTGACTGACGATTGGGGAATGAACATTCCTTCCTTTTCGAGTGGCGCTGTATATGTTGATCTGGATAATGACGGGGATCTGGATTATGTGGTTAACAACATCAATGATGAGGCCTTTGTTTTTGAAAACAAGTCCGACCTTATCAATAAAAATCATTGGCTGGATATACGTTTTCGTGGAGACAGCCTGAATAAAAACGGGCTGGGCGCCATCGCCACCTTGCGCTATGGCCGGGGTAAGATACAGGTAAGCGAAAATTCGCCTTATCGCGGATACCTGTCTTGCGTAGACGCATCGGCTCATTTTGGGCTGGACACCCTGGGCTTCATAGATTCTGTGATTATTAAATGGCCCGGAGGCAGGCAACAGGTATTGGAGCATGTAAAATCAAACCAGTCCATAACCGTTTATAGTAAAGATGCAGTTCCGGTCGTTCCAGTAATTGATACCTCCATTCCCCTGTTCAGCAGTATAACAGATCAGTGTAATATCCATTTCCGTCACCAGGAATATGATTTTATTGATTTCGACGTACAGAAATTATTGCCCCACAAATTGTCACAATACGGGCCGGGCATCGCAGTTGGCGACATTAACGGGGACGGACTGGATGATGTGTTTATCGGAGAATCGGCAGGTAATAATGCCCATTTCCTGATACAGGGAAAGAACGGCACTTTTATCCAGCAGGAGCTGCCGCCACTAACGGAAAGAGACAGCCGCAAACCCGAAATGATGGGTGTATTGCTGTTTGATGCGAACGGAGACGGGAAACCCGATTTATATGCCGCCAGCGGCAGTAATGAGTTTGCGCCCCGCACAAAAAACTACCAGGACAGGTTGTATATCAACGATGGTAAAGGGAATTTCCAGTATGATGCGGCGGCCGTTCCGAAAAACTTTACCAGTAAGAGCTGTGTTAAGGCTGCGGATTTTGATCATGATGGTGACCTGGATCTGTTTGTAGGCGGTAGAGTGAATCCTGAAAAATATCCTGAACCGGTAAGCAGTATGATTTTACGCAATGATTCTAAAAACGGGATAGCCAGATTTACTGATGTTACGGACGAAATAGCGCCCATGCTTAAAAATATCGGAATGGTATGTGATGCCGTATGGACGGATTTTGACAATGACGGCTGGGAAGACCTCATCCTTGCCGGAGAATGGATGCCCATTACTTTTTTGCGAAACAACCACGGCAAACTGGAAAACGTGACGGGATTGACGGGCATAGGTGATAAAACCGGCTGGTGGAACAGTATCCTGGCCGGTGATTTCGACAACGATGGTAAAACTGATTATATCGTTGGAAACCTGGGGCTGAATTCTTTTTACCGGGCCTCGGAAAAGGAACCCGTTTGCATTTATGGGATGGATTTTGACAATGATGGAACCTATGATGCCATTCCGAGCCTGTTTTTAAAGGATGACGCCGGCAATAAGAAAGAATATCCTGCAAATACCCGCGATGATATGATCCGGCAGATGGCGGGAGTAAGAAAAAGATTTCCGACCTATAAGAGTTTTGCCACAGCCGACATCAACGCGATCCTCCCGGATAAAAAAAATGCCCTTGTCCTGAAGGCAAATTATTTTCCCAGCTGTTTGATAAAAAATGAGGGAAATGGAAAATTCAGTCTGCATCCGCTGCCACCCGCGGCCCAGTTTGCCCCTTTAAACGGTATGGTGGCAGACGATTTCAACCACGACGGCTTACTGGACCTGATGGTTTGCGGGAATGACTTTGGAGCCGAAGTGGGCAATGGACGGGAGGACGCTATGAATGGATTGGTATTGCTGGGTAACGGAAATGGAACTTTTCAACCATTACCCTTTACACAAAGTGGTTTCTTTACTCCGGGAGATGCCAAAGGGTTGTCTAAATTACTGATCGGTCAAAATACATACGCTGTTGCTGCCACCCAAAACAGGGACTTTCTTCAATTATTCGGGTTGAATCAAAAGAGCAAAATCATCCGTTTTAATCCTGATGATGTAACGGCCAATATCCATTTAAGAAACGGAAGGACAAGGAAAATGGAATTGTACTATGGGAGTTCCTATTTATCCCAATCGTCCAGATTCATCATGCAGGATGATACGATGCTGGAAATAGAGATCATCAATGCTAAAGGTGAGAAACGGGTAGTTCCGGTTAAGTAACAGAACGGGTATTCACGTTAGTATGGTTAAAATGGCCCTTTATTTCGACAGGGGTCTGTTTATGTTTAACAGATCCATTGCCAGAAATCCACCACTCTTCCGATAAGAGATTATTTATTAAAAAAACCTTCAACAGGGCATTTGTTTCTGTTTGGATCACCCGAATGAAATTTCCACTCACGTCGAGAATGGAGAACCGATTGGCTTTGAGCTCATCCGGGTTATCAAATAAAATAACACCGTTTCTTATGTCATCCAGAGAAGAAATCCTGTGCAGCATGATTTATATTTTCAGATGAGAAATAGCATGCTGTAAAATTAAACATGGCGTTGAAAGCTGAGGTTAGTTTTGTGTTAATTTATCCCCGTTAACATGCGATTAATTTGAGGCATAACTATTGAAGCAGATGAAGCAACTAAATATTTACGCTATGAAAAAGCAGACAACCCGGATTCTGAGAATAGCGATTCTGTTTATTGTGTCAGTTTTTTTTACTTCCCTTTGTGTTTCCGCACAGGAACAACAGACCTCGATGGAAAACGGCCTTCGCCCGAAATTTGGCATAAAGGGCGGCCTCAATCTGACCAATCTTTATGTGGACAACGTATCGGACGAACACATGAAGGTGGGCTTTAATGCCGGTATATTCGCCAAACTGCCGGTCACCAGGGGGTTTTCCATTCAGCCGGAATTGTTGTACAGCCTGAAAGGCGCAAAAGATACGTACAACAATATCGTGCAGGGCAGCGGGGAATACCAATTTAACCTGGGGTATATTGAATTGCCCGTGCTGGCCGTGATCAACCTCGCGAGGAATTTCAATCTGCAGGCCGGTGGGTATGCTGCCTACCTGATTGCTGCCAACGTGAAAAATGTGGATAATCAGGGGAATATCAACGGGGCAACGGATCTGAATGCGGATAATTTTCAACGTTTTGACTATGGGCTGGCTGGCGGACTGGCTTTTGATATTGAAAATGTGACCA
This sequence comes from Chitinophagaceae bacterium, assembly GCA_041691395.1. GTDB lineage: Bacteria > Bacteroidota > Bacteroidia > Chitinophagales > Chitinophagaceae > Puia. The sequence goes on from JBEPUT010000002.1 coordinate 132,374, forward strand.
TCGGTGCGCGATACAATTACGGATTGGGAAATATCGGGAAGTCCGGAAGTCTTTCGGGTGATCTCACTAAAAATTCCAAGAATGCCGGACTCTCCATTTATCTTGGATTCGGATTCTGAATTTTGGAAAGGGCCGATATAAATTAGCCGGCCCTTTTTATTCCGGATCCGTTATTTTATGAATGAGCCATAAGGTTTGCCATGATTTCTACACTATGCTCCAGTTCTTCCGGCGTGGAAGAAGCAAAACCCAGTCGGGTAGCATGGGGTATCAGGGTATCGGATTGATGTATGAGGCCATCAGAAAAATATAGATCTTTTTGCAGTGCTTTCTTAGCCAGATCCGGAAGATCAATGGCGGGATCAAACCTGGTCCATACCGCCATACCGCCGTCGGGAATCTGAAATGCCAATCGATCGCCCATGTGTAATTTTAGCAGTTCACAAAATATATCCCTTCTTGCTTTATAAATACGCAATGACTTTCGCAGGTGTCGCTGGATCACGCCCTGCTCCAGCAATTCGGCCATGGCATTTTCCAACAGACTATCCCCCTGCCGGTCAATGATGCGCCGCAACCGGGCCAGATGTCTGATTACATTCTCAGGACCGGTAAGATAGCCCACACGGAATGCCGGCGAAATGGTTTTGGTGAAGGAACCGCAATACAACACCCTGCCGGAAACATCTGAAGCAGCCAGCGGCAACAAGGGTTTACTGAGATAGTGAAAATCATAATCATAATCATCTTCAAAAATGATGAAATCATGTTTCTCCGCCAATTTCAACAATTGCATCCGGCGGTCGGCCCGAAGGGCCACCGTAGTTGGATAATGATGGTGGGAAGTAATATAAACCAGCCTGATCTTTTGTTTAAGGCATAATTTATCCAGCCACGCTGTCTGAATGCCTTGATCATCTACGGGTATTTTTAACAGTTTCGCCCCGGCCTGAATGAAGTTGCTATTTGCGCCCTGATAGCCTTTCTCAGCAACAACAACCCGGTCGCCCGGCTTAAGCAAAAAAGTACTTACCAGGTAAATCCCCATAATCACTCCTCGGGTAATGAGGATATTTTCCGATGTGCTGTTTAATCCGCGGGTTTCGTTCAGGTACGCCGATAATTCCTGCCTGAGCCAGGATGAGCCCATGGGATCGCCATATCCCAGCCGGACATACGGATTGCCGGTCAGCATCTGACGCTTGTAGGCACGGGAAAGTTCTTTCAGCGGGGCCAGTCGTGAATCCGGAAAGCCTTCATCCAAATGATACCGCGACGTATCATGCAGCGCTTCACGGTTTAAATGGGGGAGGACATCAAAACCAAATCCGGCTGTTTTGGTTGAAATTAAAATGCTGGCATTATCTTTCATCAGCCGCTGAGGCAGGATTTCCGGAAGCTGACGGGCGACAAAAGTTCCGTTTCCAATCTGGCTCTCCAGCCAGCCCTGCGCCAGCAGTTCTTCATAAGCCCTGACTACGGTTCTCCGGTGCACGGAAAGCAACTCGGCGACCTGTCGCGTACTCAGCAACCGATGGCCCGCCTGCAGATGACCCTTCCGGATAAGATCCGTTAAGCGACCCGCTATTTGTAAATAAACCGGCTGCCTGCTCTGCCTATCCAGGGTAAAAAAAGTCAGGAAGGGTTTCATTTTAATTGGACTACCTGTTTTATTTGAATTGGACGGTTATCATGATCCAATAAAGATAGAGCTTTGTATAAAATAAAAAATGGCAAATCAATCTACCCTGGTTCCAAGCCGGTTGGCCAAAAGGGCGCAGTACGACAACGATACTATTTATGCCATACTGGATGACGCACTTTTCTGCACCATCAGTTATGCCGATGGAAATAAGCCATTCTCCATTCCGACGGCTTTTGTACGGCATGAAAATAAAATCTATGTGCACGGTTCCGTTGGCAGTCATTTTCTCCGTGAAATTGAAAAAGGAATACCTGTTTGTATTTCGGTTACCCATCTGGATGCCCTTGTGGTGGCTAAATCGGCCTTTCATCATTCCGTGAATTATCGCTCGGTGATTTTATTCTCGCAGGCAGAGAAAATCGAGGACCTGATTGAAAAAACTAAAGCTTTCGAATGGCTGACCAACAAGATTGTTCCCGGAAGCTGGAACTACCTGAGGCCGATACAGGAACGGGAAGTGATGAAAACAACGGCGCTGGCTTTCTCCATTGATTCAGCCTCGGCAAAGATCCGCACCGGAATGCCCGTTGATGATGAAGAAGATCAGGGATTGCCCATCTGGTCAGGACTAATTCCGTTACAGACCAGGCGGATGCCGCCTGTTCCCGATGCATTCAGCGGTCAGGTTCCGCTTCCACGGCATTTGTCGGCCAAATAATGAACGTCACGCAACAGCATTACCAGATCAGACGGGCATGGATGAATTCACCCAGTTTTCCGTAGCCGTTTTCATTCGGATGTAATCCGTCTGAAAATAAAGATTCATTTAATTTCTGATCCGGCTGTAAAAAAAGTTTACCCGCATCTGCGTAATGCACATTGGCATTAAACTTTACAGCGGCCAGTTGTTTGTTGAATAGTGCGACCCTTTTTTCCAAATCCCTCCGGGGAAAAATACCCAACACCAGAATATGCATGGAGGGTTGTCTGGCCTGGATGGCCCGGACCAAAAACTGAAGTCCCCCGATAATCTCCTTATCGCTGTTGAGTTGCAGATTATTGGTGCCGATCATCATGACCATCTGTTTCGGCCGGATGTGATCGAGCTCGCCGTGATACACGCGCCACAATACATTTTCAACCCGGTCCCATCCGAAACCCATATTCACCACGTTCATGGATCCAAAATATTTTTTCCAGGATTCAGGTCCGGCAAACCTGGTTGAAGCAGGTTCGCCGCTCCAGTAATGGGTGATGGAATTACCGAGAAAGATCGTTTCAGGATCATGGGCCCGGTTATAGGCCATTACCTTATAATGCCTGGTTTCCCAATCGTATGTTGCCGCGTCCCGTCTTTGAGTAACCGGCACCATGGTGGAAATTTTTCCCGCAGGCTCATTGAGGATGTCCTTTATTTTCTTATCGTATGCTTCTGCGTAACGCATCATACCGAGATCATTCGGATGCGTACCATCAACGGTGCATTCAATATCCAGGCCGATCTCTTCTTTGGACAATCTGTAGATATTTTTGTTGCCCGATGAAACCAAAGAATCAAATACTTCCCCGGACGTCTTATTCGCATCCTGGTATTGCTTTTGGCGTACCGCATTGGTGAACTCATCGGTATACCCGGCATGATCAGTTAACAAAACAGGGACTCCTGGCTGTTTCTCCTGCAGCATCTGCACGGCATTCACCATTCTCTTTTTTAATTCCATGCTGGTAAAACCCGGTTGAACCATATTGGGAAGGCAATCCAGTACAAAAATCTTTGCGTTTATGCCACTGATCATATTCAACACTTCTTTTTCCAGCCTCCCGTTTCCGGAAAATGCCAGGTTGATCACCGGCCTGTCCATCTTCCTGCCGAGTATCGCCGGCCACGCCAGCCCCGGCCGGGATGCACATCCGCCCTGGGCGATTGAAGTGCCGTAAACCACAATGGGCGGGTCTTTGCGAACCTGCAGGGGACTAAATAAATCCTGCGACGGCACTTTTATTTCCATCCATTTTACCGAATTATACAAGGGAAGATACAGCGTATACTCCCGGTTATTTACGTGCTGGTCGTTTGAAACCAGGTTGCTGAAATGATATTCAATAGTATCACCAAAAGAATATCTGCCGGCACACCAGACCCACTGGCCGTCGATCGTTTTGGAATACATATCCACGCCACTCACTCCGGTAGCCGGCATATGCGGCATTTGAATTCCGCCGCCAACGGTATACCTGATGACGATATCTTTGGCGTCGGTTATAAATCGCAGTTCAAGACCAGCTGAATTTTCAGACAGATTCCAAACTTCCGGGCGCACAGAAGACTCCGCTTTTGCCGGCAAACGGTCATAATAATTTTTTATTTCATGGGGCCATGCCTGTCCTTCTATTACCGTCAGGCTGTCCGATGCAGGATTCCAGGACTTATAAGCACCGGAGGATTGAGCAGATCCATTTTGAATTAACAGGAGAATGATGGCCGGGATAATCAGATACGCCTTTTTTTTCATGAGCTGGTTATTCTTTTATAATGGGAAAATTTTTATTTCCAAACAAGCGGATCGGGTCATCCGGATTTTTCAAAACATCAAGTCGTATGGTTTTCCAGTTGGCCATGCGCGCAACCTGGCTTCCGGATATCATAAGCATTTCCTTACCATAAGGATCGTTTTCCGGAGATTTCCGCATTTTCCAATTGATGAAAATCAAAGACCAAGATTTGATTGGTTCCCTTTTTTAACCAGGATGCGGGACAATATAATCTTTCCTGCGGACCTTTATTCCAATACCTGCCGAGGTTGTGACCATTCACGTATAGGATTCCTTTGGAAAACCGGCTCATATCAAAATAGGTATCTCCGGTTTCTGCCAGATTAAAATCGGCTGTAAAAAAATTGCAGGGTTTATCAGCATCGGTATGGACAGCCAAATCCGGCTTGGCCGTTTTAATAAAATGTTCATCCATGGGCAGAAGGGCAACGTTCCAGTCCATCAAGGTCATGCCATTGAGTGTAACCCGGTCGGTTATGCCTTTCCGGTCAATCATGAATTGCGCGAAATTGATGTGCCCCATGCCTTCCACCACAATCTCAAGTAACGGGTCTTTTACCTTTGTTTCCGGAAGTTTCACTTCCCAAAGACCACCATCCCGGTAAACGGTATCGATTAATTCGCCGTTTAAAAATACCAGGGCATAGTCATGCGGCTCCCAGATTTTAAGTGTGCCGCTTTTATGACCGATGAGGCGGGTACTGTAAACGATCAGGCCCTGATTCTGGCCGTAATCCTCCATGGGCTTTGGCTGGGGTGAATGGTGGTCATATCGTATATAGTTCCACAGATTCTGTGACCTTTTCATTACAATGGACGGGATCACTATGGTTTTGATGGGCGCGGGTATATCGGGCAAAGTACTGGAAACATATTGCCGGATGAGATTCCGCAGCATATAGTATTTGGGCGTAGCGTTACCTTGCTCATTGATGGGTGCATCATAATCATAACTGGTGATATCCGGCTGATACTGTGTGGGGGAAAACGCATTGGCGCCGGCGGTGAACCCAAAGTTGGTTCCACCGTGAATGACATACAGATTAAATGACTTGTTATTTTCGAGTAAAAACTTAATTTCTCTTTTTAGGTTATTGGTATCCGGTCTCTGCCAGGCCTCCCCCCAATGGGTTAACCAGCCGGGATATGTTTCGCCACTGAAAGCCGGTACGTTCGGATTCTGTTTGGCTGCCGCTTCAAAATCTGCTGGAGAAATGCCGCTGTCCAGGCCGATGGCTGCACTGTCCAGCGTACCCGCTTCCAGCATATAAGCTGTTGGCCCGTCTGATGTATAGAAGGGACCATTGATCCCGTTTTTAATCCACAGTTTTCGCAGGGTATTCATGTATTCTCTATCATTGCCATAGCTGCCATACTCATTTTCTACCTGCACCATTAAAATATTACCCCCGTTCACCATCATATAGGGTTTGATGATTTTGGCAAAGTGATGAAAATATCCGGCGACCGCATTCATGTACCGGGGATCCATGCAGCGCACTTTGATGTCCGGTATTTTCAGCAGGTAGGGTGGGATGCCGCCGAAATCCCATTCCGCACATACATAGGGGCCCGGGCGCATAATGACCCACATGTTTTCTTCCCGGCAAATCTGCAAGAACCGGCCGATATTCTTATTGCCGGTCTGAAAGTCAAACCGGCCCGGTTGTGTTTCATGATAGTTCCAGAAAATATAAGCGGCAATGGTATTGCAGCCCATAGCTTTGGCCATTTGAATTCGATGTCTCCAGTATTGGGCAGGCACCCGGGCGGGATGAATTTCCCCGCTGATGATGCGGTAGGGTTTGCCATCCAGTAAAAACTGATCACCACCAAAGCTGAAATGGTGTTTCTGCTGAGCCTGAGCAACCGCCAGAAATAGAAAAGCCATTATCCCCAATGAGACTATTTTTTTCATACACGAATTTGGAAATGTGAAAATATGAAAATGAGGATATGTGGAAATGAAAAGTCGGAAATTGGGAGAAGCGGCGAAATGGACCGGCATAATATCCTGAACAGGATACCCGGTCGGGACTATAGGATTTTCTCTTCCGGAACGTCCACTTTCTGTTCCAGGAGCTGCCTTAAAAACCTGGTGGACTCTTTTTCCGTGTTGGCCATATCGTGCAGGGTGATCTTGTCCAGCAACTGGTCCACTGTGAACTGGATCATTTTCCAGAGCGATCGCGCGGAACAGTCAACCGAATTGGTGCAGAGGTTCAAGCCGCCGGTATGCTGGCCGCAGAAATCCTGATCAAATAAAACACCTCCCAGCACCTTCAGCACTTCCCGGATCCTGATCTCCCTGGCAGACCTGGCCAGGATATAACCACCTTTGTATCCTGGGGTGCTGTTGATAAAACCAGCCATCCGGAGCCTGCGTGTCAGCTTAGCTACATAATGACTGCTTAACCCTTCCGATTTGCTCAACTGCGGAATGCTCATACCGGCTTCGGTCTGGCATCCGGCAATGCGGATCAGAATACGTAAACCAAATTCTTCCTGTGCGGTTATTTTCATGTAAGAAATTATCGTTTATTCAGATTACAGCATACCCAGTTCGAGTTGCGCCGTTTCGGACATCATGCTTCTATCCCAGGGGGGCGCCCAGGTTACCGAGACATGCACATCGTTGACCCCTTCGATCAGTCTTACTTTCTGATCCACTTCAACCGGCAGGGATTGGGCTGCGGGGCAACTCGGAGCCGTTAAGGTCATCACGATCTGCACATTATTGATCGGTAATACATTCACCTCGTATACCAGGCCCATCTCGTAAATATTCACCGGTATCTCCGGATCATAAATCGTATGCAGGCATTCAATTACTTTCTCTTTCAGTTCTTCCGTGCTCATAGGCTGATGTTGAACCGTTTTTAATTTTATACGCCAGGGCAAAATGCTTCATTTGTTTTACCATGGACCGCAATCCGTTGGAACGGGTCTGTGCCAGGTGGGCAGTCATCCCGATATCCCGGATAAAATCCAGCTTGTCATTCAGAATCTCGTCCGGAGTATGTCCCGACAAAACCCGGATCAGCATGCTGATCAGTCCTTTTACGATCATGGCGTCGCTTTCCGCCTTAAAATAAACTTTTCCATCCCGGAAATCGGTGGCCAGCCATACGGTTGACTGGCATCCTTTAACCTTATTTTCATTCACCTTAAACTGTTCTTCCAGTGGTGGAAGCTTTTTTCCGAGATCAATGATGTATTCATATTTATCATCCCAGGAATCAAATAAAGAAAACTCTTCCACAACTTCTTTTTCCTTCTCCGCTATGGTTTTTTCGCTGCTCATTCCTCAGGATAACATTTTTATTGCTTTTTGAATACCGGCCACAAGTTCGTCTATTTCTTCCCGTGTGTTGTACACGGCAAAGGAGGCCCGAATGGTTCCCGGGATGTTGTAATACTGCATCAGGGGCTCTGCGCAATGATGCCCGGTTCTTACCGCTATGCCCCGGTTATCTAATAATATGCCGATGTCCTGAGGGTGTGCCTTTTCCATCACAAAAGAAATCACACTTACTTTTTCCCTCGCCTTCCCGATGATCCTTAATCCGGGAATCTTTTCCAACAGGCCCGTCGCATACAACAGGAGATCCTGTTCGTGTTTCCTGATCTTATCTTTCCCGGTGTCCTGAATGAACTGAAGGGCGGTTTTAAAGGCAATAACATCGGCGATATTCGGCGTTCCGGCTTCGAATTTGTAGGGCAGGTCGTTGTAGGTAGTTTTCTCAAACGTCACTTCTTTTATCATTTCACCGCCGCCGAGAAATACAGGCATGGCTTCCAGGATCTGTTTTTTACCATATAAGACCCCTGTGCCGGTAGGCCCGTACAGCTTGTGGGCGGAAAAAGCAAAAAAGTCACAATCCATATCCTGAACATCAATATCGAGGTGTACGGTTGACTGGGCGCCATCCACCAGCACCAAAGCACCGGAAGCATGCGCCCAGGCAATGATCTGCTTTACCGGATTGATGGTGCCCAGTGCATTGGATGCATGGGCAATGGCCACCAGTTTGGTTTTTGGCCCCAGCAGTTTTTTATATTCATCCATCAGCAATTCCCCGTTTTCGTTGATGGGAATTACTTTCAGCACAGCTTTTTTTTCTTCGCACAGGATCTGCCAGGGAACAATATTAGAATGATGTTCCAGTGTGGAAATGATGATCTCGTCACCGGGCCCGATGTTTTTTCTTCCCCAGGTATAAGCGACCAGGTTTATGCTTTCTGTTGTGCCGCGCGTAAAGATAATCTCCTCGCGGGCCTGAGCATAAATGAACTGCTGTACGGCCGTACGGGTTTCCTCAAAGGCAGCCGTTGCTTCTTCAGCCAGGGTATGAATTCCCCGGTGAATATTGGCGTTGTAAACCGTATAATAATTTACCAGTGCGTCAATCACACTTTGCGGTTTCTGCGAGGTCGCGGCATTGTCAAAATAAACCAGCGGCCTTCCTTTTACTTCCCTGTTTAATACCGGGAATTGTTCCCTGATGGCTGTTATGTCCAGCCCCTGATTTTTCTTTATGGTGGCAGAAGGCATCATGATATATCTGATTCCAGGCGTTCAAAAATTAATTGTTCAACATAGAAGCGGATGGGGGCCGGTTTGATGTGTTCCAGGATATCTGCCGAATACGCCCTCAGCAATAAAGTCCGGGCCGTTTTCTCCGGAATGCCGCGGGACTGTAAATAAAACAAGCCCTCTTCATTCAATTTACCTACGGTACATCCATGCGTGCACTTCACATCATCCGCAAAGATTTCCAGTTGGGGTTTGGCATTTACACTGGTTGTGTCGGAGAGTAATACGTTTTTATTGGATTGGTAAGCATTGGTTTTTTGCGCCAGCTGGCGGACGAATATCTTTCCGTTGAAAACACCGGTGGACTGGTCATTCATGATCCCTTTATACAATTCATTGCTTAAGCAATTGGGCTTGATGTTGTCTACTATCGTATGATTGTCGATATGACTGGTTCCGGTTTGAAAATACAGACCATACAAATGGGCCTCACAGTATCTGGCATCGAGGATCAGGTTCAGGTTATTCCTCACGAGGCCGCCGTTTAAGGAAATCGTCACCGTATGCACATAACTTTTGCCGGTCTGCCGGATGTGCGTGGTGCTAATCTGGTTGGTATGATCGCCGTCGTTCTGGATCTTGTAATATTCGAGCCTGGCGTCTTTCTCCACGGTCACTTCCATCACCTGATTGGTAAAGCTTTGATTGTCGCCTAAGGTCATATACGTTTCCACCAGTTGCACCTGGGCATTTTCGTTGATATGGATAAGGCTGCGGGGCTGGGCAAGTATATTGGACGAACGGGCATCGGTAATATTATAAACATACAGGGGATGTTCCACTGCATGATCCTTTTTTACCTGGATAAACACGGCGCCATGTACAAAAGCAGTATTGAGCGCGTGAATACCGTCTTTAATGTATTTATTGCTGTCCCCAAACTCATTTGCCACCAGTTCCCGGAATTCATTTTTTGCTGCTTCTTCCAGAGGCAGTATGGTGAGACCGGAGGAGCGGATAACAGACAGGGCAAATGAATAGAATCCGTTTATAAACACCAGTTCATTAGCCTGCTCGAATCCGGGCAAACGAAGATTATTTATGTCTGAAACCGTAACGGAAGAAGGCAGGGCATCGGGGAGGAACTGATAATCCCTGTTGAATAAGCCGGCGACACGGGTATATTTCCATTCTTCATTTTTGGAAGTCGGAATGCCCATCCTGCTGAAAGCACTAAATGCTTCCCGGCGGATGGCGCCAAAACCATTGTGGTTGCTATCCGGCTGCCACTGATCAAAACGTTCTTTAAAATATGCTATAGAGTTCATGCCTTATTTTTATGGGTCCCGGTAAAGGACTAAACAGCTTCTACCGCACCGGTTTCATGCTTGATAAAATCATAGCCCCTTTCTTCCAACTCAAGCGCCAATTCCTTGGTACCCGATTTTACGATCCGGCCATTGTACAGCACATGCACAAAATCCGGCACTATATAATCCAGCAGGCGTTGGTAGTGGGTAACCACCAACACAGCGTTATCCTTATTGCGCAATTTATTCACGCCGTTGGAAACAATGCGGATGGCGTCGATATCCAGCCCGGAATCCGTTTCATCCAGGATGGCCAGCTTAGGTTCCAGCATCGCCATCTGAAAAACTTCATTGCGCTTTTTCTCACCCCCCGAAAAGCCTTCATTCAGGGCACGGCTCAACAGGGATTGTTCAATATTCATCAGGACCATTTTTTCCTTCATCAATTTCAGAAAGCGGACAGCATCCAGCGGATCCTGGCCACGGTATTTCCTGACCTCGTTTACGGCTGTTTTGATAAAATTGATGGTATTCAATCCTGGTATTTCAACAGGGTATTGAAAGGCAAGGAACAAACCCTCGCCGGCTCTTTTTTCAGGAGAAAGTTCCAGCAAATCATTTCCGAGAAATTCAACTGTCCCGCGACTCACTTCATAATCCGTTCTGCCCGCCAGCACATTGGCCAGCGTACTTTTCCCCGATCCATTCGGCCCCATGATCGCATGAACCTCACCGGCTTTTATATCCAGGTTGATTCCATTTAAAATCTTTTTTCCTTCAATGCCTGCGTGCAAATCCTGAATCGACAACATATTCGTGTGCTATTTTTTAATTAGTAAAATAATGTGGCCATGTGTTAATGTGAAAATGCGGAAATGAAATACAGGTTTCTTTATTAGCACACATGCATATTTACACATTTTCACATCAACCAACACTCCCCTCAAGACTGATCGCCAGCAGTTTCTGCGCTTCAATGGCAAACTCCATGGGCAGATGGTTCATCACCTCCTTGGCAAATCCGTTGATGATCAGAGCAACCGCTGTTTCGGTTGGAATTCCGCGCTGGTTGCAATAGAAAATCTGGTCTTCGCCTATCTTCGAGGTAGTGGCCTCATGTTCTACCACAGCGGAATTATTTCTCACTTCTATGTAGGGAAAAGTATGCGCGCCGCATTTGTCGCCCAGCAGGAGTGAATCACACTGGGAGAAATTCCGGGCATTTGTCGCATTTTTACTCACATGAACCAGGCCCCGGTAACTATTATTGCTGAACCCGGCGGATATGCCTTTTGAAACTATACGGCTCTTGGTGTTTTTCCCGAGGTGCATCATTTTAGTTCCGGTATCCGCCTGCTGGTAATTATTCGTTACCGCAACAGAATAAAACTCACCGGTGGAATGATCCCCCTTCAGGATCACGCTGGGGTATTTCCAGGTTATGGCGGAACCCGTTTCCACCTGGGTCCAGGAGATCTTGGAATGATCCCCTTTACAAATGCCCCGTTTGGTGACAAAATTATATACGCCGCCAACACCTTGTTTGTTGCCCGGATACCAGTTTTGCACGGTGGAATATTTGATTTCCGCCTTTTCCATGGCTATAAGTTCCACCACCGCTGCATGCAACTGATTCTCATCCCGCATGGGGGCCGTACAACCTTCCAGGTAACTCACATAACTTCCCGCATCGGCGATGATCAGGGTTCTTTCAAACTGCCCGGTATTTTCGGCATTAATGCGGAAATAGGTGGAAAGTTCCATGGGGCACCGAACCCCTTTGGGTATGTAACAGAATGAACCATCGCTGAATACTGCTGCATTCAGCGCTGAAAAATAATTATCGGTTATGGGTACCACGGAACTCAAATGCTCTTTCACCAGTTCCGGATGTTCGCGGATGGCCTCACTCATGGAACAAAAGATGATGCCCAGTTCAGCCAGCTGGCCCTTAAAGGATGTACCTATAGAAACACTGTCAATCACTGCATCCACGGCCACACCACTCAGTCTTTTTTGTTCATCCAGAGAAATACCCAGTTTTTCAAAGGTTTTTCTCAGTTCCGGATCAATTTCATCCAGGTTTTTGGGGTTAATCTTTTGTTTGGGCGCAGAATAATAGATAATCTCCTGGTAATTGATTGCCGGATATTTGATATTGGCCCAGGTGGGCTCTTTCATCGTAAGCCAGTGACGGTAGGCTTTTAACCTCCATTCCAGCATCCATTCCGGTTCTTGCTTTTTGGCGGAAATAAAACGGACAACCCCCTCATTCAGGCCCATGGGAGCCTCATCAGCTTCAATATCAGTAACAAACCCATATTTGTATTCGCTGAAAACGGTTTTTTCTATCGTACGGAGCTCATCCTCAGCATCATTCCTTTTGGATGGGTATAATTCTGTTTTCATGCTGCAAATTTACGAATCTATTTATACTAAAAAGTATAAACAGGAAATTTTCTTTGGTTAACCTATCAGGTAAGTAAACCCGCTGGACACCGGGTCACACAGGCTTTTCAGGGTACTATTCCTGAATACTTTCTCTATTCTTTCCCGGGCATTTTTATATTCATGGTGGATGGGGCAGGGGTGTACGGCCGAACATCTACTCAATCCCAGCCCGCATTCCTTAAATACCTGCTGGCCTTCAATGGCTTCCACGATATGGATAATCGGCTGGTTAAATTGTACCCGACTCACGGAAAACCCTCCGGCAGGACCTTTGGCACTATTGATCAGTCCTTTGCGTGCCAATTGTTGTAATATCTTCCCAACCGTATGTTCGCTGGCATGAATTTGTTGCGCAACTTCCCGGATGCCGGCTTTTTTGCCGGTATTACCCGATGAGGCAAGATAAATGACCGCTTTGATGGCCGTTTTGCAGGTAGAATTCAGCATATTTATCGATTCAAAAATTTCCGTCCCCGTTCCGAAATCCGGGCCGCATTCCAGGGTGGATCGAATACCAGGTTCACCTGCACCCGGAAGTCCGCAAAAGTATCGGATAAAGCCTGGGTTACATCATTCGTTATCGATTCCCCCATGGGGCAAAACTGGGTGGTCAGGGTCATCGTTGCGGCTATTCCCCTTTCTTCTTCCAGAAAATCAATCTGGTAAATTAATCCCAGGTCAACCACATTTAAACCGATCTCGGGATCATATACCTGGTAAAGCGGTCCGAGCGCTTTTTCGCAGTTCACCGCATCATTGGTTATTACATTCATGGGAATTTCGGTTTATGGAGAATGATCCCGGCCACATTGCCAGCGTAACACAGGGCAGTCAGCAGCAGGGATGCAGCGCCGGCAATGAGCAAAATATTATTCAGAAACAGGATACCGGTTATAAACAATCCAAATCCCGATAAATAAAAGACTTTCATCCAATGAAATAGTTTTTCGCTGAATAATTCTTTTGGGGTTGGCGTTTTTCCTTTCGCGGCTTTATCGTGGTAAACTTTATTCCACACAATAAAAGGCAGTGTTTTAAATGTCATGCCCAATATGATGGCCGTGATCCATCCAAAAAAAATACAAAATCCATACAGGATGATGGTGTTGGCTTGCTGATTTTTACTCATACAGGCAAGGACCACGAGCAGACAGACAACGGGCAAAAGCAAAAAGGCGACAGATAAAAGGGATAATCTCATTTGTTCATCCACTTGTTTTCTGAGGCGTGACTGATAGGCCCGCCGGCAATAGTCCACAAAACCGATCAGAGCAGCTCCGATCAACAATGCCGGCACATAAAACAGGACTCCCGGTTCCGCGAAAATTTTCAATAAAACAAACCCTGCCAATGCGAGGTTAACCAGCGAATAGATCCACCAGAGCCTTCTCGGATTGTTATATTTTGAAATCAGAAACATGGGAATCAATCTGGAAGACACGCCCAGTACCAGCAAAAGAAACCACCCGACGATGCCCATGTGGGCGTGCAGGGACAAATATTCAACCGAGTTGTCCGGCAACCAGGCGCGGGTAAAATTAAACACCAGTAATAACCCAAAAAATGCCGTAGCAAATAACCAGAGCGTGGCAGTGACTACGAAAACGGCCTGCACGCCCATCTTTTTGGTTTCATAAACACTGCTGATCACATTTATCAGGTAAAAAATAATTGCCGCGTTAACGAATACCGCGCCTGTTTGAAGCAACCAACCTGTCTGAAACAAATAAAATCCGGTGACTAACAATGGAATTCCGATGGCCGCAAATCCGAACGACAGATAAGCCAGTGTATTGCTGCTTAATTTTCCGTTAATCAGCGCAGGTAATAACTGATGACTGGCGCCCAGAATAATCATGGTCCCCCATCCTAATGCCATGATATGTGTTATCGCCAGGGTCTGCGGCAGAAAATAGTGCTGATGCATAGCGCGGACATTCAACAACAACAAAATACAGGCTGCTAAAAATGAAATGGCGGCATAGATATAAAAGGGCAGCACGACCTTATAGGATGTGGTTTGTTGAAGACCTGTATTTGGTGAAGCACCAATCATTTAGTCATGAAAAATTATCAAATGCACTTCGCCTTCACCCACTTCCCGAATGCGGTACTCAAAGTTTCGTTCTTTCAATTCCGTTAGCAGGAAAACGGGAATCCGCTTATGATGCACAAACAAAGCATGGTCGCGCGGCAATATATCCAATGCTTCCAGAATGGCCATCATGGGTTGTGGCATTTCCAGTTGGCGGACATCAATGAGTTGTAGCTTCTTTTCAAACCTTGTCAGGGACAGATCCCAGTCTCCCGAAGTACTTGTATCCGCCTCCGGCAACGACGCCGGTGCGCTGGATGATTTATAAAGGTAAGTCTCTACCCAATCCTCCCCGATGTTGTCCACATAAAATTGAAAACCCTGTTTTTCCAGCAGTTTTACAAGTGGTGTCGGTTCAAAACTGTTAATGATCTTCAATACCTGTCCGGTTTTTAAATTCTTCACCAGCTCCTGGATTTGCTTTAATGGATCTTTACCTGCTGCCAGCAGGGGGCGGACGTCCAGAGGAACCATATTCTCTTCTTTAAGCTCCCTTAAAAAAACAGGAATGGGTTTGGTTTCCCCTGGCGTTTCTTCCGCCACCGCGGTTTGGAGGTTCACTTCAAAGCCAAGCGGCTTAAGCTTTTCAAAAAAATCTTCCGGGCGGCATCCCCCGATTTTGGCAGCCATGGCAATGCTCGTACGACCGGCCATCAACTTACGCAAAACCGGGTTTTGCAGTTTCTTAAAATCCGGGCTCAGTTTTACAATTGTTTCCAGGGCATCGGGATGATGCCTGAGTAAAACCGCGATTTTTGTCTGTTTATCAATCAGCATGACCTTTCGATTCCATTTCAATGGCTTTAGGAAAAAGAATGTTATTTTCCAGGTGAATATGCTGATGCAGGTCTTCTTCAAAGTCGGGCAGCATTTTAAACAACAACTGATAACTGCTGCATCCGTCTTCCGGCACCTGATAGTTTTTACTGAGATTCCTGATCTTGTCAAAAGCTTCTCCGATAAAAACATGTTCTTTTTCCAGGTCGCCGATCAGATCCTTTAATTTTTGAACACCTGTTTTTTTTCCGGCTTTTTGATCATGTTCGGCCAGCGCCAGTGATTTTACGTAGGGAAATAAAACCCTTTCTTCATGCTCCAGATGATCCAGTAATTCATCATGGATTTCTTCCACGAGTTGTTTGATGGTCTGCAATTCCGGATGTTGACCCCCGTGAACCTGCGCTACTTTTTTAGCATACTCCCGGAGCCCGGGAAGATTTTTGCGCACATAACCATGATGGTTGTTGATGATGAAATCTGCCAGAAAACCCAGATTCCAGTCGTTATAGGCATTCCTGTCGGCAGATCCTAGTTTTTCCGGATGTTGCAGCTCCTGTTCCACCTTGGTGGCATCAATTCCTTTTTCTTCACAGGCTTCCCGTACTGTTTTTTTACCACCGCAGCAGAAATCAAGTCCGTATTTTTTGAATACTTCAGCTTTGCGGAGATCTTTAGCAGCAATTTGCCCGAGGGTTTCGCTATTTTCCCCGGTAATCCTTTTGCTGATCAACACTTTCCACCATTCAGGTCCCTGTTCCAAATATTCCCAGGTGAAAATGTTGCCTCTTTCACCCAGCAATTGATAATACAGGGGCTTGGGGTCATGATCATTGTGCAGGGTCAGACTTTCCCCTTCCTGCAATAAATCAAAACGGGCAAAAATAGCCGGATGTTTTTGCTTAGGTGGAAATAACGTGACGTTCAGTATGTTTTCTGTGATTGTTTCCATATAAAAAGATTTAGCCTTTAATTGAATCCCAAAGTTAGTTAAAATAAAAGTATTTAATTACTTTTAATAAGTTCTTCTTCCTTTGTTTTGAATAATTTTCCCGAATTAGTAAGTGGGTGACCTGGGAGTCTATATCTTTTTTGACGTGCGGTAAGCCGTTCCCTTGAAGAAGGCTACGAGTTCATTTCTTTCATTCATTGTACGGATATCATAAATACCCGTTTTATTTCCCAAATATAATTCCCTGGCTCCTACGGTCAGTATTTCATCCAGAGAGACCGTCCGCGTAAAACTGATATTTACGTCCATGGCAACGGCCATTCGGCCATGGGAATTACAGGCAAAGGCAAAAGCAGAATCCGATGCAGCAAAAAGAACGCCGCCATGTATATTTAAGAATCCGTTCAGCATGTCTTGCCGCACCTTATAATGCAGTTTACAATAACCCAGGCGGATCTCGTCCACCTGCAGCCCGAGCCATGCGGTAAACTTGTCATCCTTCAGCATCCTAAGCATGACTTCTTCCGGCGACCTTTCCTTTTCTTCCTTCATTAAGATTATTTCCCGTCTAAGGAGGGATTTATTTTTTACGAAGATCAACATTAAATCCGGTTCACATTCACTGCAATCTGAATTCAATTTTACCTTTTTTTTAAACACGGGAACGATTTCAACTACGATTTCAGGCCGGTTATGCCGCAAATCTGAATGATCATCGAATCATTTCGCTTTCAGCCGATACCGATACAACTTTGTGAAGGTTATCCGCCCAGAACAGACCGGCCGGCTGGTGTTTGAACTCCCGGGCCGGACATTCCATTCGTCGAAGAAATATGCCCAAAAATCGATCAATCTCCACTAGTGATCGAAAAAATTCCCATGGCTGTTGATTTATACGCAACTTGTGCAGTTCTATACTTATAAAGGTTTTTAATTCGTTTGAAAGAATCAGAGGAAAACCGATACCCATGAAACTGAACCTTTACCCTAAACCCGGGGTCTTTGTATTGTTGGTTTTGCAGTTATTTGCCCTAGGCCATCTTGCGGGGCAGGATTGCAGCGGATTGACAGCCACTTATACTGCGAAAGAGTCCAGGTGTACAGCAACGGGTGCACTGCAAATAAACGCATCAGGCGGTTCCGGAACTTATAACTACAAATTAACCGGAAGTATTACAACAGATTTTACATCTTCCAGCCTGATTTCCGGTTTGGCACCCGGAACATACAACATCATTGTCAAGGATATTATAAGTGGTTGCACAGATGAAATGGATAGCATCATTATTTCCGGTTCCTATAGTGATCCGCGTTTTGGTATTACACAAACAGATGTAACCTGTTCCAATGGCAGTGACGGGACCATTTCGGTAGCGGCGCTGGAGAATGGTCTCGGACCTTTTACTTTTTCGCTGGTTGCTCCTTCTCCCATAGGGATCGGCACCAGCAATTCCACCGGAACCTTTACGAACCTGATACCGGGTTCCTATTCGGTTCAGCTCACCGATTCCTGTGGTGGTATTCAAACCCGTAACATCAGCATTCAGAATTACACCTGGTCCATAGTTTCTGCCCCCGTTGCCCAGTTGGGCTGCTCCTCTTTCCAGGCCTCCATCAACCTGCTTGACAGCAAGGGAAATAACAACAGCAGCGGGATCGCCTTCAGCGGATTTCAATACGGGGTGGTGAACAATACCGGGGATACCACCTGGTTTTCCACCAGCACGTTTAGTTTTGATCCGGGCCAGAAAAGATCTGTGAACCTGGTAGCCAGGGACCGGTGCGGAAATGTTCAGGTCAAATCCTGGACGAACAACAACGTTCCATCCGTCGCTGCCCTGGTCAGCATCACATCTCCGGTTTGTACCGGTTTTAATGCTGCTATTACCAACTTGCAAAACCTCAGCAGTCCAACATACTGTCTGGTCGACAATCTCGGAAATCCGGTCGCGGGCCAGCCTTGTAACGCTACTGGGTCCTTTAGCAATATCCCATACGGATCCTATTGCATCAAAATTACCAATACCTGTTATGATACGGTGATTACCAGATGTTTTTCACAAGTTCGGGCCGTTCCGGCCTTAACGGGCGCTGTGACCATTTCCAATTATACCTGTACCGGTGTTACTGCCACGGTAACCGGACAACAAAACCTGACCAGCCCCCAATATTGTTTATTTGACAACCTGGGAAATGCCGTGGGTGCCTGCAATTCCACCGGAATCTTTAACAATCTCCCCTATGGGGTCTATTTGGTAAAAGTAACCGATGGATGCACCGGCTCTGTCTTTACGGTCAGTTTCATGGCAAGCAAGCCGGTACGGTCCGTAGGCGGCACGGTGACGATCAACGGTTATACCTGCACCGCCTTTACGGCAACAGTTACCGGACAAGCCAACCTGATCACACCCCTTTATTGTCTGGTGGATCATCTGGGCAATCCCATAACCTGCAACAGCACCGGTATATTTCCCGGCCTTGCTTACGGCGCATATTGTGTAAATGTTACCGATGCCTGTGCCGATACCAGCATTCAGCGCTGCTTTACTGTAATCCGACCGCTCCCAACCGCAAACGCGCCGGTCATTAGCAATAACACATGTACCGGGTTTACAGTAACCATAACCGGACAGGCCAACCTGTACAATGGGCAATATTGCTTAACTGATCAGTCCGGCAATCCCGTAACGGGTGTTCCCTGTAACAGCACAGGGGTATTCACCAATATACCTTACGGATCTTATTGTATAAATATTACAGACGGCTGTTCGGGAGCCATATTGAATAAATGCTTTACCGTATTTGCGCCGGTACCCTCTGTTGGTCCTGTTGCCATCAGCAACATCACCTGCGCAGGATTCACGGCAAAAGTGACTAATCAGAAAAATCTGAATAGCCCCAGTTTTTGTCTTTATGACAACCTGAATAATCAGATCGGCTCCTGTAACAGTACGGGCACATTCAATATCACCGGGTTTGGCAGTTACCACATCATCACAACCGATGGTTGTGCCGGAACCTTGTTTACGTCTAATTTTTCAGCCGCCAGGCCTGTATCTTCAGCAGGGGCAGCCGTGAATTTCACTAACCAGCGATGCACAACCTTTTCCGCTGGCATCACGGGGCAGGCTAATCTGACGGGCGCCACGTATTATCTGAAAAACATTTCAGGAACTTTGATTGACAGTAATTCTGCGGGCGTTTTTGATAACCTGGCCTATGGATCCTACTGTATTGATATCAGGAACAGTTGCCTGGACACCACCATAGAAAGATGTTTCACCCAGGCGGCTGCCATACCCCAGATTTCTGTTACGGCTACGCCATCCTGTGCTTATAATGCCAGTGATCTGAGTGTGCACATTATTTCCGGTTTTGGACCCTATGTTGTATCCGTATATGACAGTTTGAATAATCTGATCAGTACTGTCACGTCGGGATCGGTTAACATCAGCGTTCCGCAGGTCCTGGCATTGATTCCCGGTCAGAAATACAAAGTGGAGGTTTCTGCTGCCTGCGGCACACCGGCAACGCAGTATGTATGGGCCCAGCAAAGTGTGCTTGCTCACACCTATACCATAACGCCGAAATGCCCTTCGAGCATTACGCCGGATGGCTCCTCCGATCTGCTGGTGATTGCTAACACAAACCTCGCGGGAGTAAACCTGTCCATCACCCAAAAGAATTTTGCACCCGTTACCCAGGGTTATTCTTTCAGGTCAGGTAACAATTTTACATTCAGCAATCTGGAAGACGCCATTTATGTGATTACGTATTCGTTCACCGGTTGTTCCATGACCGTGAATGATACTGTAACACTTCCGAATTACATATTCCCGAACCTCGCGAGGTCCGCGGCCTACCAGTGCGACAATAACAGTTTTAGCGTAGGTGCATCGGTGAGTGGTGGTGTCGGGCCTTTTACCTACCAGGTGATTGGCAGTATCCCTTCCACGCCGGTTATTGTCACCGTTCCGCAATCGAACCCAATATTCACCATCAGCAATGGGGTGCCGTATTCCCTGGTACGTTTAAGGGCCATTGACGCCTGCGGGAATGCCGCTTTAAACGATGTGAGCATACTGCCGCTGGCCAACACTATTGTGACGGCAACGTCGAATTGTATTTATGCGAACATTACTTTATCAACGGGTATAATACCGAATGCCACCTATATCTGGTATAAGAAATCAATGATCGCCTCTGCCGACAGTATACTGGTGGGTACGGGTCCAACTTATAATGTACCATATCTGACACCGGGCGATACGGGAATATATGTGAACCGGATGTCCATCAACAATGGTTGTTTAACGAAACTATCCTATTTTCATCTGGATGGCATGTGTGATGGAATATGGGTATTGCCCCAATCCGTTACTCTGAAGGGTCATATCCTGAATGAAAGTGCTTCCCAGTTAACCTGGAACGCAAACAGTGATGCGATCGGCGTAACCTTTGTGTTGGAAAGAAAAAATGGGGAAACCGGCGTTTTTGAACCCATCGGATCAGTATCAGGAAATCCCGGACCGGGTTCTTATAATTTTATTGATAACAGTCCCCAAAGCGGGAACAACCTGTATCGCCTGAAGGTAACCGGTGCCGATAATAAATTTGAATACAGCAACATCGTTCAGATAAGCTTTAAATCGGTCGACCGGATTTCGGTCTATCCCAACCCGGTTAGCAAACTACTAAACATAAGCATCCAGGCGGGCCAGACCTGGCGCTACCAGTACGTTCTGTACAATATAGCCGGGCAAATGCTGTATACTGGCAACCCGGTGTCCGTGCAATCAGGAACCCTGATTTATCAGCGGGATGATTCCGTATTACCAGGAATGTATATGTTGAAAGTAAAGAATCTCTCCACCGGGGAAAGCAGTACGTTTAAGCTGTTGTTTGGGGATCGATGAGGGATGACGTATATCATTAACTCAATTTCAGGATGCCGCGCCTTGGATACAAGATATCCTCTGCTGTTTCATAACCTTCGTTGGCAATGTGGACGCGTTTCTTTTCCCTTTTTTCCCTTGTTCGGACAAATCGAATAACCACCAAAGCGGTTAGACCGATTCCAATACCGATCAGCAAGTTTCTGCTTTTCATTCCGGATTGTTATGGATGATTTGAATATTTTCCGCTTAATTCACCGCAATAAGTTCCACATCAAAAATAAGGGCACTGTTCGCACCAATCTGTGCACTCACCTGTCTGTCACCATAACCCAGATCGGATGGAATAAAGAAACGCCATTTACTGCCGGTTGACATCAGTTGTAAACCCTCTGTCCATCCTTTAATCACCATATTCAGCGGGAAAGTAGCCGGCTCGCCGCGTTTTACCGAACTGTCAAATACAGTACCGTCAATCAGGGTACCATGATAATGACAGGTTACCTTGCTGGATGCCGAAGGTTTTATACCGGATCCCTGTTCCAGCACTTCATACTGCAAACCACTGGGCAGAACAGTTACACCGGGACGCTTTTTATTGGCTTCTAAAAAATCGTACCCTGCTTTGAGATTGGCGGTTGCTTTTTCATTTTTATGCTGAAATAATTTATCGGTGATGCCCATAGATGATCATTTCTGCAAAGTTAATTTAAACTACATTTATCTGCTATTTCCTTCGTTTTTTTAAAGGTTAATTTTTTTTATGAGTCTTAACTTCAAAACTCTGCCCTTTTATCATAAGCTGGCATCGGTGCTGGTTATCCTGATTTCCATTGGTTTTCTCGTGATCATCTCCAAGGATCTGTTGAGTCCCCTTATTTTTTCCTGTCTTTTTTCTATTTTGCTGCTTCCGCTCGCCTCTTTCCTGGAGAATAAGCTCCGGTTGCCCAGGGGGGCCGCATCCATGCTGGCCGTTTTGCTTTTACTGGCTGCCATCTCACTGATCGTGTACGTGGTGGGCTCGCAGATCGGTACACTGGCGGACGACTGGCCCCAGTTCAAGGCCCAGGTAAACAGTTCCCTCTCGGATCTCCAGCACTGGATCTCGCACAAGTACCATATCAACGCACACAAGCAGATGAATTATGTTCAGTCGGCTACGTCCCAGGTGCTCTCTTCGGGAACTTCCGTGGTCGGGGCCACCATCATGTCCATCTCTTCGATCCTGCTTTTTCTGATTTTTACTTTTATTTACACCTTCTTTTTTTTAACCTACCGTAGACTGATTATGACCTTCCTGGTTTCCGTATTCCTGGAAGAAAATTCCCTCATCGTACACGACATCATTGAAAAAGTGCAGTTCATCCTTCGGAAATACATCCTGGGACTCTTTATTGAAATGGTGATTGTTTCCACCGTGGTCTGTATAGCTTTCTGGGCGCTGGATGTGAAATACGCCATTCTACTGGGGCTTATAACGGGAATATTTAACATCATTCCTTACCTCGGCATATTCACAGCCCTCTTGCTGAGTTCACTGATCACTTTTGCCACCGCTGCCGTAGCAGGCAAGGTGGTTCTGGTTATCATTACCCTGGTCATTACCCACCTGATCGACAGCAATGTGCTGCTCCCGGTTATTGTAGGTTCCAAAGTGAAGATAAATGCGCTCATCACGGTGTTGGGCGTAGTGGTCGGGGAAATGATCTGGGGCATTTCCGGAATGTTCCTCTCCATCCCTGTTATTGCCGTAATGAAGATTGTTTTTGACCGGGTGGACAGTTTAAAGTCATGGGGACTTTTACTCGGTGAAGAAGAAAGGCGTTCCCGGAAGAAGGCCGTTATGCTGAAGACGCAAGCGTCGGAAGAATAGACTATTTCCCCGTTCTGGCATAATCCCTGAAGATCCGGATGGTATTGGACAGGGATTTTTCTACCTGCTCTTTGTTCAGGAGCTGGATATCATAGAGCCCGTTGGGTTTTCCAATGGCCAGTATTTCATAATCCGGACCGCTGGCAATATAGGGATTTTGTAATTTCAGTTCGGGTTTCAGTTGATGTTTGGCAATGAGCTTTTCTAAATCTTTCCGGGTTTGATCAAAGCTTTTTAAAGCCATGAGACGCTGTTTTTTCAAAGATCGCAAAATAATATTCCCGTAAACAGCAGCCGGTCATTATACTTATTAAGCAATTGTTAATATCCCCGAAACTGGCCATGTCTTGTTCTGACCTTATATTCATCGTCCAGAAAAAAGGTGATTTTACTTTAATAAAAAGGTTCATTAACCTAATCTTTTTTTGAAAAATTCCTTATACTCGCCGGAAACCCGGGACCGGGAGTCCGGAACCGGGAGGCCATACCGCGTTTGGGGATAATCTATTTGTCTGGCGGCAGATATTTAAGTATAAATTATGCCGGAAGGTTTTACATTTGCAAGATGGCAGTATTGAAAAATGTGCAGTTTTCGAAGTTGATTAAGGCCGAAGGCCGCTTGCGCGAATTCAATTTCAGGAAAAGTAACGGGATCGGCGGTTCTGTTTATCACGTGGACGTGAGTGATGATCGTGGCAACCGTTATTATCTCACCCTGCTCCCTGTTGATGACATTTGGACCGTTCAGGAAGAAAATTTGCCGCCCTGGGTCCAGGAAGCTGTTCCCCAGTTCAATCCCGCCATCCAGGAACAGGAATCCTAGGCTGCTGCATTATTTTTATTCATGAATAAATCAAGGCTGGAAGCTTTCAGCGATGGCGTTTTAGCGATCATCATCGCCATCATGGTGCTGGAAATAAAAACCCCGCACAACACCAGTTGGCAGCTTTTCTCCGGGTTGCTTTTTGTACTGCTGGCCGTTTTCTGGATAATACCGGGAAAAAACACCGAACGCGCGCTCGGCAAAAATAACGACTACGTGTAAAGGAGATCGTGGCATCCGCCGTTACAAACTCGCCATGTCAATTACAAAGCGGTAACGCACATCCCCTTTCAGCATTCTTTCATAAGCCGTGTCAATGTCTTTCATATTAATCATTTCCACGTCGGAAACAATATTGTTTGCGGCACAATAATCCAGCATCTCCTGGGTTTCGGGAAGTCCGCCTATCAGGGAGCCGGCAATGCTTTTCCTCCCGCCGATCAGATTAAAACCCAGTATTTGGGTGGGTGTGGGCGGAGCACCAACGCAGATCAGTACGCCATTGGTTTTTAATAACCCCAGGTATACATTGTGGTCATGCGGTGCAGATACCGTATCTATGATAAAATCAAAACATCCATTGACCTTTTTTATTTGTTCGGGATCTTTCGTGAGCAGGAATTTGTGCGCGCCCAACCGTTTAGCATCTGCTTCTTTGGATGGGGATCCACTGAGCATGGTTACTTCGGCACCAAAGGCAACCGCAAATTTTACAGCCATATGTCCCAGGCCACCAAGACCCAGTATGCCCACTTTATGACCCGTACCGACGCGCCAGTGCTTTAAGGGAGAGTAAGTGGTAATGCCGGCACAGAGCAGGGGCGCTACACCTTGCAAAGGAAGCTTACCGGATATGCGAAGCACAAAATCCTCATCAGCCACCATCAGCTTCGAATACCCTCCATAGGTGATCGTTTTCTTATCCTGTTCCCGGCCATTATACGTGGGCGAATTTCCATTCAGGCAATATTGTTCCAATCCTTCGGCGCAGTTATCGCAATGCCGGCAGGAATCGACGAGACAGCCCACGCCGGCCAGATCGCCGACCTTAAACTTCGTCACCTCATTTCCGATTTTCGTCACCCGCCCTACAATTTCATGACCGGGCACCATGGGATAAATGGAACTACCCCATTCGTTCCTCACCTGGTGTATGTCGGTGTGACAAACCCCGCAATATAATATATCAAATTGTACATCTTTTGGGCCGGGATCCCTGCGTTCGAAATTCCAGTCACTCAGTGGAGAACTGGCATTGTGGGCTGCGTATGCTTTCGTTTTTATCATGATATTTAATGATTCGGCATCGTGTGCTGAGGTATAATCAACAATAAACCGGAAGAACGCTTCAGGATTCCGCAAATATTTTCAGCGATTTATTGCCGGGAGAAAAATTTCTGCAATAAGATATTCCCCCTGAATGGAGGCGCCGTCTTCAGAATCTCTTCCAGCCCGGGACTCAGGCTTTTTCTTCCGATTGGTCAGCGAGCTTGGTGATGTCCCCCTTTTTGAACAGAATCCCCTGCAGAATCTCCTTCCAGACCGGTTTCTTGCGCAACAGGAATTCAAGATCCATTCCAAAATGTTTGAACTCTTCTTTCTGAGCGTCCTGCATGATCGCTTTTGCCATTTTATCCTTCTCCACGGAAATCCTTTGTTCATACCAGTTTATGGCTTCTGCTTCTTCGCCCAGAGAGGCGATCATTCGGGCGAAAGTGCGTACATCCGGCGACAATTCACTGGGGGGTTCATGGTATTGTTCAAAGCCCATATCGATTTTTTTTAATGTTTCGGCTCTTCTGCAAAGCCAGTTCTGCAAATCTTTTATTTACATAGTTCCGGTTCAGCTCGTTCCATCAGGGGGCAAATTTACCCATAAAATCCGTCATTCTCCTTTGTCAATTCCCAAAGTCACTGTACAACAAATATTTTTTTCTTTTCTTCTTAAATTCAGACAGTTCCGGTTCCCAGCTTTTCCTGATCTCCTGTTCGGAGACACCGGCGATGATCTGCTTCCTGAGTTGGGTGGTACCAGCCAGCTTGTCAAAATTTCCCATCTGCCTGCTCTGAGAACGATCAAAAAACTTATCTTTCAGCGGATATGCCTGATACAATTCCATCAGCCAGTGCAGGTTTAATTGCCTGCTTCGGTGAAAATTTTCCGTATCATAGTTTCTCAGGTCCAGGCCGTAACACGCTGAATCCTGATGCAATGGTGTTTCACTCATGCCCGGCATACTTTCCGGCTTGAATGAAAAGGGATATTTCCCTGCCAGCGCAGGCGCTCCCAGAACGGTAAACGGAAAATCTGTTCCCCTTCCCTGGCTAATCACCGTGCCTTCAAATAAGCACAAACTCGGATACAGCAAAATGGATTGTTGCGTATTGAGATTGGGGGATGGGTGAACCGGCAACACATACTCCGAATCGTGGGTGTAATTGGCTGATTTAATTACGGTGAGGGAGCAGGTAACATGACCCGCCAGCCAGCCTTCCCCATTGATCATGCTAGCCAGTTCGCCTACTGTCATTCCGTGTACAATAGGTATGGGTTGCCACCCGATACCGGATCGGAGAGCGTCTTCCAGTATGGGACCATCCACATAAAACCCGTTGGGATTGGGACGGTCCAGGATCAACATCGGTTTATTATTTTCTGCACAGGATTCCATCACCCGCTGAAGGGTAATGATATAGGTATAAAAACGGGCACCCACGTCCTGGATGTCAAACACCAGAACGTCTACATCCTGCAGGTCCTCTCTGGAAGGTTTTGATTTTTTACCATAGAGGGATATGATGGGAATGCCGGTTGCCGGATCGCGTGTATCCGAAACACCGGCGCCGTTACTGGCCAGCCCCCTGAAACCATGTTCCGGTCCAAACACTTTTACAATCTGGATCCCGGCATGCAGCAGGCTGTCCACTGTAGGCGTTCCCGCAATTACAGAAGTGGGATTCGCCACCATAGCCACCCGCTTTCCTTTGAGCAGCGGAATATAGGACCTGGTTTGATCCGCTCCCGTCAGTATGGTATTCTTCCCTGCCTGGCACCAGGCGCTTTGAACAAATAGCAAAAACAAACCGGGAAAGAAGTATTTTATGAGCATCCGAAAAATATTAATCTATGAGCCTAATCATAGAGCTTTTTTGCCGCGCCCTCCACCACATTCTTGGGAAGCAGCCAGGCAAAGAATGCGCTCAGTTTGTTCATACCGCCGGTGATCACTTCCGTTTTACGTTTAAAAAGAGCATTGACGGCAATATGGGCTACAGTTTCCGGCGACATATTAAAACGTGCCGCAGCTTTTTGTCCCTTTTTCCCGATGTTGGCACGATTAGCAAAATTAGTATCAGTCGGGCCCGGACAAACACAGGTTACGGAAACCGAACTGCCTTTCAACTCCTGATTCAGTCCCCGGCTGAAACTCAGTACAAACGATTTGGACGCCGCATAAGCGGATAAAAAGGGCACGGCCTGATAGGCAGCTGAACTGGCGATATTCAGGATGTAGCCAGCGGGCTTTTTTATAAAATCCGGAAGAAAGAGACGGGTAAGTTTAACCAGCGTGACAATATTCAGCTGTAACATTTCGGAGTGGGTATCGGCGTCATATTTTTCAAAGGGTCCGCTGAGACCATATCCCGCGTTGTTGACCAGTATATTGACCGGATACTGATTCGTGCTGCACCAGGCATAAACCGCTTCAGCGGCCCGGTCGCCGGCCAGATCAATAGAGAGATAATGGCAACGGATATTTGAACCGGCTGAAATTTCCAGGGCCATGTCCCGGAGCAGATCCTCAGAACGGGCCACGAGCAGGAGGTCATAACCCCTTGACGCCAGCGAAAGGGCAATGGCTTTCCCTATTCCTTTGCTGGCTCCTGTAATCAGGGCAAAAGGCATGTGAAAATAATTTTAGATTGTTCAATCGGGCAGTTAGTTCTGAACCTTGGAAGCAAAACGGTGGTAAAAAGGGGTTTTGCTGTTTTCATCTTTGGGCATGTATTTACCCGTAATTATCGGAACATACATGACCCTCCTTCTGCTGGCTTCGCCGATATGGGGGGATTTTTGAGCCCTGTGCCAGATGCGTCCGTCATGAACGGTCAGATCACCCGGATTGATGTCAAATCCGATTTCCCTGATATCGGGATTATTGTCGATAAAATATTTCTTTTTGAATAAAAGCCGCAATACACCCTGTTTGTGTGTTCCCGGCAATACCCGGAGACCGCCATTTTCAAAAGGACAGGGGTCCAGGTGAATACCCACATTCAGCATGGGAAGTATTTTCTGACCGAGAAAAAGATCCCTGGGGCTGTCGGTGTGCCAACCCATCTGCGAAAAATTGCTTTCGGGGGTGCGGACATAGTGATTAAGGATCAATCCATCCTTCTCAATTTCCGCAATACGTCCCTCATAAGGCTGGAGCAACTCCAGCAGGGCATGTAGGCGGGGGTCATTCAGGAATTCGTGGAAAGTAGGGCTGAACAGGGACAAAAAACACAAACGCTGAATAATGGTACTGCCATCGAGGTCCTTGCCGAATTTGAGCGGTACCCCGTTGATTTTTTCCTTTCCCTCCGCCAGCAACCGTTTTTCAATCCGGATGATTTCCTGAATAAAAAATTCAACGGTCTCTGGTTTCAATACATTCCGGAAAACAATTACGCCGTTTTTATCAAAAAATGCGGCTTGCTCACGCGTCACTTTCTCACCTAAAACGAAATCAGGACATAGTAATTTTTTCATATCATGGTAGCATTTAAGTCTTGTACAGTTTAAGGCAACTGCTTAAGTACCCATTAATTGGACAGGATGAAATTAACTTAAAAAAATTATGAAATTTCTATTATTTCCAAAAATAAGGAATTATGGTATTTTCCCGTTGTATAAAATGTATTGGGTTGTTGATGATTAAACGGGATGCATGTGGTCCTGTGTTCTTTACGTTAACGCAGAGTAAGGCGGATTCGTATTTTTAATTTCCTGACATTATCCCCGGAATTTCTGGTTAAGCTCTTGTTAACAGCCGGTGCTCCCTGCTGGTAATAAGCCGGGCAATCCGGTAAACCGCGTATGTGATAAAGGGCGCAGCCAACACATCAATGCTGTAATGAACGTGCTGGATCAGTAAAAACAACCCGGTCAGCACGGTTGCCAGTCCCGCGAAATACTTATCCCATCTGCGCTTCAGGCAAAAGAAGATCAGGCACACGGTGGCCGTATGTCCGGAAAAAAACAGGTCGTGCGTAATGTAGTGACTCCCATAAAACAGGTTTGTGAGCGGATCAGCCAAGGGTATCAGGCCTTCCGGCGGATTGAGTGATACCAGGCCGATACAAATCATCCTCAGCACAGTCAGCAATCCATATCCCCAGAGTACGAGCAGCGCCAGATCGGGAGCGGGAATGATCCTGATGATGAGCAACAGGAAACTGGCCCAAATGAGCAGGAAAACCAGCAGGGACAGATCCCGGGGCCTGATCCACTGCAACACGATATCGGTCAGTACCACGCCATGCCTGTTATCGATGGCTTTGAAAAAGAAGGGAAAATAAACCAGGATAGCGAGGAGTAAGACCAGGCCGGTAAGGAATTTAATCCGGAAAGAGGGTATTTGCCAGGCGGAATGCCACTGTTTTTTCAATCTCGATTTTTAATGTGGTGGATGGCATATAGTTGATGGTGGATGGAATTTATGTGCGAATCCGCACTGGAGATCCATACACCATCAACTATATACCATCAACTTCCTAGTAATGCCATCTCACAAAAGCCTCCATCGCCGCATATTTAGTTAATCCGAGCTGGGCATAAAGACTGGCCGTATTGGCGTTGCGATCCTCCGCCCTTTGCCAGAATTCACGGCTGTCGGCACCCTGGAAGGGTACCATATCCTTTTGGGACTGATGGATAAAAATGCCAAATCTTTTTTTCAACACCTGGTCGGGGCTCATGGGAATGGCCATTTCAATTTCGCTGACGTCCCATTCCTGCCAGGCGCCTTTGTACAACCACACCCAGCAATCTTTTATCCAGGGTTCACCAGCTGCTTTCAGTCTCCTTAAGGATTCAAAAACGATGTCCAGGCAAACTTTATGGGTGCCATGGGGATCGGCAAGATCGGCGGCACAGTAAACCTGGTGGGGTTTGATGGATCGCAAAAGGTTTACCGTAATCCTTATATCCTCCTCACTCATCGGGTTTTTCTCAATGGTTCCGGTTTCATAGAAAGGGAGGTTTAGAAAATGGATTCCTTCTTCCTTAATACCCACGTACCGGCAGGTAGCGCTGGCCTCCGTGCGACGGATAAGCCCTTTGATAGCCCGGATCTCGGCAGAATCCACTTCGGATGTCTTTTTATGTTTCAGATAGCTTTTTGCATCTTTCAGGATCTGGGACGAACGTTGGTTGTCAATGCCGGAAAGCGATTCAAAACCTACGGCAAAATCAACAAAACGGGTTACGAATTCATCTGTTACGGCAATATTACCCGAAGTCTGATAACCGACATGCACTTCATGTCCCTGGTCATGCAACCGCATAAAAGTTCCCCCCATGGAGATGATATCATCATCGGGATGAGGGGAAAAGATGAGGCATCTTTTAGGATAGGGCGACATCCTTTCCGGCGGATTGGGCAGGGGTTGGTTCTTGCCGCCCGGCCAGCCGGTAATACTGTCCCGCACCATATAAAAAACCTCCAGGTTGATCTCATAAGCATCTCCTTTTACGGCCAGCAAATCACTCAGTCCCTGTTCGTTATAATCCTTGTCAGTTAAACTTAAAATCGGCTTGCCCAGTTTCAGCGCCGTATTCACCACCGCTTTCCGGATAAACTCCTTGGACCATTCGCAGTCACCCATCAGCCATGGCGCCGTGAAACGGGTGAGCAGGGATGCTGCCGGCTGATCGGTGACAAATAAAGTATCCTCATGCTGCTGCAGCAGGGATGCCGGAACCTCTTCTGAAGCGGGTCCCTCCACAGATTTTTGAATCACCCCGGCTTTTGGATAACCCCAGGCCATCAGGATGATCCGTTTACTTTTAAGAATGGTGCTGATGCCCATGGTAACAGACAGCCTGGGCACGTTGGTGATGCTCGGGAAATCGCCTGCATTGGATAAACGAGTGGAATTTTCCAGCGGGGTCAGGCGTGTTTTGGAGAACAGGCTTGAACCCGGTTCATTGAAACCGATATGACCGTTTGTACCGATGCCCAGGATTTGCAGGTCGATACCACCGGCGGATTCGATGGACCGTTCGTATTCGATGCAATATTTTTTCATCGCATCCTTGGGAAGCTGTCCGTCCGGAACATGACAGTTTTCAGGCGCTATATCCACATGGTCAAATAAATGGGTATGCATGAACCGGTAATAGCTCTGGGGCGCCGTCCGCTCGATCGGATAATATTCATCCAGGTTGAAAGCGATCACATTCCGGAAACTCAGATTTTCTTCCTTGTGCATTCTCACCAGTTCGGCATAGACCATCAGCGGGGTGGAACCCGTGGACAGACCGAGCACACAGTTTTGTTTACTTTGTTGTTTGCTGCGGATTAGAGCAGCTATTTCTTTTGCAACAAAAACAGATCCCTGCCTGGCGTCGTGGGAAATTTCCAGGAGTATTTTTTCGAAAGAATCAACCATTTTCATGTATATGCGCAGTTTGGGTAAAACAATCCTGCGAAAATACTTGGTAATTAACCAATTAAAAAGTAAAAATTAAAAAGCGAAAAAGGTTTCGCTTTTACTTGTCCATTTTAAATTTTACTTTTTCAGCGCATCATAACAGAGTGACAGGAGTTGGCGGCTTTCGGGCGACATCACCTGTTGCCCGATCCTTTGCTGAATACCCTCCGTGAGCTGCCTGTACCGCTGTTCAAAATCCCTGCGGTGATTGAGTTTACTCACGATGAGGTCCGTGCAGATATTTCCGCCGCTATGGGTGTTCAGAGACCATTCCGGATTATTTTCAAAAAAACCATCCATGTGTCCGATGCTGCTCATCTGGTCGCACAAAGGAACAAGTTCATACATCAGGATATCCGCCAGCAAATCGCCGGCTATGAACAGGTCGCGGTAATTATAAACGGAATAATCCTTTACGCGCTCCGTTTGCGGCTCGCGCGAAGGAAAATCTTTAAGATTCAATACAACGCTGCACAAATTGGATTCCTTTTGCAGAATATCTTCCATAAAGGAATGTTTGATCTGCCGTATCGGAGGATGCGTAATTTCCAGGATAAAACTGACGCGGTAATTCACGGGAACCTTACTCAGGAAAATAAAAGAAAGTTCGTCCGTGCTTTTTTTATTTTTCCGCTTGTACGAGAAGCTGGTCCGGTGAAAAGTAAACCGGGCGTGCGTCATTGGCGGACAGGTACGCTTGTAGATATAGGACTGTACATCATGCAGCCAAATATCGAGTGGAGTGGATTGTTTACTGGCGGATTCCATGAATGAAAATTTAAGCATTCATTTCCCGGGATGGCATTGATACTACAAATTAATTATCATCATTCAGATTTTGAAATAATTATTCCGGAAAGCCGAATTAAATCCATTCTTTCCGCTGCATTCGTAAATCTACGATTAGTAGATAACCGGTAGCAGCAGGGAGGACGGATGATTCTTGTCGTGAAAGATACGGATCGTTGATTTTTGAAAATCTGCATCGCTGCATTTGTAGATATTGGTAAGCCGCTGGGGATTCCGGTCGGCCAGCGGAAACCAGGAGCTTTGAATCTGAAGCATCAGGCGGTGGCCCTTTTTAAATGTATGAGCGATATCCGGCAAATTAAACCGTACCGTTTCCACTTTCCCCGGTTTGAAAGGTTCAGGCTTTTCAAAACTGTTCCTGTATTTCCCCCTGAATATATCTCCTCTCACCAGCATTTCATAACCGCCCATGGGATAACTTTTTTCTGCCTCCGTGGATGAATAGATATCTATACGCTGATAAGACAGTGTGTCCGGGAAAACATCAATCAGCTTCACTACAAAATCGGCATCCGTGCTGCTGACGCTGGTGCGCAGGTCCGCGATCAGGGGTCCGCCCAGAGTAAGGGCTTCCGTGAGAACGGGTGTTTGATAAGTGAGCACATCGGGTCTCCGGCCCGCAAAGCGCTGGTCATCTGTCATGTATTCCCGGGTTCTGTTAAAATGAACGCCTTCCGCATAGGCCACGGGATGCGCCGGATCACTGATGTATTCATCATATCCCTTTCCCTCTTTTGGTGTTGTCCAATTCAGGGCGCCATTTTTTCCCAGGTAAAGATTTTCCGTTTTTATTTTTTCTGACGGCCAGCTGTCAAAGGTTCTCCATGTATTCTCTCCCGTAAAAAAAATGGTTGCCCGGGCCAGGGAAGGATCGTTCTTCCCTTTCAGGTAGTGATTGAAAAAAGGGATTTCAATCTGGTTCTGATACCAGATGGACGTATTGCTGCCAAAGGCAACATTTCCCAGATGCGTTCCATCGTCTGAGGCCCATTCTCCATGGTACCAGGGCCCCATAACCAGACGCGCATTGGTTCCTGCACTTTGCGTCCGGATGGCTTTAAACAGGTTCCAGGCCCCATATCCGTCTTCTGCATCAAACAGTCCCCCGGTAACCAGGATTGCCGGTTTGATATGGTACTGGGCTACCCGCGCATTACGAGACTGCCACCAGCTGTCTTCGTTTGGATGCTGATACAATTCCTGATAAAAGGCAATGCTGTCGCCGGTAAATTTCAACAGGTTTTTATCCGCGCCCTGACGAAGGTAGAAAGTATAGTTGTCCTTGCTGTCGTACACATCAGGCATCACTGTTTCCGAATTCCTGGGTGTGGGATGCGGACGGCCGAATCCGCCTGCAACATAAAAATCAAATGCATCCATGCAAAAGAAAACACCGTTGTGATGAAAATCATCACCACGGAACCAGTCGGTGACAGGGGCCTGGGGACTAACCGCTTTCAGGGCCGGATGCCCGGAAGCCGCGGCCATGCCGGCGTAAAAGCCCGGGTAGGAAACGCCCTTTACGCCCACGTTCCCATTATTGCCGGGCACCTGTTTAACCAGCCAGTCGATGGCATCATAAGCATCTGTAGATTCATCCACGTCGCCGGCGGATTTTTTGTCTTTGATGAAAGGGCGCACGTCAACAAATTTTCCTTCGCTCATCCAGCGACCCCGCACGTCCTGGAAAACCATAATATATCCTTCCCTCAGATAATACTTTTCGTAATGACGCCACAAACCGGCATATTGATCCTCTCCGTACGGGGCACAGGAATAAGGCGTTCTTTCCATAAGTATCGGATGCTTCTCCGTACTGTCTTTCGGAATGTAAATGGCAGTGAACAGCTTCACCCCGTCCCGCATGGTAATCCGGCGTTCCAGCTTATAATAGTTTTCACGAAACCAGGCGCTGTCCTGATTCAGGTTTTGCGAAAAGCCAATACCGGAACAAAATAAAAACCCCAAGATCCAAAAACCTTTCATATTAATATTTTTACTCGCCACAAAAGTAGGATGGGGAATGCTTCTTCTTCTTCGCCTCGTTAAAAAAAATATTTTATGCATGAAATACCAGATCCAATTGACCTAAATTGAGATCACAACTGAAAGACATGTTTAACCGGCGCAGATTTTTACAATCATCCGTAATGGCTTCCACCGGATGGATGATCAAGGGCCATCTTCCCCTCACAAAAGCTTCCGTTAGTGATAAACCCATCGTGATTTCCACCTGGGATTTCGGGAAAGCAGCCAACGCAGGAGCCTGGGAAATATTGGGCTCCCATGGCCGGGCGCTGGATGCCGTTGAGGCCGGCGTGAAAATCCCAGAAGCTGATCCGGATAATCATTCTATCGGATATGGCGGATTGCCCGACCGGGATGGTCATGTTACTCTGGATGCCTGCATCATGGATGAAAAAAGCAATTGCGGATCCGTGATGTGCCTGGAACATATCGTTCACCCGATCTCTGTGGCCAGGCTGGTTATGGAGAAAACACCGCACATCATTTTGGCGGGAGACGGAGCCCTGCAGTTTGCCCTTGCCAATGGGTTTAAGAAAGAAAATCTGCTGACAGCCGAGAGTGAACGCATGTGGAAGGAGTGGCTGAAAAAATCCCGCTATGAACCAGTGATCAACAGTGAAAACAAAGTGTACGATTCCAATGGAAATCCGGTCATGCCCGGCGGCATATATAATCACGATACGATCGGCATGCTGGCTTTGGACAGTTCCGGGAACATGAGCGGCGCCTGCACCACAAGCGGTATTGCCTATAAGATGCGGGGTAGGGTGGGGGATTCGCCCGTGATCGGGGCAGGATTGTTTGTTGACAATGAAGTAGGCGGTGCTACGTCAACCGGCGTTGGGGAAGAAGTGATCCGGATTGTGGGTTCGCACCTGGTTGTTGAACTGATGCGTCAGGGGATGGGTCCGGGGGAAGCGTGTAAAAAAGCAGTGGAAAGGATAGTGAACAGAAACCCGCAAAAAGCAAAGGGCCTGCAGGTTGGTTTCCTGGCCCTGAAGAATGACGGATCCCATGGGGCATTTTGTATTCAGAAAGGGTTTACTTATGCGGTTCGCACGGAAAAAGAAGAAAAGATTTATACACCGGAAAGCTGGTTTACCTGATGCAAAACGCTGAATTGGAAATTTGTTGTTTTAACCTGGAATCTGCCCGCATTGCGGCAGATACCGGCGTAGACCGGGTGGAACTGTGTGCCGATCCATCCGGTGGGGGAACAACGCCTGCGCTGGGACTGATCAAAGCGGCCCGCAAAAAAATATCGACGGCTCTGTTTCCCATCATCCGGATTCGCGGAGGCGATTTTTTATTTTCCGACGAAGAGTTTGACGTGATGCTGCACGATGTGGAGTCATGCAAATCTGCCGGATGCGATGGGGTGGTGGTCGGAATGCTGCTTTCGGATGGAAGGATAGATAAAGTGCGGGTATCTGTGCTGGTGGAAAAAGCATATCCCCTGGGCGTCACTTTTCACCGGGCATTTGACTGGACACGTAATCCTTTTGAATCCCTGGAGGACATCATAGATACCGGTTGTGAACGGATACTCACTTCCGGCCAGCAACCTACGGCCATGCTCGGGGCTGCCTTAATAAAGGACCTGGTAAAACAGGCAGATGGACGCATCAGCATTATGCCGGGTTCCGGCGTTCGGGCTTCGAATATCTCCAGTCTGCGCAAAGAAACGGGTGCTAACGAATTTCACAGCTCGGCCCGCATACATAAAAAATCGGCCATGGCCTATATTCAGAACTCCATGCAGGACGATCAGGTGTCAGTTATGGCGAACCGTCATGAAATTGAACAGATGCTGATTCAGTTGAATAGTTAAACCCGTGCAGTTACTCCACTTTGGAAATTTTGAGCAGGTTGGTCGGCAGATGCAGGTTCACCGGAAGACTTCCCGTATTAATCACTACATCTCCCTTTTTAATAAATCCCCTTCGTTTCAGGATTTCTATAAGGTCCCCGATGATCCCGTCGATACTTTCTTCTTCAGCATAATGAAAGGCGCGCACTCCCCAGCTGAGGCTGAGCTGGTTGATCAGGGTTTTTTCTTTTGAAAAAATATACAAGGGCGATTTGGGACGATAGCTGGATAACATAAAACCGGTATACCCATTCTGGGTCATTCCAATCAGTGCATCCGCATGTGTATCTCTTGCCAGTTTACAGGCATTATAACAAATGGCATCACTCAGAAAAGATGGAGAGTGGGGCTGGGGAGCCAGTTCATCTTCGCGGTTATAATTATAATCAGTCCTTTCCACCTCCATGATTATTTTACGCATGGTTTCCACCACCAGCGTCGGATAATTACCCGTGGCCGTTTCCGCACTCAGCATAACAGCATCGGCGCCCTCCAATACCGCGTTGGCCACGTCCGTGATTTCGCTGCGGTTGGGTTTGGTGCGGTCAATCATACTTTCCATCATCTGCGTGGCCACTATCACAGGTTTTGCGCGATGTATGGATTTCCGGATGATCTGTTTTTGAATCAGCGGAACCTGCTCAACGGGCAATTCCACGCCGAGATCACCCCGGGCAACCATGATGCCATCCGACTCCAGAATAATTTCCCGGAGATTGGTGAGGGCCTCCGGCATTTCTATTTTGGCAATGATCTTGGTCTTGCTATTTTGCTGATTCAGTTTTTCCCGCAATCCGACAATATCATTCACCTTGCGGACAAACGAAAGAGCCACCCAGTCCAGTTGCTGTTCAATAATGAACTGAAGATCTACTTCATCTTTTTCTGTGATCGCCGGCAGGGAAATTTTAGTATCCGGAAGGTTTACACCTTTTTTGGAGGACAGGATGCCACCGAGGGTTACCTGAACCTTTACGTCGTTATTGTTTTCAATGCTGATCACTTTCACTTCCAGTTTCCCGTCGTCGATCATGATGGTATTGCCGGTTTTCACATCAAGGTGCAGATTGGGATAAGAAACGTAAATGCGTTCTTTGGTGCCAACCAGCTTGGTATTGGTAAACGTGAGGATGTCTCCGTCTTTGACCATCATACTGCCGCCTTCAATTTCGCCAACCCGTAGTTTGGGACCCTGCAGATCGCCCAGAATAGCAATATTAAAAGGTTCGTCGGTGTTTATTTTACGGATGTGCCTGATGATGTCCGCCTTGTCTTCGTGAGAGCCATGTGAAAAATTCAAACGGAACACGTTCACGCCGGCTTTAACCAGGGAAAGCAGTTTGTCATAGGTATTACACGCGGGCCCTACCGTCGCAACAATCTTGGTCCGGTGAAACGTATGTTCCAGTCCGGCCTTTTTGTCCATTTGTCCGTAAATGTATTTGTCGATGTTTTTTGACATGGTTTTTTTTATTTGAGCGCTGACAGTTCAGGAAACTCCATACGTAACCTTCAACTTATTATGATGCTAAAATCTTTATAATTTTAAGCCAGTCGTCACTGATCTTTTGTTTGGCTTTTACCGCTTTTTCCAGCGGGGTATAATGAATCTTGTTATTGACGATACCGATCATGACGTTGAATTTCCCTTCGAGCAGGCATTCCACAGCGGAATAACCCATCCGGCTGGCGATAACCCTGTCCAGACAGGTAGGCGATCCTCCACGCTGGATATGACCCAGTATACAGACTTTCGTATCGATGCTTGGAAGCCGCTGTTTAACCACTTTGGCCACTTCTTCGGCGCCACCATAGTTATCGCCCTCGGCGACCACGACCAGGTTCACCAGTTTTTTTCTTTTTTCTTTTTCCTGCAGCGAAGCGATCAGTTCTTCTATATCGGTCTTTCTTTCTGGTATAAGTATGTTTTCCGCACCGGTTGCTATACCGCTGTGTAAGGCAATATAACCGGCATCCCGGCCCATCACTTCAATTATAAAAAGACGGTCATGTGCATCGGCGGTATCCCTTATTTTATCTATGGCTTCCACGGCGGTATTTACGGCCGTATCGAAGCCGATGGTGAAATCAGTCCCGGCGATGTCTTTATCAATGGTGCCCGGGAGCCCGATACAGGGGATCTGAAACTCGGAACTGAATTTGTGGGCACCGCGGAAAGATCCGTCGCCCCCTATAATGATCAATCCGTTAATCCCCAGTTTTTTGAGGTTGGAGTAGGCCCGGGAACGGCCCTCGTACTCGAAGAATTCCTTGCAGCGGGCAGTTTTTAAAACCGTTCCCCCACGCTGAATGATATTGGCAACACTGCGGGAATGCATGGGTACAATATCATTTTCAATGATTCCGCTATAACCCCGCATGATTCCATAAACCTCCAATCCATAATAAATTCCGGTACGCACTACGGCTCGAACAGCGGCATTCATTCCGGGTGCATCACCACCGGAAGTGAGTACCCCAATCTTTGATACTTTTTGTTGCATTAACTGGTAAAGGGTTGTTTTCGTTGCATCAGCTTCAACCAAATCACGAATTATTGAATTTTTTTTTAGTCTTTCCAGAACAAGTCCCAAAAATAAGCTTTTTGAATGGAATCAGAACGGGGTTTGCCCTCTTGGTAAAAGAATGACAGCAAACAACGGGCTATTCTGGAGATTATTTTTAGGTTATAAAAAATCAATATATATTTCAGACCGAATATGAAATTACTGATTACAGGTTCCAATGGCTTGCTGGGTCAGCACCTGGTTCCGCAACTCTTGCATGCGCACCATCAGGTGATTGCCCTCGGCAGGGGACCTCAGAAAGTTTCCTGGCAGGGCATGGTAAAGTATCAGGATCTGGATATTACTCATTACCGGGAATTAAAGGATTTAATTCTCCGGGAAAAACCGGATACCATTGTGCATTCAGCGGCTATGACACAAGTTGATGACTGCGAAAAAAACAAGACTAAGTGCAGGGAAGTAAATGTAACCGCAACAGAAAACCTGCTGGACGCAGCCGGGAGTTGTGCCGGTCATTTTATTTTTCTGTCCACCGACTTTGTTTTTGACGGGGATAAGGGAAATTACCGGGAAGAAGACCCGGTGAATCCGGTGAACTGGTACGGCCAAAGCAAAGTTGAAGCAGAGCATCTTGTAAAACAATATCCGTACCCCTGGTCTGTTGCCCGGACCTGCCTGCTCTATGGCATCTCAAAAAATTCTTCCAGAACAAACATTATCGTCTGGATAAAATCCGCTTTGGAAAAAGGAGAGCAGATCCGTGTTGTGAATGATCAGGTGCGTACCCCGACAGATGTAAAGGATTTTGCCCGGGGCATCGAAAAGATCCTTAACCAGGGGGCTGTCGGTTTTTTTCATCTTTCCGGAAATGAGGTGATGACACCTTATCAGATGGCCCTGGCGACCGCAGATTTTTTCTCTCTTGATAAGTCAAAAATAGAGGAGGTGAACTCGGATAATTTCTCTCAGATTGGAAAACGGCCGTTAAAAACCGGGTTTGATATTGGCAAGGCTCAGCAGGTGCTGGGTTTTTCGCCAAGCAGTTTACGGACCGGGCTCGGCGCATTGAAAATGCCTTAGGAACAGCTCGTTGTATAAACACAATGAAGTATAACCTTCCGCAGAAGTGGCTAAAAAGAAATAACTCAAACTGTACTTTTCTTTAAGCTTTCAAAAAAAATGTTTGCAAGACCATCACGTAGTTGACCTTACATGCAGGATATTCCCACATCTTCAGATTTCCGTATTCAACCCATACACTTCCGCGATCATGCACCTCGCGCTTCCGCCGCCGTTGCTTTCGATGGCGTGCAGGGGTGAATGGATGATGCGGTTAAAGGAAGATAATTTTTTAATCTGATCCTGGGTGAGTGCCTTGAATGCCGCAGAAGACATCACCAGGAATTTTTCCTCTTTTGCATTTTCCACCTGCAGCATATTTCCGGCAAAATGAGTCATCTGGCCCAGGGTTATGGAAATGATTTCCTTACCGGAAGCGACAATGGTTTGCAAAACCAATTTGTTTTCCGCTGCATCCCGGATGGCTTCCAGGCAAATGACCACAAACCGGTCTGCCACGCACATCATCACATTGGTATGATAGATGGGTTTCCCCTGCCCGTCAAAGGCATGAAACACACAAGACTGATAATTTAATTGTTTGCAAAAATCTTCCAGCACGATCAGATCCGTACGGGGAGAAATCCCCGCATAAGCGATCTGGTGATCCCGGTCAAGTACCATGCTGCCGGTTCCTTCGAGAAATTGATTTTTGTTTTCGTAGTGCGTTAAATCAATCCGGTTTTTTACAGGGAATATTCTTGAAATAGATTCCAGCATGGCAGGCTTTCTTTCCAGCCGCCGGTTTGGGGCATACATGGGATAAAGACAAAGCGTCCCGGCATCATGAAAAGAAATCCAGTTATTCGGAAAAATGGCATCGGGGGTATTGGGTTCCGGACTATCTTCCATCACAGTCACCTCAATTTCGTGAGCCCGGAGTTTGCCGACCAGCACATCAAATTCTCGAAGGGCTTTTTCGGGAACGCCGGCCTGATCTGCTTTTATCTGAAAACTATTATTAACCGCCGTTTGTGCATTGTAACCGAAATGTGCCGGCCGGATCATCAGCAAATGAGATGTGTTTTGCATATACTCTTTTAAAAATCATCCCGGAGCAGGGGCATGCTCATGCAATGAAACCCCCCGCGCGCTCGGGATAGTTCTGCCGAAGGCATGAGGATCAGGGTGTCGTTGATATCATCGGGTTTTACCGATCCGGATTCCATCTGCTGAATAAGGTCTGCTGCGTCCACGATGGCAAAATTATTTTCCCGGAAGGCTTCCACCGTCTTGTCGTTCCGGTCGTAACCCAGCACCACCCCTTCTTTCAGGGCCAGCAGATTGCAGGAGTCCGTCCACTGTTCGCGCGCATCAAAAGGAAATTCATTATTGCCGGAATAAATAAACTTCACCTTCCCGGCGCACTGCAAATCCTGCTTGCTAATATCGGTTAATAAGTCCTCGAGGTTGTCGTAATATGCCGGATTCTCCATGTCTTTTTTACGGAACTGGATAATCTTCATCTTCTCATCCTTCCTATTTCCCTCCAGGGCCCGTTGTACAGGGTCCGCATTTTCGTGTTTCATGGATTTTTTCGAGAATATCCCCAGCATCACCCAGGCATCCCGCCTGATTTGGGTGAACACCGTATCAATATGCATATAGTCCCTTTTTTTCGGGATCCTGATCACGGTAATTTTCTTCACCACATTTTTTTGGAATAGCAAGTTGATCGCCTGGTGGGCTGCCTCCATGGTCGTCCGCTCGCTAACGCCAATGAGTAAGTGATCTTTGGTAATCACCATCACGTCCCCGCCTTCCAGGGTTACTTTTTTATCATCCGATTCACGGGGTAATAAAAAATGATGATAGCCGTCACTCAGTTCGAGGATGTTCTGCTGATAGTCCTTAAAATAAGGATGGTTGAAAAAGATATATTTGGCCAGCAGCGCTTCCCGGGTACGCGCTTTTTTAGCAGGTTTGTTGAGTAATATGTATTCATTCACCACGATCCCGATATCCCGGGTAAAAATAAAATTTGGAATGGGCGCGAAAAGCATACGATCGTTTTCCAGCGTGCCGGTAATAAATGCTTTTGCCAGCGAAACAGGATCCAGTTCCAGCAATTCTTTTTGGGTGTCGTAGGAACAATTTTCGATGGCACAAATGGAAGCCGCCAGTTTCAGGCGTATTTCCAGGTCTTCCAGGATCTCGGCCAGCAGCCACTGCAGTTCGATCACCTTGTCTGAACGGAAGAAATCCGGATGTTCCGGCTTATAAAAATTCCTTTTGTTTTTTTCCGAGTCAATCGATTTTAATTTTCCCTGGATCACCTGCGGATCCAGGAAATACAGGAGCAGTTTGGTATAAAAATCATATTCTTTCCGGCGTATAGTATCCAGGTGAACAATATCCTCAAAAAGCCAGTCCTGCGCCTTGGAAGGAACAACCTTGCCCAGTCCGCTGTCGGGGCTATGAACCAGCAGCCGCCTCAGACGGCCGACTTCTGAACTGACCCGGATTACCTGTGCGTGTTTACCCATATGGTTATATTCGGGATTCGGTAAAGGTAACTAAACCCTTTTCGGGTTCAAAACCTAACAGTTGTTAGTTTTCAGGTTTATCTGTTATTTTTGCGCTCACCATTTAAAAAGTCATGGATTTTTCATTAACCGAGGAACAGATCTGGATCAGACAGGCCGCCAGGGATTTTGCGGTCCGTGAATGCCTTCCTGGAGTAATCGAACGGGATGAACAGCAGAAATTCCCCATAGAGCAGCTGTTAAAGCTGGCCGATCTGGGGTTTTTAAGTATGATGATTTCGCAGGAGTACGGGGGAGCAGGACTGGATGCTGTAAGTTATGTGCTGGCCATGGAAGAGATCAGTAAAATTGATTCCAGTGTATCCGTATGCATGAGTGTAAACAACAGCCTGGTCTGTTATGGCCTCGAAGCATTTGGAAGCGAAAAACAAAAACGGCAATATCTGACCCACCTGGCCCGGGGGAAAAAAGACGATAAATTGTACATTGGCGCCTTTCTGCTCAGCGAGCCCGAAGCCGGCAGTGATGCCACTTCACAGAAAACAACGGCAGACGACAGAGGGGACCATTACGTGCTGAACGGTACCAAGAACTGGATCACCAATGGAAATTCGGCGTCCGTTTATCTGGTCATGGCCCAATCCCATGCAGACCGGGGTAGCCGGGGAATCAACGCTTTCATTGTGGAAAAAGGAACTCCCGGCGTGTCGGTAGGCGCCAAGGAAAACAAACTGGGTATCCGGGGCAGCGATACGCACAGCGTTAGTTTTAACGAAGCGGTTATTCCCAGGGAAAACCGGATCGGAGAAGATGGTTTCGGTTTTACTTTTGCCATGAAAACCTTATCCGGCGGCCGCATCGGCATTGC
The DNA here is from genome assembly GCA_041691395.1 of Chitinophagaceae bacterium. Classification (GTDB taxonomy): domain Bacteria; phylum Bacteroidota; class Bacteroidia; order Chitinophagales; family Chitinophagaceae; genus Puia. The sequence goes on from JBEPUT010000002.1 coordinate 175,695, forward strand.
TTCCCAGGCACTGGGTATAGCTTCCGGGGCTTATGAACTGTCCCTGAAATATGCAAAAGAAAGAAAGTCCTTCGGAACGGAAATAAAGAATCACCAGATCATCCAGTTTAAACTGGCGGATATGGCTACCCGCATCGAAGCGGCCAGACTCCTGTGTCTGAAAGCCGCCCGTGAAAAGGACCAGGGACTGGATTACTCTCTGAGTTCTTCCATGGCCAAAGTATTTGCCAGCGAAACGGCCATGTGGACGACCACGGAAGCTGTGCAAATCCACGGCGGTTATGGATATGTAAAAGAATACCATGTGGAAAGATTAATGCGGGATGCCAAGATCACCCAGATCTATGAAGGCACCAGTGAAGTGCAGCGCATGGTGATCAGCAGAAGTGTTTTAAAATGAATACAATAGCCTATCATAAAATACTGGCTGAACTAAAACCCCGGAAGGTGCAGCTTGTGGCGGTCTCCAAAACCAGAACCCCGGAGGAAATCCGGGACATGTACGGACTGGGCCAGCGGGATTTCGGAGAAAATTATGTTCAGGAACTGGTGGATAAACAGGCCGCACTACCATCCGATATCCGCTGGCATTTCATTGGGCACCTCCAAACCAACAAAGTAAAATACATCGCCCCTTTCATTCACATGATCCAGGGGGTGGACAGTCAGAAACTGCTGATGGAAATCGACCGGCAGGCAAAAAGAAATCAGCGCAGCATATTGTGTCTGCTTCAGGTGCACATTGCCAGGGAAGAAACCAAATTCGGTTTCAGTGAAAAGGAATTGATGGATCTGGCAGAAACCATTATGCCAAACAGGAAGGAAAACATACTCAGCAACGTACAAATAGCCGGACTGATGGGTATGGCCTCCCTGACCGGAGATCAACAGCAGATCGGGAATGAATTCAAAAACCTGAAAATTGCTTTTGACCAGATAAAAAAAGTCTTACCCGGAGATCCTGTACAAACCCTGAGTATGGGCATGAGCAGTGATTATACCATCGCCCTGCAGGAAGGAAGTACCATGATCCGCATTGGTACGGCGCTGTTTGGAGAAAGGGATTATAACCTATAATTTTGAGCCCTTATATTTAAAAAACACATGTCGGATAACCCTGCGGAAGAAAGATCACTGAATTTTCTGGAAGAAATTATTGAAACGGATCTGGGAAGCGGAAAATCCGATAACATCCTGACGCGATTTCCGCCGGAACCCAATGGCTATCTGCACATCGGTCATGCTAAATCCATTTGTTTAAACTTCGGACTGGCATTGAAATACGGCGGCAAAACAAACCTCCGTTTCGACGACACCAATCCGGTAAAGGAAGAAACAGAATATGTGGACAGCATCCTGGAAGACGTGCAATGGCTGGGATTTCAACCGGCCAATGTGTTTTACGCCTCGGATTACTTTGAACAGCTCTATGCCTTTGCAGTAACCCTGATCAAAAAAGGACTGGCCTACGTGGACGACAGTTCGAGCGAAGAAATAGCCATACAGAAGGGCACACCCACGGAACCAGGTATTGAAAATGCCTTCAGGAGCCGTTCCGTGGAAGAGAACCTTCATCTCTTTCAGGAAATGCGGGATAGCAGGTATGCCGATGGACAAAAAGTATTACGCGCCCGCGTGGATATGACTTCGCCCAACATGCACCTGCGGGACCCGATACTATACCGCATTAAACATGCTCATCACCATCGTACCGGAGAAACCTGGTGCATTTACCCCATGTATGATTTTGCACACGGACAGAGCGATTCGATAGAACACGTCACCCATTCCATTTGCACGCTGGAATTTATTCCACACCGGGCCCTGTACGACTGGCTGATCGAAAAACTGGAAATTTTTCCGTCCAGGCAATATGAATTCGCCCGCCTCAACCTCACCTATACGGTGATGAGTAAACGAAAACTACTGCAGCTGGTGAATGAAAAATCCGTCAGTGGCTGGGATGATCCGCGTATGCCCACCATTTCCGGTTTACGCCGTCGTGGATATACGGCAGAAAGTATTCGAAATTTCACTGAGCGCATTGGCGTTCAGAAACGGGATAACCTCATCGATGTGTCCCTGCTGGAATTCTGTATCCGGGAATGCCTCAATAAAACCGCGCTGCGCAAAATGGTTGTTTTCGACCCCCTGAAACTGGTGATCAGCAATTACCCCGATACCGTGGAAATGCTCAGCAGCGAGGATTTTCCGGACGGTTCCGAAATAACCAGCTCCCGCGAACTGCCTTTCAGTCGCGAATTATATATTGAACGGGAAGATTTCATGGAAGATCCGCCAAAAAAATTTTTCCGGCTTGCGCCCGGCAAAAAGGTGCGCTTAAAAAGCGCATACATCATACAATGTGATGAAGTGATCAAAGATGCATCCGGTAAGATCACTGAACTCCGTTGTACGTATTTACCCGAAAGTAAAAGCGGCAAGGATCTCTCGGGACTGAAGGTTCAGGGGACCCTGCACTGGGTAAGTATTACCCACGCGATAAATATTGAGCTGCGTTTGTACGACCGCCTGTTTAAAGTGGAAAACCCCGGTATGGAAGAAGGGGATTTCAAGGATTATATAAACGCCGATTCCCTTCAGGTGCTTAACCATGCCTTTGCAGAACCCTCCCTCCGCAACGCAAAATTTAACGAAGGCTACCAGTTTATCCGGAAAGCTTATTTCTGTCTGGACAAAGATAGCTCCGAAGACAAGATCGTATTCAACAGAACCGTGAGTTTGAAAGATGCCTGGGCGAAAGAAGTTAAGAAAGGCTGAAGCCGGACAAAAAAGTTGATGGTATATAGTAGATGGTGGATGGGCTTTTATTTCGGAGTTATCCCTGAAGTCCATCCACCATCTACTATATACCATTAACCAATAATAAACAATTACTAATTATTCCCACCCCCACCGCCTCTCCGGCGCTGCTGCATATTCTTCATCCGCCAATCCTGGTATTTCTTAAAAAGATCATCACCAAGCACAGCCTGGATCCGCTGATCGGCCTGGTCGCTGATGCCTTTCATTTTGGATTTCTTATCGTCGGAACTCAGGGACTGATCCTGAAAGATTTCCCGGCGTTGGGGCATGAATTCCTGATTGATCGCCACAACGGAATCGGCCTGAATATCTGAAAGTTGCAGGTCCGTCTTTAACTTTTGTTTCATTTCAGCTGCCCGTGCAGAAGGATCTTTTTGGGCAACCGCGTTAAAGGAGGTGAAAAGGGCCAACATCAGAACGGCCCCGGCAATTATATGTTTCATACTTCTGGGTTTGTTGAATAATTACAGTTGCCAAACGCATGCCAGACCGTTTTATTTATTCACCCTTTATGCAGGCGGCAAAAGGCTTTGTGCGGCCGGATCAACAGGGGGAAAATAACTTCAGTAAATTGCAGGCATGAAGCAATATCAGGATCTGCTCAGACATATATTGGAAAAGGGCGTTTCGAAGGGTGACCGGACGGGGACGGGAACCTTAAGTTGCTTTGGTTACCAGATGCGGTTTGACCTGCGCGCAGGGTTTCCCCTCATAACCACCAAAAAACTGCATCTGAAAAGCATCGTCTACGAACTGCTTTGGTTCCTGAAAGGGGATACGAACATTCAATATCTGAAAGAACATGGCGTGAGCATCTGGAACGAATGGGCCAACCCGGAAGGTGAACTTGGTCCGATATACGGCAAGCAATGGAGAAGCTGGGCTGGGGCGGATGGTACCGTAGTGGATCAGATCAGCGAAGTTATTCATCAGTTAAAAACAAACCCGAATAGCCGCCGTATGATCGTGAGCGCCTGGAACGTAGCGGAACTTCCAGAGATGGCGCTGATGCCCTGTCATGTTTTATTTCAGTTTTACGTATCCCCGCCACATTCACCCGGCGGATGCGGGGTCCTTAGCTGCCAGCTCTACCAGCGCAGTGCTGATGTGTTTCTCGGCGTGCCCTTCAATATTGCGTCCTATGCACTGCTGACCTTAATGATGGCCCAGGTATGCAACCTGGAGCCGGGAGAATTTATTCACAGTTTCGGTGATGTGCACCTGTACAACAACCACCTTGAACAGGCCAGGCTTCAATTGACCCGAACACCAAATGCCTTACCCGTGATGAAATTAAATGCCCGGGTAAAGCATATTTTCGATTTCGATTTTGAGGATTTCACTTTGGAAAATTATCATCCCCATCCGCCCATTAAGGCCCCGGTAGCTGTTTAAAATGAATGGTTATGACGCTTTCAATCATTGTTGCTGCAGCAGAAAATAATGCGATCGGAAAAAATAACCAGATGCTGTGGTATCTCCCTGAGGATTTCCTGTTTTTTAAAAACAGCACCTGGGGCTTACCCCTGATCATGGGAAGAAAAACCTATGAGGCAATGGGAGCGAAAAATCTGGCCGGACGGTTCAACATCATCATCACCCGTCAGAAGGAATATGGGAAGACGCATCCTTATGCGCAGGTGGCGGCCAGTCTGAAGGAAGCCATCAGCCTGGCAATGAAAACCGATAGCAGGCAAGCTTTCATAGGCGGCGGTGGACAACTGTATGCCGAGGCCATACTGCTTTGTGATAGAATATATATGACCCGGGTAAAAGCGGTGTTGGACGGAGATGCCTTTTTCCCCGAAATTCCCACCGATGTTTTCGAGATGACCCATTCCCGGATAGTTGCTGCAGATGAAAAAAATGCATACAGCATGGACTTTCAAACCTGGGAGAAAAAAAATACCATCTCCGTTTAAACAGCCAACAGTAACCATGTATTCCCGAACGGAGCTTGCGTTGAAATACCTGAAACATCACTGGCACGCATCCAATGGAAAGGGACATGGCATCCATTCCCCGTTTGTTTTTGAATTCGTAACGGAAGTCCTGAATGACCCGCGTTCCTTTTATCCTTACACCGCCATTGAAAAAGTCAGATCCGGAATGCTCCGGGATCAGCGAATGATAGGGATAAAGGACTATGGTAAACCGGCTGGAACCAAAGGGGAAATAAAAATTGCAGATATCGCGCACCGGTCTTTGTCCGGCCGCAAATTCGGACATCTTTTATTTCGCATAGTTAATTATTACCGTCCCCGGAATATCATGGAAATGGGCACTTCCCTGGGCATTTCCGGAGCTTATCTGGCTGCTGCCGATGGATCCGCCCGGCTAACCACCCTGGAAGGATCGCCTTCCATTGCCCGGATCGCTGCTGAAAATTTCAGCCGGCTCAACCTGCAAAATATAATACAAGTGACCGGGAATTTTGAAGATACACTGAGCGCCGTCATGGAATCATCGCCCCCATTTGACCTGGTGTTCATCGATGGCAATCACCGGAAAGATCCCGTATTGAAATATTTCCGTCAGTTGATGGATAAAAAACCGGCGGAAGCCGTGTTTATTTTTCACGATGTTCACTGGAGCCGGGGAATGGAAGAAGCGTGGCTGATCATCCGGGAACATCCGGAAGTGATGCTCAGTATCGATCTCTTCTCGGCCGGGTTTATTTTTTTTCGCGAAAACTTCCGCGTCAAACAGCATTTCAACATCAGATTTTAAACCAGGAAATGAATAAGGACCAGGTGAACATACCGGCGATACCAAAGCAATTAATAGCGGCGCTAAACAAACTCGATCATTTTGATGCGCAGGCATTCCAAAATATTCATCAGTCGTGTGAACAGGTAGTATCGGTTCGTTTTAATCCGGCAAAAATGAAGATGGATAAAGAAATGGGTTCATCCCAAATACCCGGACTTTCCTTTCCGCTGGCCGGCCGCATTCCCTGGACCAGCAACGGATATTATCTTTCGGAAAGGCCCTCCTTCACACTGGATCCCATTTTCCACGCCGGGGGTTATTATGTTCAGGAGGCTTCCGGTATGTTCCTGGAGCATGCGCTGAGGCAAACGGTTGATTTATCCATACCATTGAAAGTGCTTGACCTTTGTGCAGCACCCGGTGGTAAATCCACCCTGATACAAAGCATGATCTCCAATAATTCCCTGTTGCTGAGCAATGAAGTGATTAAAACCCGGGTTCCGGTCTTACATCAGAACCTGAGTAAGTGGGGACTGATGAATGCCCTGATATCCAACAATGATCCAAAGGATTTTAAAAGGATTCCGGGATTTTTTGACGTGCTTTTCATTGATGCACCCTGTAGCGGCAGCGGACTGTTCCGCAAGGATCCCCAGGCCATCGGAGAATGGAGCGAAGAAAGGGTGAAGCTATGCAGCCACCGGCAGCAAAGGATACTCGCCGATGCCTGGGATTGCCTGAAAGAAAACGGCGTACTGATATATACCACCTGTTCCTATTCACCTGAAGAGAATGAAGATATGTTGGATGTATTGCTGCATGATTATGCGTGTGAAACCATTTGCATACCCCTGGAACCATCCTGGAAGATCGTCGAAACCCTGTCGGAGAAAGCAAGGGGTTATGGTTATCGGTTCTATCCCGATAAATTAAAAGGGGAAGGATTCTATTTATGTGCGGTTCGTAAGAAATCGGGAAATCAGGTTATTCCAAAATCAAGGGAGAAAAGGGATGTACCAGGTAAAAAGGAAGAATCTGCCTTACGGAAGTTTATTCCGGATCAACACATTCAGTTCGAACGCATAAACGAATGGTTCCATGCCCTCCCCGAAAGCATGCTGGATGATTTTTTATTCCTGAAGAGCCATTTGTATCTGAAGAAAGCCGGAGTTATGGCCGGAAGGATGGGCCCGGACGAATGGATACCCGATCATGAGCTGGCACTGAGTACCGCCCTGGATCCCGGAATACCGGCACTGGAACTGTCGCTCTCCGACGCATTGAAATACCTGCGGCGGGATGTGCTTTACACGGAACTGCCAAATAAGGGATGGATGCCGGTGAGTTTCGGGTATCAGAAACTGGGCTGGGTGAAAATGCTGCCCAACCGCCTGAACAATTACTTTCCCAAAGCATGGAGGATATTGAAATGAGGGGCCAGCAATCCCTTTAACCCGTTTTTAATGTTTTATTTGCAAGATTATTCAGGATCTTTGCGTTTATCCATAAATATTTGCCCATGAGGAACCTGCTCGCCGGATTATTTTGCCTGATTATACTGGTATCCACAGGTTTAGCCCAGCATGCACCCCTTCAGATTGAAGGAACCGGCGGAAAATTCTCCCTGATCCATGCTGTTGCCGCAAAAGAAAACTGGTACAGCATCGGAAGATTATATAATGCCAGCCCCCACGATCTCGCCAGCTTCAATAATATGAGTTTTGACAAACCGCTGGAAATCGGTCAGCAGATCAACATCCCGCTCACATCGGGCAATTTCGATCAGAAGCAGCAAAAGGAACCGGGCGAAACCCTGATTCCGGTATACCATGTGGTTCAGGACAAAGAATGGGCATTCCGGCTCAGTTCCATATACAATGATGTTCCGGTCAGCAGCCTGGAAAAATGGAACAAAATCAAACGCAATGAGGTCAAGCAGGGAATGACGCTGATCGTGGGTTTCCTCAAAGTAAAAACGGATCAGTCTGCTTTTGCAACCGCCCCGCCTATGCTGCCGGATCAGCAGTCGCCCGCCGCCGCTGCATTTACGGAAAAGCCAAAAGAGATAAGGGTTACGGATCAGCCCGTACCAGCGGCAACCACGGCGACTGTCAAATCCGCATCCACTATACCGGTTTCCACTTCATCGGTAACGAGTTCCGACAGGCAAAACACTTATGCCAGCGCCCATGCTTCCGGCGGATTTTTTGGCGTCAGTTATATGGGAAACAGCAACAAATCACTCAGCGGTCAGGCCGGTACATTTAAAAGTACCAGCGGGTGGACAGACGGAAAATATTATGCGCTGATGAACGGCGTGGCTGTAGGAACGATCATTCGCGTCAGCAGCAACGGTAAAACGGTTTACGCAAAGGTGCTCGGCCAGCTCCCGGAAATGAAGGAAAGCAATGGATTAATCATTCGGATCAGCAACGCGGCTTCTGCCGAACTGGGCACGGGCGAAGGAAGATTTGCTTCAGATGTGCGGTACTGATGGATAAAAAAATAGTTCCCGCTAATTATTTACCTACGCGGTTTCCCCGGATAGCATAATAAAGAATATACAGGTAGCAGGGAAGCATACACACGTAAAATGAAAGGTTATTAGATACGTGTAATTTGTCTTTCAGCGAACTGTAAATAAGCGGAATGATCGCTCCACCCGCAATGCCCATAATCAACAAGGCAGATCCTGTTTTGGTAAACCGGCCAAGACCCGAAATGGCCAACGGCCAAATGGCTGGCCATATCATGGCATTTGCCAAGCCGAGCAGGGCAATGAAAACAATGGAAGTATAACCATGGGTTAAAAAAACAGCGGTTGAAAAAAGTATACCCAGAACGGCCGATATCTTCAGACCTGTTTGTTGTGAGATTATTTTGGGAATAGTAAATATCCCGGCTACATAACCCACCAACATGGCGGCGAGGGTAAAAAAGGTGAAATATTTTGTAACATCCAGCGGAAGTCCCTGCGTTTTTCCATACGTTCCGATGGCATCTCCGGCCATCACTTCTGCGCCTACATACATAAAAAGACAAAGAACCCCCAACAAAAGGTAAGGAAACTGAAATACACTTGATTTTCCCTTCCGGTCCTCAACAACCTGAACTTCCTGATCTGTATCAATTTCCGGTAAAGGAGAAAACCAGATCATAAAGGCAAGCAAAATCAATATACCCGTAATAATGGCATAAGGTGTGATTACCCGTTCTGCCAGTTCCTGTAATAAATTTCCCTTCTCTGCTAAATTGGACGTGGTATTAATCTGGGTTTCCAGGGACGTGGCATTTTTTAAAATCAGGGCTCCAAGTATCAGTGGACTTATCATACCTGCCGTCTTATTGCAGATACCCATAATACTGATCCTTTTGGCCGCACTTTCAATCGGTCCGATAATGGTAATGTATGGATTGGATGCGGTTTGTAACAAGGCGAGTCCCATTCCCTGTACAAATAAACCCGTGAGGAATAAACCAAAAGTCCTGGAATGCGCTGCAGGAATGAATATGGCAGAACCGATGGCCATGATAAACAGACCCACCGACATTCCCCTTTTATAACCGGTCTTTTTAATCACGAAAGAAGAAGGTAGTGCCAGGCAGAAATAGGCCATGTAAAAGGAAAAGGTAACAAAGAATGCCTGAACATCACTGTCCAGCTGACACGCCAGTTTCAAAAAAGGAATCAAAGTTCCGTTGAGCCAGGTAACAAAACCGAAAATAAAAAATAAAACACCGATAATAAAAATGGCCTGGTAGTTTGTTTTCGGGGTTGCGGATGCAGTCACCTGCCTGTCCTGATCTGATTTCAAGTTGAAAAAATTAAGGGTTGAAAAGGAATTGGGAAGAAGACATTATCCGGGTCCGCCGGAAATCATTTTTTATTGTGATCACCGCCATCATCTGATTTCTTGCAGCAGGTGGGTAATTTATCATAGGCTTCGCCATTGGCGGATACATCATCGGCATCATATCCTGTATTGGCAATGGCGGTTTTTATGTTTTCGATGTTGGTGCGGTCCCAGAGATAGGTTACTTTGGCTGTTTTTCTTTTATAATCTACCACAATTTTCTGAACACCATCTTCACGGCTGACGTATTTTTCGATCCTGTCCTTACACTGATCGCACTGAACAGAAGGCACTTTAATGGTAGCGGTTTCAATGGCACCCTTCCGCACCACCTGGGCCTTTGTAAAAACAAAAAATGAACTGAACAGTACGGAAAGAAAGAGTAATTTTTTCATGATTTAAAGATAAATTAAAAAGTAAATAAAGGCAATCCTTTTTTTCGTTTTATCTCCAGACTGATGGGTCTTCACGCCATTTTAACAAGGTGGTTTGCTGCGACGGGGAAACCATTCCTTTCTCCACGGCCAATGCAATCAGGGTGGCATAATCCGTTAAGGACTTCGCCGTTACGCCGGCCGTTTCAAATGCTTTTTTCCCCTGCTCGAATCCATAATTGAAAATCGAAACCATGCCCATTACTTCAAGCCCGGCATTCCGGAGCACGTTGACTACCTCCAGGCTGCTTTTCCCGGTAGATATCAGGTCTTCGATCACTACGATCTTTTTCCCCGTTTCGTATGAACCTTCAATCTGATTGCCCATGCCGTGTTCCTTTGGTTTGGCTCTGACATAAATGAACGGCAGCTTCAGCTGATCAGCAGCCATGGCGCCCCATGGAATGCCGGCCGTGGCCACCGCAGCCAGCCCCTCTGCCTCTGCAAATTCTTCAAAAATCAGATTGCACATTTCTGATTTAATGAACTCCCGGATATACGGAAAAGAAAGCACTTTCCGGTTGTCGCAGTAAATAGGACTCAGCCATCCCGATGCCCAGGTAAAGGGATTTTCCACGCTGAGTTTAATGGCCTGTATCTGTAGCAGCTTTTCGGCGACGGCCTTTTCATTGGTCATGGCGTGAAGATAAAAAATTCCGGATGGTTTTCCCTGGCTGGCGGTGTTGGTTTATCTTTACAGGCTATGAATAGTAAAGTTCCGGCAAGCAGCCTGATCCGGGCAGGCGGGGGATTGGTTGAAAATGAAAGAGGAGAAGTGCTTTTCATGTTCCGAAGAAATACCTGGGACCTCCCGAAAGGAAAACTGGATGAAGGAGAAAGCCCGGAGGCCTGCGCCCTGCGGGAGGTGAAGGAAGAAACCGGCATCGTTCATCTTGAACTGAAGGAATTTTTACTGGTCACAAAACATACCTATGAACAAAAGGGCCGCATTATCTTAAAAGAAACCCACTGGTACAGGATGCATGGGCCCCGGGATCAGGCCCTGATTCCCCAGCTGGAGGAAGACATCACCCAACTCAAATGGATCGGCGAAGCGGGATTCGGTGAGGTTAAACAAAATACTTTCCCCACCATACTGGATGTTCTGCGCGCTGCCGGCTTTAAAATCAGTTAACTCTTTTTCGGATAATAAAAACAGTCAGCCTGCTTGCGCAAACCAGGTTTTCCTGCTGATCCAGGATTTTGATTTCCCAAACATGCGATGAAGAGCCCAGGTGCAGGGGGATGGCCGTGGCGGTTACAAATCCTTCGCGTACGCTTTTCAGGTGGTTGGCATTGATTTCAACACCCACACAAATAAATTGCTGCGGATCAATCACCATGGCGGAACCCACGCTGCCGGCTGTTTCCGCCAGTGTTGCCGAAGCACCGCCATGGAGCAATCCATAAGCCTGTTTTGTTCGTTGATCAACGGGCATTGTCGCTTTCAGATAATTTTCACCTATTTCAATGAACCGGATGCCGATATGATCATTCAGCGTGTCCTTTGCGAATTCGTTGAGCATGGCCGGATTCAGTTCTTTCTTAAACCAGATGGACATATCAGGCCTTTTTATTTTTTAATGAGTCGGCAACAACCTGGGGAAGGAATTGCATGGCGTCGCCGCCATTCCGAAGCACATCGCGTACCAGCGTGGAAGCAACGGACGTATATTGGGGTAAACAGGTCAGGAATACGGTTTCAATATGGTGATCCAGGCTGCGGTTCATGTCCGCAATGGCTTTCTCATATTCAAAATCATTTACGTATCGTATGCCACGAATGATGAAGCGGGCCCCAACCTGCTGACAACATGTAATGGTCAGCCCGTCGTATACCACGGCATCCACCTGTGGATTGTCCTTATAAATTTCTTTTGTCCATTTCAACCGCAGTTCTTCCGTGAACATGGGCAGTTTATTGGCATTGCGGCCGATGCCGATTACCACTTTGTCGAAGAGGGACAGGGAGCGGCTGATGATATCCAGGTGGCCGATTGTTATCGGATCAAAAGTGCCGGGGAAAAGCGCGATCCGTTGCATAATCTGTTGGTTTAAGGATTTGAAATGGGTTGTTTTCCCGCCAGCAGGTAAAGAACAGCCATCCTGATGGCAACGCCGTTCTCCACCTGTTGCAGGATGATGGATTGTTTACTGTCTGCCACATCACTGTCCAGCTCTACCCCCCGATTGATTGGACCCGGATGCATGATCCATATTTCTTTGGGTAAACTGTCCAGCATGTTGCGGCTGATGCCATAGGCCAGGTTATATTCCCGCAAGGAAGAAAACAATACCTGGTTCTGACGTTCCAGCTGGATGCGCAAGACGTTGGCCACATCGCACCATTCCAGGGCCTTGCGGAGATTGTATTCCACCTGTATGTCAAAAGCTTCCCGGATATGCACGGGGATGAGGGTGGGGGGGCCGGCAACCATTACTTCAGCGCCCATTTTTTTAAGCAGGTAGATGTTGCTGAGGGCCACGCGGGAATGCATGATGTCCCCGATGATCGCAATTTTCTTCCCTTCCAGCGAACCTAGTTTCTCGCGGATGGAAAAAGCATCCAGTAGGGCTTGTGTGGGATGCTCGTTGATGCCGTCGCCCGCATTCACGATAGCCGCCGGAATGTGTTTGGCCAGGAAATGCGGGGCACCGCTTGCGCTGTGACGCATCACCACCATATCCACTTTCATGGACAAAATATTATTCACTGTGTCGAGCAGGGATTCCCCTTTGGACACGGATGATCCGGAGGCAGTAAAATTGATGGTATCTGCAGACAGACGTTTTTCAGCCAGCTCAAAGGAAATGCGCGTACGCGTGGAATTTTCGTAAAAAAGATTCACGATGGTCACATCCCGGAGTGTGGGAACCTTTTTTATCGGCCTTTGTAAAACTTCTTTAAACTGGGTGGCGGTATCTAAAATAGTCTGGATGTCCGAAGTCTGTAAGTCTCTAATGCCCAGAAGATGTTTGGTACTGAGTTGCATTAAAACGCAAAGTTAGATTTTCAAAAGTCAATCACCAAAAGAGGTTGCGGATTACCCTTATAAAAGAACCACTTCGTCCTTCCCGTCCCTTTCTTTCCATAAAACCCTTACCTTCTGGGTGATGATGGTATCTATCGATTTACCGACATAATCCGCCTGAATGGGAAACTCCCTACTGAACCGGCGGTCGATCAGAACACACAATTCCACTTTGGCGGGCCGGCCAAAGGCCAAAAGGGCATCCAGTGCAGCCCGGATCGTTCTTCCGGTATACAACACATCATCTATCAGGATCACGGTTTTATTTTCAACGGAAAACGGGATATCAGTCTGATTGAGGGTATGCAGTCCCTGGCGGACATCATCCCGGTAAAAAGTGATGTCCAGCTTCCCGTAAGTTATTTTTTTGGGCGCGATCTGCCGGTTGATCTGCTCCGCGATGCGGTCTGAAAAAAATATTCCCCTCGGCTGAATGCCGATGATGACCACCTCGTCATATTGGATTGTATTCTCCAGCAACTGATGGCTGAGCCGCTTAACGGCGAGAACCAGTTGCTCTTCAGTGAGGATTGTCTTCAAGCCCTGTATTTTATATAAAAATAGGAAATGCTGTTCATGCTTCGTCTAAAAACGGATATCCATGGTCGGTAGCGGGCTGGAATGTTTCTTTTATGGTACGCGCGCTCAGCCAGCGGTACAGGTTGAGGATGGATCCCGCTTTATCATTCGTTCCGCTTCCGCGGGCGCCCCCGAAAGGTTGTTGTCCCACTACAGCTCCCGTTGGCTTATCATTGATGTAAAAATTTCCAGCAGCCTGTCTTAATTTTTCTGTTGCCAGTTCTATGGCCTGCCGGTTCCTGGAAATAATCGATCCGGTAAGGGCATAGGGTGATGTACGGTTCACCAAGTCCATCGTTTGTTCAAAGGCCGTTTCTTCATAAACGAACAAGGTAAGCACGGGTCCGAATATTTCTTCTTTCAGGGTAGCATAATCCGGATCGGTGGTTTCAATGATGGTGGGTTCAATAAAATATCCTGTCGACTTATCGGCATGTCCGCCCGCAATGATCTTTGCCCTGGGGTCAGTAGCGGCGCGGTCGATATACCCCTTGATTTTATCAAAACCTTTTTCATCGATCACGGCATTTACAAAATTCCGGAAATCCTCCACTGTGCCCATTTTCAGGGTCCTGACCGCAGCCAATAATTTTCCGCGGATCTCCGTGGCCAGGTTGGAGGGCAGGTAGGCCCGGGAGGCCGCGGAACATTTTTGTCCCTGGAACTCAAAGGCGCCCCGGATGAGTGCGGTAACCGCCACATCGGTGTCTGCATCCGGATGTACCAACACAAAATCTTTTCCGCCGGTTTCACCAACTATCCGGGGATAGGATTTGTATCTGTCGATATTTTCTCCAATAATTTTCCATATGCCGTTAAATACCGCGGTTGATCCGGTAAAATGAATGCCTGCAAAATCAGGGTGACTGAAACAAACCTGTCCCAGCACAGCCCCTTCGGGATAGACCAGATTGATAACGCCATCGGGCAATCCTGCTTCCTGCAAAATCTTCATAAATAAATGGGCGCTGTAAATCTGGGTATCGGCAGGTTTCCATACTACTACATTGCCGCAAAGCGCAGCCGAGGTCGGCAGATTTCCACCTATGGCCGTAAAATTAAAAGGGGTGATGGCCAATACAAAACCTTCCAGTGGCCGGTATTCCATGCGGTTATGCACACCCGCGGCGCTAGTAGGCTGTTGCCTGTAAATTTCACTTAGGTAATGTGTGTTAAATCTCAGAAAATCAATCAATTCGCAAACTCCGTCGATCTCTGCCTGATAGGCATTTTTACTTTGTCCGAGCATGGTGGCCGCATTCATCGCCCATCTGAATTTGCCGGACAGCAGATCAGCGGCTTTCAGGAAAATGGCTGCGCGGTTTTCCCAGTTCAGGGACTCCCAGCCAGATTTGGCTCCCAATGCCGCAGCGATGGCGGATTGTACGTGTTCTGAGGTACCGCGGTGAAAATGGGCAAGCGTATGCGAAAGCTCGTGGGGTGGACGCATCCTGATTTTATGGCCTGAACGGATTTCTTTTCCTCCGATGACCATGGGGATATCCTGTTCGTGATCTTTACTGTCTGCGATTGCTTTTTTCAGGGCAATTTTTTCCGGGGATCCGGGTGCGTAGTTCAACATCGGTTCATTGGAAGGCAGCGGGTAGTGAAAATAACCAAGGTTCATGATCTGTCCTTTGAATAGTTTAACCAAATCAGCCTGCTATTTCTTTTTCCGTCATCAGAAAGGCTTTGATAAATCCGTCCAGTTCACCATCCATCACCGGTTGGATATTCCCCGTTTCGTAATCGGTGCGGTGATCTTTAATCATTTTATAGGGATGGAACACATAGGACCGGATCTGTGAGCCCCACTCAATCTTTTTTTTACTGGCGTTGTTGGCATTTTTAATGGCATCCCGCTTCCGCTTTTCCTCCTCATAGAGGCGGCTCTTCAGCATGGCCATGGCCTTCTCCCGGTTCTCTCCCTGGGTTCTGGCCTGCTGGCACTCCACGATAATGCCGCTGGGTTTATGGGTCAGCCTAACGGCTGTTTCAACTTTATTGACGTTTTGACCGCCGGCCCCGCCGCTTCTGAAAAACGCCCACTCCACATCTGCCGGATTCACTTCAATTTCAATGCTGTCGTCAATCAGGGGATAAACATAAACGGAAGCAAAAGACGTATGACGCCTGGCATTGCTGTCGAACGGGGAAATACGCACCAGCCGGTGAACACCACTCTCTGCTTTGAGAAAGCCGTATGCAAAAGGACCGTCAAATTGCAGGGTTACGCTTTTGATACCGGCACCTTCACCATCCTGGTAATCCAGTTCGGAAACGGTCCAGCCCTGTTTTTCTCCGTACATACGATACATGCGCATCAGCATTTCGGCCCAGTCCTGGCTTTCCGTGCCGCCTGCGCCTGAATTGATCTGCAGCACGGCAGGAAGTTCATCCTCCGGCTGATTCAGGGTACTTTTAAATTCCGCTTCATCAATCTGGCCCAGCGCTTTCTGGTAGGCTTCGCGGGTTTCTTCTTCCGTGGCTTCCCCGGCTTTCCAGAATTCCAGCAATACCGCAAAATCTTCTATGGCCATCTCAACGGCTTCATAGAGTTTAACCCAGTATTCGTTAACCTTGATGTTTTTGAGAATTCCAGTAGCCCGTTCATTGTCACTCCAGAATCCGGGGCTTCCGGTTAGTTGTTTTTCTTCTTCGATTTTGATCTGCCGGTTGGCGACGTCAAAGAAACCTCCTCAGTCCGCTCAGCCGGGACCTCATATCGAATAGCTTTTCCTGTGTCATAGAGGCGCAAGGTAGGTATAAAAGTAAATACTAAAAAGGCAAAATTGAAGCGACTGTCGGAAAATAAATACCCGCCGGGAACATTGCCGCAGGCGGGTATTCAAGCGGATTGCATCATTAATGCAAAGCCGTTTTGCGCGTGGAATCCATTTCGGAATTAAACCATTTCTTCAGCTGATCTTTGGTCTGACCCGTTTTTTTCTGAAGCCTGCCCATCAGTTCATCTTCTTTCCCTTCTTCATATTTCAGGTCATCGTCCGTCAGATCCGCATAAGACTGTTTTAATTTACCTTTCAATACGTTCCAGCTTCCTTTGAAATTTAATTTGTCCATAATATTGATTTCTGATATGCCTCCAATCATCATGCCATCTGACGGTGCCAAATCTTCAGGCCGGTCCCTGTGTTCCGCTACCGGGAGTGGGTGGTTGTGACTATCTTTATTGGGTAAAACAAGCCACTCTTATTTTTAACATATCAATATATTATTTTTGATAGATCTGCGTTCCGATACCGTTACCCGTCCTACTCCCGGCATGATGCAGGCCATGATGCAGGCTGTAGTGGGAGACGATGTTTTCAGGGAAGATCCTACCGTGAATGAACTGGAAAAAAGTGTTTCTGCGTTGTTTGGGATGGAGGCCGCCCTATACTGCGCCAGCGGCACCATGAGCAATCAGATTGGCATAAAGTGTCATACCCAGCCGGGTGATGAAGTGATCTGCGAACGAGAGGCCCACGTGTATATTTATGAGGGTGGTGGCATCGCCTTTAATTCCGGATCTCAGGTACGTGCTCTTGCGGGTGACCGCGGAAGGATAAATGCGGAGCAGGTGCAGGCGGCCATTAATCCGGACGATGTGCACAAGGCCAGGACCTCCCTGGTTTGTCTGGAGAATACATCCAACCGGGGCGGGGGAAGCTGTTATGACCTGGCGGAAATAAAAAGAATCCGGGCAGTTTGCGATCAGCATAACCTGATGTTACACCTCGATGGCGCCAGGTTGTTCAATGCACTGGTGGCCGGTAATGAAAATCCGCAAACTTTTGGAAACCTTTTCAACAGCATTTCTGTTTGTTTCAACAAGGGCCTGGGTTGTCCGGCCGGAAGCGTATTGCTCGGAACAGCCTCCTTCATCCGGAAGGCACGACGCATCAGGAAATTATTCGGGGGTGGTATGCGGCAGTCCGGATTCATGGCCGCTACAGCTTTATATGCGCTGGAACACCATGTGGACAGGCTCGCAGAGGATCATGCCCATGCAAAACAAATTGCCGATACCCTGCGCACAAGATCCTTTATAAAAGACATATTTCCGGTAGAAACCAACCTGATCATTTTTGAGCTGGTTCCGGGATCTGATCCGAAGGCATTTTCCGACAGCTTGAAGGAATCCGGCATCTGGTTACTGCCGATATCCTCAACCCGCCTTCGGATGGTCACCCACCTGGACATCAGCCCACAAATGGTGGAAAAAGTCTGTCAGTCTATCCGAAACCTATAAATCTCCGGGCGCTGCCAAGCTTTCGGCAGAAACAGATCAGATCACATACCATTTCCCCTTTTCATCTTTGGAATAGGTCAGACCATTGCTCATCACGTGCACCACCCTGCCCGATGAGGAGTCCAGGGCCATTTTCTTTTCATATACCCGAATACCGTTATTTTCCTGCGTGAGATAGTAAATCAAAGCGGTCACGGACGGAGGCACTTCATGTAACCACTGTTCCTCATTTTCTTTAACAAAGGCCTGGCTCATATATTGTTTTCTTTTGGTAATGTAAAAATCATACCCGCGTAAATGGACTTAACCAGATAAGGATTTGTATTTTTGTACTGCATATAATAAACAACCTCAAGCCAAATATGTTTCCCAGTATATCCCCAACCCAAACCCAGGCCTGGAAGAAACTTCAGGACCATCAGCAATTGATGAAAGGCATTCAGATGAAAAGCCTTTTTCACGGCGACCCAAACCGGTTTAATCAATATTCTCTGGAGCTGGGAGAAATTCTTTTTGACTATTCAAAGAATCTCATCAATGGGGACACCCTGGGACTTCTTCAGGACCTCGCCCGGGAATGCCAGGTAGGCGAGGCCATCCAGGCCATGTTTTCCGGAGAGAAGATCAACCGGACGGAAAACCGTTCCGTTTTGCATACCGCATTGCGAAATCTTTCTGGCGGACCGGTATATTCAGACGGCAAGGATGTGATGCCAGAGATAATGGAAGTGCTGGCTCATATGAAATCCTTTTGTGAAGAGATCCATTCGGGAGAATGGAAAGGGTTCAGTGGTAAACCAATCCGCAACATCGTGAATATCGGAATCGGTGGCAGTGACCTCGGCCCCGTAATGGTAACGGAAGCGTTAAAATCTTACTGGATAGATGGCATGCAGGCATATTTTGTATCGAATGTGGATGCCACCCAACTGGTGGAAACGCTGAAGAAAATAAATCCGGAAGAAACACTTTTTCTCATTGCTTCTAAAACGTTTACCACCCAGGAAACCATGACCAACGCTTTTAGCGCCCGGGAATGGTTCCTGCAATCCGCAGGGGACGAGGCACATATTGCCAAACACTTCGTGGCCCTGTCCACCAATGAAAAGGAAGTGGTGAAATTCGGGATCGATCGGGCCAACATGTTTATTTTCTGGGACTGGGTGGGCGGCCGGTATTCTCTGTGGAGCGCCATAGGATTGTCCATCGCGCTGATGACGGGCTTCCCCCGTTTTGAAGAACTGCTGTTTGGCGCACAATCCGCCGATCAGCATTTTAAAAATACGCCATTCGAAAAAAATATTCCGGTGATCATGGCCCTCGTGGGCATCTGGTATCGCAATTTTTTTGGTTCCCAAACAGAGGCCATCCTGCCATATGACCAATACTTACACCGATTTGCCGCTTATTTTCAGCAGGGAAACATGGAGAGCAACGGAAAAAGTGTTGACCGGAATGGATCTCCCGTTACTTATTCCACAGGTCCGGTAGTTTGGGGGGAACCGGGAACAAATGGCCAGCACGCTTTTTATCAATTGATCCACCAGGGCACTGTTCTGATACCCTGCGATTTTATTGCACCCGTAATCAGTCACAATCCACTGGGTGACCACCAGGCTAAATTATTGTCCAACTTCTTTGCCCAAACCGAGGCACTGATGAACGGCCGCTCCCCGGAAGAGCTGATGGAAGCTAAAGTAAAAACAGAGTTGATCCCCTTTAAGTTCTTCAGTGGCAACAGACCCACCAATTCATTCCTCATCCGGGAAATTACCCCGTTCACCCTGGGTCAGCTCATCGTTTTATATGAGCACAAGATTTTTGTGCAGGGGGTGATCTGGAATATTTATTCATTCGATCAGTGGGGTGTGGAATTGGGTAAGGAACTGGCGGGGAAAATCCTTCCCGAACTGAAAAGCGCGGCGGAAACGCTCTCGCACGACTCCTCTACCAACGGCCTGATCAACTGGTACAAAAAAGTCGTGTTTTAAAAGTATTCCATTAAAATAAACATGCCCATATCCCGTTTTCCAAACAATTCATCCCGTTTAGACCAGGGACAGATTATTTATTTATGCAAATTCTCCAGAAAACAACTGAAAAACTCCGGGTAATTACGAAAAATCAGTACCGTTTATTTTTGGGTATAGCTGTGGGGATCATTGCCATTTTTTTTATTTATTCCAGGGTAAGCCCGGGAGGACCTTTCAATAGCCATTCCGGTCAGGTTCCGTTATCCGGTGAAAAAGATACCCTGGTCAACCAGGATTCCATAACCAGGTCATTGCAGCCCGTTTTGGATACCGCATTGTATAATCAGAAACTGGCCGATATGGCCAACGGAGATTCTTCCGGCAGATGGCCGGTAAAAAGGGAATATCCCAGGGCCGGCGCCTTGTTGCCCTTTAACCGGATTGTGGCCTATTATGGAAATTTTTATTCTAAGAAGATGGGCATTTTGGGAGAATATCCGCCAGACGTTATGCTGGAAAAATTAAAGGCGGATATTAAAAAATGGGAAGCCGCTGATTCCACAACTCCGGTTTTGCCTGCTCTTCATTATATCGCCGTCACTGCGCAGGGATACCCGGGGAAAGGGAATAAATACCGGCTGAGAATGCCCACAAAACAAATTGATTCGCTGGTCCGTATGGCCGCTCGCATCAACGCACTTGTTTTTCTGGATATACAGGTTGGACTGAGTACGGTTCAGGACGAAATTCCCCTGTTGGAACCTTACCTCAAAATGCCCCAGGTTCATCTGGGGATTGACCCGGAATTTTCTATGAAAACCGGGAAAAAGCCGGGTTCGGTCATCGGCACCCTGGATGCATCAGATATCAACTATGTGATAAAATATCTTTCTGACCTCTGTAAGGCAAACCAGTTGCCGCCAAAGATCCTGGTCGTTCACCGTTTCACTCAGGCAATGGTGACCAATTACCGGAAGATCGAACCGGATTCCCTGGTACAGGTGGTCATGGATATGGATGGGTGGGGCGCCCAGGCCAGAAAATTCACCACTTACCGGGAATTCATTTCCAAGGAACCCGTTGACTTCACCGGCTTCAAGCTGTTTTATAAAAATGATTACCGGGAACCCAACAGCCGTATGCTTACACCGGCCGAAGTGCTCAGGCTAAAACCCAAACCTGTTTACATTCAATATCAGTAAACCAAAGCCTTATTTCATCATAAACCGGAGCATGAGAAAGCCGGTTATGGCCAACAGCAGAACAATCAGGATGGCAAAGTAGATCCATTCCCCGAATCGGGCGTCTCTCTTAATCTTATGTGTTTTCCTAGGATAAAGCTGCTGGCGAAGCTGTTGATTAAGGTGATGAACAACTTTATGCAAACCCGTTTTATCTCCGATGGTTGCCAGTCCTTCCACGGCGTCCTGTAAAAAAGGATTTTCAGGAACCTGATTTTCCAAATGGTTCCTTTCGGCTTCAGGAAGGGACCCATTGAGAAATTCCAAAAGCTTTTTATCATCCGGCGCTCCGGATTCGCCTGAAAACATATCGTTCTTCTCTTCCGTCATTTCTTTATAAAATAGTCAATTTGAATTACCGGTTCCTTTTTCTATGAGCAGGCGAAGATTTCTCTTCCCATTTTGAATATAACTTTTTACCTGCAATAATGAAAACCCTGTTTCAGCCGCTATTTCCAGATATGATTTTTTTTGAAGGTAAAACAGGCTGATGCACTGTTGTTGCTCCCTGTTCAGGTACTTCATGGCCGCCTCCAATTGCTGCAACCTGTTTTCTTTTTTCAGAAAATCAGGCTCATCGGGTATCTCCATCCGCTCCTCCAGGGAATTCGCCTGCGTAACTGGAAATTTTTTGTTGCGCAACATCATCAGGCAGTGGTTCTTGGCAATCATATACAGCCAGGAACTGAAATAGGTCACTTCATACTTATGCAGTTCCGTTATAGCTTTCAGGAATATCTGCTGCACGGCGTCTTTGGCTTCTTCCTGATTTTTCAGGTATTTCATACATACCCCGTAAAGCAGGAGGGTATACCTTTCCAGCAGGAGTCCCATCCATTGATTATGGTGATCGGCATAAAAAAGCTGCAGGAGCTCCTTATCGGTTAAACTGTTATGGAGAGGAATGGTCACGCTTTACTATCAGCTTTCCATAAAGATGCGGAATGAATGAAATTGCACAAAGCCGGGAGCCTATTTACAAGCGGAGATTATTTATTCCTGAAATGCAGGTCATAAGAGACTATGGCCTTCTCAATTACTTTCAGGGCCGTGGTTTTATCCCCGAATTCCTCCACCACGACGGTTTTATTTTCCAGTTTTTTATACTCTTCAAAGAAGTGACGCAGTTCGTCAAAAAAATGTTTCGGCAGTTCTTCGATATTGTTATAATGATTCACGCCGGGATCGGTAGCGGCCACGGCAATGATCTTATCATCGGCATCTCCGCTGTCGATCATCTGCATGACGCCCATCACCTTTGCCTCCATCAGGCAAAGCGGCACCACAGGTAGGGAGGTGATCACCAGGATGTCCAGCGGATCCTTGTCCTCCCCATAGGTTTGCGGAATAAATCCATAGTTTACCGGGTAATAAAAAGAAGAATAGATCACCCGGTCCAGCTTAAGCAAACCGCTTTCCTTATCTATTTCGTATTTGGCCCTGGAGCCCTGCGGGATTTCGATGATGGCATTGATGATTCTCGGCGAATGACTGCCAACAGGAACGCCATGCCAGGGATGGGAGACAGTGGTTTTATTCATGGGTCACCTTTTAGCATTCAGGATTTCTTTCAGGTCCACCAGCCATTCCCCGTTGATGCGCACGATGTGAACGGTGGTGGTATCTTTCCGGAAGCTGTTTGAAAAAGTATAGCTGGTTACGGAATCATTGATGGCTTTGATGTTGATCGGCAAGATGCTCGCTTCGCGGTATTGCTGGCGGGTGTCCTTGTCCATTTTGTCAAATCCCTGTTGCCATTTACTGATGAGCAGCAGGTTTACGGAATCCGTCAGGAGATAAAACCGGGCCTTTTCATAATCTCCGTCCAGGGATGCCCTGATAAACTGCCTTCCGGCATCCTGCGCATCTTCCGCCTTTTTAAATGTTTTGCCGGCATTGCAGCCCATGACCAGCAGGAAAAGAGATAATGCAAAAAGGGTTTTCAACGATTCGTATTTTAAGTTAAATATAAACTGAATATACAACTTGTACGGAGTTGTATTCAGTAAAGGAAGGGCCGGCTCTTTTTTGATCCTCAGGCTGCGCCCCCCTGTTCGATGATTTTGTCTTTCTCGTATGCCCTGATGATGGCTTTTACCAGCCGGTGACGCACCACATCCTCTTCGTCCAGTTCAATGTGGGCAATTCCCTCAATTCCTTTCAGGATGTACAGCGCCTTTGCCAGTCCGCTCCGCTGGTTTTTGGGAAGATCGATCTGCGTGAGATCCCCCGTAATGATGGCTTTGGCATTGGGGCCGATTCGGGTCAGGAACATTTTGATCTGGAGATCGGTTGCATTCTGGGCCTCATCCAGGATGATGAAGGCATTATCCAGCGTTCTTCCGCGCATATAGGCGAGCGGAGCGATCTCGATGGTCCGGGTGGTCATATAGTAACCCAGTTTATCAGCGGGTATCATATCATCCAGCGCGTCATACAGGGGCCGGAGGTAAGGATCAATTTTTTCTTTCAGATCACCCGGCAGGAACCCGAGGTTTTCACCGGCTTCCACGGCGGGACGGGTGAGGATGATCTTCTTGACCATCTTATTTTTCAACGCGCGTACAGCCATGGCCACGGCCGTATAAGTCTTGCCCGTACCCGCAGGTCCGACGGCAAAAACGATATCATTTTTTTCAGAGGCAGTAACCAGTTTCTTCTGGTTAACGGTTCTGGCACGGACCGTTTTACCATTGGGTCCGAATACCAGGATGTCATTCGGGTTTCGATCCACGAAATGATCCACCGTTTCGGCGTCGTCGCCACCCAGGATCTGGGAAAAATAATTTTCGGTAAGGCTTCCGTTTCTTTCCAGGTATTGCAGCAGAAGATCAATTTTTTCCCGGGCAGATTCCACCTGTTCGGGCGCACCGCTTAATTTGATCTGGGTGCCCCGGGAAAGGATTTTGAGGAGGGGGAATTTTTTTTTAAGAATGTCGAGTTTTCCATTATTAACACCAAAGAATTCGATAGGATTTACGGTATCCAGGTTGATGATCGTTTCAGTCAATTACGGCCATTTAAAGTTTTCAAAAAAGGTTTTTGCTGCAACAACTTGTGCGTCCTTTCAAATTTAATTATTTAAAGTCATATTTTGTCAAACTTACTTATTAACAGCTTGTGCATTGGCGCGCATCATTTCCGCATAGCTCATCTGCTTTTCCATGGCGATAATGGTGAGCGCGATCCTTTTTGTTTTTGTCTGGATCGTTTTGGCACTTTCTATCCATTTACTGTAATACAGTTGATGAGAGGGCGGCAGGACCTTAAAACGCTGAAGCGCCTTGGGAGCGTCTTGCAGGCATTCCAGCAACTCGGGACAAACAGACAGGGCTTGTTTATCTTCCTGCAGCTGCACCTTCAGCATGGCTCCCTTCTTTTTGTGGATGGCCTTCCGGATGGCTGCATTCAGGGGGAGTATAAAATCACCTTTACCCATAGGCAGCAGGGCCGTTTTGACAATGGGATGATCGTCCAGCCGGCCTTTAACCCGGAAAGACTTTTTTGTACCCGGTTTAATTTCTCCGGCAATATCCTTTGGAATAGAAATGTAAGACCATCCCGTCTTTTCCCCCTGTTGGTTAAACTGAAGTATTACAGCATTAAATTGAACCATAAGAAAGGCTATGGTTAACCGTTAACCAGGCATCAAACTTTCCTCAAATTAATAAAAAAGATTGGGATCAGGATACCCTGAGTTCCTCGGTGATCAGGTCGTTGAATTTGAAGGAACTGTTCCGGACCCAGTCGGGCAGTGGCTGCTCGGTCACGATCGTCCAGTCGTTCCCTTCCTTATGCATTTTAAACATGATCCGGTTTCCGCGGTCATCGCTTACGTCCACTGTAAACAATTCTTCGTGCAGTCCGTTGATTTTTCTGAAATTAAACTCCCGGAGACGGTTTTCGGTTTTAACCAGTTTGCTAAACTGAATATTCCTGTTTTGAATGAGCATAAGCTGAAGTGTTGCTGATCACCATCAATTTTCGTGCTATATTTTGGTAAAGGAATATTAATTGCGAGATGAATTTATCCACACTACCGTTATTTTTGCCGGATGGGAGAGGCGGTCTTCATTTCCATCTGCGTTCCGGCTTACAGCAGGGTGAATTACCTGAAACGTTTACTGGATTCGATATTACAGCAGTCTTACCGGCATTTTGAGGTGGTGATCACGGATGACAGTCCGGGTAACGAGGTGCAGGCTTTAATCGACGTTCATTCCCTCAAACCCCTGATCCGGTATTTTAAAAATGAAACATCGCTGGGAACCCCGGAAAACTGGAACGAAAGTATTCGCCGGGCCAGCGGGGAATGGATCAAACTGATGCATGATGACGACTGGTTCCGGGATGCGGAAAGTTTATCCGGGTTTGTTGATGTTATCCAGAAGACCAATGCTGATTTTTATTTTTCCGACTACGATGACGTCTTTCCCGACGGACGCGTGGAACATATAAAAGCTTCCGAAGCTTTTATACGTAAGCTAAACCGGAATCCGGACATTCTATTGGCGGCCAACCGTATCGGACCACCCAGCACGCTTATTTTCAGAAATGATCCGCTGATGGCTTTTGATAAAAGGCTGCAGTGGCTGGTAGATTTTGATTTTTACATGCGTTATCTGAAAGTACATCCACCCGCCGTTCATATCCGCCAATCCCTGATATGCATCGGAATCAGTGAAACGCAGGTCACTCAAACCAGTTTCGGAAACCGTGCTGTGGAAATTCCCGAAAGATTTATGCTATGGGAAAAGATGAAACCAAAATCCATTCGCAACTTAATGGTTTATGATTCCTGGTGGCGGTTCATACGAAATCTGAAAATAAAACGTTTGCAGGAAATCAATGCCGCAGGTTATAGCGGGGAAATCCCTTTGTTTGTGGTTTCCATGATAAGATGGCAAAAGCGCATGCCACCTGGGTTACTCGATATTGGTTTCTTATCTAAGATTATGATGGCAAGCCACTATCTTACGAATTTGATATTATTAAAATCGGTCAGGCCGAATTAAGCGTTTTCATTTAGCGCTTTGATTCTATTATTTTTTTTTATAGTTTTAGTACTCTTTAAACCCCTACAATGAATAAGAATCTAGTTTCTTTTCTAAGCCTGCTGTTGTGCCTGGTGTTCGTTGGAAGTTGTAAAAAAGATCATACAAATAAAGTTCCTGTTGCGGATGCAGGCCCTTCCATGTCAACCACCCCGCCCAAGGATTCCGTTACACTTACAGGCAGCGGTACAGATGCCGATGGAAAGATTTCTTCGTACTTATGGAGCCAGGTGTCCGGTCCTAACTCTTCACTCATCGCAAATCCAAGTTCGGCCAATACCCTCCTTAGCGGATTAATAACCGGAACTTATGTTTTACAACTGATGGTGGTTGATAATCAGGGGGCTACCGGCGTTGATACAGTTTCTATCGTTGTAAATCCTTCTCCGATTGATACACTGAATGTTCAACCCGAACAAAATCAAAATGAGGTAATGATTTGGGGTAATTCAACCAATCTGGAAGAATCCTGGGCTGGATCTCCAGAAACCGGAGGTGCCGCATGGACGTCAGGAAATCCTGTTTTTGAACGAGGAGCTCTTCAATTTGATCTCTCGCAGATTGCAAAAACAGCCACAATTATGTCTGCCAATCTGTACTTATACTCAGAATCCCAGCCCATTAACGGAGACTTGGTTCATTCCAATTCCGGGGCAGACAATTCACTTCTTGTTCAACAAATTACGCAGCCTTGGGTAGCTTCTGCTGTAAAATGGACCAATCAGCCTTCCTCTACTGAAACTGATGAGGTAATTGTTCCATCTACTACGTCAGCATCTTTGGATCTGAATATCGATGTGAAAGCTCTAGTTGCGAATATGGTTAGTCAAAATGAAAACTATGGGTTTTTGTTGAAATTGCAAACAGAAACCGCATATACTTCCAGGTTGTTTTGTTCAAGCTTTAACTCTGACACATCGAAACACCCCAAACTGGTTGTTGTATATAAATATTGACGTGTTACAAAGGATACTTTGCACACAATATTGCGTAATAGGCTTCTCTAAAAGTGTCCTTATTAAAATGTTCCCGTGCATAGTGATAACAGTTGCTGGATAATTCTTCCAGCAACTGTTTGTTTTCAAGTAAAACGTCAATTTGTTCGATGCCTTCTTTTATGATTTCGTGTTCGTTTTTTAATTCTTCAATGAGCATGGCCGTTTTCATGTGCTGAAGATGAGACCTTATACCCGGCAATCCAGTAACTACCGGCACACATCCGTTTGCCATACTTTCTTTAATAACCATTGGAAATCCTTCATAAGCAGATGTCATTAGAAGAACATGACAGTCCATAAAAACTTTGGATATAACTTTATCTTCGCTTATAACTCCGTGAAGAGTCGATCTTTTTCTGACCGTTTCCGAAAGTTCATCTATCATAGTTCCGGCAAAATGAAAGCGAATGTTTTTGTCTGTACTGATAAAATGTTCAGCAATCTGACTGATCAGATGAATTCTTTTCTGAGTTCCTCCTCGTCCGGCATATACCACTTCTAAAGGCAAGTCAAAGTCTTTTTGCAGTTGTTCAGGAATAGTAACGCCAAACTCAATTAAACGAATCCTTTTAACGTAACTGGCATCAACCCGGTAGATGAAATACTGTTTAATGATATTCTGGCGGGTCGCTTCGTCTATAACTGTTCGTAACGATATATACCGGTGGTTCAATAATCCGAAAAATTCCATTCCGTTTTTACCGTAACTGAAATTGTGGAGCAATTCAATGGTGAATACCGATCTTTTAAAAAACGGAAGCATATCATAAAAAAAGGTGCTGTTGGAACTGAGCACCCTGGCATTTGCATGACGGTTAATGTAAAACGAAAAAAAATGTACAGAAAACAAGCGCATCAAGATCGCGTCACAGCACCATTGGATATGATGAATCTGCGTATCCTTGATTTTTTCAAAATGGTCTTTCATTAC
The DNA here is from genome assembly GCA_041691395.1 of Chitinophagaceae bacterium. Lineage (GTDB taxonomy): Bacteria > Bacteroidota > Bacteroidia > Chitinophagales > Chitinophagaceae > Puia. The sequence continues at coordinate 203,581 of JBEPUT010000002.1, forward strand.
ATGGTCTGGAGATTTCCTGGTAAAAAATAAATCCTTCTCCACGTCCTCTACCGATTCCAATATGTCCAAATGAACCTTTTGCGCTCCTCCCATGGAATAACGGTCAAAAAAGAAAAACAATCCCGTCCGGCTTT
>JBEPUT010000003.1:0-182649 GCA_041691395.1 Chitinophagaceae bacterium
CCCGCAACAGAAGCAATATTGATAATGCAACCGGAACGATCCCTGCGCATTTGGGGCAACACGCTTTTAATGCATCTCAACACGCCGAAATGATTTGTTTCCATAACAGCCCTGAATTCCGCCACGGAAGTCTCTTCAATAGCTCCATGATATTCGATACCTGCGTTATTTACCAGAACGTCTATCTGATCTGTTTCCTGGTATATGGATTCCATTCCACGTTGGACAGATTCGTCCGAGTCCACATCCATCGCAAAGATGGTAATGTTCAAAGATTCACTGTTGATCTTTTGTATTTTATCTGTTGACTGCAAAGGGCTTGTAATCGCTCCAGCCGGCATGTTCACGGACGCAGGCAGAATCGTATGGATTCATCCAATAGCTGTTTGTGGTACATTTATGTCATGACAACTGTAAAAAATACGTTGGAAACTGGCTATCGTGTTGAAGTAACCGGCCTTCCGGAAAATTGACCATCATGCGCGCAGAACTGGAACAGTACCCGGGTGCCTTCTATCGCAACCAATTGATAAAGCCCGTTGTTTTGCGCCGTTGTTTGTTTTTTATCCTTTACAACAATTGCTAACTATTAAATTGCCGCAGATGATGATCAGCATGTTTATACACCATGTAACCCGTATTTTCTTTCGTCATGGCTCCAAAAAAAGGATGAATATAGCCATCATTTGAAAAATGTGCATACTCATTCAGTAGCCGGATCCATTTCGTTTTTTCTTCAGCAACATCCGTATTCCCCCTTATTTTAAAAGAAGGGACAGTAGGCAGGTTTTTTTTCATTGGTTCATCTTTCATCATGTCTCTTAACGCCATCTTACCAAACAACCTGCCGATAAATGATTGTTTATATTTCTTTTTGCCTAACGCCATTTCATCCCATCGCGTACAATGTTTCAGCATCTGTGAAACATTCATTTTACCCCATTGAGCCGTGCTGTTTTCATTAAGTGAATTAATCCTGTTTATTAATTCATCTCTTGTAGTTTTATCAAATACTGATTTCATATTTATCACTTTTATTATTCTTGTAACTAACGCCAATAGCAAATAAAAAATTACATTGTTGTCCTGTTTTTGATCAGCCAATTGACATGTAAGCAAACTTATTATTCCCATATCCCCGCTACGCTGAAAGGGCAGTCAATTGTCATTCGACTGCAGGAGTATTTTTTTTATCAGGACGATTTGCCCCAGATGATAATGAATATGTTCTATAATTCCTTGAATATTCCTGTAGTAATTCCCGTATTTTTCATCCGAAAAGCTTTCCCAAAGTTTATTCTCCGGCAACTGCTCAATCACAGTGGCAAAGTTTTCGGCATCCTTCCAGGTTTTATCCAATAATTTCTCCCAGTCTTCGCGGGACAGGATCTGTGGATGGCCAAAACTGTATTTATCACTGGCATCAAGCGGTTCCCCCCGCAAGACCTTCAGGACTGCACTTACATAATAATTCATGTGGTAAACGAGGGACGAAATCGTATTGAAAGTATAAACCTTTGTTGTAGCTTCTTGCCAGGTTATATCAGCCAGTTGTTGTTTCAGGTTTGACGCAGTCCAGTTTCCACCAAAATGAACATCTCTGAATTGCTTCGCGATTTGTTCTGTCAAATGCATATTCTTAGTCATTTATGTTATTTGTCAACTACTTTTGGATTTGCCGGCCCCTCTAGCAGGCAACAGGCAAAAGTATAAAATTTCATTTTTGCTTTTGCCGATGTCGAAAGCTTATTCTCAAAATAATGAAATCTAAAATTATGCGCCTGCCATTCATCCTTTCCATTATGGTATCCACTTGTCTGTTCTCCTTTAAACTACCCCGGCCATTTACACCTCAAAATACAGGATATGCTCAGCAGGGAATTCTGTCAGATTCCCTTCCTCCGGATACATTGAGTGCGGAGGAAATGGAGAAAATGGACGTACATAAGGTTGAATCCGTGGCCGTGGACAGGGACCATAATGTGGTTCATATAAAATTAAAAGACGGAAAGAATTATGTTGTCGTGATTACAAAAGAATTGGAAAATCGCGCCGATTCTTCAAATCAGGAAAGGCGGGCGGCTTTTCGGCGCGAAATGCAGTCTGATACAGGAACCATCCGAACAAAAGTAGAGATTGAATCAGCCTATCCCGGAGGCATCGGGGCCTGGTCCAGGTTCATAGAGAAAACACTAAGATATCCGTACAAAGCAATAGGCAATGAAATACAGGGAGTAGTCGTTGTAAAATTTATTGTTGGGGTAGATGGAAGCGTTCGGGATATCGAGGCGATCAGCGGTCCTTCGGAGTTAAGAGCGGAAGCGATCCGTGTCATAAAAAAAAGCGGCGTATGGGTTCCCGCAATCAACAATGGGGTTAAAGTGGAATCGTATAAAATGCAACCTTTGGTCTTCAAGCTGCAGAGGGATTAATTAATAAGAGAAAAGAATCTATTCCATCCCGGTTCCCCCCAATACGCGGGGCAATCCCATTATACAATGCAATTTTCGATGATTATCTAATCAATTCAGCTTTTTTGCAAATACCCCGCCATCAAATTGTTCGAGCCGGAAGCCCGATACTTTACCCGTTTCATCCGTCTTACAGTGAACCTTGATATAAACACCTTTCACATAGAAGTCTTTATCCGTTTCTGCGTCCTAAACCATTTTCATCGAATGTGCAATCAATTTACCCGCTTCTTTCAACAGGTGAAGGGTATCCGTGCCGATCAGATACGCGCCTGTATCAGTCCAGGACCAACTGTTAATTCCTAAAGATCTATTTGCCAGCTTCGCTATAATCAATAACAGCGAGCCCTGCATCCGCGTTCTTCGCATACCAGCCATGACCATATTCGAGCAGGTATATCTTTCCGTCGGGTCCAGTCTCCATATCGATGAGTGCATTGAATTTCGAATGCTCCAGGAAGGGTTCGATGCTGTCAAAATCACCATTGGGTTTCATGGTGACTACTTTGATCCAATCCCGGATCCAGTCATAGATAAACAATTTCTTATCGTAATAGTCGGGATACCGCGTGGCGGCGGGATATAAGTCGGTGTAATATACCGGGCCCGCCATTGCCGTACGGCCCCCATTGCCAATAGATGGAAAATTATCAGAGTTCGCATAAGGGTACCAGATAAAGGCCGGTTGCGCCGGAGGTAAATCATGCAATCCGGTATTGTTCCGGGAATTATTCACGGGTTTCTGCGGATCGAAAGTTATGCCGGATTTACCACTGGCAAAATCATATTCGTGATAAGGATAGTTGTTGCCGACAAAATATGGCCAACCGAAATTCCCGGCTTTTCGGGCCTGGTTAACTTCATCATAACCGCGAGGCCCGCGGGTTTCCAGACTGTCATCGTTTGCGTCCGGTCCCACTTCCCCCCAGTACAAATTATCATTTTTCTTGTCCACCGAGATCCGGTAGGGATTGCGGTCCCCCATCACGTAAATCTCGGGCCTGGTTTTTTCGGTACCCTTTGGAAATAAATTGCCTTCGGGAATGCTGTAGGTTCCGTCCGGATTGATGTGTATCCGGATGATTTTGCCCCGCAGGTCGTTGGTATTGCCCGCGCTGCGACGCGCATCGTAGGGCTGAAATCCCGGCCGGTCATCTAGTGGAGCAAAGGAATGCAGATTATATTTTTGTCCGTGTTCATCAAAAGGCGTTGAATTATCACCGGTCGAAAGAAAAAGGTTATGATCTTTTCCGAAAGCGATGGAACCACCGGTATGACAGCATATCTCCCGAGTCTCTCCCACCTGCAGGATCAGCTTTTCGCTCTTCGGATCCAGGCTGTCGTTAGTAAAGCTGAATCTCGACAAATGATCCATGGCTGAACCCGGATCGCTGTAATAGCAGTATATGTAATGATTGGATGCATAATCAGGGTCCGCCTGCAGCCCGAGTAATCCTTCCTCTGTAGACCCTTTTGGCGTCAGGGCCTTAAAATATACTTTCAGAAAACCGACCTGCTTCAAGGTTTTGGTTTCCTTTTTATACAGCAGTAATTCTCCCCGCCGCTGAGCAATAAGAATATCGCCGTCTGGCAGGATGGTCATTTCCGTCGGTTCAAATAACTGGCCTTTGACCAGCATGGTCTTGGTAAAGTGGTTCTCGGCCGGCACCCGGAGCGCCGTTGCTTTGGAATAATCCAGCGGCGCATTTTTGCCGATCGCATACTCGATCCCGCCCAGGATGTGTTTCAGGTAAAGCGGATCCGCATAAGATTCTTCGGTATGTCCGAGTTCGGAATACCAGGCCCTGCCCCCGTCAAATTCATGATACCAGGCCATGGGATGGTAGTCGCCTTTGGTTCCGCCCTTATAGGATTTTTCATCAATGGTCAATAATACATGTACATCTTTATTCAAACCCTTAAAGTTGTACCATTCATCGGTTCTTTTCCATTGCCTGGGTAAATGCTGTGTTGATATATGGGTGGAATCCACGACGTTAATCACGGCCTCCTGTTCCTGCGGATGACCGTTAAAATATCCGCCGGAAAGCCGTCCATACCAGCCCCAGTCATATTCCGCGTCGGTCGCCGCATGGATGCCGGCATACCCGCCTCCGGCCTGTATATACCGTTTGAAATCCGCCTGCTCGTATTGGTTGAGCAGGGCGCCGGTCGTGCTTAAGAATACGATCGCAGCGTATTTTTTCAGGCTGTCTTCCTGAAATTTCCCCGCGTCTGAAGTCGTATCGACATTAAAGTTATTTTCAGCACCCAGCTTAAAAATGGCCTGAACGCCCTGGGCGATAGAGGAATGATGGTAACCGGCTGTTTTGGTGAAAACCAGAACCCGGGGCTTATTTGAACCGGAATTACAACCGGTGGCCAGAAGGGCAACGCTGAAGATTGGAAAGATTATTCCCGAAATCAATCTGAGATTATTCATCGTGTCAGGTGTTTTTGAATTTTTGTTCTGCAAGGTATTGATTACTGACTTACTGAATTAAACAAATCCAATAATCACTTTTTATACCTGCATACAATGCCGTCCGTCCTTTAATTGCGATATACAGGTATAAATAGAGTTTATTCCTCTTAAAGAAGAGAAATAAATGAAAGATCCGGCCGGAACGGGTTTTATTCAGGTGGCATCATCTGACGGAGTATGCGTTCAAATTGTTTCTCTACTTTACTATTCCGGGACATATCCCAAAGGTTCTTATTCAGTTCCCGCAAGGCGAGAACAGCAGGAACCCATCCCTGGGTCCATCCTGCTTCGATGGACCAGGCTCCCCACCCTGCATCTGCGTCTGAACCGATATAATCCCACTGCCGGTAATCGAATGCCCGGAACCAACCACCATCCACCTCTCTGTGCTTTTTACTTCTCACCTGGATACGAACAAGAAAATCCGCCAGCTTATCAGCCATTCGTTTGTATTGCATATCCCCTGTTGCTGCGTATGCTTCGTGAAGACCTAAGGAAGTAAAGTTACAGGTGTACAAAAGGTCCGCTACGGGATCTCCATTCTTTTGTATTAAAGGGGCCTCTCCTGTGCCATAGGCAGCATTTGATTTCGGAGGAGCCATATCGCCATGATCCAAAGCCCCGATCTCTTCCCGGATCGCACCGGAACTATCCTGATATTTTTCAATGTCGGTAGCTATTTGTTTTAACCAGACACGGTACTCTGGCTTGTCATCCACCCTGATCAGCCAGGCCAGGGGAAGCAGCATCCGCCCCCGCTCCTGCTGGATTCCATTGGTCCATCGCCAGCCACCGGGGTATGCTGCCATCATCATGCTGATGGCATTCCGGGTCTTTTCCAAAAGTGGTTTCCAGTGCGTCTTGTCATACAGCCACAGATAGGAAGACCAGGTCCAGGCTTCGTAATGCGGCTGCAGCTGAATCGTATTTTTATCGTGGTAATGCCGCCAGCCATCGCGAAGTAAATCGGGGTTTTCTATTCGCCATCCCCGGAATCCATTTACTCCGGTCGTCCTGAAGTTCCCCAGGATGTTTTTAACAAGCACTTCATCCCAACGGTCTGTATCCAGGATACCCGAGGTTCCTATGCAACCAAGAATGGCCTTAATGTCGTTATCCTGATAAAGCGCCTGGGCATTTCCCGGTGCCCAAAAAAGAAGGCCATAATTTGCTTTAGCGGAGTCATTTTGAAATAATCCGGAACGGAAATAAACCCAGTCCAGCAGATTTCCGGCAACTAACCTGCTGCGTTTGTCGCCATCCAATATTGACCGAAGTGCAAATGCCAGGGCGCTTTCCCCGTTAACATCACTGCGAAGCCACCAGCGGGTAAGCTGACTGCCATCCAGATGAACCTGCGATGTTATCCCTTCTAAAACACCGAATGTTCCGTCACCAGTCTGCGTTTTCGGTTGAGGCGCTGCATTATCTACTGCCGGTACGTTCGTCAGCATATTAGCGTCATTCAGCTTCCACAACTGTTTATATTCTTCCCAGCCCTTTTCATTCAGAAGCATTTTAGCTCCTGTGTACCAGTCAATCCCACGCTGAACAGCTAACAAGGCCGCATTCGCGGGAAGCTTTTGTTTACGGGTATAGGATGGAAGAACTGTAGGTGTCCAATCGAGTCGGCGGGCCGGGGCATCGCCTCCTTCCACCCACTGTAAGATATACGCCCATATGGCCTGCATCGCCTCTTTCGGAGCATAACGTGCTGTAACAAACTGGCTCAGTTTAGTGGTTGACACCAATATATGACCAGCGTTCATTTTGAATAATACAGCACGGGCGTTTGCCGCCGTATCCAACCCATATACGGCGTGGTCGTATCCGGCTACTTTGGCTACAACAAGCAGAGGGTTTTCTGCCGGAACGGGCAAATAATTACAACTATGCAAAACCAATATTTGCATCCTGGTCAGATTCTTAATGGTATTGGAAGTAACCACAACCCGCTCCAATACAGTGGAACGGGACCCCCCTATAGGCACACCGGGCAAATAAGACGGATATTCTACATATAGCCTGAGCTTTTTAATGCGTGCCATTTCAAAAACAGAAGCGGTGATGGCAGTCGTTTTTGCCGGATAGCCATCAGCCAAAATCAATACACCCGATCCTTCTGCCGCATGACCAACCACCTCCCCAGGCGTATTATATCGTTTACAACCAACCTTATTTTCTTTTAATGTGATGTAAAGATCATTATTCTCTTTACAGGATAGGAAAATTTCGTGCCGGTCTTTTGTACCTTGTGATTGAACAACGTGCGGCAACAATATCACTAATAAGAAATAGAATACTTTCATTAAATCCTTTTGTCTATTCCTCATTTTTCCCGGTTTTTATTTTAGCAGATCCTCAGGCAACATTGTCTTTACAGGTAATAAATAACATCATCGCAATAAAACCCGGACAATACTTCTTGTTATCCCATTTTTACCAGAGGAAAGATTTCATTCAGCTACACGCCTGCATATAGCTGTTCAATTTTTTCCAGTGGCACTCCCTTCGTTTCAAATATATACCTGGCCACGAAAATGATGATTAATAAATTTATTATTCCATAAGCCAGGAAGGTTACCGGAGCGCCCAGACCCGAAAGCATCATGGGGAAGGTATAAGAAATTACTGCATTCGCCACCCAGTTGCCAAAGACAGAAAAGGACGTTGCATTCCCCCGTATTCTATTGGGAAACATTTCAGCTACATATACCCAGAGCACGGCTCCCCAGGTGGAGGCGAACGCGGCAATATAAATAAATATGGCAATCAGGATCAGCAGGCTGTCGAGTTGCCGGTTATAAAAGAACCAGCTGATCAAAAGCATTGACAGACCCATAATGGCTGAGCCGGCCAATAATAATTTTTTTCTACCCACACGGTCAATCAGGGCGAAGGCCAGTATGGTGAAAATCAGGTTGACAATACCCGTGAGCATGGTCTGGAATAATGCGCTGCCTCCCACGTGAATTTTTTCAAAGATGAGCGGTGCATAATAAAAAATGATATTGATCCCGGTTAGCTGCGCTACGGATGCAAATACAATTCCTATAAGGACAATTTTTTTATACCGGGGAGAAAATATCTCCGCGAATCTTGGTCTGCCTGTGTCTTCTTTTATATCTTCTGAAATCAGCTGCAACTCGGCAGACGCCTCCTGTGCTGAATAAATATTACCGAAGATTTTTGTTGCCTGTTTCAGTTTGCCTTTTAATATCAGCCAGCGCGGGCTTTCAGGCACGAAAAAAAGCAATAGGAGAAACAGCAGCGATGGAACCAGGGCCGCGCCCAGCATATAGCGCCAATGGTTGTTGTAAGTTAAAAAGGAATATTTTGCATTGGCGATGAGGTAATTGGATATGAATGAAAATAATATGCCCGCGACAATGGCCAATTGCTGCAACATGCCCAGCCGTCCCCGGAAACCGGGAGGAGCGATTTCTGAAATATAAATGGGCGTCAGCGCTGAAGCCATCCCAATGGCCAATCCGCCAATAAAACGATAGATGATCAGTTCGGCAAAACTTCCCGCAATTCCGCTTCCCAATGCGGCAATGCCATATAATATGGCGGTTATAATCATCATGTTTTTACGCCCGGAACGGTCGGCCATACGGCCTGCAAAAAAAGCACCCGGTATGCATCCTATAGAAGAAGAAGCTACCAGCAGGCCAATCGAAGCATCACCCAAATGAAAATAATCTTTCAGGGTAAACAATGCTCCGGCAATCACAGCGGTATCAAAACCAAAAAGCAAACCGCCCAGAGCAGCCACGACGGAAATCAGAACGACATATCGCTTCATGTTGTTTTTTTTATGTTTACCGGTTATGTTGTAAAGCTTCCAGCGTTTTCCAACATTGATATAGTCCGCGCGGAACGTGAAAACATCCCTTCCATTTACCTCCTTTCAAATCGAGTAACGTTTCCCCCCTTCGGTTGAGATACCCATACCATTCTCCGTATTCTTTATCAATGAAATGGTCAAAACAGTATTGGTGAAGTTTTTCAAACCACTGCCAGCACTTTTCATTCCCGGTATGCAAAAACCCCTTCAGCATGTTGATCATGGTTTCTATATGCACCCACCAAAGCTTTTGATCCCACTCCAGTTGTTGCAGAGGATAGTCTTTTACATCCAGGAAATAAAAAATTCCCCCATATTTTTTATCCCAGCCAAAATCGAGTAAGCGCAACGAAATATCAACGGCTTTTTTAATTAACGCATGATCACCCTTTCTGATTCCGAGATCCATTATAAACCACATGGCTTCCAGGCCATGACCGGGGTTCACCAGTCTTCCTTCAAAAGAGTCGGAAAAATTCCCATCCGCATCTATATTTTCCAGGATTACGCCCCTTTCGGGCTGGTAAAATTTATTCATGACGGTATCAATGCCTTCTTCAATGGTCCGGTCAACCAGGTCTGGGTCAAGCAGGTGATCCATTTCCAATACCAGATTGGTTAAAATCATGGGCAACGCGAAGCTCTGAAGTGGTCTTGTTCCCGGACAGGCTTTTGAATATTTCCCTTTGGGATTATTCTTCCGGTTCAGAATATGACAGAAAGTTTCCCGGGCTGTGCGGGCATGCAGTTCATTTCCCGTGGCTTTGAATAATTGCCCGTAAGCCATAGCAGCAAAGCAGTCTGAGAAGATATTGTAAGGCTGCACCAGGGGCCTGCCGTCGCGGGTAAGCGAAAAATACCAGTTTCCATCCTGATCCTTCCCATGCTTATCCAAAAAAGCTGCTCCCTGCAAGGCGAAGTCCAGCCATTCCTGTTTAGGTTCCACCAAGTTGTACAACATGGAAAAACACCATACCTGTCTGCATTGCAGCCAGATGAACTTATCCGTATCATAGACTTTGCCCTGCCGGTCGAGGCAACTGAAATATCCGCCGAATTCCCTGTCGCCTGAATTTTCCAGCCAAAAGGGGATTACATTGCCCAACAAATGGTCACGATAAAAATCTGCATATTTTTTAAAGTCCATAGATCATTGCCATCAATTAGTGATCATGGTCGGTAGCGGATCAGACACGCCGGGCTCGGAAATTTTTTACCATTCATTTCAATGACACAATATTAGAATAATTAATCAGCTTATTGAAATCTTACAAAATGATCTGCAACTATTGACGAAAGGAAGGAATTTAATATTCAGACCTTTATGTTCGTTGGCAGGATCTGTCATGGATATCAGCGAATATCCTTTTCCGCCCGGAAGATCTCAGGCATTGTCATATCATTGTAGTTGTACCATGAAAAAACGGGGCCACCCTCCCCGAAAAGGTGCTTTAAAAGTTAATATTTCGTCCCGCCCCCGGTTTTTGCTTTTGAGAGATAATACTACCTTAGAGAAGGTTTTGGCATAAACCCCGCCCTAACCAACATCCATGACTATCTGGAATGCACTCGGCATCATCGCGTTTATTATCCTGATCCTTTTTTTATTTAAACGTAAAAACGCAGTTACCATGGCTTTTGCTGTGGGCATCCTCGTCGCTTTAATCGCCGGGCTCGTTTATTACTTTAATGGCGAAGGATTTAATTGGTTAATAGCCGAAAAAATCCTTATCCTTTCAATCTTCATCGGTGCGCTTTACAGACTGATTACTTATCTCAACAATAAAAAACGTTACAAAACTTAAATTCCTTCAGCGCGACTTATAACTGATCAGAACCCAAATATTCGTTCTGATCCCATGGACCGATACCTGGTCTCACTAAAGGAAGTCACGGCCCTGCGTATAGCCAGAATGCAACAGCTGCCGTTTTCTGAAATTTCCAGTGCTCAGTATTTTACATCAGCATCTTTAAATGAAACGGATAACCGGTATCATGGAGAACGGTCGGCGTTCACCGCCGTCCATCCGCAGGCTACTGCCGATAATGGCCTTCTGATCTTTAACCGGAAGGTGCTGGTCGTGCCGTACGGAACGGTTTCATTTAAAATATATTCCTGCACACTCACTACGATATTGGCAGCGTTCAGGAAACGCACTTGAATATGAATGTTCCTGTAACTGGTATGACGAGCGTTGTTGTTTATCGTTCCTGTGATCATCTCTTTATCCACCCAACTGTCGGGGTGGTAAGCTCCATTGGCCACCAGGTATGAAGAAGGATGGGCATGCTCCGGATCCACAAACGCAGTAGTTGACGCATAAAATGGAGGGTATACCGTCCGGCGATGATTAAACTGTAATACCAGCACGATGGTTATCGCGAAGAAGGACAGTATGGCGAGTAAGGATCTGTCATCCCTTTTCCGGCGTTTATTTTTACGGGCACGTTGGTTGTCTTCGGGTAGTTGGTGGCTTTTCATGGCGCTCCTGGGCTTTTCATCACGGAGAACCGGAAATCAGCCCTAAATATTGTCTTAAGAGTATAAAAAGCCTAAAAATTCGGATCGTTCGCGGGGTTCCTTCCAAAAGATGAGCAGTTGACAGCTATACGGCGTACTTTTCAACTACCAAATAAATCGTCAATTATGCAGCAACAGAATTTCAAGAATCACAGACGGCTCGTATTGCCGTACCACTTCGTACTCTGGATCACCGTGCTGGCGACAGACGTTCTGGCCGTTATCCATCTGGTCTCCACCATAAAAAGCGACCGCCGTCTGTTGACTGCTGTGATGTTTGTTTTAATCGCCATTGCCCTGTCGATAATCGCTATTCTGGTGCGCACATTTCCGCTTACCGCCCAAGACAGGGCCATCAGGGTCGAAGAAAACCTGCGTTATTTTTCGCTTACCGGAAAGCTCCCGGACAGCCGTTTAACCCTGAGTCAGATCATCGCCCTGAGATTCGCCCCGGACGAAGAACTGGTGGGATTAGCGGAACGCGCAGTGAAGGAGAATTTATCCAACAACGCCATTAAGATCGCCATTCAACATTGGAAAGCCGATCATCACCGGGTTTGAATGAAGCGAAATACCATCCGGGAATTTGCTGCTCCTTTCTCTACATGTAAACCTGTAGGTCATTCAGCAGCATGATATACAAACGCTTATGGTCTTTTTGAGTTAACAAGACGCGTGGCATCCCGTCCGTTTAATGCCTGACGTCCGGCTGAATAATCCTGATTATCCATTGGCAATCGTTTAATAGTGAATAAAGATTTTTGTAAGTAAGTCCCGAAGCATTAATCAGGTCAATTAATGTCTGGCGTAGAATAATTTCGACTCCTGCACTTTACCGATGATTAAATTCTCATCCCGTCTCACCAGAACCAGTTTTCCCTCATCCCTGCTCCAGGTATCGGTTACTTTGTACTCCAGTTTACTGCTGTCCGATGGAGAAAATAAATCGGTCGTTTCTGAAAACGATTTCCGGTCAGTGGACCACCTGATCGTTATCCGCTTTTTCCCACCCGATGGGGTGGTCGTTTGAAAAGGCTTTCCATCAAATGCGACGGTTTCATTGGTAATAACATCTCCGTTCCCCGCTGATGTCATTTTTTCAATACTAATTGCAACATCGGTTTGTGTTATCGTCATTTTACTAGGGGAAACATCGGAAATTACATCTCCGGAAATGACTTGCTGGTCTTCAAACTCCCAGATTCCCGAGAAATCCGTTGGTTGGGCATGGACTTTGATACCATGAAAAAGCAAACTGATAATCAGTGCCAGCTTCTTTATTTTCATTTTTCTTGAATTCTTTGAGGTGGCAGTTCTTAAAATTCCCAATCCTGTGGGAATTCTGAAGAACGGCGTGGTCAGACACTTCGGGACCGGCAGTCCATTTCGCATGAATCCGGAAGATCCGGATGCCTGATTATCTGCATATTCTGAAGAATGCTTTTTAAATAACCAAAGTCTATGTATTTTCACCGCATCTCAAACCAATCCTCCGAATACGAATTTATCAATTCTTGTGTTGCTAACCTGCAGGACGTAAATTTATGTCGTGACGGTAAGCCTTGTTTTAAAAAGCAAAAACCAGGATTTGCCATGCGGAACTTGACACTCATTTAAATCTAAAATAAGACACATGAAACAGGTAATCACTTTTATTTTTGCCTTATTAATAATCAGTTCCGTTAATGCCAATGCGATTGTTACTTCATTTACCGCTATGAAAGTAGCTGATAGTGTTCAATTTAATTGGACAGTTAATGAAGATAATATGTTTTATTACGAGGTGATGGAAGTAATTAATGTAAACGGCAGCGAAAAGATGCTTATTCATACAGATGCAACCAATAGCACGCAGACAACCGGTGCAACCTATCAGGTAAGCGCTTCAATGACCAGGGCCTTAATGGTGGGATTTAAAGGTATTTTATTTATACTTTTAATAAGCTCATTGGTTTGCTGGAACAAGACGATTAGGAAATTGGCTCTTGTGTTAACCTGTATTCTGCTTATCAATGTATCGTGTACGAAAACCAAAACTGATACTACGCCGGTCAATCCGAATGTCCCTGGAAAGTCCTCTTCAACCCAAGGCGTATTCAGGCTAAAATGCGTAGATCTTAATGGCAATATTGATTACACGTCGTATATTGTATTGACCTATTAAAAATTACCTGCACTGGTATCCCACCATAGCCTTGTTCCGCCATCCTCGTTGCCCCCGGTAATTGAATGCCTTTATTGAGTTCGTCCTTATTGGTATTGTATTCGCTCTGCGGATAGGGTAAGCGGCGAACCTGGATGTTCGTACCTGCTTTTTAGATGCGTATTGGCAATGTCTATTCAATCATGAAGAAATGAATAAAATAGGATTTAATACACTGGTATGGTCGGCCGTTGTGTCGGATGAATTATTTCCTGTATTGGACAGATTGAAGGAGATCGGTTATGATGGTGTGGAATGTTTGATAGGATCACCGGATGAAAAAGCCTACCAGCGATTTGGTGACCATGCAGGCCATTTAGAACTGGAGACAACTGCTGTTTTTGTATTGGGCAAAGAGGAAAACCCGGTGGGTGCTGCTGCTGCAACAAGAGCCAAAAGCCTGGAACGGATTAAATGGGCTATCGATCGCGCCTATGCCATGAAGGCCACGGTGATTGCCGGGCCATTTCACTCCGCGCATGGCGTATTTGAGCAGCATCCGCCCCAGGACGAGGAATACGCATGGAGTGCCGAAGTACTACACGCTGCGGGCAGTTATGCTGCCCAGGCAGGAATTACGCTGGCCCTGGAAGCGGTGAATCGTTTTGAATGTTATTTATGTAACACGATGGAACAATTGACCAGGCTGGTAAACCTCGCAGCGCACCCCCATGTAAAGGCCATGTATGATACACACCACGCCAATATAGAAGAAAAAAAGAGCCGGGATGCCATTCTCCGGGTAGCTCCCGTGCTGGCGCACGTGCATATCAGTGAAAATGACCGGGGAACTCCCGGTGACGGTCATGTTCCATGGGAAGAAACTTTTTCAGCACTCGCCGAAATAAATTATGATGGCTGGCTTACCATTGAAGCCTTTTCCCGGAATGATCCCCAATTTGCCAACGCCATTCATGTGTGGCGGGAATATTCAAAGCCCTGGGATATTGCAACACACGGCTTGGCATTTATAAAGGAACAAACAGGTGCAAACCAGGATCTGTGAGGACACTGGAGTATTTTAAAAAAGACAGGCGCCCGGACTTCCGGCTGGGAACGATTGGTTAATCTGCGAAAGCCGGCATAAAGCCGGCCTTCGCAGATTCCATCGTGATGCAACTTAAAAGCCTGTCGTGGTCAATCACACAAGGACTAACTTTTTATAAATGGTCCGGCGATGGCCAGGACCTGGTCCATCGTCAAGGGTTCATCAAAAGATTCCATAATGTAGGCAGCAGAAATGGTGCTTACCGTGGTAACGTCTACACCACCCTGCGTAGTATTGTCTTCACCGGCATAGATAGCAGCTGGCAGGCCCGCGGTCATATTCCCGCTTATCCAGCCTTTCTGCCCACGCAATCTCCTTATTTCGGACGCGTGCCTGGCTTCAACGGAATGGATATCCAGGGCCGCGGTCAGCAGGTCGCTTCCGAGTAAATTCGCGGCCTGACCTTTATAGGCCCTCACGCCTGTGTCCTCAAACGCATTGGCGAGAACGAGGAAAGTGTTATAGTTGGTGAATACATCAGAAAATGTTCCGCCAGCCGTAAAATCAAACTGTGGTTCCGCTACCGGAGTTCCTCCCGAAGCCGTAATGGCCGATTTCAGGGTTGCCACGTGTGCCGTCTCGTGCTTACTGATCTGGCTGATGATGGCCATATCGGAAGAAGGTACAATCCCGGCATTCAGACCCATTGTATAAAAGGAAGATTCCAGATATTCCAGTTTAAGCGCAAAATTCAGCACATCCACAGGCGAAGAAGTCGCTGCATAGGTTTTTGTCGGTTTGAATAACAATCCCAGCGGAATGGCGGCGAACAGCCCTTTCAGACCGAGATTCAGTCCCTTGTTGAGTGCCTGACGTCGTGAAAATGCGAGGTCATTGATTTCGGTATCTAACGTTTCAATTATTTTAACTGCTTTCATAAATTAAATTTTTAAGGAAGTTGATTGGCGGAAATCTTTGTTGTAAGAAATGTATTCGCGGTGGCCACGATGCTCATCGGATGCCCGGAGTCCATGGCGTTGGGTGTCCTGGAAAAATCCAGGCCGCTTGTGGTATCCACCACATCGTCGCCTGCGAATGATGCTGTTTTCGGCATCAGGAGATCCCGGATGGCTGCTGCATGACGTGCTTCCACCGACACGATTTTCCCGGCGAGCGTCAGGTAGTCCGGATTCATAATGTACTTTCCCGCTCCATTGTAGGCGGATACACCAGTGCCTTCCAGCGCCTTGGCCGTTGTAAGCACCGCGTTGCGGTCGCCGAAATTAACGGAAGAGAAATCAAAAGTCAGCTGTTTGATAGCGCCAGCTCCCAGCGCCGCCTTGAAGAAGTCGCGGTGCGCTGTTTCGTGATTCATAATATCTGTCAATATCTGTTTTTCATCGTCCGTAATACCGCTATAAAAAGACGCATTTACCTTGATGTAAAATGCGGCTTCGAGTTGTTCCAGCGCATAGGCAAAATTCAAAATACCGGTATCTCCTCCGCCGACATCTGTTGTAGATCCCATGGGAGAAGGATTATTATTGTGCTTCTTGCACGCATCCAGTCCCAATACAAGTGCCGTCCCGGATAACGCACTGTACTTAAGAAAGGATTTCCTTTTAAGACGAGTTGCAAACGTTGTCTGCAGATACTCCTGAAGTTTTTGTTCTTTCATAACGTGTTCTTTTTTTGAAATACGAAAGCAGTAGGAATCCGGATTTATAAAAATAAAAAAATCGGTGGCATGATTATTCCCTTAGTCTGGCTTCCTGAATAATTTCAAAATCAGGCAAATATTTCCCCAGAAATAACCGCTAATAATTCAATCCATATGTTCAACAGCTGCGTATGTTTCACGAACTACATAATTCATTTCTAAAATTATTTTATGCATACATTTCTTTTATTATCGATGCCAGGAGGCAGCGAATGGTTGCTCATCGTGGTTGCGCTGCTGGTCCTTTTTGGTGGAAAGAAAATTCCGGAACTCATGCGCGGCGTTGGTAAGGGGCTGCGCGACTTCAATGACGCAAAGAATAATGTAAAACAGGAATTTGAAACCGGTATGCAGGAGAGAGAAAAGCCTCCGGTGGTCTGATTGAGCATCCTGGCATTTATTGACCTGAAACGCTGCCGGCACGAGCTGCCGCGCATCGGAGTCAACCGGCTTCGCATGGAGAAAGATTTTGGAAATAGGAAAGGTAGCCAGCTAATTTTCAGATATTGACCCCTGGGCGGACCGCCGGGTAATCTATTTATCCGAATCTATACCGCACATTTTTCATGGTAATTAACCAGTTCGATCGGCCGGCGAATCGCTTCATAGCCCTTATAAAAAACCAGGGCTTCATCCAGGACCGATACGATCTCATCGAAAGCCGTAAGCAGCATCAATTTTTTGGTAAACACGGCTATACCCGGAAGCCCCCTGAGATAACCGGCATATTTCCCGCGCATGGCATACATGCCTTTTTCCCTACCCTTCCAGGCAATGGACCGCGCCAGGTGGTCTTTACACACGGATATCCTTTCCTGGGCGGTTGGAGGCAGAGCAGGTTCACCGGTTCTTATAAACTGTTTTATTTCCCGGAATATCCAGGGATGGCCGATGGCAGCCCGGCCGATCATGATGCCATCAACACCGTATTTGTTTTTGTAGTCCAGCGCTCTTTGCGGGCTGTTAATGTCGCCATTCCCGAAAACTGGGATGTGTATGCGCGGATTGTTTTTCACTTCACCGATCAGTTGCCAGTCGGCGGTTCCCTTATACATCTGGCAGCGGGTGCGGCCATGAATGGCCAGCGCTTTGATCCCGGCATCCTGTAAACGCTCTGCAACCTCCATAATGTTTTTACTGCCGTCGTCCCATCCCAATCTCGTTTTAACCGTTACGGGAAGCCTGGTGGAGCGAACACAGGCCGTGGTCAGCCGGATCATCAGATCAATATCTTTGAGCACACCGGCTCCGGCCCCTCTGGCGGCAACATGCTTTACGGGGCATCCGAAATTGATGTCCAGCAGATCGGGACGGGCGATTTCAGCGATTACCGACGCCATGGCCAGACTCTCCTCATCCCCACCGAAGATCTGAATGCCCACCGGTCTTTCTTCGTCAAAAATATCCAGTTTTCTTTTACAGGCTATGGCGTCTCTGATCAGTCCTTCGCTTGAAATGAATTCAGTATACAGCAGATCAGCGCCAAGCTGCTTACAGATTGCCCTGAACGGCGGATTGCTTACGTCTTCCATCGGCGCAAGCAGCAGCGGAAAATCGGGTAATACGATGTTGTCAATTTTTACCAAGAAAGTTTATCTTTTTATTTTTTTGGATTGATCTTGATTTCATCTTAAAGCGTGGCTGCAAAGATGCACAATTCGCCGGAAGTAGCTATGCACCTCTTCTCTCAGACAGAGTTCTCCCGAATCTGCGAAGAAACGGGTATCAATAACCCCAACCATCTATTTTAACAGTTAGAAATACGTTGTTATGCGGATCTTACCCAAATTAACATCCGGACGCTAAGGTATATGCCTACTTTACATCGTTGCCAGTTATTCTACCGGCAGATAAATAAAATTAAAATGTCAAACATTGCGCAGTTAGTAGACGTGGAAAAGAACATGACAACATTAAAAAAAAGTGTTCATGCATCAGGAATGGCGGGAATTCTGAGTGGCAAGGGACCTTTTACTGTTTTTGCACCAACAGATATTGCCTTTGAAAAACTGGACAAGGGAGTATTGGATAATTTATTAAAGCCGGAAAATAAGACTAAATTGACCGACTTATTAAATCGTCACGTCGTAAACGGTAAAATAAATTTCAAAGACCTCAAAGACGGCGAAAAGTTGAAAACCGTTAATGGTAAGGAACTATTGGTGCATGTGAAGGATGGTCATGCAACAATTGATGGTGCCAAAATTCAAGGGCACGATGTGCAGGCAACGAACGGAGTAATACATTCCGTTGAAACAGTTATGTTTAAAAACTAGATTTCACAAAATCCGCTATTGAAAAACCATCAGCAAACGCTGGTGGTTTTTTACATTTTAAGTTCGGCACAGTACTCCTTCCGGTGTCCCTGTGCTCACCAGCCCATCATGGCATCACCTTCAATATGAACTTTTACTATTATTTAACTGCCATCACCAAAATGGAAATGGTCAAAATGCCAAGAAGAATAAAAGAAATCGTTCTTATCCAATTGGTTGAAATCAAAAGTTTAACCTTAGCCTCATCATAACCTGTTTCCCCCATATCCGATTGAAGTTTCCGCTGCCACCTCCCTGTTGAAATCAAAGCTATAACGTTTAAAATCAATGAGGCTATTGCTTCAGATTTTTTCATAAATGAAGGGCGCGTAAATAAGAAAACTATACTTAGAATAAACATAAAAAGGCCAGGAAGAACAGCCGGTATTAGAGCTGCTCTATTATTAGCCCTCATGTAGCCTTTAAACCCTTCCTTGCCAACAAAAGGATAAATACCATAGTGTTGTATTTGCAAGCTGGTCATGTTGCCGGCATTATACGCGGCCAGAAATGTGTAAAGTCCGTAAATAATTAATACCATATTGGTTCATTATTTATTAGCCGCGGAAATTATTTGTTATCCAGGTTTTAAGATCCAGTAAACCAGGGAATTCTTTCCTTGTGGCATTTACATCCGCACTAAAAAAGCGACTTTCCTGATCCATCCATTTAAACATTTTGTATACACTTTTACCAAGAAATAATCTGGTTATCGCCGCGGGTAATTTTTTATATTTCACCTGCCTATCCAATACTTCTGAGAAAAGAACAGCCAGTTCCTCAGCGTTCAATTGTTCAGTGGCAAGCACAAGGGTCTTGCCAAAATATTGTTCGGAATGCTGAAATACTTTAATGGCGACTTTACCAATGCTATCTGCAGCAATATATTGCAAAACGGTGTTTTTATCAACGGGTTGCACCAATTTTCCATTCAGTATGCCTCTCTTTACCTGCGGAATCAAAAAGTTCTCATAAAGCGACGTGGGACGGATAATGGTAAAGGGTAATCCTGTTTGTCTTATGTGGTTTTCAATTCCGGATTTGCTATCTATGTGGGCAACTCCTGTATTCAGGCCGGCTCCGGCTACCGAAGAATATAAAAAATGTTTAACATTTAGTTCTTTTGCGATGGTTGCCAGCGTAATGCCCTGCCTGATTTCCTTATCTATTCCGTTTTCAAAGCTTTGTACGCTAAAGATGCCGTAGATGTCTTTCAAATATTCCCGGTAAGTGTCGCTGTTATTTAGATCGCCCTTTACCAGTTGAATATTTAACTTACCCAGATTTTGCGCCTTCATCGAACCTAAGTTTCGGGTAAGCACCTTAACTGTAAAACCCTGAAACGACAAATTTTTTGCAACCGCTCCGCCCTGATTGCCGGTTCCACCTGTCACAAAAATGATTTTGTTATTTGTCATATCATCTTTTGTTGTTCGCCACCGGATTTTCAGCTTACGAAACCACCCACAACGCATTCAACAAATTTTTCTCTCGGATGGGGGCCCTTTACCTGCGAGCAACAGTTTTGTATAGCTTTCATAATGATTTGCGGGGATTTTAACGGATAATGTTTTTTAAGCTTATCTGCCAGATATTCAACCTCCCAGCGCTCACTGCATGAAAACCTTGACACGTCTTTTTCATCCTTTATTTTGCGTTTGTCATATGATGACCAGTCTTCGAGTAATATGGGATGTGGCATGCGAATGATTTTACCGAAGATAGGAAAACTGCCCCACTCCTCGTATCAGGACTGTCCGTCCACGAGGGCTTGGATCTGCGGAATGACTTCTTCTATCCAGGCCGGTATCGTTTTAGTTTTACACAACCAGTGATTTCCCTCGAATCTGAAGATAATATAATGGCGGTCGCCCCTTGGATCGGCGACATCCACCGTGAATACAGGTCCGTCGGTCCCCATGCTTCTCCGAAAATTAAATTCATGCAGTTGGCCACCCGCTTTGATCAGGTTGGTGAACTGGAGGTGTTTTTGTGCAGGCATAGACTAATAAAGCAATTCGTGTGCCTCTGGTACAGGATTTGATGAATATATCATATCAAAGAACCAGCCTGATATGAAAGAGCCACCCCTTTTAAATGACAAAGAAAACCAACCGGTTACACCGGAATTGGAGAAGCCTTTTTGGACCATTTCCCGGGATCTGGAGATTCCTGCCCGTACACAGAAACCGCCATCTGACGATTTGGTAAATCGATTAAACCACATGGCATCCCAGCCCCCATTTTGCTGGATGTATAAGGCAAAAGGGAATCACCGGAGATTGTGAAAAAGGCATAGTGATCAGGATTCTTTATATGACCGGCACAGTTTTTCCCGTTTGGAGAGGATAAAAATTCAGCCCGGATCGGCTCTTTTTAACTACGCGGCCGGCTGTATAATATTAAGTAGTTTTAGGCTGTGAAAGAGCAATTCATCATCCGCTTCAAAGATCAGCAATTCAAATATCAGGCTGATGTCAAAGCTTTTGAAATCGACGGGAATACGGTTTATGATATCTATTATTCCCTTGTTCCCTACGTTCACCCCGCCAGAAAGGTTCAGGTCTATGCCGGATCCGGAAAGGGCCCTGTAGTATACTGGAGACAAAGGATAACCCATAAAGAGGAAGAATTGCTGCCCGGGTCGTTCATTGAAGCCGTGGGGAATGCGATTGAGCAAAGTAAAAAATAGGTTGAAAACCTGATCCATGGCTGGCATCGTCGCCATGGTGCCCGAATAGAGCCAATCAGGGACTAAGCAGCGTATCGGCCAATTCTTTTCTGGCTGAAACTGTCCAGGTTTTAATTAATTTAACCTGGCTACTATCCAGACTGGCATACCGGTGAATAAAAATATAAGAACTCAAGGGCATCTCTTCCTTTTCCACTTGTTCCGCTATATCACCCAACCGATGATCAATTTTCTTTTTAGGAAACACGGAAAGATCTGAAAAATTAATCGCCTTTTTCCCATGAATAATATGCTGTCGCATCCATAGTCCAATGGGATTGATATTCACGTACCAGGGGTAATCCGTATGGTTGGAATGGCAATCATAACATGAACTTCTCAATAGGTGCATCACTGAATCCGGGACATGAACATAGTGGGTAATGTCCTTGCCGGAAGAGTCCGCCCCACTATTTCGTGCCGGACGAATAAACTGAAGGGCCAGGAATAAAAGCAGAAAAACCAATAATATTTTACGAATCACAAAGCCTGTTTACAATATACTGTTTATAAGTGACATCCCATTGATCAGATTAAAAATCAAAGATGATCGGAGTTAACTAAGTAACAGTGCGATGGACCCGGCAACGGAAAAGTAAATGAATTTCAGGAAACGGCAGGCACCGGGCCGGCAGCATTTTTGTTCATGTACTTTTGTATAAGGCCTGGCAATGCCGCAGTTATAGCGCCTGTAATTGCAGGAGACAGTCCAAACCTGCTGGCCAGGGAACCTACCAAACCGCCGGTTATGGCGTTGGTGGCCAGATTGCCCGAACCCAGGCTACTTTCAATTTCGGACAAGATACCACCCATTCCACCCGGGGCAGGAGCCGGATGCTGCAATTGATTACTCAGATGACTGGCAATTTCATGCTGAATGGCATCCGCGTGCTCTGCCGGTATTGCTCCGGCTAATTCCGGATTTCCGTTAATATGTTCCTTAACCAGTTGAAGAATTTGATCAAACATGGTAATAAATTTTTAGGAAATGATATTCAAGATAAATTAAAAAAAGCAATCAGCATAAAATAAACCAACCCCGGAAATAACAGGTACCTGGCCACGGTGAACTTAATTTTATTCAACCTGGCATTTTCAACACGTAACCAAATGGGTAAGGATCAATGAAGCCTGGAATTAAGAATCGCTTTATATTGCATCAGGAGAGTTCCCGCCGTCGTTTCTTATGGAAGACATAAAAAGAAGAACATTTATTAGAAAAACGCTGATTGCCGGAGCAGGCATGGCTCTGGTCCCTGCTGGGACCCTGGCGGCGAAATCACCTCATTCATCCGCTGCAGGCAAAAAAGTGATCGTTGCCGGCGCAGGCATAACCGGTTTGTGCTGCGCTTATGAGCTGATGAAAAGTGGTCATGATGTGACTGTACTGGAAGCATCCGGAAGATATGGCGGACATATATTTACCGGGCGTGACGGCCTCTCAGATGGCCTATACGCAGATTTCGGGGCCGATCATATTACACGGCCGGGTTATGAAAAATTCTTTGACTATATCAGCGAATTTAGCCTGACGGCCATCCCATATCCCCATGCGGAGGGTTCGGAAGCCGCTTACGATAAGAATGCCCTGAAAATGATCGGCGGAAAGTTTTATTCCGCCGAAATGCTCAAAGATCCCGAGGTACTGAATAAATTTGGATTTCATGACCGCGAAGTTCTTTTCCTGTCCCAGCATCCGTGGTATGCTTTAAGTAATTTTTACCTCAAATCTTACCTGGCGAAGTTTACCGATCCTTTCCATCCTTTTGGCGTGGGTTATGATGAGTTTGATAAATTCCCGATTTCCTTTCTCTATAAAAAAGAAGGCGCCTCTGATGCGGCGCTTCGTTTCCTCGGGGGAGAAAATACTTCAGCGCTTTACGCCTTGTGGCGGATGGCGATTATGGATTCGAGAGGGATCCCATCTTCGGAAGGAGAAACTTTCCACCTGAAAGGCGGTAATGAGCAGTTGCCGATGGCCTTTGCAAAACGCCTGGGAGAGCGGCTTAAGCTAAATCATGCGGTTTTGGGCATACAACATGACCCCGGGGAAGTCATAGTCAGGTATAAGGCATTTAATTCCGGTGAAGAATTGTTAATGAATGCGGATGTACTGGTCAACTGCATCAGCCTGCCCCTGTTCAAAAAGATTCCCGTTACGCCGGCGCTGTCTCCGGCAAAACAATATGTGGTGGATAAAATGGCCTATTCCTCGCATCCATTTTATGTATTTGAAGCGGCATCCAGATTCTGGCTGGATGACGGGCTGCCAAGTATCAATATGGAATTTGAACATCCCGACATTTCTTCCATCTGGCTCGAATCTAATGAAGTGGATACCCATCGGGTAATTTTAAAGGCCTATGGACCGGGCGGCCTCTCACCCCAACGTGTGCTGGCCGCATTCCGGGAGGTCTATCCCGGAAAGCGCGACACCATAGAACAGGCATTGACCGTGGATTGGACAAAAGACAGATATGCGCCAACCTGCGAAATGGAACCCTTTCCTATCGGAGAAATGCATAAATTCTGGCCGCAGGTTATGATGCCGGAAGGCAGGCTCTATTTTGCCGGCACCTATGCCGACAATCTGAGCAGGGGTATGGAATCCTGTATCCGTTCCGCACAACGCGTAGCCCAGGAAATCAATAAAATATAATACCGTGATCCAGTCTCTGATGGTTTTTACATTGATTGTTTTGTCTGCGTTGATGAACCTGTCCTATGGCAGGGCAGCCCAGGAAAACCACCCGCCTTCCGTGAAAATCACTGTGCCTGCAAATCGAACTGTGTTTAAAACAGGAACAGCGGTCAGCTATCAGATCAGTGTTGCCGATCCGGAAGACGGGGACTCCAGGTATGATGAAATAAATGTCAAAGAAGTATTGCTCGAGGTAAAGTACATCAGGGAGAATCCAGGAAAAAAAGGCTCCGCCGGAAAGCAGGTTCAGGACGATGCTCCGGGCCTTTCGGTAATTGCCATCTCCAACTGTTTTAATTGTCATAATTTCAACGGCAAGTCCATCGGCCCGTCTTTTTTTGACATCAGTAAACGTTATCCTTTTACAAATGCCAATACGGATACGCTGACCAGACGCATCAAAAACGGTTCATCCGGTATCTGGGGGAAAGAGAAAATGCCATCCCATCCGGAATTAGATGCAGAACAAATAAAAGCGACAGTGCGATGGATCCTGAAAAATGCGGCGGCCCGGAATACCAGTTACTACAATGGAATATCGGGAATCATACAATTTCCTGAAAATAGGAAAGGCGTTTATCTGCTTACGGCAAGTTTTACAGACCACGGCATTCAGGGCGCACCCGCAAAACGTCTTAAGGGCATTGACCGTATTACCCTGAAGCTGGAATAATCAAACCTGTGAATTTCGGCAATACCAGGGATGTAAAAAAGCAATCAGGTCAACAGTAAATCACAAAACCAAAATCCTTTGGTGTAAACAGTCGTATCCTGATCTGGTTTTTCCTTACGGTTCAACTCCAGAGCCCTGTAAACTTTTTCGCCAGTCCTTATGGCAACGGGGGTTTTGAAAACCGGGCCTTCAAAACAGAAGCTGTGAAATTCGCCATTTTCCCCGCAGGGGTCGGCTGAAGAGGGCAATTCCCGAACAAATTGTTCATTGATCACTCTACCACACCAGGATTCGTCCAAAAACCCGTCGTTGACACAACAGGTGATGGCTTTGAAGCCGAGGGTGATAAAATTTCCGATCAGCATCATGGTATTCATTTTCCAGACAGGAAAAAGGCAATTCATCTGCAACGCCCGCATCTGATTTTCCCTGTATGTTCTCAGGTCTTCCAGGAAAATATCTCCAAAGGCAACCGTAAGAATGCCTTCCCGCCTGACCGCAAGCAGCGCCTCACCCATCAGCCGCTCATATTCCCTGTTTTTCCCTTCCAGGACATAAACTTTTTTTAAGGGAATGCCAATACGCTCCGCCTGCGCCTCCAGTAGTTCCTCCCGGACGCCATGCATCGAAAGCCTTTGGTTCTTTCCATTAAATGTACTCAACAAATAACGAACCTCATACCGCTCGTCCAGCATCAACTGATGCAAAGCATAGGCGCTATCCTTTCCACCGCTCCAGGCAAATATAACCGGCGTTTTATCCCGCATGGTTTTTAAATAATAGGCAAAAGTAACAGCCGCTACCTCACCGTCAGCAGGAATGTTATTAAGGATTATGCAAATGACGGGGAACTGGCCTTTACAAACGGGTGCTTACCCCGATTCTGTAATAAACCGGAGATTACTCTGTACCAGGTTTTTGCCTTTTCCTCGAGGATATGCAAATGGAAGGTTTTATCGCGGTTTTTTTCAAAAAGCGGTAAATGGATTGAATTCCTTCCGTCAATAAATTCAAAGCGAAAATGAACCCCTTCAAGAAATTCATCCAGGCCTCTGGAACTGAAGTGACCACTTCTTATATCCCGATAAGTCCTTTTCAGGGAAACCGACCCGATTTTATTCAATTCCGTCATGAATATCAGGCGCAAAGGATCAAATGCGTGCGACACCATCAAATTTTTTCGGATTCTGTCCAGACGGAAAATAAAGTTTCCAATCACTTCCTTCCTGTTATAAATCAGCTTATAACCGGTTCCTGATTTGGACGAATTCAGTAGCACAGGACGTATTATTTCCCTACGATCTAAATTTATAGACATAATGAGTTCAATTGTGTTGTTTTGAAATAACCAGATGCAGACCCCTACAAAATATCACCGCGAGGGGTGTGCTATACACCCAGCGTTCCTTCCATTAAAAGGAATCAGGTCAGCATACAAGCAATGAAGAATAGTGTTAAAGATTATCCGGCGGGGGCGTGATAACCGGAATAAAATAGGTCTGCTCGTAAAATGAACCGGCAACCCTGTATTTTTGAACATGCTGATCGAATGCCAAAAGGTCCTGAAAGATCTTATTACTTCCGCTTAACAAGTCGTTTGATTCCGCTTCATCCGGCGTCTTTGAACTTGCCGCGTTGTTTTCCGTTTGATCATTTTGACCATAAAGCGTCTTTGATTCTTTTGCTGCTCTTGAAAGGATAGGGATTATCGTACCGCCAAAAAAGGTTAACAGCAGAAATGCGGCAAAAAAATATTTCAGGCTAATTTTTGTCATTCTTATTGAACCAAATATAGTTAAACAACCGGAAGAAATGCTTTAAGGAAATGTGAAAAAGAATTCCGGTAATGACGCTGTTATTTCCCGGATAGATCCCTGGTCTTTTGTATGGTATCGAGCAATCCATCGTGATAAGTATCGAGACCCAATTCCCAGAACATAATGCCACCCAGACCGTTTTTAATAACATATTCTGTTTTTAATGCTATGGAACGTTTGTCATCATACGTAGCAAATAAATGATCTGTTTTATTGTAGGCATAGGGCGCTTTTGCCGTATCATCCCAAAAGGTTTCATAACCCGCTTTGGCGCTCAGCCTGTCCGGAAATTCTTTATACGCAATGCTTTGTTTAAATTGACCGGGCTGGTATAATCCGTGATCCTGATCCGGAACATCTTCCCAAACCCTGGCATAAAAAGCCGTGCCGATAATAATTTTCTTTGGATCAACACCTATGTTGAGGAGATACCGGACGGCATGATCCGTGGATTCTTTCTGGCGGGCCGTGGAATACAACGCCGTATGATGACCTGTTTCTTTTGCATAGCCATTGATGATATCATAGGTCATGAGGTTTACATAGTTCACTTCTGGCATTACCTGCTTCCAGTTCACTGATCCTTCGAGATAAGTACTAAAGCCACCGGCAGCAAAACTGATCTCGGGTTTCTTTCCCAATGTTTTCCTTAATTTCCTGACCAGGTCTGTAAAGTTTGCTTTGTCTTCCGGCGCGGTTTTATGGACCGGATTTTTATCTATATCGTTATCGAGACGGATGGTCGGATATTCCCAATCCAGATCGATGCCATCCGTTTGGAAATATTCGCTGATCTCTTTAACGGAGAGTGCAAATTCCTTTCTTCCTTCTGCAGTAAAAAAACCATCGGAACAATTTTCACATCCTCCCCATCCGCCAATTGAAAGAATCACTTTAAGCTTTGGTTGTTTTTCTTTCAGTGCGACCATTTTTTTTATAAGGGCACTGTCTCTCTCATTGGCCACTTTATACTGATGGCCCTCTAAATGTCCAAAGCAAAATATTAGGTGAGATATTTTGCCGACGTCTATGCTGTCCAACTGCGAAATATTACCGCTGTAGTAAGCAATTACCTGAATGTCCCCGCGGTTTTGCGCAGCCAGATCCCCGAAGAAAAGCCAACTAAGCAGGAATAGAACTTTTACGCAATTAATATTCATCTCCTATATTTTATTGTACCTGAATAATATTTACAGGCATGTCTTCAGCAATAAGGTTAAAATAATCAATTTTAGTACCCGGGCCCAATCGGGAAGAACATGGGTGCAGGTGAAGATCAGCTCAATTTATTTCCTTTGCCTGCAATCATCAATGCTGCTCCAGCCAATCCGGTGTCTTTGACTAAATTGGTCAGGGCAATACTGATTATGGGGTTTCCCTCGGTATGCATCAGGGCAGGCAGGTGAACGGTTAGCACAACAATGATCAAATATGCCGCTAAAAACAATCCTGCCAATCTCGTTTGCTTCCCCGTCAAAAAAGAAATTGATGCGGCTATTAAGGCTGCTCCGGTAAGGTAAACCCAGAATATCCCTCCGAGAATAAAAGAAGGTACCGTATTTTGAAAGCCTGTACCATTTAAAAAATGATTGATCCCAAAGAATCCAATCACTAAGGCATACAGCACGATGCCAACCCTGTAGATAGACGAAGATGGCGTATTCATAGCAATCGTTTTTATTAATTCTAATTTACCGAATCTTCCCAACATTGTGGGAATTAATCCGAAATACCATCGCATGATCAGCAGGAAGGCTTTAATTAATAAGTCACTATAAGTAGCAGTTAATGAATGCCCTACCCGAAAAATACAGAGAGGGAAAACCCAAAAAACCACTCCCTTCCACAAAAGCGGCCGTTGCCAATCCTGTAAAGAGTCTGAGGACCGAATGAGCTAATTTCGCTCCGGATAACTATCAACAGGAAATTATGACATCCATTATTATAAACAGGGATTCCCTTATTTTTTTGAAAAAGCTTGCAAGAAACAATAACCGCGCCTGGTTCAATAAACACAAGGACCAATATCTGGAAGCACACAACAACCTCATCGCCTTTGCTGATGGCTTATTGTCAGAAATGGGCAAACACGATAAAATCGATACCTCATCCGGCAAAGAGGCCCTATTCAGGATCTATAAAGATGTTCGCTTTGCCAAAGACAAAACACCGTATAATACCCATTGGAGCGGAGCCTTTAAAAGATCTACAAATAAATTACGCGGTGGCTATTATTTTAATATCAAACCCGGAAACTCCTTTTTGGCCGGCGGCTTTTGGGGCCCGGAACCGCATGATATGAAAAGGATCAGGCAGGATATTGACCTCAACTACGCAGACTGGAAAAAATTGCTTGCGGGCAAATCCCTTTTACAAATGTTTGGAAAAATGACAGGAGAGCAGGTAAGTACGGCCCCGCGTGGTTATGCAAAGGACCATCCGGCCATTGATTTGCTGCGGTATAAACAATTTATCCTGAAAGTGGAATTTCCGGATGATGTGGTCTGCGGCCCCCGTTTTTTACACATCGCAAATGATGCCTTCAGGAAAATGCGCACTTTCCTGGACTACATCAGCGAAGTGCTTACTACAGACGCAAATGGAGTTCCCCTCACGGAATAG
This sequence comes from Chitinophagaceae bacterium, assembly GCA_041691395.1. Classification (GTDB taxonomy): domain Bacteria; phylum Bacteroidota; class Bacteroidia; order Chitinophagales; family Chitinophagaceae; genus Puia. Next base: position 29,098 of record JBEPUT010000003.1, read on the forward strand.
AGATTTGCCAGGCCCTGTTGCGCCTGATCCACCATGGTATTGATGGTATTCTCCAGTTCATTATTGTGTTAACCACGTCCACGCTCGACAAGGACCGGGAATTGTCTTATGAACTGGGGGCGAGTTGTTTTTTAACGAAACCGTATACGTACAAAAAAATGGTTTCGGTTGTTGATGCCATCGTAACCCTTTGGCTTTCGGAGGATGAGTAAGGCTGCTATGATCCTGTAAAGCTTCCGGATGGATGATTCTCCGGCAGGCCTGCGGGAAAGAAATTTTCTGGAGAGTTTCCGGTAAGCTGAATTTATTTCCTGCGGGCTCGCGCTGAATGAAATTCCCAGGAATTTCAAATAATCGGATAGTGTCATTTCGTAGACCGTGTTTTAATAGGGTATTTAAAAAAACGACGATATGCGGCCCTTATTATTTTTACATTGGGATATTTTCTGATAAAAGGAATTTGTCATTGTTCCAACTACACGCAGCTTTTTTTTCATTAACAATTTTTCAAATTGTCAGCAGGATGGCGTCATATCCCTCCTTCCGGAAATAGTAGAAGTGCCATTTCAGTTAATCACTACCACGTCATGATCCAGGATCGACCTGATTTCAAAATGACACAGGTTCTTCACCACGTCGGCAGGGATTTTTTGATTGGATACCAGTGTGCGCAAATTTTTACCTTTTACATCCGCGGGCAACTGGATACGGACCTGCAAAGGCCCGATGGGAATCAATTCATGCACCGGCTGCCGCCATGTTCCTGCGCTGGTCAGATTTACCATGTGTAAAATCAGGCGTCCAGGTTGTTTATAGAGGTGGAAATCAACCAACCCCTTTCCCTCCACTTGCAGGCCGATATTATCCTTTACCGCCCATCGGATGATGTTCGCCAGCAGGTTCCCGTGGTCCGGAAGGTTAAAGCGTCCGAATTGGCGGTCGATATCAGCCGGCACAAAAGCAATGCGGCTACCCCCGGAAGTTGTATTGAGGATTAATCCGGGAATATCCGTTTTCGGTATCCTCATCCATGCCGTTTCGGGTGGATAAATGGGGAACGCGGGAATAAAGGTCAACGGGATCTCCACCCCGGCTTCTGTCCTGAGGATTCTCAGCAAACCCCCATAAGGCAGAATATCCGTTTCTTCGAAACCCTGTAACACCTGGTGACGTTTGCCTGTTACTGCGGGCTCCTCCCCATTGTGAGGCCCCGTCATCTGTCCGCGCAATTCAGGGTACAGCCTGAGGTAGCTGTGATGGGCTCTGTCATTTTCTTCTTCGGCGTTGATTGTATCATGTGCATTTCCGGGCGCCACAGCGTGTGCGCCGAACAAATCCGCCAGGGCATAGTCATTCCGCGGAACACCGTCCTCATTGTATAAACTGGTTTCATCTGTGGCCATTAAATGGCCGCCGCGTTCCATAAACCGTTTCACACTGGCCACCTGTTCATCTGTCATGAGCGCCAGGTTTGGCAAAATCAGCAAAGAAAACTGACTCCCATCCCGGTCGATGTGGTCCGCATGAACGGACAGATAAGGAATCCTGGCCCGGATAAGCGACTGCGTGATTCCCTGCCAGGGAAGATCCACCAGTTCATGCGCATTATCCCGCCCGTAAAAATCAGTATTTTCCTGTGACCACACTACGCCAATGGCTGCCAGGGGCCGCCGGTCAGTCAGGAATGCTTTGTTATTTTTATGCCATTGAAGAAACGGACCCGCGGTATGGTACATCCTGCGATCTTCGTGATATGCCCCAACCATATGCCACCAGGGTTGAATTCCCCCGGCAGCCCCTTCCACCATCCACATCCTTGCTTCCGGTTCCGGTTTGCTGGCCACCCTGAATGTTGGATTACCTGCCTGATACATGGCCATGCTTTCCGGGATAAGCCTGTCCCATCCCAGCAAACCATGAACGATCTTTCCGATATCCCCATTGCGCTGAAAACCTTCCGAATCGCTGCGGGCCTGGTTGTCCAGCATAATGATGTCTGCCCGGGCGCAAATTTCTTTATAATCGCGGAAGCTGTTGCTTTGACTGCTTACGGATCCGCTGTTCATCCCTGACCAAATGCACATTGGGCCGCCCGCCGTCTTTGTAATGCGGTTGTTCAGATCCCAGATCTCCAGCCTGCGGTCATAGTTCCAACGGATCCATTTTTTGTATACCGGATCATCCCAGTTTTTAATTTCGGGAATATGATTCCCCGTTTTATCGAAGAAACGCTTTTTGCAATTTTCACAATAACAGATCGATTCGCGATCCAACCCGCTCCAGCTGTTGTCGGTAAACCCCTCCGGTTGATACATCTCCGAAATTTCTTTCAGAATGGATGGAATATGCGCTTCATAGTAGGGACCGTTGATACAGGATATGAAAAGGTCATCCGCTTTATAGGGACCGCCGGATTTATCCAGCGTAAACCAGTCAGGATGTGCCCTATAAAATTCTTCATGTGCCCGGCTTGAATCCATCCGGGCAAACACCACGAGGCCCTCTTCCCGGGCAGCACTGCGCAATTCGCCGAATAAATCCCGCCCTCCGAGATAAGTTGCTTTTCGTTGCAGCGGAATGCGGGTAGGATAATAGGCCACAATCCCGCCTGCATTCACCACTAAGCCTTCGGTCTGCGTTTGTTTCCAATATTTTCGCCACCACGAAATATCATATTGGGGAGGATCATTCTCGGTAATATTAATCTGTCCCCATCGTGTAACCCGGCGATACCAGGGCATCTCATCCGGCGGTATTTTGTCCCCATTCAAACCTTTTTTAATAAACGGAAAATATCCTGAACCTGCCATCACAACGGCTCCGACGGCAGATTTTTTCAGGAAGGACCGGCGGCTGCTGTCTGCTTCTGAAATTTCCGGATTATCCATATTTAGTCATTTTGTATTCGTCGGTTCCTCATACCCGGTAGTTTACCGGCGTCATTTTCGGAACCAGGAGTTTAAACATGATCATCCAGGCGATGAGATAGCCTATTCCGCAGTAAAAAAACATCATGTAATAACCCGCCTGAATATTACCCAGAGCCTTATAATAATCAAACAAGTGCCCGGCAACTTCAGCTATCACCATGCCTCCGATGGCACCCGCCATGCCGCCAATGCCCACCACGGAACCTACAGAGTTCTTGGGAAACATGTCGGAAACGGTCGTGAACAAATTGGCGGACCAGGCCTGGTGCGCAGATGCCGCTATGCCGATGATCACAATGGCATACCACATGTGAAAACTGCCCGCAGCCTGTGAACCGATGATCAGCAAAGGAAAAAAGGCATAGATCAGCATCGAAGTCTTTCTGGCCCGGACAATTTCCCATCCTTTTTGTTTTACAAACCACATGGGCAGCCACCCGCCAAAAACACTGGCGACACCTGCCAGCGTATAAACAAAGGCAATGGGGAGACTCACTTGCATACCCGTAAGACCGTACTGTTCATGTAAGAAAGCCGGCAGCCAGAATAATAAAAACCACCAGACGCCATCCGTTAAAAATTTACCGGCAATAAAGGCCCAGGTCTGTTTGTAGAACAGCAATTTTATCCAGGAAATCTCCGGTCTTGCTTCCTGGCTGATGACTTCCGAACGATCATCCTGATCGCTGTGTATATAGTCAAACTCGGCTTTGGAAAGCCTTTTTTGTTTTGACGGAACCTCGTACAGCAAAAACCAGAATATCAGCCAGATGAAACCGATGGCGCCGGTAGAGATGAAAGCGATTTTCCAGCTGTAGTGGATTGCCAGGTAAGGCACCAGCAGCGGACCGAGTATGGCGCCGATATTGGTTCCCGAATTAAATATGCCGGCAGCGTAGGCCCTTTCTTTCCTGGGAAACCATTCGGCAATCGTTTTAAATGCCGCAGGGAAATTACCGGCTTCTGTAATGCCCAGCAGGAAACGGAAAAAGGTGAAGCTCAGGGTTCCGGTGGCGAAAGCGTGAAGAATGGAAGCAAAACTCCAAAGGATCAGGGTAATGGCATATCCCAGCTTGGTTCCTATTTTATCGATGAGCCTGCCGGCCCCCACCATGCCCAGGGCATAAGCAAACTGAAATGCAACCACGATATTGGAATAATCAGATTCAGTCCAGCTGAATTCTTTTTCCAGTGTAGGTTTCAGGAGACTGATCACCTGTCTGTCCAGATAATTTATCGTGGTGGCATAAAAAACCAGAGAACAAATGGTCCAGCGGTATCTTCCTATTTTTGTCTGTATCCCTAAATTATTCTTTATCGCCATGTATATAAAGATTGCCTGACGTGAACTATTTCAATTTATTCAATTCGTCTGCGGTAAAGGATTTCTGGCGATTTTGCTGCGCATGGCGGATACCGGTGATATCCCCGGCTTTTATTTTATCCGCTTTGTTGTTCCAGGAGCCGCGAATGAAACTGAGCAACTGCGCAATATCTTCATCCGAATAATCTTTATTCGTGCCAATACCCGGCATTTCTCCGCTCACCTCAGGCACTTTATATAAGATATTCGTCACTTTCACTGGTCCGTTTAATCCATACAGTACAATGGAAATTAATTTATGTTTATCGCCCTGCACCCAATTGGAATTATTTAACGGCGGAGCCAATCCACGGATGCCATTGCCATCGGGACCATGGCAGGTTTGGCAAACAGCATGAAATAAGGCAAATCCTTTGGGATACTCCCCGGCAAGGGTCTCGGCGTTGCTGTTGTCCTTTACCTTTTCGATATCATCCATCACCCTTTTTAATCTTGTATTGATGATCAGACTGGTATCGGCGTGAAGGATCAGGGCTTCCTTGTAAAAAGCGCCTTCTCTGTTTTTCAGGCTGCTGATGATGCCATCGGCAACATACTTGTTTTCGGGATATTTCTTTGCCAGGCCGATCAACAGTTGCGTGGCCGCAACAGGGCTTATGGGTTCAAAGACATGCGCCAAATAGGAAATATAAGGCGCCGCCAGCGTATCGTTGTCACTTATCATCTCCTGTAAAACAGACAAGAACTGCCGGTAATTTTTTTTACCGATCACCGATGGCAATACAGCCAGGGCCTGCATGCGGATTTTCCAGTCGGGTTGTTTAAGCAGGGGCAACACATCCCCGGACTGCAAAACAGACAATCCCTCCAGCGTCCACAGGGCATGAATAAGCGATAAAGGTTTATCCGCATTCTTTAACAATCTGCGCAACGCGGGAACCACCTGCCTGTCCTTACGGTCAATCAGGAGTTGCTGTGCCCTGTTACGCACCCAGTCACTGGAATCCAGTAACAGGCCCACCAGTTGCTGATCGTTGTTTGTAAAATGAACAATGCTTTCTTTCGCATGCAGCGGAACTACTTTATAGATACGGCCGCAGGAAAGGGGTTTGGTTAATCCCCTTTCCCTTATTTCACTTTTCAGGTACGGCGTTATATAGGTTTTATGCTGCAGGATACCGCGATACATATCCACGATGTACAAAGCACCTCCGGGGGAATTGTATAAACTCACGGGGCGAAACCTTTCATCCTCACTGGCCAGGAATTCCTTTTTTGCATAGGCTTCCTCACCCGTCGTAATATATCCATGCTCCTGCAGAATATCTCTTTTCACGAGGTTGCCGGCCGGTTCAGCCACAAACGCATTTCCATAATAAGCACTCCCGAACAAAGGACCGTTATAAATCAACGGGCTGCAGGCGGCGGTAAATTTCACCAGTCGAAGGCTGTCGTCCAGAATGCCTTCCATATACCCCCGGTTAACACCGGTATTTGCCCTCGCGGGATAAACCCTGTCGTCTTGAACAATCCGGGTATCATATCCGGCCACTTCCTCCTGATGATCATTGGCAGCGCCCAGACCCGGACTGAAATAATCTCCCATTAAATTAACCTCATTGCTGTTGTAATACAAACGTCCCTGGTCATCGGAAGAAATGCCCCACTGCCCGCGGAAGTGCGTTCTTTCAATAAGCCAGTGAGCCCCCTTTTTGCGATACCGTTTGGCGGACTTGGCGCTGTATATCCAGTTATCTAAATCTCTGAACAAGCCATTGGGCTGATGCTCCACGTTACCTCCTTCTGCGTAAGCGGAATCCACGAGGGTTTTATTCACCGGTTTGTCATGCTGAATTTCATAATACCAGAGCTTCGGCGGTTCAGCAACAAGGATGCCGTTTTCAATTAAACACAGCGCCCGTGGCAATACCAGGGAATCCAGAAAAACTTTTCGTTCATCCATGATCCCGTCTCCATTCCGGTCACTCAGAATCACGATTTTACCACTGGGTGTATCTTCGCCCGTTCCAAGCGTATCGGGCATAAAATCCTGCATTTCCACCACCCATATCCGCCCTTTTTCATCAAAGTTCAAGGCTATAGGGGCGATTACCAGAGGCTCCGCGGCCACCAGCTTCACCGTAAAGCCATTTTCAACATGTATTTTTTTCAGGGATTCTTCCGGAGATAATACGGGAGACGGCGGAATGCTTTGTCTCATCGCCAGAGAATCCGTTTTGTCATTTTTCTTTTCAGACTGTTTGCAGCTTTGCGTTGCCATCAGCAATACACAAACGGCCATGAAGGACTTTACAGCATTCAGGACCGGGTTCATTTTATTTTTCGGCATAGTTTAATTGAATATGGTTATTCCCTCTTCTGCCCCTTTTTTCTCCGCGGAAACATATCCCGCATAAATGCACGCTATGGTATCGGAAGCCAGTCTGCTGTCGCTTTCAACCGGATCCCCGTAAGCCGCTGACCGGTAAAATGCTTCCATTTCATGTTGGTAACCGTTGAACCAGGGTTCGTCCGGCGACATGAAAGACCATCCCTGTTTCGTTTCGGTTTTTTCGGTTACATAGATGTCCGCAAAATGTTTTTCTGCGGGCGTATAGGCCAGTATGGCCGTATTGGGATTTATGTTGCAGACAGTCCTGTGGTTGGTTGTATTCACTTCAATCCAATTGTGCACGCCGCCCATCACCAATTCACTGGCCAGGAGGTCGGCGATGGTTCCATCATCAAATAATATATGCAGTAAGGCAAAATCTTCCGTGTCGTGATAGGTGGTTCGCAGATAACCCTCGTTTTGGAAGGATGGCATCCGGGTGATAGCATGGGTGCGGGCAGAAATCGTTTTTGGTCTGATGGGTCTGCCATTCCGGGCACGGCCCTCCACGTGTTTTAAATAAATGGCCGCCGACAAAGGATGGCATCCTTTTCCGATCATGGAACCCCCACCTGAAAATTTCCAATGCCCATAGGTTAAGGAATGCGAACCGGAATGGGATTCTTCCCCATGCATCCAGAGAATCTGGGCACCCGTCTTTTGCAGTACTTCCCTTTCTTTCTGAATGGCAGGGGCATACACCCAGTTTTCAGCATACATGATGCGCCCCTTTCCCACTTTTTCTGCGGCTAACATGTTCCGGATACTTTCCATGGCCCGTGCCAACCCCAGTTCCTTTGAAAAAGTATCCCCGTTGAATGCTTCGCTGCCATCGCCAAAATAACCGGTGAAAGGTTTCTCCACGATCACCTGTTTATCCTTTTCTAAGGCAGCCACCACGATGGGTTCGTGGGTAACCGGAGGCGTACACACATGGACCACATCCACATTTTCAATTAAATCATTCAGATTTTCAAATGCACGCAGGTTTCTTGCCGCGGTAAAGGCGAGCAGCTTCTCCCGCGTGGGAGAATATGCTCCCGCAATCAGCACGCCGGTACTATAAACGCGCAGAAGAGCCTCATAATGAAATTTCGCTGCAAAACCTGATCCGACAATTCCCGCTCGTAATATTTTCTTTTCCATAAACGATTTATTTGATTTCCAAATCCGGTTCCGGGATAATTTTCTTCGTCTATCCGCCCGGCAATATCCGTATTATAACCAAAGGTTTTGCCGATGCCCATAAACCGTGTCAGGAACCCGTCGCGCCGGCTTTCTCTACCACTTCATTGTTCACACTTCTCTATCGCTTCGCCGATTTCCTGCAAAAAGGCCTTATCATAATTTGGGGGCGGCTCCTGCCCATCCGGGCATTTAAAACACCAATCCGATTTGTCCGTTTCACAGGCATTCGCCAGAATATCCAAATACACTTCCTGATTCTCACTTTCCAGGTGCACGGAATAAAAAGTACCGTCCCGGTCTTCCTTTGGCGTAACGAGGCCGGCATAGGGAACCCCGTTATACATAAAATCAATGACGAATTCTTTCATACCTCAAAGTTTTCCGTAATAATGGGAAATATCAAAATACAGGCTCACTACCCGGTCGTCTGAAAATTGAATCTGTATTACATCATAAGGTCTTTTTCTGAAGTTGGGCTGGCTCTGACGCTTTACCTTATAGCCGGAATAATGTTCCTTTATCCAGCGGTATTCGGCCCGGATACCGGCCGATTCCGACGTCTCGTTGATTACGATCGCTGTTTCGAAGGATGATCCATCCTGAACCACACTGACGGGAGCGTTCCGCGAAGGAGCGCACGAACCCAGGGCCAAAATCATTATCAGCAGGAAAAGATTTTTCATATAACGTGCAATTAAATACGGGAACCAGAAAATATCCTGCTGCCCTGAACGCACAAATATATTCAGTTTACCGACTGATCGCGGTAGTTCCCAAAAAAATGTTAATCCCTTCAGCTTTTAAACCCGGGCTCAACAAAATGAGTGAGCCGTTCATCTTTCATCCAGGATTGGTAAAAGCGTTTGATATGGAGAAAATAATTTCAACGCGGATGACTGCACGGGGAATGTATCGAAACCGGACAGGTTGTTTACCCACAACATTTGCCCATCACCTTGATTGATAGCAGAATATATTCCTGGCACGTGCTTGGAATTATTTGGCATACGGGAGCAATATAAGTAGCGGTTATGCATCACCGTAATCAATATTTTTCTCGTTAACCACTATTTTTCTTCACTTCGTAAAATCAGTACAATGAAAAAGTTATTTTTATTGGCAGGCTTTTATTGCCTCTACCTGACTACACACGCACAATCGGCGTCCAGCCGGGGAATAAATTTCTCAGCAAAAACAGTCGAATCCGCAGATCATTTAATAAACGTGAGTGATCTGTACGCAAAGGGAATCATTCATGCCAGGGCACTTCGCGATTTCCGGTCCTCCTATCCCGGTGTTCAGGATGAAACCTGGTCCGTTTTGCCCAATAAAGAAATAACATGTCAGTTTCGCCGGCCCGGAATGGAAACCCGGCTGTTTTATGGCAAACACGGATACCGGAGATTTAGCATTCGCCGGTATGGAGCCGATGACCTGAGCAAGGATATCAGCGAGCAGGTCCACAACGGATATAACGGATACCACATCAGCAATGTAAATGAAATCAGGGTTACGGGCTATCCGGCATCTTACATTTTGAATCTGGAGGTTTTGGATCACATCAAGGTGGTCCGGGTGGTAGGAGATGAAATGGATGAATTGCAGGAAATAGAAAAACAATAGTCCGGCTTTCTGCGTTCTTATGGATGTTAAAACCCCATTCATTCCCGGCAACGCAACACCTCATTGCGCCGGCCGGGAATAATTGTGGTTGCGGAGATGTTTTATCCTTCCCCGGAAATCACAAAACCTGATCCCGGTTCCATGCAACCATGCTTATGGTGGCCAATTAATGCTATAAAAGGTCACTGGCCATTCCTTTCCATCTCCTTTTCCACAAGGTAATTTCCCTTATTTACCTGCTGAAACATGCAGATGGGCAGTCTGTACATGCCGTTCCGTGTCCGAGGTTTTAGTGAAGGGCGCTGATGATTTCACTAAATACTTTCCCTGAATTAAATTGGTACAATTTCTGACAAATAGTAGTTTTATCTTTAATCAATATTTTTACCCATGTTTTTAGGTCATTACGGCGTTGCGTTCGCCGCAAAAAAAGCAGCGCCCGGAGTATCACTCGGCGTCTTATTTATTGCCGCGCAATTTGCTGATATCCTCTGGCCGCTGTTCCTGGTGGCGCATGTTGAAAAATATGCCCTGGTTCCGGGCATTTCCAAAGTGAGTCCTTATGATTTTATCTATTACCCTTTTTCACACAGTCTGCTCATGGATATTTTCTGGGGATTGCTTTTCGGAATGCTGTATTATGTGGGGACTAAAAACCGGCGCAGCGCCCTGGTTGTCGGTTTGGTTGTGGTCAGTCACTGGGCCCTTGATTTGATCGTTCATATCCCGGATCTTCCCCTGACACCATTTGGAAACATAAAGGTTGGTTTGGGCGGCTGGAACTCGGTTGCTTTTACCATCGCCATCGAATTGTTGTTTTTCTTTGGCGGGCTGATCATCTATTTGAAGAACAGCAGGGCGCTCAAACCCTCCGGCAATTGGGTATTGGGCATACTGGTGATCCTGCTCACGGTTTTATATTTCTCCTCCACTTTTGGAAAAGCCACCGACGGACCGCTGATCATGCTGTTCATCGTGTTCATGCTATTGCAGGTGATCCTGATATTGCTGGCAAACTGGGCAGACAGGAACCGGCGTTGGCTGTCCTGATCAAACTTTATAAGCCTTCCGGTTTAAACGCCGGCAATTCGTTTTTTATATTCCGCCAGGGCTTCTTCCAGTCGCAGCCTGGCCGTATTATCGCCGGGCAGATTATGGGAAGGATGAATATGTAATTTAACGCCTCTGTCAGCCAGTATTTCAGCCACGGTGGTCACCGTCATCCATACACAGGTAATAAAGGCCATGGTGGAAACGGGTCCTATTTTATCCTGGTGATTTTTTAAAGTGACAGAAGCATCTCCCAGCGGAGCGCAGGAATCCACGACGATATCTGCCAGGTCAAAAATATTCTTTCCGCTGGAATGACGGGTTTGTTTGCCCTTGGCTTCTGCGGCCGACCCGAATACGACAACCTTCATTCCCTTTTTCCTGGCTTCCAGAGCAACATCAATGTTCACGTTATTGATGCCGGAGTGGGAGAAAAGCCACATCGTATCCCGCGTATCAAAGTTATATCCCTTCATGATTTCCACGCCATACCCTTCCACTCTTTCCAGGAATACAAATTGATGCACACCCATTTCTCCGGTGATCCGCGTAAAAAAAGTCAGGGGCAATTCTATCATGGGATGGAATCCCACAAAACCACCGATGCGCGGATACATTTCTTCTATCGGCAAAGTAGCATGCCCGCAGCCAAAAGTGTGCACCCACCGCCCACAGGCGATGGATTCCGCCATCGTTTCAGCAGCCAGCCGGATGTTGTCCATTTGCGTATCCTCTATCCGGGTCATAATTTCCCTTGCGTTGCTAAGCCATTGTTTCGCTAACATAATTGTATATTAATGGTTATTGATCGCGTTTCAATTTTTTAAATATCAACAGGGACAGAATGGTCATCACCAAAACTTCCAGCATGGCCACATGAACGAGATACCGGACTCCATAGTTATATACCACTATGCCCATCCAGTAATTCACCAGCACATTTCCGATCAAGGCAATCACCAGCACAAAACTGAATGCCGTGCCGGAAAGTTCCCGGTAACGGTTGCCGACCATGCCCAGCATAATCGGAAAGCCGCCGGCCAGCCCGGCCCCCAGACTGATCAATCCGGCAACAGCTAGAGCAAAGGAATTTCCCCATTTCAGCAACAGGCAGCCGGCCATCAGCAATATCAGGGAGATAAATAATAAATTCCTCATGGTCACCTTTCTGAAAAGGGTCCCCGTCAGCAACCGCATCGCAGTCATTCCGGCAACGAACAAAGAAAGGGCATACAGCGCATAGCTTTGGGTAACCAATATTTGCTTCACCAGAAAAGTGGTTGTCCAGTTGTTGATGATGGCCTCAAAACTGGACTGGCAAAAGAGAAAAAACGCGATCAGGACCAGGACCTCATCTTTTACCAGGCGCAGGCTTTTGGCAATCGGGAAACCCTGTGCCTGTTTGGGTGGAGGGAACCGTATAACGGCAATGTATATCCCGGCCATCAGGGTGATGATCCCGACCGCCGTTAAAATGGATTCAAAAGAAAAACGTCCTTCCAGTGCGCCGAGTACTGAGGGCATGCCCAGGGCGCCGATGCCAAAAAAAACACCCAGAATGCTCAGGTTGGCTGCTTTATACTGATCACTGATGTCCGACATCACCGCACTCGTTGCCCCGTTGAGCGCGCCTCCCCCCAGTCCGAATAAATAGACGGATACCCTAAGCAGGGTTAAGGAGGGCGCATGGGCAATACCTATAAATCCGACGCATACACTGAAACAGGAAAACATCAACAGTAATTTATAGCCATATTTATCGCATAACGGACCGAATAAAAAAGAACCGGTTAAAATACCCAATGGTAAAATGGAGAATAAGGTACCGGAGGCCATGTCGCTTAAAAGGAATTTATCTTTTAACCCCGGAACAACCGAGCCCAGCGTAATGAGGGTAACACCAAACAAAAGCATCCCGGTACAGGCAGCAGCGAATACAAGTTTCCTTTTGTACATGGAAGAATTTTAAGATGCCGTTTTTACAGGGTTCAGGCTTCTCCATGCAAGATATCCTGTTCCGTATACACCTGCATCCCCATTCAGCGAAGACGCTTCCAGCGTATATTGATGCACACTGATGGGCTGCGCCCATTTTTCAGCTTCCTTTTGAATATCCGGTATAAAACGGATAGCAGGGCCGAAGACGCCGCCTCCCAGAATAATCTTTTCGGGATTGAACAGGCTGATCAGATTGGCCACGGCCATTCCCCAATACGCAATACAGTCCCGGATCACCTCTGCCGCAATGGCATCTTTCTGATCCAGCGCGCGAAATACGTCATGGGCTGTTATTTCATGTGACGGTTTTTGTTTTAAAATTCCTTGATATCCGCGGGTGTCTTTCAGCAAATCCCTGGCCACGCGGGCAATGCCATCCCCCGATGCGTGATATTCAAAACAGCCGCAGGGGATGTATCCTTCGGTAAACGGCTTATTTAATCCCAGCCACCCTATGGCGCCCGCAATATCATGCGCACCCCGCAGCACATTTCCATTGATGAGGATACCGGCTCCGATACCGGTGCCGACCGACAAAAAAATAGCATCCCTGCATCCCTGCACGTTCCCCTGCCAGTATTCCCCCAGGATATAACAGGCGCGGTCACTGTCAATCGCGACCGGGATTCCACCTGTTACTGATTTTACTTCCTGCAACAGGGGATAGTTTTCCCAACCCGGTATATTGGGCGCCCATACAGTACCGGTTTTCTGATGATATATTCCGGGCACCGAAATACCGATCGCCCGTATTTCTTCCTGAGCCACATGCTCCCCCGGATAAACAAAACGGCGGATATGCTCCGTGATCAAACGGCCGGCCTCAGCGCCCGTGCGGCCTTCCAGATACGTAGACGTTTTATGCAGCATGCTGCCACCATCCGTAAAAACGGCTGCGGCCAGTTTGGTTCCCCCCAGATCTATTCCTAACAAAGCCATGGCAATACGTTTGGTTTGCTTCTATTGTAAATGGACCCTGGCCCAGTCAATGATCAGTTCGTTCCGGTCAGCGTTCCATGCCTTCTTATACAGATCACGCACTACATCCAGCCATTTTATTTTCCGGTCATCTGCATTGCCGACGTCTGCTGTTCCGCCGTTTCGGAGATAGTCTTCCCGCGTGGTGCTGGCAATCCTTCCGTATCTTCCGGTTTGCGGTTTCAGCTGGTCGTTGGTCAGGCGCAGATAATAATTAATCTGGTCCTGCGTGCAGGTTTTGTCTTTCGGGAAATAAGTACTGTCCCGGACATACACCGTTACCCCATCCTTAAATACATAGGGCTCCTGGAAATCTCTCGTATACTGATCTTCATAAACAAGTCCTTTCACGGGGAACTGGGCGCCGGACTGGCCCCGGATCCATTCAAACAGCTCATTGACGTATTTGTAGTCTAGGCTCTTCTTCACTTCCCAGCAGGCGGTGACGATCCACATCGCCAATTTTTCCGGAGAAGGATCCAGCAGATACACGCGGGCAACTTTTGGTTTCCCTGTATACAAATCATTACCGGTTTCATACTGGTATAATTTAACAGGATATCCCTCCCAGCCCGGCAATGTGTCCGTAACCGTGATCAGGCTTTTGGCCATATAGGCATGATCGAGCAGATCTTTTGTTCTGCTCACCAGGATGGGCAGACTGTCCCTGATATAGTCTGCCGGAATATCCGGATGCTGCGCCTCAGTCTGGCAACACCCCAGAAGGCCCAGGAGCATCAAAACAAATATTTTCATATGCCTGTGATTTCTTAGGGCGAATAATTTAATTTAAAAGTTCGTTGATGGTGACAAACTGGTAAGCGCGTGACTTTAACCCGTTGATCAGGTCGGGAAGATGCAGATAGAATTTGTCTTTCCTGCGCGGATCGGTACCGATATGGACCAGTAAAATAAATCCGTTCAATCCGGCAGGAGATATTTTTTCATAACGAAACACAGATCGCATCACGGAATCGCTGCTCAGATAGCGGTCCCCCATTTCGGGATAGGTATAATCTGCATTGCTGCGGGTGCCGGGCGTAAAACAGACCAGCTGCAATCCGGCTTCTTTGGTCCAGACGGCAATGGAATCATTGTACCATTCATAGGGCGGCAAAAAATAAGGGGCCTTTTTCAGGTCAATGTTCCACTTGCTCAATTCTCTATATGCCTGCTGCAGATCCTCCCTGAATTGCTGGTGGGTGACCAGCAGGCTATCTCTTTTTTCCCAATCACAATACAACAAATGTTTATCGGAATGTGTGCCCAGATAATTACCATCCCGTTGCAGTGTCTTGATAACAGAATGAAAATTCCTGTTTCGGTAAAAGTTACCCGTCAGAAAGAACGAAGCCCTGACGTGTTGTTTTTTTAATGCGCCGGCGATGAAAGCACCCCCGTCACCAAATTCATCGCCCGTGAAAACCAGGGCAATCTTTTTCTTTCCCATATCGCCACGGATAATGGCCCCATGGCTCTTCACCACTGTTTTTCCGGATACGCTTTTTTCTGCTTCATGTTGTTTTTCAGCCAGCAGGTACACCAGGGTGGCAGATCCGTCAGTCGTTGGTTCGTTGGTACTGTAATCCCCTGCATCATCATGATACACGACGTGGGGCGACTGGAACGCAGCATATTTATCCGGTTCCAATAATTTCAGGCCGCGCAGGCTTTTGTAAATGCTGCCATATACCGGGCCGTCCACCATTCCCCCGTCGAGTGGGTAGTTGTTGAGGAAGGATAAGGAAGAATGCGGATGCAATGGGGTGTCGCCGTTGGCGGGCAATCCATACACCATGCTTTTGCCCCAGGGATTGCATCCGAAAAGCCAGTCGAAGCAGGCTTGCTCCAGCGTTGCATATTGCTGGTCGCCACTTAATTTTCTGTACAGATAACATTGTATGGCAAAAGAAACCGTCAGGTTGTTCGAACACCAGATAAAGGGTATGCCGCGGTAAAACGCATTTGCTTTGGCTTTTTGCCAGACTTTTTCAATGCCCTGCCGGTAATAACCAGTGAGCAGGGTTTTATTCCGGGCACCGCTTTCCTGTGCCAGCTCAAAATGTCCGAAGTTGTGAAACGGATACCATTGATAGTGTTTTGCGGTGTCCTTTCCCATCCAGGGGGTCACTTTTTCTTCTGAGCCATATTTCAGCGACTGATCATAATACGCATGTTCACCCGTTATCCGGAACAAGGAAGCGGCAGCGAGTTCCATATCATCCACCCAGTTGTCCTCTTCATAATAATAAGGTTCGCGGTTGGGTGCGGTCTGACTAACGCCAGGTTTATCCAAACCCAGCTGATAAGCGGATTCTGATTTCTCTTTAAGGAGTTCAGACCATGCGGGATCAACACCCTTGTAAATAAATGATCCCAGGGCAAAAGCGCTGGCAAATTTACCGGCCGATGAAGCTACTCCCGTAGAATGGTTTTTATACTGGCCCAGACCCTGCGGCTTTCCGCTGGCAAAATATACCGGGCGGCCAAGACCCTTACCCAATCCGTAATCCACAGAGTCATGATCAGGCAGGCGAAATCCCTGATGGTCGCGGTCATCGGCCAGCTGGTTGAACATCCAGTCTTTCCGGGGATGCATTTTTATTAACCAGCGAAGTCCCCACCGGGCCTCATCCAGCACATCGGCCACACCGTTGGATCCCGTCAAACCATTAGCTTCATACGCATCGCCAAACACTTCCGGAAAATCCCGGTAAGCCTCCAGCAGATGATAGGTTGCGTTGGCTGACGTGGCTACATACTGCAGGTAATCCGTGGCGTCGTGCCAGCCACCCCACACGTCGATCAGGGTGGTGTCGGGCATTGGTCCATACATCGTATAACCGTCGTGGGTATGACAAGAGTCCTTCAGGAACGGATTGAAGCCGCTGCGTTGCTGGCGCAGATAACGGAGAATGAAATCCGATGCGCCGGTATAGATATCTCCTGCTATTTGAAAAACCGGAGAGACGGCTTTACCGCATTGCAAATAATAGCTGCCTTCCTTTTTAAACGCTGAAAAATTCAAACGGAAGGTATTGCTGAATGGTCCGAATTCGCCAAAATCTTTTCCGGTTTGTCCGCTGAATACCACTTTCGAATCTTTCGCACGCACCAGCGAAAAACGGGAAATATTTTCTTTCTGTTTACTGCCCCATACCGCCACTTTGATACCAGCGGGCGTATAACCGAACTGGTTGATCCGGATCCAGGAGCCGGTATCGGTTTGGCATTTACCGGTAAAAGAAAACAGCATCAGCGAAAAAAGCAAAGCGATCTTTTTAACCTTCCTATTCCGCGAATCAGGCATCCTTTAAATTTTTATCACTCAATTTACCTTCTTACTGAACACTTTCCAATTCCATCATTATTGCGGACCCGCCAGATCCTTCAGGTGAGCAGAACATGGAAGCAGCCCTAAGCTAACTTTTAGCGAATCCGTTCGGCAACCGGAGCCAGTTCCCGCAAATTGCTTTCGGGTCTGTTCAGATAAAAATAAGCCGTGGCCGAATAATCATCCCTGCGATAAAAATTCATCCACCCCTTCAGTGTGGAGAGGTCCTGCTGCGAACCGGGCTGTTCGAACAGCCTGGTGAGGTGATCGGTGCTCGCCGAGATCGGGATCAGCGGAATACCGCTGGCCAGAAGGGTCCTGACTGTGTTGGCGTCCCCGCCGCCGATCTGCTGGATCGCAGCCCGGAAACGGGAATGGAAATAAACCGGATCCGGAATGTGGAGCCGGTAAAATGCATACTGCCTGTTTTTGCTATCCGCCACATTGCACCCCTGATAGAGATGGGAAAAAGTTCCCTCGCCATATCCTGTTCCAATATAATCTTCTGAACCCGTTCCGTTGATTGTCGGGTGCAGACTGTCCTGATCCAAATACATTTTCACTTCTCCTTCGCCCCACCAGGTATCACCATAAACGGAATCTACGTTTACGCCAACGTTTACACCCAGAAAGCGGCCTTCACCCAGGACGGTGGGGAGGAATTCAAAATCATTCCCTGGTACGGACCGGAAAGACCTGTTCCAGCAGGCATGGAAATACAGCATGTCCTTTGGCTGTGTCGTCACCGTGATAAAATCAATATCAAAAAACAGCGCGTTCAAATCGGTTGTGCTTTCATTGGTCAGCATGATCCGCGCGGATTTTTTAAAAGGCATGGGAATATAACAATTAAAACTCCTGCCTTCGGGATTGGTAAAGAGCGCGGATTGAAAAGCAACGACCCGGCCAAGTCCAGTCCCAAAAAAATCTCCAAAAGGAACATCCACAGCCGGTTTCGCGGATCCGTCCCAGTACATCCGCAAACGCAGGGACCGCAGCATCGCCGGCGAACGGTTGTCTATCGTACACCAGATTCTGCGGATGGTGCCCGCGGAATGTATATCCAGCAGCATTTTACTTTCGCCTGCTCTTATGGATTCAAAGGCATTCCCTTTAGCTCCCTTATTGGTTTTTCCTCCCTGTCCCTTCAATCCATTCAGGTTTTCGAAGCTGCTGACGCGGGATTCTGTTCCGGGCGGCATTTGAAAAATCTCCTGCGCATAGCTGTGAAGCGTCAGGGTGCCCGTCATCAGGGCCAGAAGCATGGCGGATTTTATCATTCTTTCCTTTTTAGTTATGGTAAATATCTTTAAATTATTTCTTGTTAGATAATAAAATATGCCCGTTATATGTAGCAACACATAACGGAATAACCGGAAGTTAGATCAGGCTCCAGCTTAATTATTGATCAAAAAAGTATTTAAAGTTTGATTGCCGGCAAGTCCATCAAAAACGACCGTGGCATTTTGAAAAAGGGGTGCATTGAATCCATATACCAGCAGCAGGGAATCGCCGCCCGATCTCCTGAATTCAACCGTATAACTGGAATTTTGACTATCGGCAGGGAATTTTAGAAAAAGGCTGTGATCTCCAAAATGATAATCATGAAATAAAGACCCGGCCGGTTTCCCGGCTAAATTGACGCTTACAGGACCCACATCCGGCGACAGCATCACAAACCGTATGCCTGCGGTACTGTCTGCATAAGTATGCACTGTGTCCTGCAGCGACAGAGTACTGGTGGCGCCCGGTTTTCCGGCCACAAAACAGGGAATATTTACCACCCGGGACGGTTGCCACACTGTTTGTAAAATAAGGTTGGGAAGGATTTCCAACAGGATAAATATGCAGCGTGCTGGCGCCGGCAACAACATCCGCCTTTGCGGACGCACCATAAGGGATGGGATTGGGAAGGCCCTGCGCATCTGTTCCACCCGCCACCGCATTGATTATATTGATGGTTGCCGGCAACGTGTTTCCGCCACCTCCGCCGCTGCCACCAGGATCATCCACTGTTTTTGTGCAGGAGATTACGGATATCAGGAAACAGGATGCCATACAGCCGGTTTTAATCAGTGAAGGTTTTAATACACTCAGCATGTTTTATGCAGGAATTCTTCAAAGCAAAATACACAAAATACGTGGAGCTTTATTTAATTTCTGATGCAGTCAGCAGCGAGTCACTCCGGAGAAATATTTGTGCAGCCCAAGAAAGGCGAGGGTCCAGTGTTCCGTATTGCCTGATTTATAATATGATTAACTAAATATTATTTGCCGGGCTTTTCGAAGAAAGTATCTTGGATCTTTATGCTTGAAA
Source organism: Chitinophagaceae bacterium (assembly GCA_041691395.1). GTDB lineage: Bacteria > Bacteroidota > Bacteroidia > Chitinophagales > Chitinophagaceae > Puia. Next base: position 48,232 of record JBEPUT010000003.1, read on the forward strand.
TCCGCTCGGGCAAAAAAGTTTATGATGGACGGGAAATCCTGAACATTCCCCGGTTGCAACTGGATAAAGGGATTTACTGGTTGCAGGGTATAAACGGTTCGGGTAAAACAACTTTCCTGCGAATGATCGCCGGCCTGATCCCGTTCAGCGGCGATATTCTTTTTGATGGTATCAGTCTTCATCAGCATCCCCTTCCCTATCGCCGGCAAATCAGCCTCGCCGAAGCGGAACCCTTATATCCTTCCTTCATCACCGGGGCGGAAATGATCGGTTTTTACCAGCATATCCGCAAGGCCACGGCCCAGCAGACTGGTCAGTTGATCCATCTTTTCGGCATGCGGCCCCATCTTGCAACACCCATCGGCGCCTATTCCAGCGGAATGATCAAACGCTTATCCCTTTTGCTGGCTTTGCTGGGCGATACCCCCTTAATTCTGCTCGATGAACCGCTGGCGACATTGGATGCGGAGGCTGCCCATAGGTTACCCGATCTTATCCGCGAATATCACCAGGACCACGGCAAGAGTTTTATTTTCAGTTCCCACCAGTCTTTTGCTGCCGGTTCAGTGACCGTAGATAAAAAATTGATGGCCGCCAGCCAGACCATTCAAATGATGGCATGAGCATTACACGAACCGTGCTGCTGAAATCTCTGGTAAAAACCTTTTACCGTCAGAACGCAGGTCTGCTGGCATTTTTTCTTTTCATGTTGCTGGGCGCAGTGGGCAGGGCCAATGAAGCGGGCCTGCTGGAATACCATTATGCCCTGATCCGCGGTATGCTGATCAATCCGGGTTTTTTAATACTGGTATTGTTCCTTTGGTTCCTCTATGCCATGAAATGCGAACAGTTCATTTCCCAGACGCTGCGAACACGCGATTATTCTTTCCTGTATACCCTGTCGTTCATGAAATCCGGTAAAGTGTTCCGGCTCCTGTTGCTGGTGGAGGCGCTCATTTATCTGCCCGTTTTATGGTATGTGCTGGTGATTGCCGGCGTGGGTATTCACCTGCATCAATATGCGCAGGTGGTTGTTGTACTATTATTCAACCTGATCGTATGTCTGCTGAGTGCCCGATGGTTTCTGTACCTGCTGCATAATCCGGGAACGAACCGCTTTGCGATAAGATGGAAGATCCCTGTTCTTATCCGGAGAAAGTTTTACTGGACCTTTTTTACCCGGTATCTGCTCAACCATCGGAAGGTTCTCCTGCTTGTGATCAAATTATACAACTGCAGCATCCTTTACCTAATGGTATCGCGTCAGCTCGGGGAAGTATATGATCTGAGCATGATTCTCCTGTTCTATTGTTTCGGAATGCTGGGGCACGGCGTGATTATCCATCAGTTCAGGGATCTGGAAGAAAGCCGTTTGTCTTTTTACAGGGGATTGCCCGTATCGCTGGCCGGCCGATTTATGCAGTACGGAAGTTTATATTTTATCCTTTTCATTCCCGAAATAATAACCATCAGCAGGCTTACCCCTGCGTATTTGCGCCCTGCAGATGCTCTCTTGTTTGGTTTTTTGGGTTATGGCCTGCTCCTGCTGCTCAACAGTCTTTTATTTATTAAACCATTCGGAAAAAAGCAATACCTGAAAATCGTGGTGGTTATTTTCTTTACCCTCTTCGCCGGCATCGTGACCGGAACAATGATCTGGCTGACCATGCTTTCCTTCCTGTTTTCCGTTTATCTTTTTTTCAGCAGATATTACCGCTATGAAAGTGTTTGAACGGAGAGGTCATGGCCGCACATTTTTCAGGTGTTTATCCAGAAATTCAAAAGTTCCCACCGCATGTATGCTGTGTGGCCCCACAAAATGTTCTATCCGTACATTTTCGGGAATCCCGAGTTCATCATAATGCCGACGGATCCTGGCAAACTCAAAGTCAACCAGTTCATCAATGGAAACCATATCCTGATGACCGCGTTCCACCATGAAGGGCCTTGGAGCAATCAGTGCGGCCATTTCTGCGTAATTGAAGGTATGTCCAAGGTCCCATTCATCCATATCATACTCATTCGTATATACATAACCGAAAGGGTAATCCACCGTGGTGGTTTTTACCACCCATTCATTAAAGTCGGCTGAACAAATGGAGAGGGCATATCCTTCCACCAGCGCAGGAACCCGCATGGCCGTTTTGCCCCCATAGGATAAACCATAAAATCCAATCCTGGCCGGATCAATAAATGATTGCTGCCCCAGCCATTCCACGATGCGCCGGTGTTGGGCAGTGATTACGGAGAACAGGGTGAGGCCGATCGGATTTGCCTTTCTTTGAAGCACACGGAATTTTTCACCACCCCGGTAAAAATTATGCGGCGCAAAAGTAACGTACCCGCGTTCCGCCAGTTTAACCGCAAATGCTTTATACACCTTATAGGCATCAGATGCCGTATCTTCATTCACCACATCTTCCGGAAGGTTTTCCAGTCCGTGCTGGCAGACCACCACCGGTCTTTTTTCTCCCGGCTTTATACCTTTGGGAACAACCAGGATCCCCCAGACAAATACATCGGGATTAAATACATCCAGGGTGATTTCATAGCTGGTCCATTTATCCGTTTCTTTCAGCAACCTCGCTTTGGGGTTAGCCGGAACAGTTGGCACAGGAAGTTCTCCCAGCACAGCTCCGAGTTCCTTGCGGAGTACGGTTTTCACCGGCCGCTGCGCGGCTGTATCACCCTGGAGGGCCTGCCAGACGTGTTCGTCGCGGGTGCGGTGACAAATCGCCACTACCCGCTGCACATGTGCTTCCATTTCCCGAACAGCGCGTTCCTGCCTTTGTTCAGGATCAACCCATTCACTTTTCCTGACCTGATGTGGCGACAAACTGAACTGAGCGGGCAGCTCCACTTTTAAACCATGGGCAAAAGCTTTTAATGCAGCCGGGGAAAAAGGACTGACCGCCGTGGCTGTGCCGCCTATCCATTGCAGATGATTTTGCCCCGCCGGCACCAGCGCCTTGGCCCTGTTGAATTCCGCCTGTGAACTGGTGAATCCGGGTGTGGTTATGATACCGGGTGACGCCCCGGAACGATCATCCGTAACAGCAGGCGGACCACTGATCTCCGGCCCTTTCGCATATTCCACGATCAGCGGGCGGGGCCACACCATCACGGCAATTTCCGCATCACTGAAATGCGTAAGTAATCCGAATACATTGCGATAAATGGGTTCCTGCCAGAGTTTTTCCCGGGCGTCAAAATATCCGCTGACCAGGGTGGAAGAAATGCGTTGATCCAATGCTGCAGCATATAAAGACAACAGACCTCCTTCTCCATGTCCAGCCACACCGATCAGCAGGTTATTTCCTTCCAGCTTATTTCTTGATTCCAGCCAGTCAATGGCCGAAAATATTTTTTCCAACTCGTAGCCAATCACGTGACGGCCCACTTCATAGGCCTGGCGGTATATCCATTCCCGGTGTGTCTGATTGGAAAACAAGTTCAGGGATTTGTTTCCGGAATAGCGGTCGCCCCTGCTGATCAGTACCGGTATGATCACTTCGAAACCTGCATTGGCCATTTGCTGCGCAGTTCCGAAACCTGCATCAGGAGCCTGTTGCAATCCCGCCAGAACTTCCGGAACCACATCGGCGTCCGGAACCATAACCATGCGGGCGCGAATCTTACCCTTAGGCTGTAATAGTAATCCTTCCGCGCACAACCCATCCAGCACCTGCCACCGGATCGCGCTGATGCTGCAACCGGCGAGGTCAATTTTAAAGGCCTTCAAACCGCGGGCGTGCAGATTGGTTAATATCTGAAGTTGTGGCGCAACCCGGTCTTCTGCAAGCCCGACGCGCACGGCCAGCAGTTTATATTCAGAAGCGATGGACTGCTGAAAGGCAGGCACCGAAGAAAAATCCCGGTTCCACAATCCGGGGCGCTCTTTTTGAATGCGATTTGTTTCTCCGGTTAGGAACCGATCAACACCCGCCACCATTTTTGCCGAAAAATCAGTCTGTTCAGTTAAAGGCTCACTGGTAAAAGGAAATGGATGCTGAGCCTTTATGGCAAAGGACGAAAGGGAAAAAAGGCTCAGGAAAATAAACGACTGCCGGGCAGGTAATAAAGAAGAAAAAGCCATCATGGTTTAAAAATATGTGGAATCTAAAGATAGTGTTTTTAGGAATTGTCTATTCCCCTGGAGAACCTGCGGAGGGATTAATTTTTCTTTTGATTTCCGGACGAAAAATCGAAGTCAGTTTTGATAACCCTATTTTTTAAATCACCAAGTCCTTCTATGCACAGCGTTATTTCATCTCCAGGCTGGATCATGCGATTACAGAAATCCCATTGCACGGCACCGCCGCCGATGATGTCACCTGGATATAGATCCACACCGTAGGAAACGCGCTCAATGATCTCTGCAAAAGTTCTGTCCATATTGGCGAGATTGTCATTACCCAGGTGCCGGCCATTCAACAGACAAGACATGGGCAGGTTCCAGCTCCTGCCCACATGATTTTCTTTGCAGGGAATCTCAAAGGACCCGAGATCATCTGTGGTTATCAAAAACGGACCCAGGCTGCTGACAAAGTGTGTTTGGAGTTTGCGTGTATAGAAATCATTCATGATTAACAACCCCCCAATGTATTCATCCGCCTGATCAGCCGGGATATTCCTTCCCCTTTTACAAATCACCGCGGCGCCCTGACATTCAAAATCCAGGTCTTCAAAATGATCCGGCATGCAGGAGATGTTTCCCGGACCCTTAACCGCATGATGATTCCGGAAAACATATCCGTCCTGCAGAGAAACCGGTCGGGGCACAGGCGCCAGCAACTGGACCTCATCCATCCAAAAGCCAGTGGATTGCAGTGCCGGATAAGCATGGATATGCCGTTCCGCTTCTTTCGCCAGGGGTAGATAATGATGCCAATCACGCAGGAACGCCTCCATGGTCGCCGGCAGCTTTCCATTCACCGACCGCAGGGAAAAAATCCGCTCCTGATGGATAAACCCCAGATATTCCTTCCGGTTATGCAAATAGGATATCAGCTTCATATCTTAAATGAAATAATAGTTCGAATAATTTAAAAGGATAAGAAATTGCGCCTGGTGCCGGACTTCCCCATTGAAGTAATAAAGAATAACGACCATTACGTTTTACGCGACAAATATAATTCTTAAACAACAGGTTTGAGAAATCTGTGTATGATGTACACTTCAATCGTTTCGCGTGGCATCTACACGCTTCTCATTGTCATCCGGGTTATTGTCAATGAGCAGCCGGCGGGGATCGATGACTACCGACCCCGGGTTCCCTCTCACGATAATATCCATTTGGTGCTCGCCGGCAGAAAAGCGGTACTTTTTTATAAACAACAACCGGTTCGCAGGCTTAGCCCCTCTATTTCGGGCACCGGAGGTTATGCCAATATCGATCAGATCATTCAGCGACCGGGCAGGAATATCGTTGCCGGAACTATCGGCATATGACTTTCCGGTGAACAGCCGGATGTGTACTTTATACTCATCGTTTTTACCCGTGGGAATGGCGGTTGCGGTGATCAGCTTATTATTATACTGTGTAATTTTCTCCCAGGAATCGGTCAGGTAATACTGCAGGGAATCGGGAGTATGTTTTTTAATAATACGATAGAGGTCATTGCTGCCGGCATAAGGCGCTGCATTACGAAAACACCAGACATCACGAAACTCCCTCAGTGCGCTGTTCAGATTGTCCTCACCAATGAGGTCCTTCAATCCGAATAAGATGATGGCGGCCTTGGTACCCCACACCCAGTCGCGTTTTGAATTCATCAAAGGATTTTCCTTTTCATAAGCAAAACGGTGAAACATGTTATACCAGCGGCTCTCCCCGCTTAAAAAATCGTCCATCCGGTCTATCCCGAATTTTTTTTCGTATAATAGATATGCTCCGTATTTCGACAATCCCTCTGCAATATTATTTGCCCCGAGGGTATGGTCAGGGGCCACCTGATACATCCACCACTGGTGCCCCAGCTGAAAGGCGGAATAAAAATAACAGTAGTCAAAAAGTCCGGGTTTATTAAATGAGGCATTCCACCCGTAGTTTTCCGAAAAAGTCTGAAGGTTGGAAAATGACGCCATATCGCCTGTGTATAATGGAGTCTCCACGGTTCGGAACTGATCAAACTGATATGGCCCGTAGGTTTTCGAGAAATAGATCAGTCCGTCTTTATACCCATTCATAAATCTGTTTACATTATTCCCCTGCCGCGGTAAATAATATATTTCGACATCGACGGATTTACCGTTGTCCAAAACAATATTGTCTTTCCGGAGGGCATAAGTTGCAGAAACAACAGGGTAAGCAGGATAGCCGGGGTTTTCCTGTATAAAATGATAGTAGGCTCGCCCTTTCTCTGTCCATTTCTTTATCAGCCGTCCCGGTGCCACCACTACCTGATCCGCGGCGGTAGTGACTGTTGCTTCAAAACGCATTAACCCCGCTGGCCCGTCTGTATAAAGTAAATGGGTTTGACCTGCCGAATCATTCTGCGCCGGAAACTCTTCTGGTCTTTCCGGAAGATGAAATTCTTTTCTTTTCTGCCAGTCCTTCAATTCCTCATCGTCGTCATATCCCATCCCCGGTAAACCGCCATCAAATGCGGTTCCATTCTGAAGCACGTCCACACCCTGAAAGCCATTCGAAAAACCTTTGTTCTCTTTGGCTGAAAGAACTTCCATCAGCGCAGTATCCCCCGGCATCCACGGATCAGGAAATTGATAGAGCCGGTACATGGAGGTATCGAAGGCCGGACTGAATAAACTGAACTTTGCACGCGGATAGATCAACGGGTTACTATAGGGTAAAGCTTTGCCATTATACCGGATCTCGTATGTCGAAAGCCGGTCCCCATCCAGCAAGAGCGTATTGATCGGCTGGCCGCTTTTGTTGACCAGGGTCATCAAAGCCCGGCATGACGTTCTTCTTTCGGCCGGGAAAATATCAGAGAAGAGCTGCTCCTGAATAACAGTTGGAAGCGGATTGTTCGCATATTTCTTTAGCTGTCGCTCAAAGGCAACCTTACGTTCAACCCGTTCTTTGCCGGTGAGATAGGTATTTAAGAAACTGACGTTATAATAATTGTAGAATCCTGTGGAAAGGAGCCCCGCTAACAACAATAGCGACCAGGAAATTATTCTCCCTGGAAACCGGTGACGGGCCAGACTTATTCTTTCGCGGAAAGAACTGATCACGCCGCGATAATAGAACAGCGCAGCCAGTACCAGAAATAATCCCCCTGCAAACAGCCAATAAACCGTAAACCAGAAAACGGGTTTCAGAGAGGGCGAAAATCCGTCCAGTTCGGAAATCACATAATCTGGCGTATAGGAATACAACATCAACCGGTAATCGAATTTTCCCGTAATAACGCCGAGCAGCATCATGGTCCATATCACCAACCCCACGGCATGACCGGCGAATTTGTTATTAATGACAACATGGAGGGCGAAAGAGATCATGATCATTTCAATAAAAAGCGGAAGGGATATCACATAGCAGGACATCAGGTATACGTCCATCCTGAAATTTGAATATCCTTTCGCCACCTGGATAATTATTCCTGCAAAAAGGGGTATGCTGGCAAGGATAACGGCCACGAATACAAGGGCGATTAATTTAGCGGTATACAGTACCCAGTCAGCCGGAGGGAGTGCGTCATTGATGATGGCGAAGCGGGTTAATTTTTCCCTGTGTACGGCTTCGCCCGTATAAAACAGGATAATCAGGAAGATAAAGAATATGAAATTGTGGTTGTAAATTTCCATAAACAAAACGGTCCTGGGCAGATCGTGCACACCAAACCGTTGTCCGAATCCCATCCAGAAAATAAAACCGAGAAACAGGGTGCCGGTGGCCAGGATCAGCCTGAAATAATGGTCCCTGACAATGCTCAATAATTCTATTTTCCACAAAGTGTACATGACGTTGCGCGTGTAGCCTTTGCCGAAAGCCGTAAACACGGGGGGGATTTTCCGCCGGATACCTGAATTGACTTCATTCCGGGACTTCTTTTCTTTTTTACCCCGGCTGCCACCGAAAAAACGGGAAAAGCTGAAACGGAAATAGGTAATGGCCAATATACCCAACCCCACAGCGGTCCAGATGATCCGGTTGGTCAGCATCAAACCCTGCATGGTAATGAAAGCCGTATTTTTCTGCAGCGGAGAAATGGCTCTTTCCAGCATGGATACCGGCGTTATCGCAAATGCATCGAAATAGAATACATCATTTTTATTATCGAGATTATTGAGTATGAAAAGCGCGGTCATATAACCCAGGTATAAAATAACGCCCCCTGTGTAAATCACTTTATTATTTCGGGTAAAAGAAACTAATCCGAAGAAAATGCAGGAGGTCAGTAATAAATTGGGAATCAAAAAGGCAAAGAAAGGCTGTATATAAGACATGGCATGATAAGCCACCAGGCGGTCAGCGGGCAGCCAGCCTATCTTAGGCCCAAGCCAGCTTCCCATCAGGGCCCCCCATACCAAAGCAGAAGCAATCACCAATACAAAAAAAAAGGAACCCAGGAAACGGCCCCAGAAATAGTCGTTTTTCGTGATGGGGTAAGACAAATAATATTCGTGTGTACTGTATTCAATGTCCCGGTACAAAGGCGCTCCCATTATGGCCGCCGTAACCACCATCATAAAAAACCCCAATACCGTAAAGTATTGCGTCATAACCAGCGGAGAATTCACCGCTGCGGCACGATAAGCAGGGACATTCCCGGTGGAGAAGCCCAGAAATGAAATCAGGAGAAAGAAGATAAAATACAAATAGGTGTCCGGCCTTCTGAGCCGGTATTTGATTTCGAATAAAAATATATTCCCAAACGCATTGACTGCGCTACCTGCTCCCTTTCCGCCCCTGGGAACCTGTTCTCCCATCCGGGAATGAAATTCATTTTCCATTTCATGTGCTGATTTGATCCGATAATTTAAAAATCGCTCACGGATGCTTTTTCCCCTACATTCCTGAAATAAACATCCTCCAGGTTGGGAACAAGGCGGGTAAATCCACTGCCCGGGTCAGCATCACAGAAGACCCGGATATAGAGTTCTCCCGATTTTAGCTGCGTGGATATCACCTGGTGGGTCGTCTTATAGTGGAACAACTCATTTTTCGCAATGGACCTGCCGAATACTTTGCCGGTCATTTCATCTATCGCCCCATCAGGTGTTCCTGAATATAAAACTTCCCCTTCATTGATGATGGCAAACCTGGAGCAGAGCGTGCTTACATCTTCCACGATGTGCGTGGAAAGGATCACAATGGTATTTTCCCCCAGTAAACTTAACAGATTATAAAACCGGTTTCGTTCTGCAGGATCCAGGCCGGCGGTGGGCTCATCCACAATAATGAGTTTGGGATTCCCGATGAGGGCCTGAGCGATACCGAAACGTTGTTTCATGCCGCCCGAATAAGTGCCGAGGCGCTTGTTTTTATGACTGTATAAGTTCACATTTTCCAGCAAAGCCTCTACCAGTTCCTTTCTTTCTGCTGCATGGCCGACACCCTTTAATCGGGCTATATGGTCGAGCATCTGTACGGCAGATATTCTGGGGTAAACGCCAAACTCCTGGGGCAGGTATCCCAGCAATTGCCTCAATTCCTTTTTTTGCTTTAGCACATTCAATTCATCCAGGAAAATACTGCCCTCATCAGCTTCCTGTAGCGTGGCAATCGTTCTCATCAGGGAAGATTTTCCCGCACCATTGGGGCCAAGTAAACCAAACATGCCGTGCTCCAGGATAAGGGATACGTTCTTTACCGCCTTTACTCCATTGGGATAAGTCTTCGAAAGCTCCTTGATGACGAGTTGCATAGTTTTAGAATTGACTTTATTTATTTTTCCCCGGAAGAACGAATTGCAGATCCGGTCCGCTTAAAGAAACAGTGGAGAAATCATCGGCCTGAAGGGCCAGATGACCCAGGTGGCCGCCGGCATCCAGCAGGGACGAATTAAAAAGCTCCGCACGTAAAGAATCTATATTTTTTGTGAACCGTATTTCGCTCTGCCTTTCGGCGCTTATCTGAACTCTTTTAAAATAATGCGGCAGGCTGTCTATGAATATAAATTCTCCGAACTGTAACCTTGTACCGGAAACATGAAACTGATAATCCGGTGCGGCCGCGGGATTTGGGGAGCCGGACACTTGTATAATGCAAGACGCGGCTTGTACGGATATTCCGGGCGGCAGGTAGAGATCGGTTTCCTGATCCTGCTCAATGGGACCGTAATTTCTTCTGCTGGCAGGGTATGCCGCAGTATCTCCCCAGACAAACAGGCTGTCGGATCGAATTTCAAAATGGACCTGGTCCTTTATCCGCTTACTGACTTCCAACCGGGGCTTGTCCGCCGTCAGGATCCGGAGGTTGAGGAGACCTTCCAGCCGAACATGTCGGAATTCAGCCAGGGCATGCGAATCAAACAGCTCCTTTTTCACCTGTTCTTCCGTGGTGATCCGGCCTGACTTATATCTCCCATACAGGGTGAGATGGACCGCCGCCCCGACAAAAACAATAAGCAGCAGGGCCATGATCAATATTTTATTGCTGGCTTTCATAAATAAGTCTTTAGCTAAAATGTTGCTTTTTATATTTTTCAAACCGCGATTGCAGATCTTCTGGTTTTATGTTTAACAAATGCATATTCCGGAAAAGACGGGGAAGATCCTTATCCAGAAATTCGTCCTTCCGGTATTGCATCGCGTTTTTGATAGCATTTACCGCTACAAATAATCCGACACCGCGTTCATTGTATATAATATCCCGCTGCTGCAAAAATTCGTAGGTCCGCATAACCGTATTGGGATTGACTTCCAGCTGCACCGCCAGCTCCCGAACCGAAGGAATGCGCTCCGTTGCTTTCCACGCTTTGAGTAAAATTTTGTCGCACACAAAATCTGCAATCTGAAGATATATGGCCCGCGGCTCCCTGAATTCCATAAAAAATATTTATTCGCTTAAATTTCTTTTTCCTTCAACCGGAAATAAGTGACTGTCAGAAAAATAAACGCAAAAGGATATCCGATCAGGAAATAAAATATTCTATCAGCCCAGCCCGGCAATAAAACATGCCCGGTGATATTATTTTGGTTAATGTGCCAGCTGGTCAGGCTGTCGTACCAGCACCCATCTGGTGTCATCTTACTGAGGACAACGCCGAAATAGATAAACAGGAGGAAAAACAAAGCAAACAGGCAGATGGCTGTCTTGATAAAGCTGAATTTTCTGAAGTAGACCGAACCCAGTATAAAAGCGGACTGGGCAACGAAAAAAGCTTCAAAAAGATAGGGATTCAGTTTAAACGGGAAAGGCAACGGCTGCATTTCCTGCCTGTTGGAAAAGACATTCTCAATACCTGACCGTTTAAATGGAAGGTTTGCTTCTCTGCCCAATTTATGCCATCCGGCGCCCAGGTTGTTACTCAAATTCACCATGGGTATATTCACCAAATAATAAATCAGGGTATAAGAAATAAAGAAAACAACAATTCCAAAAAAAAGCCGGCACAGGAGCTTTTCCAGATGGGAAGCAGGAAGTAGCAGCGCACTGATCGCCTTCGGCGTGTTGTTCAGGTCATCAAATAACATGCTTCCGAAGAGACAGCCGGAAAAAAATAATCCGAAAAAATAGGACGCAGATTGAATATTCAGGGGTATGGCATTTTGGCCTGCCAGAATAAAAAAAGAATAAAATCCAACCATGATTCCCCCTATGGCCAACAGGGAGAGCCAATATCTTTTCCCATTTCGCGACCCGTGTTCCCTAACCAGTAAAAACCACCTGCGCAAATTGAATGACTGATTCATGCGGATTATGCTTTAAATACAGATTGAACAAGACGATGATTGGTTACAATGGCTTTATACAATAATTCGAGATCAAGCCTTCCTTCCCCGCCTTCGAGATTGGCCGTTACAATGGCATGGCCCCTCAGGGAAGATTCACTGTAAAAGGATTGCTGCACTTCGTCCGGGTCATCAGAAATCTTAAAGGAAAGCCGCTGCGTGATGTAATCTACGGTCTGGTCAAACAGGATCTTGCCTTCATCAATAACTGTTACCCGGTCAATCAGGTTTTCCAGGTCCTTCACCTGATGCGTGCTGATGATGATGCATTTGCTTTCATCCAGGGCACCGGCAATGACCTTCCTGAACTGACTTTTACTCACGATGTCCAATCCATTGGTTGGTTCATCCATCAGCATTAGAGAAGTGTTGCTGGCCAGGCAAAAACTGATCAGCACTTTCTTTTTCTGTCCATAACTCATTTGCTGTAACCTATTGCTCATGGGAATGCCAAATTCCCGGATGTATTTTTCAAAATGGCTGTAGTTGAAGTGGGGATAAAACGCTGCCTGGTTCGCCAACAATTGTTCCACTTTGATGTCCGGCAGGTAGAATTCTTCGGGCACCAGAAATATATGTTTTAAAAAATCAGGCTTTCTTTTTGAAGGATTAAAGCCGTTGATGTTTATGGAACCTTGCTGCGGGAATAGCAATCCGGCCATATTCCTCAGCAAGGTAGACTTGCCCGTTCCATTCCTCCCCAGCAATCCATAAATATAACCTCCCTGCAGGGAAAGGTTCAGGCCGTTAAACACCGTCTTGCGCCCGTAGGAAAAGTGAAGATTCGAAATGGAAACCATACAGCTTGTTTTAGTGTACTATTGTATTAATACACTAAAGTAGTCAAAAAAAGGAATCCGCCAAATATTATTTATGATCCGGAAGCCGGACGATTGAAATGGCGAACGGGGGAATACAAATTAATGGGCCCTGTCGTTTACCTCGACTTCATAACCATCAGGATCTTTGAAATAGATCTGATGTACTTTGTCTGGCCGGTAAGTGACGGAGAAATTCCCTTTGGAACCGTAATAAATAATATGCAGCCGGGCAAGCTGCTTGATGAATTCGGGAATGGAAGCAACGCTGAAAGCCACGTGATTAAACCGGATCGGACCCGAATCCTGAACACCTTCCACCAGGTGAAACTGAAAGTTGTTACTGAGCGCAAACCAATAAACTTTACCGTCCCCACCTCCCGGAACAGGAATGCTATCCATCTTAAACAGACTTGAATAAAATTCAGCGCTTTTTTTCACATTCCGCACCAGCAAGGCAACATGGTCAAACTGTGCATACGTTTTTGAAGGAACAACAGCCGCCGCGTTTTGTGTATCCTGGGTAAAAGCGCGGAAAAAAAAAGCGAGGGAAACTGCCAATAACTGATATTTCATAATAATGGATTAGGGGTATGCCTAATTTCATTCGGGGTGATTCTGATGTAAATTAAGCTTATCCGCTTAAAATCAGGTTTGATTTCCCGGTTTTTGTTAACTTTCAATCTATGAGAAATATCCGGTCATTCCACGGGCAATTAGTTAAAAATTATGCCAAAGCATTATTTGTTTCTGCCTGTTTCCTTGTTTCCGTCACGGTCCCGGCCCAGCAGAAAATAAAGAAGACGGTCTTCATTATCGTAGACGGCATACCCGCAGACGTTATTGAAAAATTACCCGTGGCCAACCTGCAGGCCATTGCAAAAGCGGGTGGTTATAGCAGATCCTATGTAGGTGGAATAAAAGGAACTTATAATCAAACGCCAACGATCTCCGCTGTAGGGTATAACACTGTGCTTACCGGAACCTGGGTGAACAAACACAATGTGTGGGATAATGATATTTCCGATCCCAATTACCATTACCCAACCATTTTCCGGGTTTTTAAAGAACAATACCCCGGCAAAAAAACAGGCATCTTTTCCAGCTGGCTGGATAACCGAACCAAATTGGTTGGAGATCGTTTGCCGGCAACCGGCAATTTAGCCATTGACTATACTTACGATGGATTGGAGAACGACACCGTGAATTACGCGCACGATGAGCAAAGGGAATTCATGAGCCATATTGATGAAAGCGTGGCCAAAAAAGCAGCTGAAGTCATTCAAACCCATGCGCCCGATCTGTCCTGGGTATATCTGGAATACACCGATGATATGGGCCATATGCACGGCGACAGTCCTGAATTCTACAAAGCAGTGGAACTTGCGGATAAAAGGGTTGGATATATCTGGAAAGCCATTCAGTACCGGCAGCAACATTTTAATGAAGACTGGCTGATCATTGTAACGACCGACCACGGCCGGGATGCAGCTACAGGCAAAGGACATGGCGGACAAAGCGACCGCGAGCGGGAAAGCTGGATTTTTACCAACGCCAAAAATCTGAATCCCGAATTTCAGGCGCCACAATTGTCCGCAGCGGATATCATGCCCAGCATCGCCAGGTTTATGCAGATTTCAATTCCAAAAGACCCCGCTTTTGAGGTGGATGGTATTCCATTTACCGGCGCATTGTCTTTTATCAACCCGCATTTTCAATACAGTAATGAATCACTGGACATAAGCTGGAAAGCCCTTGCTAAAAAAGGACAGGTAAAAGTCTGGCTTGCCACAACCAACCATTTTAAGACCGGCGGAAAGGATGATTATGTATTCCTCGGCACCGTTCCGCTGGCCAATCAAAAATCCCGGTTTGATCTTTCCGGCAAACCATCCTCATTTTACAAAATTGTGCTGGAGGCTGGAAAGAATACAGCCAATTACTGGATTGAAAAAAAATAGAATGCCGGGGCATTGCGGTCTGACCGATTTAATCCACCGGCGAATGATATAAACCCATTTCAGCAATAGTTGGCTGCAACCTGGATGACGTGATCCTTAAGCGGACCTGACTTGTCGTATAGGTCTTAAATTTTAAAATGCGCTTAAAGCCAATGGTGCTGCCTTCGGTTATCTTCCCCCATTGCCCGTTTTGAAATCCCTCCAGGATAAAGGATTCCACTCTTTGCCCCTTGCTGATGTCTTCCTGTAACTGCAGCATATTGAAGATCCCGGGCTTATCCAGTTTCCATTGGACAATATATTCCCCACCGGCTTCCTTCAGGGTAATTCCCGTCTGATCATTTCCATCAAACAGCAATAGAGCGCCCTGCTTCGCAGGAATCTGCAATACCGCTTTTTTGATCAGGTTATTTTTAAATACAGAATCTCTCAGTGCTTTCCAGCCCAATAAGCTTTTCACATCGGCATCACTTAATAAGCCTTCCCGGTCGGGCGGAATATTCAGCAACAACACGCTGTTTTTGCCCACGGAATTATAATAGATATCCAGCAATTTCTCAGGAGACTTCACTTCGCTGTCTTCTTTTTGATGATAAAACCAGCCGGGGCGAATGGATACATCGGTTTCAGCCGGATACCAGGCCAGGGCCTTTGCCGACCGGAGTTTTTCCCTGCTGCCCAAAACATCAGCCGTCATATCGCCGGAAAATTTGATGCCAACTGAAGTCTGAGAATTTTTGGCAACGGTTTCGGCAGACAATGCACTCACAGGAACCACGCTCCACTCCTGCTCCCTGCCATAACCGGATTCCGTGCCCACCCACCGCACATCGGGTCCCATAATGGCAATCGCAGCTGCCGGCTGCCGTGTCCGGATCAGTTTATACCAGCTGTCAAATGCATAAACCTGTTTTTTCCCGTTTGGCCCCTCCCCATTAGCCCCGTCAAACCATACTTCATCAACACGGCCATAGTGGGTAAGCAATTCCGTTAACTGATTTACAAAATAATCATTGTAGGCATCGGTGCCATATAATTTTGAGTTCCTGTCCCAGGGAGATAAATATATTCCAAAACCCATATCTTGCTTTCTACAGGCTTCGGCCACTTCTTTGACCACATCCCCTTTTCCGTTTTTCCAAGGGCTGTTCTTTACGGAATGTTCCGTATACTGGCTGGGCCACAAACAAAATCCATCGTGGTGCTTCACGGTTAATATCACCTGTTTAATCCCTGCTTTTTTGCAAACACTTATCCATTGATTGGCATCCAGTTTCGTCGGGTTGAAGATTTTTTCATCCTCCGTGCCATCGCCCCATTCCTTATCGGTGAAGGTATTTACGCCAAAATGGAAAAAAGCAGTAAGCTCCAACTGCTGCCATCGCAGTTGCCTTGGCGTGGGCACCACATTTGCTGCTTTACGGACAATCTCCTGTTCCGTATCAGCAGGCAGAATGGATACGTAATTCGATTGCGCGTGTGCTGTTATAACTGCCAGTAAAAACGGCAATGACTGAATTAATTTTTTCACCCTTTATCTTTTATCTTTCTCATTCAAAAATCAAATACCCAATGCCACGACGAAATGAAAATTAATTCAATCTGTTTTCGAGTTCATCTTTTTTAACATTCACCCGTAGTCCGACTGGTTTACCATCCCGGTACGTGATCACATTCAGGTCTGTTGATCCGGGCGGAAATTTAACGGGCACGCCCTTATATTCAGGGTAGTAATTATCCGGAAAGGTTCCGTCAAAAGAATAATAAATATCGAGGCCTTTTATTTCTGAAGACAGTTTCACTTGCAGTTCATCTTCTTTTGTTCGCGCGGGTGTGCAGATGGCGTTGTAAACACTGCGCGCATATTTAATTCCCGCCGCATCCAGACGTGGGAACTGGGCTTCCATCCTTACAACAAAATCGTCCCAGTTGCGGTCGGCCTTCGGACTCCAGTATACTTCTGCCAGCGCGAGTCCCCGGGGCCAGGTCATATACTCCGCGTGCCGGAAATTGGGCACTCTTTCCGTCCATAGATTTCCCTGACCCCCCAAAATAAACTTTTCATCCACACTGTCGGGAACAGGATCATAATTATAGGAAGCGCTTAACCGGCACATCCCATAGGTTGGCGGCTCTGCACTGGGTTCTCCCTGATAGAGATCGAGGTAAGTAAAATCCCAGGGCGACATCACCACGCGATGGTTCATCTTCGCCGCCTGTATTCCACCTTTCATGCCTCTCCAGCTCATGACGGTGGCATCCGGCGCCAGTCCCCCTTCCAGGATCTCATCCCAGCCAATCAGTTTTTTTCCTTTGCTCTGCAATATTTTTTCCACTCTTTTAATAAAATAGCTTTGGAGTTCCTCCACATCTTTCAAATGTTCATCCTGCATCCGTTTCTTACACTTCGGGCAATCGGCCCAAAAACCTTTATAGGCTTCATCACCGCCGATGTGAATATATTCGGAAGGAAAGATCGCAGCCAGTTCGGTAAATATTTTATCCAGCACGAGATATACGGAATCGTTACCAATACATAAAGTATTATCATCCCTGACCGGCGTTTTAAATCCGGCGTTAACACTGTAAGGCAACTGGGTGCAGGAAAGATTGGGATAAGAAGCAATCAGGGCGAGGCTGTGTGCGGGTATATCTATCTCGGGCAGGATGGTCACGTGGCGACCCTGTGCGTACTGAACGATTTCGCGCATGTCATCCTGTGTGTAAAACCCGCCATCTGTAGCCGGTTCCTGGGCCAGGGCTGGCAGGGATTCCCCCCAGCCGCCCGTCCGGCTCACCCGCCATGCACCCACCCGGGTCAGTTGCGGAAGACTTTTTATTTCTATGCGCCAGCCCTGATCATCACTGAGATGCAGGTGTAAAACATTGAATTTGTACATGACCATTTCATCAATATATCGTTCCACCTCCTTCTTTGAAAAGAAATGGCGGCTCACGTCAAGCATCAGCCCGCGCCAGCCAAAACGTGGATAGTCTGTAATATCAGCACAGGGAAAGTTCAGTGGTTTTATTCCGTCAACTGCTTTTCCATTAGCATTCACCGGCAATAACTGCAAGATGGTCTGCATCCCATAAAAAATACCCGTCGTACTGTTCGCGCTTAAGGTTATACCGGAAGGCGTTACCATTAATACATAACCTTCCTTTCCGATCTTGCTTTTACTCCCGTCTGTAATGAGATGCAATTGAATGGTTTTGCCACCCGTCTTTTTCTCTGGCATGGAAATACCGGTCATGACCCTCAGCTCGTCTCTGAACCATTGCGCTGTTTCCTTCAATGAGGGATCTGCTGTGTTCATTTGCAGGGAAACTTTCTGGTCAAAGACAAACTGGCCCGGTTTTTCAGTCACGCTCACCGGTTCCGGAATAATGTGAATGGCCGGTCCGTTTGCAGCCTGAATATTCTTCAGCGCCAACACAAAAAAGAGAAAAATAACGAATGAGCGCGTCGCTGTTCTTTGCATCTTTAAGATTTAATGTTAACAGTTGTTGTTTTTTGTGATCCTAAAGTCAAAAGTATGAAATAGTATCTGTCTTCGCCTGGAGGCCCTCCCTCCGTTTGGCGAGTCACTTATCAAACCGTTTCGGCAGAAACACATCGCAGAGGTCGAGCCGGGTCTGTTAAAGAATCGCCCTATCTTTCCCATGGGTAAACGGGCTTCCGTTATCCTTGTCCATGATCCCGGATAAATAAAAAATCATGAAATTCTATATTATCCTCCTTTCGTTTTTATGCCCCCATGGTTTTCCCTGGTAGAGCATTCATTTATCCGTCGGTTCATTCCCCACATGTTCCGGTCGGCCAATACCGAAAAAATACATTACCGGATGGAACTGGTGCAAATGCTTCCTTTGTGGAAACAGATCCGGGAGAACCGTTCTCATTTTATTGCGCGGACCAAAAGAAAGGCGATCCGTCAGAATATCCTGGATGTGCAGAATATCATTAAAACGCACGCAACACGGTTTTGACCAGGCGGGTAGCATATCAACAGATGCTTTTGGGCGGCGTTTATTTACCTTTGCCCTATGGCTGCCGTTTCTCATGATTAAGCGAAAACCAAGAATTGATATGGTTAATGAAGTCCTGGAAGAATGCATCCTGGCTTATCCCGTTTCTTCGTTCATCATCAGCCTGTATAAACAATACCAGCAAAGAGGTAGCCTGAGCAGAAAGCAAATGCAGGGCCTTTACGGGAAAGCTTCCCTCATTAAAGAACTTCCTCCGGGAAAGTTGGCGGCTATTGAACTCATCATTAAGAAAATGCCCAGCAGGCACAAGGCGGAATTACCGGAAGCAACAGCCCCGTTTCAAAAAGAAGAGGGCATTGGGCAAATGATCGCGGAAATATTAAACAAATATCCCAATCACAAAAGGGTGCTGTTTCTTAAGGTCAAATACGACAACAATGAAATGCTTTCACCGGCGGATCTGGGCGACTTAAAAAAATTTAGAGAAATATGCACCCGCAATGTTTAGTTACCCTTCAAGTGTCGCTGCCACCTCTCTAAATGATAATCCGGTATGTACCTGAAGGCTGGCATGATATTATCATATACCATATTGCCGCTTCTTAATAACGAGAACGAAAATCATGAACCGGCGGAATGACGATCCTGAATCGGTCCTACTTTCTCTTTTTTGTTTTTATGATCTTTTTTTTAACGGGGTGCGCTGGTTTTTTGAGGACAGATTTTTTCGATGGAGCAGCTTTCGTTATTTTTTTGACCGCCTTCTTAGTTGACGAACGAATTGCTTTTTTAGGGGCTGCTCCGGATAATCTGCTCACCGGTTTTTTGGCCGCCTTTTTTGTTTGCTTAACGGTTTTTTTAATCCTGGTTCTTTTTTTCTTAAACTCCTCAATACTGGTTTTTACAGAATCGAATGCATCTCCCGCAATTTCTACAAGATGATCTTTACCGGCTACCAGTTCTTCTTTTACATGGGAAGCCTGATCTCCTAGTTTTTCTAAAAATGTTTTTTCATGAGCCGGCAACGGCTGCTTTTTACTTGCCATATGTTGGTTTTAAGGAACTAAATATAAGCTATGTATGATCAGAGGCTGCGAAAAAAAATATCCGGATTCAGCATCTACCGCCAGGAGGGACTGGCAATTAAAACGGTTTTTATTGAGAAAAGCGAAGATCTTTAACTACGTAAATACCAAAACACAATCTATTGTCACATAGAAGGTTATGAAACCCTCCTTATTAATCCACAACCTGGAAAATTGAACGGCATGAAGACCAATAAAAAGAACAACATCCCTAAAACACCTACCGGAATCCATGGTCTTGATGAAATCACGGAAGGCGGCTTACCGAAAGGAAGGCCAACCCTGATCGGCGGAAGCGCAGGTTGCGGCGAAACCCTGTTCGCTGTTCAGTTCCTGGTGAAGGCATTACAGAGTTCAATGAACCCGGCGTTTTCATGAGTTTCGAAGAATCTGCAAAGGACCTTTCGGATAATGTTGGTTCCCTGTGCTTTGATCTGCATTGGCCTGGCCATCTGCAAGAAAATTGTTCAAAACTATCAGGGGGTTATCAACGCAACAGGCCAGGAAGGAGTCGGCTCCGTGATAGACATATACCTGCCGAAAATAAAATAGAAATACCTGACCGGGGTACTAATCCATTTACAATTTACAGGACAGCGTGGCTGAAAATTCCCGGGGTGCAATGGGATTGATGCTTTCATCGTCATGCGCATAATAACCCAGCGTATTGAACAGGTTGGATAATTTCACCCGTATGTCTGCTTTGTTGAAATGATAACCCAGTACTGCATCCATCTGCGTAAAATCGGGAAGCGGAATCAGTTTCCGGTTGTCGTTTGGTACTGTTATCCGAGTTTCCTTGCCGGCCTGCATGCCGCCCACATAGAATCCGGTTAGTCCCACGCTAAATCCCTTAAGTCCGTGATTGGCAGGGAACCCATAATATACGCTCGCATTCGCCGTGTTGGACGGAGCATATTGCAAAGGGCTCCCATTTTTGTAGGTATTGCTTTTGGTATAGCGGGTATTGTTATAACTGTATCCCGCCATAATTGTAAATCCGCTCATGGGTCGACTGGAGATATCCACCTCCACGCCCTTGCTGGTAACCTGTCCCTCCAGTTCTTTGATGTTTGAGTTTGTATTGCCGTTGGCATGGCTGGTTTGTGCCAGGTTGCTGTTTAGAATCTTATAGGCCGTAACATTAAACGACAACAGGTGATCAAACCAATCCGATTTGAACCCGGCTTCATACTGATTGATGAAAGAGGCTGGCAGCGCTTTGCCGCTGGTGTCCACACCGGTATTCAGGTTAAAAGAGTTGGAATAGCTGGCGAATAACGATAGCGCAGTTGCCGGCTGGTATACGATGGCAAAGCGCGGCGTAAAGGGATGGGCATCGATTTTGGTCATCGCTTCTGTTTGCGCGGCAAAGCTGTATATATGGCTGACGGTTTGCTGGGAATTAAATCGAACCCCGGCCAGTAATTTGAGCTTATCGGTAATGCTTAGCAGATCCTGAGCATAAATACCCAGCACGTTCACCGGAGCACGGGTCAGGGTATTTCGGGATAAGCCGGGAATATCGGTTCGCTGCGGGTACTTGCTTAAATCAAATACATTGATGGAATCATACATAAACAGGGGATTGTAGGTAAGGGTATGCGGCATGTCTTTATAGATCACCGCGCCAAACAGCAATTGGTGTTTCAACGATCCGGTTTTTAATTTGCCGGTCACATCGAACTGGGTCTGATAAAAATCCTCATTTGATCCATTGCGTACGACGCCCCTTACCCAGTTTCCATTGGACTGCATATCCACTCCTCCCTGATCTCCGGGCCTGGTGGTTCCATACATGTCCGCCGTATAGTTATAAAACCCGCTTATATTACGCAACTGCCAGTTGGCATTGAACTGATGGGTGGTCGTTACCGTTACGCTGCTTTCCTGTGCCTCGTTATAACTCCAGGCTGCCCCGAGAAAACGGTTACGCGGGATATCATTAATCTTAAAATCGATCGCCCCCACGCCTATATCCGGTGTACGGCGGTCGGTAAGATAATCCCCTTCCACCAGCACTGTCGTTTTATCATCCACCATGATTAAAAAAGAAGGATTGATGTAAAAACGTTCCGCCCTCACATCATTTCTGAAACTTCTCTCCTTCTCGTAAGTAGCGTTTACCCTGTATGCCACCGATTTACTGTCTCCCAGCGGTCCATAGAAATCCAATGTGGGCTTATAAAAATCATAACTGCCCATGCGCATCCCCATCTCTCCGCCTTTCTCAAAGAGAGGCTTTTTGGTAACGATGTTCAGCACACCACCTGCCGTAACATTTCCCAGCAAGATGGCAGCGCTTCCCTTTAAAAATTCAACGCGTTCCGCCGCACTCATTTCCGGCATGACACTATTATTAAAGAGTATACCGTTCTTGAAGGTATTTGTATTATTAAACGCATAGCCCCGCGCACCGATCTCCTGCTGCGTTCCACCCGTGGCGCCCATCATGTAAACCCCATTCACATGCATGAGGGCATCACCCAGGGTAAGCATCTGCTGCTGTTCCATTATCTCTTTATCAATCACCGTGACTGCCTGGGGGAGATCCCGGGCCGCAATATCCGCCTTTCCCAACGTCAGTTTTCTTTCATTGGGTATGCGGGCGGAATTGACGACGACTTCCTGAAGTTCTTTGGCTGAAATCTCTATCTGAATGGAAAGATCCGTTGTCCGGTCGTTCTCCACCACCAGGCCGCGGCGGATCGTTTGATATCCGATCACCGATATTTCGATTTCATAACTACCGGCGTTGATATGATGAAAGACAAAATCCCCCTGTTCGTTCGTGATGGCGTTCCTGTTAAGATTTTTTATAGTAACGGTGACGCCGGCTGCAGGCATATTGTCCGCTGTGGCTACCTTTCCTTTAACGGTTCCACCGGGCTCTCCCGTGCTCCAGCCAAATATGGATTGACCGGTAAACAGCATAATAAAAGGAATAAGCATTAACCTCAAGGATCTCTGACAAATGAAAAACCCTTTCATAAGCTGTTAATTTGCCGGCAAAATTGAAGGAATTTGAGCCAGAGAGAACGCGGTATCGGGAAAATCTGTTTCGAAAAGAGGAAAATATAAGATACTGACTCGGTCTGTCCCCTATTTTATTTATCTGGAAACACTTCGTCCGGGTGATCCTGCTTCCACGCTTCCATGAAATATTTGCTCGAGCGGAGAATGTACTCGTAATAGTCATAATCGTTATAGCATCCCTGTATAAAATCATAGCTGGGCCGGTATTGGGCCATGAAACTATCCAGCAGCGGGGACTCCAGCCCGGTGATCCGCCTGACCAGGGTTTTGCTGAAATGATGATCAACATAATTTTCCCGTTCCTCATACAGCAACCGTTTCTGAAAAGCCAGCATCCTGCGGTTTTTGGCCCCTTCAAAAAGCAGGTCAAAATTAAACCCGAAACCCACACCGGAGGGATGGCTGTCGAACATCTCCGGACCATCATAGTCAAATACTTTTTGATATTCCCGCCGGGTTTCCAGGGAATCGAGGATATAGTTCTTGGAACGGACGAATACTGTTTGAAGGGAGTCGACACCCACCGGCAGGCTCATGTCAAATTCCTGCGGATAAGTAATGTCGCGGACCGGGAATTTTTGAGTGGGTTTGCCCAGATAAGAAAAATACAGGGAATCCGAGGCGGCTAAACCGATCTGGTAGTGCCCCGACGAATCCGTTACCGTTCCCGCTCCGGAAGTTCCGAGCACACTCACACCCTGCATCGCGAACCTTTCCGTCCGGTCGTAAACCGCTCCCCTGATCAACACCTGAGCCGCGGCCGTTTGACCATACAACAGAAGGATAAGAAGAAGCAGGTTGCAGAATAGTTGTTTTGGTAAGTTCATCTCGGCCAAAATAGTTTACAACTGAATGGCCCATCGCAAACAGGTTGTTATTTAACAGTTTTTACATCGGGATCGCGACAGGCTACCTTCTTTTCTTAAAATGTTTCGCAAGCAACAGGGCATTATAGGTGTTCACAATACCACCCGATACACAAAGAGACGAAAAAGGAATCAGTCGCCTGACCCCGCTTCCGTCTTTAACGATCACCGGATGATCCACCCTGCTTACGGATTGCAGAATAATTTCTTTTACCTGCAGGGCCGTCAGCTTTGGATAGTATTCCCGGATGAGTGCAGCCAGACCGGCCACAACGGGCGACGCCATGCTGGTACCGCTATAATAATCATATTGGGAACCGGGTGTGGTCGAATAAATCTGCACGCCGGGTGCAAATACATCCACGTTTATTTTACCGTAATTGGAAAAATTGGCGACTAGCGTTGAATCATCTTTCATATCCGACGCGCCAACCTCGATCCACGCTCCTGCCTCCCCGCCCTGCACATATCTTCGGTTTGGAAAATTATCCATGCTATCCAGGTTGATGCCCTCATTGCCGGCTGCATGCACAATCAGCACATCCTTGCTCATGGCGTATTTAACCGCATCATCCACTACTGATTTTTTAGGAGAATACCCTTTGCCAAAACTCATGTTAATGACCCGTGCCCCGTTGTCAGCCGCATAACGGATACCGTTAGCAACATCCTTATCCCTTTCATCACCGTCCGGCACTACGCGGACCGACATGATCTGCACGTGGTCCGCCACGCCATTGATACCGATCTGGTTATTGCGCACGGCGCCGATGATTCCTGAAACATGGGAACCGTGATGCGCATCCGGACCCATGACATCGTTATTTCCGTAATTTCTTTGCACACTGTCCCGAACATCATCTCCCACAACAGAACGGGGATTGTAAGCGAGATTCAGATGGTAATTAAGTTCTGTTTTGAAATGATCCAGGGTGTTGTTGATGTCTTTTGTAAAAGCGGAAAAATCAGGGTTTCCCTGAAGCTGGTGCAGAACGAGCTCCCTGACCCTTTTTTCATGATCATCTCCGGGCCGGAAATTCCGGAAATCGTCTTCAGAGGGATTCTCTTTGCCGATCTTCTGTATTATGGAATCCAACACGCCCTTAAAACGGCTCACACCGCTGACCATTTTCTGCGCCTCCGAAAGCTGTTTATCATATTCCGCTTTCATTTTGCGGTACCTCCCGGGTAACTCAGCATCTGTCAGGCTATCGTAGGCACTCTGTTCTTTCCGTATCAGTCGGGTAAGTTCCAGGGTTTCATACCGGACGTCTCCACCGGGCCCACCGATAAAATCCCAGCCGTGCAGGTCATCGGCGTATCCGTTGTGATCATCATCTATTCCGTTGACCGTTTCTCCGGGATTATTCCAGATTACGGCTTTCAGATCTTCATGCGCCGTGTCCACACCGCCGTCTATTACCGCAACCAGAACGGTTTTGGCTCTTTTATGTTTCAATAAGGAGGAATAGGCCCGGTCTGTACTGATGCCGAATACGGAATCCTTTTGAAGGTCCTTGTTCTGCCAATTGGGAGTTTGTGCACTGACAACGACGGATAGCCAAAGAAAAATAAGAAACAAGGCCGGCTTCATTGATTTTTGTATTTAATTATTGCGGTTTTGGTGAAGTGCGGGGAATCAGTCAAATGGATATAATCCGCAAATTTCAGATACACCGCATACTTTTGCAAATTTCATACCTTTAAACTGAAAGGTCAGGCAATTATTTTAAAGGATATCAATATTCAGAGCGCGCACTCCCATTTAATCCACAATTGCCGGTACTTTAACATTGCTCATCCGCCGGCCATGCATTTTAGCCGCTGGTTCATCAGCAGGCATTTTTCGTAAAAAATGCGGGATTTGAAATTTCCCTGTCTAACTTTAAAAATAATCATCGCATTCATGATCTCCGGCCCTGCTTTCAAAAAAATATTTCAAATGTCAATTGTCGTTATATCTCTCTTCTCCTGCGGGCAGATGCGGTCCGCTCCCCTTCCTTCCAATATAATCAATTTGTTTCATGGTTGCAGATGGACACGATAGCCGGTCCGAAAACAAATGAATATCCTTCGGCGTGTAGAGCCTATGATAATCTTATTCATGATATCGGTACGATTGAAAAACAGGTGGCGGGAGTGGAAATCAGCATGGCCATGTTCATTACGGTTTGTCATAACAGCATTTACAATACACCGCGTGCAGGCATTAATATTGGAGTCGGGTGCTGGGGTGGCGACACGATCGAATACAATGATGTATTCAATACCGTTTTGGAAACCGGAGACCATGGTGCCTTGGAGAATAACATGCTGATCAACAACAGTTTTCATCCGCATGTTTGGCTTAATAATAGCCGGGATATTTTCAGATATAATTTGGTGACGGCCGACTACGCGCCCATTATGCTAGACCACTTCGGAAAGGAAGTGGACTGCAATTTTTTTTCGCAAGCCGCTTCGCTGGAAGCCGCACATAAATGGATCAGACGCCCATAGCCTGTCCGGCGATCCGGGGTTTGTGAATGCCGGAGCCGGCAATTTCAACGTAAACCAGGGCTCTCCCGCAAAGAATATCGGATTTAACAATTTCTCTGTAAATGAATTTGGGGTACAAAGCAAACGTTTGCGGAACGCTGCCGGCAAGCCTCCTGTTCCCGTTTTACGAACAGTGCTGATAAATAAACGCAGCAAAGTGACCGGATGGATCGGAACTACCCTTAAGAATATTGAAACCGAGGGAGAACAATCCGCTTGTGGCTTGCCAGATAAAAACGGTGTGCTGCTTTTGCGCGTGTCGGGGGGGAAGCGACCATTATCCCCCTTCAGCAGGAAAAACATTTGACTATTTTTTTGAAATAGCGGAATACAGGAAGTTTCCTGCACGGATTATAAAATAAAAATATTGAATTACCTTGGGTGATCTTAGCATCCTTTCACTAAATAAAAATTTGTTTTAATGTCAACACCTCAAAAACGACAGCCAGGGGGCCGGAATTCACGGCGCCGCTTCCTAAAGAATGCATTGACAGCCTCTGCGGGATTCTACATTGTTCCCCGGCATGTTCTGGGAAGGGGATTTATTGCTCCCAGCGATAAACTCACCGTGGCCTCTATCGGGGCCGGCGGAAAAGGCCACGATGACATCAATCATTTCTTTAAAAGCGGGAAAGCAAACATCGCTTATCTCTGTGATGTAGACGACAGACAAACGGTGGAGACACGAAATAGTTTTCCCAATGCGAAGTACTATAAGGACTTCCGCGAAATGCTGGAAAAAGAAAGTAAACACATCGATGCGGTGTCAGTATCCACTCCGGATCACACCCATGCCGTGGCTGCGATGGCTGCTATGCAATTGCATAAACATGTGTATGTACAAAAACCGCTCACCCACGATATCTATGAGGCCCGCATGCTCACGCAGGCTGCCCACCGCTATAAAGTGGTCACCCAGATGGGTAACCAGGGCGCTTCAGGAGACGGGGTTCGCCAGTTGACGGATTGGTACAGAGCCGGACTGGTAGGCGACGTGCATACGGTTTATTGTTATACCGACAGACCCATTTGGCCGCAGGGCGTAGCAAGACCAACCACATCTTCTCCCATTCCTGCAGGATTGGACTATGACCTATGGCTGGGTACAGCGCCCAGGAAAGATTATTTTGACGGTGTGCTTCCCTTCAACTGGCGTGGCTGGTGGGATTACGGAACCGGCGCTCTCGGAGATATGGCTTGTCATATCATGGCTCCCCCGTTTGCCATCCTGGATCTCGGATATCCGGTTTCTGCGGAATGCAGTGTAGCCACAAAATATATTGAAAACTGGAACAAGGGATATTTCCCGGACAGCGGTCCGATCGCTTCCCACATCACGTTAACCTTTAAAGGCCAAAACGGAAAACCGGATGTGGAACTGCATTGGATGGATGGCGGTATCCAACCCACCCGTCCGCCGGAACTCGGACCCAATGAAGAAATGGGCGATGGGGGAAACGGTGTATTATTTTATGGAACCAAGGGAAATATGATGTGTGGAACCTATGGGGTGAACCCGCAATTGCTGCCCACTTCAAAAACCGCAACAACCAAAGTTCCGCAAACCATTGAACGCGTTCCTGGTGGTGAGGACGGACACTATGCAGCCTGGGTAGAAGCAGCCATTGCCGGATACGGCAGTAGTAAAGCAAAAAACCTGAGTTCAAATTTTGATATTGCGGGTCCTTTAACCGAAAGTGTGCTCATGGGTAATCTGGCCATCAGAAGCACCAATATTCAAAAGAAAAACGGTAATGATATTGAATACCCTGGCCAGCACATCAAACTGGTTTGGGATGGCCCGAATATGAGGATCACCAACTTCGATGATGCCAACCAGTTTGTAAAAAGGACTTACCGGGAAGGCTGGAGCCTGGGTGTTTAGATAAAATTCAAGTTTCCATGAAAAAGGACAAGCCCGGATTCCGGATTGTCCTTTTTTTATTTTTACAGCCGGCCCTATCCGCTATCAATGAGGATGGCATGCAGTTCCCTGCATGCCATGATATACGATAACGCTTTACAGACGCGCTGAATTATTTCACATTTTTGCTAACCACACCGGCCAGATCAAACATCGAGATCTGCTCCTTGCCGGCAAACAGTGTTTTCAGTTTGGCATCAGCATTGATCATCCTTCTATTCTTGGTATCCTGCAGCTTGTTTGCTTTGATGTAGTCCCAGATCTTTTTGATGATCTCTGTTCTGGGTAAAGGTTTGGATCCAACTACTTCTGCCAGCGCAGGACTTGCTGTGAGGGCCGCCATAAAACCGGCATTGGGTTTTCTTGCAGATTTTTTTGCTGGCGCTTTTTTAACTGCTTTCTTTGCCGCCTTTTTTGCCGGGGCTTTTTTAGCTGCCTTTTTGGGCGCTTTTTTCGCAACTTTCTTAGCTGCCTTTTTTACTGATTTTGCCATTTTTTGTGAATTTAAAAGTTAGTAAAGTAAACTGGGTTTGTACGTATATGCTAATATAAAGTAGTTGCTGAAATTTATAAGAAATAATTTCCTTTTTCGGACCGGTTTTCCATAGGAGAAACCCCGATTCCGGGCGTTCACACCCTTTATCCCGTCAACCGGCACCTGTAAACCGCAAAATCGGGCCAAAAACCAGGCCAGGAGCCGCATCTGACCGGATAAGGCCTTATCCGGTCCAGATTCCCGTTTACCGGAATACCCCGGATGTCTCATGTTCCGGAGCAGATTCGCAAACGATTGCCCGGGCGAGTAATATGATCCGCGCGTTTTGATTGATTCAATTTTAATAAATTGCCTTATCTTAATTCCTGATTTTTCAATGATCACAAAAACAATGTATACCATCATGCTTAAAAAAACTTACCTGCTTTTTCTTCCCCTTTTACTAATGATATCATCGGTGGACGCACAAAAAAGGTTAGGAAACGAAACGGCCGCCCAAAAACAACAGCGTATGGCATGGTGGACGCATGACCGGTTTGGTATGTTCATTCACTGGGGCCTGTATGCCCTGCCCGCCAGACATGAATGGGTAAAAAACCATGAACGCATGACCAATGAAGAATATGAAAAATATTTTAAATTATTCAACCCGGATTTATTCAATCCGAAAGCCTGGGCAAAAAAGGCAAAAGCTGCAGGCATGCGGTACGCTGTGCTAACCTCCAAGCACCATGAAGGATTCAATATGTTCGACAGTCAGTTCACCGATTACAAAGTGACCAATACACCAGCGAAAAGGGATTTGGTGAAAGAATTCGTGGAAGCTTTCCGTGCAGAAGGAATCAAAGTAGGTTTTTATTATTCACTGCTGGACTGGCACCATCCGGATTATACCATTGATGAGAACCATCCGCAAAGACCCGAAAAGAACAGCGATACGGCCTATGCGCGTTTAAACAAAGGAAGAGACATGGCCAAATACAGGAAATACTTGTACAACCAGGTGACTGAACTGCTTACCAAATACGGGAAAATAGATATCCTCTGGCTCGATTTTTCCTTCCCCGGAAAATATGGCAAAGGAAAGGATGACTGGGGTTCCGTGGAGCTGATGAAACAAATCAGAAAACTGCAGCCCGGTATTATCGTGGACAACCGCCTGGATCTGAATGACTACGAAGATGGTGTCGATTTTGAAACACCGGAACAGGTGAGTACAGAGGAATTGGAAAAATACAGGGGAAAAGTGTGGGAAACCTGTCAGACTTTTTCCGGATCCTGGGGTTACGACCGGGATGAAAATACCTGGAAAACACACCGGCAACTGCTGGATTTATTGATCACTTCCGTCAGCAACGGTGGTAACCTGCTACTCAATGTAGGGCCAACTGCCCGCGGTGAATTTGACTACCGGGCTTCCAATGCATTGGACAGTCTGAGTCACTGGATGCATGCCAATGACAAATCCATTTATGGCTGCACATTCGCACCGGCAGAATTCAAAGTCCCCGAAAATACAAAACTGACTTACAATCCGGATACAAAACGGCTATACATTCACCTGTATGAATATCCTGCCGGCACGCTGACCCTGCCAGGATACAAGGGCAAAGTGAAATATGCCCAGTTCCTGCATGATGATTCGGAACTTAAAATCAAACCGGTCAACAGCAGTTCTGAGAACCTGGTGTTGGAAATGCCGGAAAAGAAACCAGAATATGATATTCCGGTAATAGAACTGGTGCTGCAATAAACAGAACCCGTGCCGCCATAACAGATGAACAGGGGTGAGATCATTTTCAATCCACCCTGTTTTTTTATTTCAGTAGTTCCGCCAGTTTGGCCCTCAATGCTTCCCCCTGTAAATCCTTTGCGACAAGGGTTCCGGTGTGATCAATCAAAAAATTGGATGGGAACCGCGAAACACCATAAATAAGCACAGCCCTGTTTCTGTCACCTCTGAGATCGGAAACATTTCTCCAGGTTAAGTTATCATCATGTATGGCTTTTAGCCAGTCTTCTTTGTGATCATCAGCCGCGACGCCCAATATCTCAAACCCACGTTCCTTAAATTCATTGTAAATCCTGACAAGTTCCGGATTCTGCTGACGGCAGGGAGCGCACCATGAACCCCAGAATTCAAGAAGAATAACCCTGGCGCGTATGCCGGAGAGCCTGGTCATTTTCCCGTCAGCATCAGGCTGCGCGAAATCCACGTATTTACCGCCCGTCTTCACCTCCCTGTTGAGCCGTATAAACTCCAATATTTTCAGTCCATCCGCCGAAAACCTGTTTTTTTCTGAAAGATCCATATACAGCTGGGTGCTGAGCGCTTTCCCCCAGGCAGTGCAATACACGCTTAAAATGGAGACGCTGATCACGGAATTCGGATGGGTGCGGATAAAAAGGGTATCCTGTTCCATTTCCTTACCGGTCGATTTTATAGCAGCATCCAGCTGATCGTCCTCATCCTGTGTTTTGGAACCGGTAATAACAGCATCCCGTAACTTACCCTTTGCCGCCTTGAGCACAATGGATGTATTTTCGAGCCAGAAAAATTTATAATCACTTGAATTATCTATTCGCAGCAGCATCTGTCTGGCATCGGCATCGATGGAACCGGCAAACCGGAACCGGTTGTGCATAATCCAGGTGGAATCCATGTGCGTCGGGGAAGGACCGGCTAAGTCATCCAGATAAATGCGGGTACTGTCAGCATATCCCGAAGTTGTCCCCGAAATGACGAACCCACTGTCTTTTACCTGACCAACGGAAGCGGAATGGATGGCAATAAACACCAGTAATAAAAGGAAGATTTTTCTCAAAGCCCTGGGTTTTTATCGTTTGCCTGCTGAACGCCGTAAAGTTAACCGATTCAATCGTTCCCTGAAAGGAATATTCCCGATCTCAGTAAAAGGCGTCATATCCGGGTCTTTCGTCGCGTAAATAAACAGAAGCTCTATCTTCAAAAAAATCATTCTCCCAAACCGGATTTAAACCCAGTACATGATGAACCGGACACCGGTCCGTTCACTCGTTCACTAGATTAAACAACTCCTGGATACCCTTGGCACGATGATGCAGCAGAGGAACCCGTGAAATAAAAACGATCACTATCAAAAAAATAAAAGCATAGGCATCCGTCTCCCTCGAAAATATTAAAATAAAACGGCCCCTGTCCGGGGCCGCTTTGCAAATACATTGTTGTGTAAAGGGTAGTTAGAGAAAAGAAAAAAAAGTCGGCGCTTCACAGTATATATTGGAAATCATTAGCCTAAACCTACTCTGTGTTTTCAATGGATACGTCGACTTTTATCTTTGGTTTTTCAGAGGATCGGAGTGGTTTTTTTGAATAGGATTGGATTTTCGTCATGGTTTTCAGAATTCGGATCTGGTTTCTTCAGGATATGGCTTTTTTCAATGGATATCGGAACGGTTTTCAGGATTCGGTTTTCAGAGGATCGGATATTTTAACAGGCGCTTACAGGTATTAGTAACCATCGGGAAACAGGATGTAACCGGTCGGTCAATTTCTTTTTAATGGTTTTATAATACACTGATCATCAATTACTTAATAACGGATTTACCTTGGCGTTTGCAGCCTTTAATACCATGCAGGAATAAGTAGAATAAACAGAGTTTTTTGCCGCCTCCCTGGTTGCCGATGCGTTCCGGTTTTCACTGGCGGTCAGCAATTCTATTAAAATGATGGTGTTTACTATGCTCCTGATTCTGGTGGCTACTCCGCTGTTCCCGCACGGGTGGGCGCAACCGTCAGTTGTTTAGCTCCCGGTTACGAAACCACCATGGAGAGGAAACGATTACTTCTATTATTATGACGGCGCTTTTTACATCAATACCGGTTCAGCTTACGAGGTAGTGCCCGCACCACCTGGAGCCGTTGTGACCCAGATCCCCGACTGCGCTTTAGAGCAGGATATCGACGGACAAACGTATCTTGTATTCAATAACACCTATTATCAGCCCGTGTCCGAAAACGGCGAGGATGCTTATGAGGTGGTCCAGATGAATTAATCAACCCGTAAAACAACCATGTTCAGACCGCTACTCATCCTGCTTTCAGGGGCTACCGCCATCGCCGGCTGCCATACGGCCGGCCAACGGGATAAACCCACGGATTCGGAAAAAGCATGGCATCTACCTGCCGATAGCCCGCAACAATTACCCCGCGCCTCCTATATTTCACTGACCCAAGTCTATGACACGCACACGCTGGCAACCCGCGATGTCAGCTTTCGGGATGAGCGCCTGTTGACCTCCAATGGAACAAATACTTTGTTTACCATGCCGGTCTATAACACAAAGGATGAATGGGAGAAAAGAAAACAATATCTCAGAGAGCATATCCTGGTCTGTGCCGGTCTCTGGCCCATGCCGGAATCAAATCCGCTCAATCCCAAATATTACCATAAGATTGACCATGGTAATTATATAGTGGAAACAGTGACCATCGAAACCTATCCGGGATTTTTCCTGGCTGGAAATATATATCGTCCACCGGGAAAGGGACCCTTCCCCGCTATCCTTTCTGCTCACGGACATTTTCCTTATGGAAGGCTAAATAACGATTCTATAAACTCAGTTTCTAACCGCTGTCTTAATTTCGTAAAGCAGGGATATGTGGTTTTCGCTTATGATATGACCGGATACAATGATACCCGGCAGGTCGCCCATATTTTTGGCCGCGGTGATCCCATCTCGGATTTGTATGGAATTAATCTCCTGGGACTGCAACTACGCAACAGCATACGCGCTATGGATTTTCTGCTGAGTCTTTCCGAAGTGGACAGCAGCCGGATCGGCATCACCGGAGCGAGTGGCGGCGGAACGCAGGTATTTATGCTGACCGCAGTGGATGACCGGTTCCAGGCGGCAGCACCGGTAAATATGGTCAGTGACAATATGCAGGGCGGTGACTTATGCGAGAATGCGCCCGGACTCCGGATCAATACTTTTAATGTGGAAATAGCATCCATGATCGCGCCCAAACCGCTTTTACTGGTTTCCGATACGCACGACTGGACCTATGATACCCGGAATACCATTCTGCCGATGGTGAAATCCATTTACCGGCTTTATCAGTCGGAAGACAAAGTAAAGAATACAGCTTTTGATTTCATACACAATTATAACCGGGCAAGCAGCGAAGCCGTAGAGGCCTGGTTTGGAAAATGGCTGCTGCATGACAATGATGCAAGCCATTTTCGGGAAGTCTCCTTTCAGCAGGACAGTGATCAATATCTGCTGGCCTTCATGAATAAACGGGATACCAGCATCCAGAAATCGTTTTATCAGCTTCCCGCTTCAGCATATCATGGACTTCCCAATGCATTGGATGAGCCCCGACTGAAGGCGTTATTAAAGGATATTTATTCCAGACAGCTGATAAAATGCTGGCCAAAAGATTCCAAAAGCCTGGATAGCTTTAAATCGGTTTACGGAAAAGCCGTTCGTCATTTGATCGGAGCTGAAGCGCCGGAAGCCGTAAGCTGCCAACTGCTCAGCCGGACCAGAGGGGACTATTTTATTGCCACCCAATTACTGGTCTCCGGAAAGGATAAAAACGAATGGATACCCTGTTTGCTATATCAGCCGATTTCTCAAGTTGCAAATTCCACCGTTATTGTAACCGGCGATCAGGGGAAAAACCAATGGGTATCTCACGGGAGTGCGTCACCCAATGCATTCATTCATCAATTGCTTCATCAAAAATGCAATGTACTGGTTGCGGATCTTTTTAAACAGGGAGAACATACACTGCAGGATTCAACCCTGACCCGCCGTGATGAAAAAGCGAGATTCTTCAGCACTTTTAATTTAACGGACAGGCAGGAACAGATCCGGGACCTGCTCACGCTGATACGCTGCATTAAAGAAAGCCGGGATCTTTCCCATACCATCAATCTTTATTCAGCCGGAAACAGCGGGCTCACCGCGCTGCTGTTATCTTCCATCACCAGTGACTTAAATAAAATCGTGCTGGACGGGGATCATTTCAATCCCACAACGGATCAGCAGATGCTCACGCTGGAGATTCCCGGCATCATGAGGATTGGAGGATTGAAAACCGTGCTCGCCCTTTCCTCAGCGCAGCACCTGGTGTTATTCAATGCCCATGAATCTCTGTGCAGTCCGGGAATCAGCAAACCGGCAGACTTTTCCGGTAATAATCTTTTTTCAATTAATCCCCGAAACGTCAGCCAGGATGAGATCATCCGATTTCTAACTAAAGAAAAATGAAAACAGGTGTTTTCCTGCCCGGTTTCAATAAGGGATTAATGAAGACAAAACTTCTTGTGCGTACCAGCGAATCAAGAAGTCATTGGGATGATTAATATTATTCCCGGTCATGTCCTGATAGGATTTATATTTAAGCAACTCGGTATGTACGGAACCCATATCTACCAGCACAACACCCTTCCCCGTCAATTCAGCCAACACCTTTTTGAGCAATTCCTGCGTTCCTAAAAAATTAGATTCAGGATTGGGCATCATACTGGCTACCAATATAAATTCCGACTTAGCGTTGTGCTGTCTTACTTTATCGATTATCCCCTGGATATTTAACTTAAACAGCTTCGGATCCATCCGGCCTGTGCCATCGTTCATCCCAAAAGCGATGATGACGAGATCGGGATCATGAGCAACCACTCGCTCCTGTACAGTTGAAAGTCCCCATTGGGAATCTTTTCCGCCAACAGATGTATTGGTAAACGCAATATTCTCTTTATAATATCTCTTTAAACCATCCGCAACCAGATTTCCCCAACTTGGCAAATGAGGAGGGGAGTCATTTTCACCGCTGGCATTGGAACCTGCGGCAATGCTATCACCAAAAAGCAACATTTTTAATACTATTCCCCTTCTTAACTTATCCATTACTTCCGGAAGTTCCCCTCCCTGAAAAACCGGCACAGGTCCCTTCCATAAGTCAGCGTCATGGGTATAGGTAACCGCCAACTGATGATTATGAAAAAATGATCCCTCCCGGAATAATATTAATCCGCCGCCCCTTTTCGGGAATGCATTCTCCGATGTATCAGGATAAAGTTGCGTATCCGTCAGATAAGCTGCCTTTGAACCTTTCAGCAAGCTCAACTGTCCATTATTATATTCCCAGTCCAGGCCCTCCTTATAATCAATATTCAATGCAGAATTCCTAACGGAAAGAATCTTATCTGGCTTAAACAGTAAATTCGCTACAGGTAACTCTCCATCTTTTGAAATCATCAGCACCGATTCATTGTACATGGTCGTGGTCTTCCAGAAAGGAATCAAAGCAGTATCTATTCCATCATTTTTTTGCGCCGTTAAATGGACAGCGGAGCACAACAATAAATTGCATAGTAGGATTCTGAACCTTATCAGCTGGAGTATTTTTCTCATAACAAGGACATGCGCATTTTAGTTCGGCTTTCTTGTGAGCAAGCCATAGACATTGGTAATAGGTTCTGATTTAAATCTGAAGTGCAACCTAAAATTATATTTTATAATTCAACGTTAATACAATCTACCGGAAGCAAACCATTCAATGATTCAATATAAACTGCATGACTGCCCCCGGGAAGATCTGCGGTTTTATATATGCCAGAGGATTTAATTTGCTTCGGGCTGTTTAAAGATAGCTTTTTAAGCAATTTACCGTCAAGATAAATATTTACATCCCCATACAACGGACCCCTCGGGGAGAAAAGTTCGAATCCTTTCCCATCAAAATTCCATTTAGCAAAAGCGGAGTTCTTTTTTGACACCACCCCCCTGCCATAGATAAACACAGTGTCTTTTTTAAAGCTCCAATCACTATCCTGATTTCCCGCGTTCAGCAGGGCTTCATAAAAGCCGTATGTAACAGATCCCTGCATGCGGCGGCCATCAACCACAAAACGGTCAGCAAATAAATAACTATGGGGATCCAGGGATATACCCGCAACACCGGGATTGCTTTTTAATACGCCTTCCCAACAGCCCACCGCATTGATAAGGAGCTTATACTTCCCGTCTCCCCTTTTTAACTGCAACTGGTTCCCGGAGCTGCCCCAGTGCCCTATCTTCCCCGAATCAATGTGAGTGACATTTTTTCCGTAGTCGTATACATTAATCGCCCAACCGGTTTTGCTAATTACCAATTCCTTAAAATCAGCATCCTGTTGATCCAGGGCAAACTTTCCCCAGCCGTTCATTATATCAATGCGTGAATGAAAATCCCAAATAACATGCATCGTCCCCTCAAGGTTAATTTTCATATCTATACCATCAACATCAATCCCCTGTTTAATATACGAAAACGAATTCCCCTCATTGGCGGCCAGGTTAAAGCCCCGGTCTCTGTTCAGGTGGTTCCAGGAGGCTTTGGCAAGATTTATGGTGCCATAGTCTTTCCGGTCTTTGGACGGAAACATGACATAAAACGAATCGTTATCATCTACAAACCCGGAAAATGTCTGTCCCCATATTCCCGCATATTCATTTTCAACATTACCCGAATGCCAGAAAGATCCGGCACTATAAATTTCAAACTTACCGGCATCGGTTACATCTTCTATCTTCACCCGGTAAACGGACTGATAGTTCCTGTTGACTGAAACCGATGTTGCAGGAAAATAAATATATCCAAGATGCGTAAACGCAGGAAAATATTCCTGGAGAGGCGGATAGTTCGTCTTTTTCTCTACATTCAATAGTATTTTCGCATCACTATAGGGGCCTTCTGGCTTTGAGGCAGTGGAAACGGCCAATGCCCAACTGCGGGCCGGAGAGGTATCCATCATGTATATCAATGCCCAGTCATTTTTGCGTTTTACCATCATGGGCGCGTACATCCTCCAGTACCTGTTCAACAAGGGCTTCTGCTTATACTGCGTATTCATTTTAGCAGGTTCTTTTGAAACAACAAAAGGACCCTCCGGCCTATCGGCAACCGCATAACCAATGCCTGAGCATTCGGCGCGCCGCCAATCGAAATTATCAGATACCCAATCAAAGATCATGTGATATTTCCCATCAGCATACGTGACCATAACATCCGGCACCTGGATTCTTATAGAATCATAACTAAGCCTGTTTGCCGGAAAGAGGTTGCCTGTCTCATTCCAGGTTTTCCCCCTATCCGATGACTTATAAATTACGCAGTTGAAATCCGCCGTACTGGTATCCTGGTCAGACTTATAATTTTCCTTATACTCGCCGATGTAGAGGTACCAGTTACGACTCACCGGATCAGAATAGAAAAAACCATTGACGGGCCATTCCATACCCTTCCGGCCCTGATAAACAGGATTGTTCGGGAAACGCTCGAAAGTATCCCAGGAAGGGCTTCCGAAAGCATAATCGTGCGTCCATTCATTCCTATGGGAGAGTAACGCATAATCATTTTCTTCCTTAGTCACCCTGCAGGAACTAAATACAACAGATAAAAAAAGAATGGAGAAGAAATGTTTTTTCATACTTTTTGATACGGGGCAACGCGAGGTTTTCTTATTTGCCCATAAATGCCGGATCTGCTTTTTCGAACACTTCCCTTTTCAGATCCCTCATTCTCAGTTCCACAGAAGGGAGTCCCGGCAAAACGCCGGCCGGGCTGTCCAGGTAAAAATAAGCGGTGGCAGACAGATCATCACTCCGGTAAAAGTTCATGCTGACCGTGTCCGGGATCTTACTCCAATCGATGGACTGTGATCCCGGCAAGTCCAATAAACTCACTTCTTCCGGTCCTTTGCTCCTGTCTCCGGACACATCATGCATCCCTTTTGAATTAAAATACCATACGGGTTGCAGAGGCACCTTATGACTGATCATGTCCCTGATCAGCGGCGGGTTAGCACTTCCTATTTGCTGAATAGCTACCTGGCAATCCGAGTAAAAATAAACCGGATCGGCAATATGAAACCTGTAAAATGCGTATAGACCATTGGACTCGTCCGAAATGAGCGAACCATGATAAGGTCCGGAGAACTTTCCCTGGCCCCACCCACTGCCAATATAATCCTCCGTTCCGGTTCCTACGATCGTTGGATGGGACCTGTCGCCATCCAGATACATTTTTATTTCTCCTTCACCGAACCAGGCATGTTCATAACCTGGATTCGCGATCACGCCGATGTTTGATCCCAGATAACGCCCCTTCCCATTTACCCGCGGCAGGATCACGAAATCTTTTCCCAGGGTAGTCCGTTGTTCCCTGCTCCAGAAGGCATGAAAATACAAGGCATCATCCACCTGCTTCTCCAGCTTCAGAAAATCCACGTCATACCATAATAAAACATAGGAAGTTGATTCATTGGTAAGCTCCATTTTGGCCGCAGTCCGGTAAGGCATGGGTATGGTGCAATTATAGGAACGGCCCTCCGGACTGGCGAAAAAATCATTCTCAAAAGAAGAGATTAAACCCAATCCCTCGCCAAAGAAATCGCCGATGGGTGCTGAAACAGCAGCTTTGGAAGCATCATCCCAAAACATATCCAGCCGAACGCTCCGGCGTTGTTCTGCATCTACGGGAATGGTTCCACTTACCCAGATCCGCTTAATAACGCCCGCGCCTTTTACATTAAAAATGACTTTTTTTTCACCCGGTGCGATGATGTAAAATGCCTGCCCCTTGGCGCCTTTGTTTACTTTCCCTCCCTGACCTTTTTCACCGGTTGGATTTTCCGGGCTCACCCAGCGGGTCTGTGGTTTATCCGCCGGGATTTTGAATAACTCCTGCGCTTGCAATGCAGTAAATGAACCCAACAGGATAGCGGATACCAAAGAAAACTTTCTCATAATGGGAAATTCATTTTTTATTATCTGAATATTTTCAGCGAAGTGGCTTTTCATACCAAAAACAGCTCAGTTTATAATTCACCGGCCCTCCAAACCAATTCCAGGATTCCATATCAAAATGAAAGGATGTGGTGAAAGGGATGGCGTCCAGATTACGTTGCCGGATATTTACAGTAGTGCCGCCACGGTTAGTTAGGTTGGCATTGCCGAGGGGTTGCGCATTAAATATATGATTGAAGGTTTCGGGATGCCCCCAGGCGTATCCGTAGTAATCTTCCGATCCTGTTCCGAAATCATTTGGGAAACGGCTTCCATCCACATATATTTTCTCATCTCCTTCTCCCCACCAGCCCCCTATATTTTTGTTTACCTGTAACATATCGCCGGCAAAAACACCGGATCTTTTATTCAGATCCAGATAATTAAAATCCTTTCCTTTTTCCGCCACTGTCATGTATTGATCCATACGCTTGAACCCGGCATGGAAATACATGGACAGGTTATTCCATTTCCAGATTCCGGAGGCAACGGTTAAGGAACCCGAGACGGTTGCGGAACCTTTATTGATCAGTCGCACCCTGACCGAATGCCGGTAAGGCATCACCCAATATGCGGCCATGATCCCGTTACTGTCCACTTTAGTATACCAATCCCGGACATTAACCAACTGGTCCCCGCACCCGAAAAAAAATCCTACAGGAACGTTCACCGTTTCCCTATCATCAAAAGCAATTTGCAGCCAGACGTTTTTGGTGACCGAATCGTCTCCGTTCGGGTTTAAGAACAACAGCACTCTTCGCAGGGATCCGGGACCTTTCATCTCCATTCCTTTTGAAGAGCCGGGTGCCAGTTCAAAGGACAGCGGACTAATTCTCTTTTCGCCGGGAACTGTAGCGGCTTCGGGAGATTGATCCATAAAATCCGTGAGGGCTGCATTTGTTCGTTGCAGGATAGCAGCGTCTTTTTCGGTTGTACGGACTGAAAAACTTTCAACAGTTGTATTTTTCTTATAGATGCGGTAATCGATATTATACCAGAACCCGTTATCGGCTCCGCCTGGCGCTTTGTCGTAAGTCACCTTCAGATGTTTATTGAATGGGATCGGTGCATATAGGTTATGACCCGGTTGCGCACCTTCATTAATGGGCAGAAAATCCATGTCTACGGACCTTTGCGATAAGGGGACACCGATCGAAATGTTTTGACCGATCAGGGCGCCAGTATGATCTGCTTGCCAGAATGGGTTCTCCTGTCCGTCTATATAAAATCTCAAATGTGCCTTTTTATTGGGATGGCCCGCGGCCCAGAAACGTGTAATGGCACCGGGTCCGTCGGCATCCAGCAGAACATATTCATCCCCGCCGCGATGGCTTTCTTTCCTGATATAATGATCCCAGTCCTCGTTGGCATACCAGCCTTCCTTGTCCTTTGCTACGGACCGCCGGTCATAACTGCTAACATGATGGAGCGTCCAGTTTCCATGGAATTCGGCCAGGTTGTCCCTATCCAGCATTTCCTGTAACAATCCGGAGAAGCTGATGGGCTTGCTTTGGGTGGTCGCAGCCGTCTGCGCAAAAGCGTCCCGCATACTCCATATCATAAAAAGAAAAACTCCGCAAACGATTGTTTTTTGATATCCTTTCATTGATATATTCCGGTTAATCAGTAAAGATAACCGGGTTGTTGCCATTGAGCAAAAAGCGATTATCTTGAATAAAATTACCCACCAAAAATAAATGCAGATGAACCGTCCGGTATTCCTGTTGAGCACATTGTGGCTTGCCTGTTTTTTTGTATCCGCGCTTCCGGCTCAGCAAAAAAAACGATCCGTATTTCCGGACGCCGGAAAAGCGAACCTGATCAGTCTCTTACAAAAATCGGAACCTTCTGTTACCGATATCTCCGGACGCGTCCTGGACAAATCAACCATACACATCGAAAGAAAATGGGATGGCGACAAGTGTTATGCCAGCATAACCAACACCGGCAGAGAAACCCGGCATTTGAAAAATATCATTTTATTCAATCTCCGCAATACGGGATTGGATCCGAATACACCCATTTACGGAGAAGGCTTTCAGATGCTTTCCCAAACAGCCGGAACATTGCAATCGCCAGTGGACCTGTCAGAATATACCGACCGCAATCATTATCGTCTTCCGCAACCGGACAGTCTCCGAACCGTATATAATTTATTTACGCTGAACCTCGGCAAACAAGGGTATGTATTGCTGGGCTTTGCGTCGTCCAACCGGTTTGCAGGACGATTTTCATTTTCCACCAGCCGGCTGATGATCACCATGGATCCGGAAGGATTGTCCATTGCCCCGGGAGTAAAATGGCAGATGGAAACGTTTACGGCCATGCAAGGCAACGACCGGAATGAACTCCTGGCACGGTTTGCAGGATATATTCAGCAGCACCACGCCCGTTTGCCCATCAAAAAAATCCCGACGGGATGGTGCTCCTGGTATTGCTACGGCGATAAGGCCACAAAATCCATCATTCAGGAAAATCTTGCCCTTTTTGCCACTATGAAACCGAAGCTCGAATACATTCAGATCGATGACGGCTATTCTCCCTATGAAGGTGACTGGCTTGATCCCAGTACCGCGTTTGGCAATATGGATTCCACTATTCTTGCCATCCGGGAGAAAGGTTTTCTGCCGGCCATCTGGGTGGCTCCTTTCATTGCAGAAAAAGATTCCCGGCTTTTCCGCGAACACCCGGACTGGTTCATCAAAGATATAGCAGGCCGTCCACTGAATTCTGCAACAAAAGGTTTTGGCGGCTGGAGACACGGACCCTGGTATGTGCTGGACGGCACCAATCCGCATGCGCAAAAATTTCTCGAAGAAACTTTCCATTCGATGAGGGAAAAATGGGGCATCTCTTATTTTAAACTGGATGCCAACTACTGGGGAACCATCCCCGGAGAACATTTCGATCCGAAGGCCACGCGCATTGAAGCCTACCGCCGAGGAATGGAAGCCATCATTCGCGGAGCCGGACCGGATGCTATCCTGCTGGGATGCAATGCACCCATGTGGCCATCCCTTGGTCTTGTGAATATGATGAGAACGTCCAACGACATCGACAGGAGCTGGGAGCGCTTTGCTGCAACGGGCAGGGAAAACCTGAACCGCGACTGGCAAAACGGCCGTCTGTGGGTGAACGATCCGGATTGTTTATTGCTTGCGGGAGATTCGTCCATCGCAGACAATCAGTGGCTATTTCATGCCACCGTGGTTCATGCCGTGGGGGGACTGGTGCTGAGCGGAGACAAGGCGAAGGATCTGGGAGAAAAACAACTGGCCATACTGGGAAAAAGCATTCCTTCCACCGGTACCGGGGCAAGCTTTTACAGCCCGGATCTGGAACTCGGTATTACGCATACTGGTGACCGGCAGTATTTTCATTGCTTCAACTGGACAGACCTACCCAGAAAAATCGATCTGCCACTAAAGGGCAGTTACAGATTAACCGATTACTGGACAGGCAGGGAACTGGGCACTTTTTCGGATCACTATAGTGTCACGGCTATTCCTCCCCGGTCCGCTGTGCTGATTGAAGCTGTTCCGAACAACTCAAAATGATCAGTTTACCGGTTCAAATAAAACTGATTTCAGATTGAACAGTT
This sequence comes from Chitinophagaceae bacterium, assembly GCA_041691395.1. Taxonomy (GTDB): domain Bacteria; phylum Bacteroidota; class Bacteroidia; order Chitinophagales; family Chitinophagaceae; genus Puia. The sequence continues at coordinate 91,236 of JBEPUT010000003.1, forward strand.
CATTTCCGTTATGCATCGGATGAATTTTTACGCTATAGATGCCCGGTCTGGTAACCGTTGTCACGCATATGGAATGTTTAATAAACGGCAGCGGTTCGTTTTCGTTGTATGCTGAAGTTCTCAGTGTGCGGAACTTGTATTCCCGATCATTAAATTCCATTATGCCTTCCTGTTTGCTGCTGGCTTCGGGGCACGCATATTCCAGGATGATCCGGTAATCTCCCGGTTCCGTTACCCTAACATTAAAATCGGCTTCATCTGAGATCTTGTTCAGATGCGTCACACAGGTGGCATGTTTCCAATCGCCAAAATAATGGCTGTAGGTGAGCGATTCTATTTGGACAGATCCTTTCAGTTGGGCAAAAACAGCATCCACTGTATTGAGCGGATATTTGGAAGATACCGTGATGGGAAGCGTGAGGTCAAAACTTTTTAACTGACCGGCATACTCCACCACAAAAACCGTATTCCTTTTATCCGATAATTCGGGCAGGTCAACATAAAGATCGCTTCCGGTTAATTTCCAGGATACCGGTTTTTTATTATCCAGCTGCATGATTTTCCGAATCCGGACATCCATGCCCGGAACAAGCAGTTTCCCGTCTGCCGGTCTTTCCATTACCTGCAGGAATAGTTTTCCAGGTTTGGAAGTAGTAACACCCCAGGGTTGTGCCGGTATTAAACCATACGTGGTACCGTAAATACTTTCCCCGAATTTCTGAAGCCACTTGCCCGTTGCTTTAAGATAACTGACGGAATAAGCTGGTATATTCCCTTTCCCGTCCGGCCCCACATTCAGCATGAGATTTCCTCCCTTAGAGGCCACGTTGGCGAGGAGATGAATGATTTCTTTGGGAGATTTGAAATTCATATCATGCGCAATATATCCCCAGGTGTCGTTGTGGGTATATATAGATTCCCAGGCGCCGGGAACAGGAAGCGGTGGAACTTCCGAATCACCGAAATCCGTGTAGTCGCCCAATCCCTGTCCCACCCGGCTGCTAAACAGGGCTTGGGGTTGCAAAATATGCAGACTGTCGACCATAGCCTTGGTTTGTTCCCGGGAAAGTCCGCCGGGCATGTCAAACCAGATAATACCGAGCGGTCCGTAATGGGTCAGCAACTCCTTCAGTTGCGGAATGGATTTGTCGTGATAGTATTGCTGATAGTCCTTTTTACTTTCGTCAAAATCCCAATCATTGCCACCACCGTTTGGCTCATGCCAGTCAAGGAACTGCGAGTAATAAAATCCGAACTTTATCCCCCGCCTGCGGGTAGCCTCAGCCAGGGCCTTCATCGGATCTTTGCCGTAAGGTGAGGCCTTTACGATATTGAAGTCACTGATTTTGGAATCAAACATGCTGAATCCTTCATGGTGTTTGGCGGTGATCACCATATAGCGTATGCCGGCATCTTTGGCCATTTGCGCCCAAGTATCTGCATTGAAATCTACCGGATTGAAATCTTTTGCGAGCGCGGCATATTCCACCGCGGGGATTTTTGCCTGGTGCATGATCCATTCACCGCTGCCGTAATAATTCCTGCCCTTATACACACCGCCAAGTTCTGCGTATAAACCCCAGTGAATGAATAAACCGAATTTTGCATCCCGGAACCATTGGATATCCGGTTTCTCCTGAGCCCGCAGGCAGGGACAAATGAATAAAAGAAAAATAAGGGACGGAAATACGGGAAATCGTTTCATACGTGGTGTGGAAGAAGAATTCGACCCTAAATATAGTGCTCAATCATTTAAACAAAAATTTAGGGGGAAATCAGACCAGATAAGTGCTTAAATTTAACCCTTATCCCATTTCGTTTTCCTCATGTACGAGTTACTCAACCAGAGAATCAGGGAGATCATACCATTAACCGATGAAGCATTCGAATTTTGCAAAACCCTGTTCCTGCCGAAGAAATTAAGAAAAAGACAATACCTGCTCCAGGAAGGTGATGTGAGTAAATACACCGCCTTTGTGGAGAAGGGAATGCTCCGGACTTATTCCGTGGATGAAAAAGGCATTGAACACATTCTGCAGTTTTCCTCCGAAGGATGGTGGGTGAGCGACCTCTATAGTTTTCTGACCAATGAACCCTCCCGGTTTAATATAGAAGCGCTGGAAGACGCCGAACTGCTGCTCATTACCAGGCCGTCCTGGGATCTGCTGCTGGAGAAGGTCCCCGCTTTTGAACGCTATTTCCGCATTCTCATACAGAATAACCTCATCGTAACCCAACGGCGCCTGATGGGCACTTTAAGCGAAACCGCCGAACAGAAGTACAGCAAACTCATAAAAACCTATCCGGATTGCCTGCAGCGGGTGCCGCAACACATGGTAGCTGCTTACCTCGGCATAACCCCGGAAACCCTGAGCCGCGTCAGGAGCCAGATCGCCTCCCGGGAATAAACGATTGACCTGGATCAAGGCCATTTCTTATCCCATCTCAAGAGAAGCCGCTTTCTTACACACTAACTTTGTGATTCAAATGAATAAGTTGAATTATCAGGATGAGATGCGGAATAAAAATTAAAAATCAACTTATATTATGAATAGTATATCTGAATTCAACAAATTCACCGGCCATCTGAAGGAGCAGGAAAATCTTATGCCCGCGCTGTTTATCGGTCATGGCTCGCCCATGAATGGTATTGAAGACAATGAGTTCAGTCGACGCTGGAAAAAAATGGCCGCTGAAATCCCTGTACCCAAAGCAGTACTTGTGGTATCGGCCCATTGGTTCAGCAACGGAACACATATCACAGCCATGGATTTTCCAAAAACCATCCATGATTTCGGCGGGTTTCCGAAAGCCCTGTATGAGGTTCAGTATAATGCTCCCGGAAGCCCGGCCCTGGCCATGGAAACAACTTCACTGATCCATTCGGCCCATGTGGAATTGAATCACGACTGGGGCCTGGATCATGGTACCTGGACAGTGGTGCGGCATATGTACCCCGAAGCCAATATTCCTGTATTGCAACTGAGCATCGATTACAGCAGGGAGTTCCAATATCATTTTGACCTGGCCAGAGAATTGTTTGCGTTAAGAAAGAAAGGTGTGCTCATCATGGGCAGTGGCAATATGGTGCATAATCTTCGCCTGGTGGCCTGGGATAAAATGGAGGAACCGGGTTTTGGATTCGACTGGGCCCTGAAAATGAATGATACGTTTAAAAATCTGATCTTACAAGGAGACTTTAAACCCCTGATCCATTATGAAAGTCTGGGTACAGAAGGCAGGCTCGCCATTCCCACCCCGGAACATTATTTGCCCTTGCTGTATACGTTGGGACTGAAAGATAAACAGGACGAAATCTCATTCTTTAATGACAGGGCCGTTGCGGGTTCGCTGACGATGACATCAGTCAAAGTAGGGTAAACCGCATGCCCCGAAATTAAAAAATAAAATAAAAATATGTATAAGCTGAAAATCATCACGTCAACCGTAAGGCCCGGCAGAAAAGGACCTATTGTAGCCAACTGGATTTCCTCGCTGGCAAAGGAGCGGCCGGAATTCGATGTGGAGCTTCTGGACCTCGGGGAAATCAAACTGCCCCTGATGGATGAACCCAATCATCCGCTGTTGAAAAAATATGAGCATGAGCATACCAAAAAATGGAGCGCCAAAATTGACGAGGCAGATGCCTTTATTTTTGTGACTGCCGAATACGATTACAATTATCCCGCCCCGCTCCGAAATGCGCTGGAATACCTGAATCATGAATGGGGATATAAAGCAGCAGGCATCGTGAGCTACGGTGGCGTATCTGCCGGAACCAGGGCAACGAACAGTCTGAAGTCGGACCTCTCCACCTTTAAAATGGTTCCTTTGCAGGAAACGGTTAATTTCCCCTTTTTTAATCAGAACATCAACGATCAGAATGAATTTGTGGCCAACGAAACATCTCTTAAGGCAGCCGATAGCCTGTTCAGGCAATTGCTCCGGTGGACGAAAGGATTGAAATTAATCCGTGAAGACAAAGCGTAAAATCCGATTATAAAATAGAATTTAAATTATGGAAAACAAAATACTGGGACTTCATCACATCACTGCGATCGCGGGGGGTGCCAAACGGAATGCTGATTTCTATACCCGCATACTCGGATTGAGGATGGTAAAAAAGACCGTAAACTTTGATGATCCGGCTACTTATCATTTTTACTTCGGTAACGAAACCGGGGACCCTGGTGGTATCCTCACTTTCTTTCCCTGGGAAAGGGCGCGAAAAGGTCAGAACGGCACCGGGATGGCCACCGGATTTAGCTATGCCGTTCCAAAGGGCAGCCTGGAATTCTGGGCCGACCGGTTCAACCAATTTCAGGTTAAGCACGAGGCCATAGCCGAAAGATTTGGAGAACAATTCCTGTCCTTTCAGGATCCTGACGGATTATACATAGATCTCGTTGTTCCTGAAATCGAGGACAACAGAAAATCCTGGCAAATACCGGAGGTCAATTCATCCGTTGGCGCCAAAGGATTCCATGATGTTACCCTGTCGCTGAAAAATATAAAGCCCACCGCGGAGATCCTGACGGATGTATTTGGTTATTCCCTGCACAAACAAGAAGGCAACCGGTACCGTTTTATAACTTCTGCCATCGAAAGCGCGGCAATCGTGGATTTGCTGGAATTGCCCGACATGCCCGCGGGCCTTAACGCCGCCGGCACCAACCACCACGTAGCATTCCGGGTGAAAGATGAGTCCGTCCAAAATGAGTTGCGGGAAAAAATTGCAGCCAGGGAACTGCACATTACCCAAAAAATTGATCGTGATTATTTTTACTCCGTCTACTTCCGGGAACCGGGTGGCGTATTGTTTGAACTGGCAACGGAAAATCCGGGATTTACGGTTGACGAACCGCTCAGCGAACTGGGATCCCATCTTAAATTGCCCAAACAGTACGAACCTTCAAGGCCGCAGATTGAAAAGGTTTTGCCGGTAATTTGATGGAACTTTATACCCTCAATAATCATTTAAAGAAATCTATATGGAAGAAGTTAAGTTATCCTTAAATGAAAACAACCGGGGTGCCTTTTATGCTTTAAACGAAGGTGCAGAGGAAGGCAGGATGGAGATTGGCATTGCTGACGATAAACTTACCGTTTATCATACCGAAGTTGCCCCCGCGGCGGAAGGCAAAGGGTTGGCAAAAAAGCTGCTGGCTGCCATGGCAGACTATGCGCGGAACAATCATTTGAAAGTAATACCACTTTGCCCATTTGTAAATGCCCAGTTTAAACGCCATCCGGAGGAATATGCCGATATCCGGTTCAATCCCTCCACATAATTTTTAATTGGATGATATCAGCACCGTCCCATATAAAAAAAATAGTTGCCGGCGGAAAAAGCTTAACGCAGGCCCGCAGGGTTTTAATCATGTTACACGGCCGCGGTGCCACTGCAGAAAGTATACTGAGCTTTGCGTCCCACCTTAAGACGGACGATTTCGCATTATTAGCACCGCAGGCCACGAACAATACCTGGTACCCCTACTCTTTTTTAGCGGCTCCGGCCGAAAATGAACCTTGGCTAAGTTCCGCGCTGTCTTGGTTGAGTGAAATGGTCAGCGACCTTATCTCCCAGGGTTTTACCAAAGAAAATATTTATTTCTTCGGCTTTTCGCAGGGCGCCAGCTTAACCCTGGAATTCGTTACCCGGAATGCTTCCCGGTATGGCGGTATTGCGGCCTTTACCGGCGGATTGATTGGCGACCGGATTTATCCCGAAAACTATTCCGGGAATTTTGACGGAACACCCATTGTTCTCGGAACCAGTGATCCGGATCAGCATGTACCGTTAACCAGGGTGCAGGCAACCGCTAAAATTTTGGAAAGCATGCATGCCTCGGTAACCCTAAATACTTATGCGTTTATGGGCCATACCATTAACCAGGATGAGATCGATACGGCCAACCGGCTGGTATTCAGTTCCGGGATTTAACGGCGAGCACTACCTGAAATTTATTTTTTATTTATTTTCTTCCATGGAGCAGAATAGTCCCCCTTCCATCTTATATTCATATGGACAATTACCGCCTGGACGGTCTTTGGCCGGCATATGGGCGCATTTTTAACCCAGATTAATTAAGAGCCCTGTATGGATTGGCGGGACCTATATCAAGCCCTTTACACCATTACCCTGATTCTCGTTTGCATGCGTATTATTTACGACACGCATACCATCAACAAGACCCTCTCCTATCTGTTGTTCGCCACTTTTGTTCCGTTCCTCGGTATGATCTTTTATTTCGTATTCGGCATCAACCACCGGAAAAGGAAAATCTACAGTAAGAAACTAACGGATAACGAAGATCTGGCGGGGAAAATAAAAGCAGACGTCTATAAATATTCCAAACAGACTTTCAATGAAAATGATGCCAGCTTGCAAAGTAATAAGGAACTTGCTTTCATGCTGCTGAAAGACACGATGAGTCCGCTCACTTCCCACAATGCAGTGAAACTCCTGTTCAACGGGGAAAATAAATTCCCGGAAGTGCTGCATGCGCTGAAGTCGGCCAAACATCATATCCACATGGAATATTACATATATGAGGATGATGGGATCGGAAAGGAAATTGAACAGGTGCTCATACAAAAAGCCAAAGAAGGTCTGGAGGTCCGCTTCATTTACGATGATTTCGGCAGCCGGTCCATCCGGAAGCGACTGGTGCCCCAAATGAAAAACAACGGAGTAAAAGCATTCCCGTTCTATAAAATATATTTCATCCCCTTTGCAAACCGTCTCAACTACCGTAATCACCGCAAAATAATCGTGATTGATGGCCAAACGGCTTTTATCGGCGGCATCAACATCAGCGACAGATACATCAATCTGCCGGCACATAAGAAAAAACGGCTTTTCTGGCGGGATACTCATCTCCGTATCGATGGGCCGGGGGTGCAATATCTGCAATACCTTTTTTTGTGTGACTGGAATTTTTGCGCCGATGTAAAACTGCAGCCGGACAAAAATTTATTTCCTGCCCGGGATGGTTTTAATTCAAATGATGATAAGGTTGTTCAGATTGCGGCCAGCGGACCTGATTCCGAATCTCCTTCCATTCTATATTCCATTCTGAAGGCCATAAACCTGGCAACCCGCGAAATCCTTATTTCAACGCCCTATTTTATTCCCGGAGAAGGGCTCATTGAGGCCCTGGTCATTGCCTCCCTGAGCGGAATTTCCGTTAAACTGCTGGTACCGGATAAATCAGATTCCCTGCTGGTGAATGCTGCAGCACGATCCTATTATAAATATCTGCTGGAGAAAGGCGTTGAAATTTATCTGTATAGAAAAGGATTTCTACACGCCAAAACACTTGTAGCGGACGGGAAGATCGCCATTGTGGGCACCGCCAATATGGATTTCCGGAGTTTTGAATTGAATTTTGAAGTGAATGCCATTGTGTACGATACAGAAACCGCACAACAACTCAGCGCCGTTTTCTTTGAAGATCTGAAAGATGCCGAGAAGATTGATCTCGTTGCCTGGGAAGGCCGGCCCACCTACAAAAAATTAATGGATAAAACTGCCCGACTGGTGTCGCCACTGCTTTGAATAATGATCCTTCTGAAAACCTACCATTCGCTGGCGTTGTTCAAAAGGCCAATGGAATTGGCATCCAGCCTTAACTGTGCTGTACTGATCAACGCATTCAGCTGATCCGCGCTGGTGGCACTGGCAATCGGGGCAACAACCGATGGCCTGGTCTGCAGCCACGCGATGGCAATGCTGGCCGGAGTACTCCTAATCTGCGCAGCAACGGCATCCAATGCATCCAATATCCGGAATCCACGATCATTCAGGTATTTTTTATTCCCGCCGCCACGGACGCTTTTTCCCAGATCTTTCTCAGAACGGTATTTGCCGGTGAGAAAACCACTTGCCAGGGAATAATACGGAATCACTCCAATGCCATGTTCAATACAAATGGGCTGTAGTTCCCTTTCAAAGACTTCCCGGTCATATAAATTATACAGTGGTTGAAGGGTTTGATAAACCGGATAGCCGGATTGCTTGCTGGCTTCCAGGGATTGCAGAAGCCGTTCGGGTGTAAAGTTCGATGCGCCGATTACACGCACCTTTCCCTGCTTTACCAGTTTTGAATAGGCTTCCAGCGTTTCTTCCACGGGTGTGGCGGGATCGTCGTAGTGCGACTGATACAGATCAATATAGTCCGTTTGTAAACGACTCAGGGAATCTTCCACGGCTTTCAGGATATAAGCGGCGGAAAGGTCCTTCTTCCCCTGGCCCATATCGCCGCCAACCTTAGTGGCAATAATAATTTTATCCCGGTTTTTGCGGACTTTCATCCAGCGGCCAATAATGATTTCCGATTCTCCGCCTTTATTTCCGGGGAACCATCGCGAATAAACATCTGCCGTGTCAATTAAGTCATATCCCGCGGCGTGAAATGCATCCAGGATCGCAAATGATTTTTTTTCATCAATCGTCCACCCAAACACATTGCCACCCAATGTGAGCGGCGCCACTTCGATACCTGAATTCCCCAATAGTCTTTTAGTGATAGCCATTTAAACCATTTTTTTTTATTAAGCTCTTTATCTTTTACACCGGCGGTTTGCTATACCAGACTGATGACAGCATCCGCCAATGAATCATACGTGGCATCGTAACTATTCAGCCGGTTCCCATTGATGAAAAAATCCGGTGTTCCATTTACCCCGCTGCGAACGCCGCCTTCGAAATCATTTTCCACCCTGGCTATTACCGCATCAGACGTAACGTCTTTAGCAAACTTTTTCATATCCAGCTTTATTTTTTCCGCAAACGGCGCCATGCCGGTTTCATCCAGCTCGTACAGGTCATCCTGATGTTCAAAAATAAGATCATGCATTTCCCAGAACTTATCCTGAAGATCAGCGGCCTCTGCCGATGTAGCGGCAATTGTAGCCGCGGGATGCGCCTCCTGAAGAGGAAAGTTCCGGAAAACAAAAAGCATGTCTTTGCCAAAATTTTTCAATAACCGCTTGAGCAGCGGATGGGCAATGCCACAATGCGGACATTGGTAATCTCCATATTCAACGAGGATCACTTTGGCCGAGGCATTGCCAGCCCGGTGATCCTTTTCATTTACAGGAATCCTTAATTTTGACACGTTGAAAAATTTAATTATTTTCTACCCGGAGAATAATCGTCATTTCATTTCTTCCAATGCATCCAGGATTCCGTCTGCACCCGGATTGATTCCATCGGGAGAAAGATAGCTCCAGTGAATTACTCCCTGCTCATCTATAACAAACAATGCCCGGTAACTCTCCCCCTCTTCTTCATTATAGGCCCCGTACGCTTTCGACACTTTTCCCTTAGGTTCAAAATCTGCCAGCAAGGGAAAGTGTATCTTCCGGTCCTGAGCAAATGCCATATGGCACCATTTGCTGTCAACCGAAATGCCCATGACCACGGCATTGGCTTTGTGAAAGAGTCTCAGCGATTCATTGTACAGGGCCATCTGATCGCTGCATACCGGGCTCCAGTCTGCCGGATAAAAAGCCAGGATCACCCGCCGGCCTCTGAAATCTGATAATTTCAATTTCTGATCCGGGGTCGCATTCAGTTCAAATTCAGGTGCCCGCTCGCCCTTTTGTAAAATCATACAAATAAAATTTTGAAAATGTTGAATGCCTGTTCCCAATACCGCCACCGGAAACAAAGGCCGATAATGGCTCGCCGCAACAAAATTAATCTGTTTCCGCCAATCGCCACGCAGGCCCTTTATGAATAAGCTTTTCGCAGCAAAAGGATGGCCGAACAGACAAACGACCGCAAACGAATAACCCTCAGCAAAATGAGGGTCTTTGAAAATAGTCTGGATAGTGCGGCTTACAGGCCGTGATCCGTTTTGGCAGCCTTGATGCCAAAAAGGAAAAACAGGCTTACCTGAATAACATTATGCTGTGCGTCTCCAATATAGGTATCCTTAAAAAAATTGGAAATGCCCAGATTGTAACGGGCATCAATACCCACGTTCGCGTCTTTGATGAGATAACCCAACCCAAATGCCCAGGCAAAATCACTGGACCGGTAATTCGGCTTCATATCTTCATTATAATTGGGCAACAGGAGTTTGGCATTTAATAGCAGCCCCAGCTGAGGTCCCGATTCTACAAAAAAGCCGGAAGGGTGATTGTATTTAACCAGCAGGGGGATATTGACGTAATCAATATTCAAATTGGACGTTACATTATTTTCAGTGGACTTGGCGCCCTGGGCCGAATACATGATCTCCGGCTGCAAAGTGATATGGCTGAATAAAGGAAGCGAGACTATACCACCGGCAATCAATCCGGTTTTCATATTGATCTCACCATAATTATTTGTATTAACGGTAGAAATGTTCATACCCGCCTTAATACCCAGCTGCACCTGTGCATGGGCGGCGGTTAGGGAAAATGCAGCCAGTATCCACAAGAACAACTTTCTCATAAAATCACATTTGGTTTAAAAACTGTGCAAATCTAATGGCTGCCAATGAAAAACCCTCCGATTAAGGAGGGATCTTCGGAAAAATGAAGCGATTTAACTTGGGGTTATATTTAATCCGGGTAAAAAATTTATCTACCGCCGCTTTCTCGCCATAGAGATAAAAAATATCAACTTGTATAACACTGTTTCTGGCTGTTCCGTTGTCACTTTCTTTGATGATGTTGGACTATTCGCTCCTGCCTTAACAGCAAATTGAATCTGTGCGCTGGCGCCTGCTAAAAGAAATCCTGTCAATAACAATAATTACAACTTTTTCATAAAAAAATGGGTTTTAGATTACAACCGGGCACAAATCTAACTGGCCTGTTTTATAATTACAACCCTACGAAAACAGGAATATTTTATTGTATGGAAACTAAAAATAACGGCACTTAATACGACATAAGTGGCTGATAATCAATTTAATAAATTGGATTGAAGAGCGACTTGCCCCGTTGGTTCAGAGGCCCATCACCGCGGCGTGCAGTTGTTTATCCTGCTCCCAAACACAAACCACAGTATGGTTATTGGTTGTTCGAACGATGGGCAGGTTCCCTTTACCAAGGTCTTGCTTTTTATCCGGCGAAAGCATGCACATCACCTCACCCTTTTCGGTCCATACGTAAATATTTTTCCCCCCTGCGGTCGCCATGTTGCAACTTCTGCCCGTTGCAATTTCTTTTTCCGGTTTTCCCGGTTCGCAGGAATATACTTTGTCCTCCCGTCTCCATACCGTTTGCGGTATTCCCTGATCATCTATTACCAGGCCGCCGCCGTCCATGGGACATCCATTCAATTTCCAGCTTCCCGTTCCGAGCTTTTGTGCCGGTCCAAAATTTTTCCCGCCGTCATCAGATTGAACCAGATACAGGTCCCTGTTTCCGTCGATGAGGTTCCGGAACATCACGTATACGTGATTATCTTTAACCGCTACGGAAGGTTTACAACATTCACAAACAGTTGAATCCGGTGACGCATAGATCAGCGTATTTTCTGCCCAGCTCGCACCACCATCTGCCGATGTGGATCCATATATTTGATTGTGCCCTGTCCTTAAATCAAGCCATACTGCGTATAGCCCATGACCATCTCCATGAAGTGCCATTAACTCCTCCCCTGATGTTGAATCCCGGTCATTCACCCGGCCTGTCTTCAACCAGTCTGATTCTCCTTTTTTTGCAAATGAAAAAATATTCCCCGACTTATTGCCAGCAATAATTGTAAGCTGTTGTCCGCTCACCGCAATCTGCGGGCCGCGTGCATGGGAAGATGCCAAACCCGGCAACAGAGAAACCAATGCAGGTGACGAGAAAGACTTCCCCCCGGTGGACGAATACACATACATGATGCTGTCGCCTTCGCAGTACGCGATATGAAGCTGGCCGTCCTGGTCCTGCACCATGGATGGCGCATGACCGGCAGCAACAATGGATGTATAAGCTGATGAGGATTCGCTGTGTTTACAGCCCGAACAAATAAATAAAAACAACAGGGTATGGAAAATAATTGCTCTCATAATTTTAGGAGACGAAGACCGTTCCTTCCGGTTCCGTTCAATATGCAAAATTAAAGGAAGCGCGTCACAAACCTATTGGGTCCACAAACTATTCACAGGGTTTGCGGTAGCTGCCTTAACGGCCTGAAAACTTAGCGTGACCAGGGCAATCCGTTTTCGATACGCAATTGTTATATCATGGATAATACCTCAATTCCCCGTTTACCAGTTTAGCCACTGAAGTAAACGGGTGTTCCACTGCTTTTCCCTTTTCCATGATGTGCATCACCGTCCAGCCACGAGTCTTCAGTTCGTCCGAGACCATGGACCGGTGACAGCGCCACCAGACCGCTTCGGAACACATGTATGCGGTTTTTTGGAGGATAGCCATTTTTTCCAACCGGACAATTCCCATTTTAAATTCCTCCGTTTCCATATAATCGGCATATCCCTGAAAAGCAGCATTTCTCCAGGCCGTATTCCGGGAACCGGGTTTCACTTTTCTGCGGCCGCCCAATTCCCGGAGATGTTCATACCGGATATGATTTTCCGGCAGGGATAATTCCAACGCTTCTTTATTAAACTGCGGATAACGCCGGGAGCCCGGAAAACTCCGGATGTCGGCCACCAGGGCAATATCAAACGAATGCAGCATGGTAATCAGGTCCTCCAGTGTTCGGGTGGAATGGCCGATCGTCCAGATGAGTTTGTTATCCTGCGCTGTCATCCGGCAAAATTACTTCAATAATTGCTGTTGAAGCACCGTCATCCGTCAACCGTCAACTATTTTAATCTGCGATCCGTTTATCCGGATCAATAAATTCTACGTGATAGATGCGCATCAGTAAAATAAAGAGTGAAATAAGCAGGGGGCCGAAAATAAGACCGATAAATCCAAACAACTGAACACCCACAATAACCCCAAATACCGTGATCAGCGGGTGTACGTCAGCAATTTTTTTCTGCAACCAGAAGCGGAACACATTGTCGATGGTGCCCACGACCAGCAAGCCGTAAATCACAATAACAAATCCTTTGGCGGTTTCTCCCCCCGCAAATAAAATAATGGCGAGGGGAATATACGCCAGGGCCGCCCCCAACACGGGAATCATGGAAGTAAAGCAGGTGAGGGCAAACCATAAAAGAGGCTCCCTTATTCCGATGATCAGATAAATGATCAGTCCCGCAATTCCCTGAACGAATGCAACGAGGGGAACGCCGACGGCGTTGGAGATGACCATACTATTGACTTCTTTTTGCACTTTTACGAGGTTATCCCTTCTCAGCGGCAGCACATCATCCAGCCAGTTTTCCATAACCTGGCAGTTCGTGAGCATAAAATAGAGCAGGAAATACATCATGAACAGCGCCAGTACCGTATTGAACGTAGCGCCCAGTATCAGGGGCAATTCCTGGATGGCCATGCCGCTCAGGTTACGGACCGTTTCTTCATTTAAGAAATGATACCCGATGCGGGATTCGATGTTCCGGAGAAAAACCAGCACGGCGCTGGTGATCTCCTGCACATGGCTGATCGCGTAACCAATTTTAGAACTGATGGTATTGACCAGAAAGAAAACGGGCAGCATGATGATCAGGAAAGAAACCGTCATCAGGATAAGGGCCGCGGCCCAGGGTTTCCATTTGCGCCCCAGGAGTTCTTTCATGTATTTTCTCATCAGCACGTAAAAAGTGACTGCCCCCAAAAAAGAGGGCAGAAAACCCTGCAGCCTGAAAAAGAGGAGAAAACCCATCAACAGCAGAACCGACAGGAAGAAAAACTGTCTTACCTTTTCGGTATTAAATCTGTCCATCCAGCATTTTAACAACAAGTTACTAAGGATTATTTTTATAATATTTTTTTAGATACCCGGTAAATATCATGACAAAATCAAGTTTCCTCCTTGCTGCTATTATTCTGCTCAGCGTAATCGGGCATGCCCAGCATCCGCGGATAACGGGATTTACGGATTCGTCCGATGTGGCGGAATTCAATACGGAAGCGGCTTTTGACCAGTTTGTCAGCGCGGAAAATATCGGTCACAGCATCCATGACCTGTCTGCCAGGCCCCACCATCTGGGATCTCCCGGCAGCCGGGAGGTGGCGGAAGAGATCCGGCAAAGATTTCAGCAATATGGATTTGAAACCCGTATGGACGTTTACCAGGTGTTATTCCCCACTCCAAAGAAAAGAATATTGGAAATGACTTCCCCGGTAACCTACCATGCCTTACTGAAGGAACTGGCGCTGAAAGAAGACGCAACAAGCGGTCAGGAGGGCCAGCTTCCTTCGTACAACGCCTGGAGCGACGACGGAAATGTAACGGCACCTTTGGTATTTGTGAATTACGGACTTCCTTCCGATTACGAGGAACTGGCCAAAATGGGTATAGACGTAAAAGGCAAAGTGGTTATAGTAAAATACGGGATGAGCTGGCGCGGCATCAAACCCAAGGTGGCGCTGGAACACGGGGCCGTTGGCTGCATTATATATTCTGATCCGAAAGAAGACGGCTACTTTCAGGGAGATGTATATCCTAAAGGACCGTTTAAAAATGAATATGGAGTACAGCGTGGAAGCGTGATGGATATGCCCGTCTATCCCGGTGACCCGCTGACACCAGGCATAGGCGCTACTAAAAATGCCAAACGGATTTCTTCTCATGAGAACGCGCCGAACCTGTTGAAAATTCCGGTACTGCCCATCAGTTATCATGATGCAAAGCCCCTGTTGGAGGCACTGGATGGCCCTGTGGCACCGGAAAGCTGGCGGGGAGCATTGCCGATAACGTATCATGTGGGACCGGGAAAAGCAACCGTTCATCTGCAACTTGAATTTGACTGGAAACTGGTGCCCTGTTATGATGTGATCGCCATGCTGAAAGGAAAAGATTTCCCGGATGAATGGGTGATCCGTGGCAACCATCACGATGCCTGGGTGAACGGCGCGCAGGATCCCATCAGCGGCCAGGCAACCATGCTCGAAGAGGCCCGGGCAGTCAGTCAACTCGTGCAGAAAGGCTGGAGACCCAGGAGAACCCTCGTCTATTGTGCATGGGATGGGGAAGAACCTGCGTTGCTGGGTTCTACAGAATGGGCTGAGGACCACGATTCACTGTTGAAGCAAAACGCCGTGCTGTACATCAATACGGATGGTAACGGCAGGGGATTTTTTTATGCCGGTGGTTCACACAGCCTGGAGGGATTTGTGGATGAAGTGGCCAAAGGGATAAAGGACCCCGAGACCGGCGTAAATGTGTATGAGAGATTGAAAGCCCATCAGGTAGCGACCGCCCCGGATCTGAAGCGGACGAAAGAAGAAATGGCAAAAACATCCATGACCCTGGATGCCCTGGGCAGCGGGTCTGATTATTCTGCGTTTCTGCAACACCTGGGTGTGCCTTCCCTGAATATCGCTTATGGCGGCGAGGACAATGGCGGAGAATATCACTCCATCTATGATTCCTATGATAACTTTATCCGGTTCAAGGATCCCGGTTTTTATTATGAAGCCGCACTGGCAAAAACCGCCGGACATCTCATGTTAAGGATGGCAGAAGCCAATCTGTTGCCTTTTGATTTCAGAAGCCTGTATTCGAAAATCAAGGATTACAGTGCAGAGCTGCAAACCCTGATCAGCGATCTGCGGGCGAATACGGAGATCAGCAATGACGTGTTGAAGGGGAAATATTTAATCCTGGCATCCGATACGGCAAAACCTTTTTTTGCGCCGCAACCCAAAGAGGCCGTTCCCTATATTGATTTCTCGCCGCTGCTGAATGCCGTTGCGGACCTGGAAAAAAGCGTCAATCACGCACACGACGTGTGGATGCGGGCCAACAGCGTAAGAGAAAATCACGACCACCTCAACCGGCAGCTCTACCGGGCCGAGCAGCAATTGTTACTGGAAAACGGACTTCCGGACAGACCCTGGTACAAACATGTATTATACGCGCCGGGCATGTATACCGGTTATGGCGTAAAAACAATGCCCGGCATTAGGGAAGCCATTGAACAAAGGAATTTTACGCGGGCCACGGAAGAAATAAAAAGGACCGCTGACGCGCTGCGAAAGTTGGGTAAATATTTGGATGAGTTATGAAATAATTAAAAATTAGCAGGGGAGCACTCGTATTGTTTTTTAATTACGCATCCTCAAACCCTTAAGAAAATCCTCTTCTTATACATGAAATACAGGAACAGCCACTTAATGAAAATATAACAGGCTGCCATCACGACAATATTATACGGATTTCCCACCAGTTGTCCAAGCCATTGGAAAAAACCATTTGTCGTGTATCCCCAGTCGATAAAATGACCGGAAATATATATCAGGATGGAATTCATTCCGATGACCTTAAAGAAGAATGCCCATCTTTTGTGACCCAGGATATCAATCACATAATAGAACAGGGATAACAACAGGAGACTGATCCCGCCCACCTGCATTACAAAGGAACTGGTCCACAGGTTTTTATTGATGGGGAAATCCAGGTTCCAGATCTGCGCAATCACCAGGAAAACCACGCCGGTTCCCGCCAGCCAGAGTGCCTTTTTGCGGCTGGCCATGGTGCCATTTTTAAGCAGGTTTCCTGCCAGGATACCCAGCAGCGCCGTACTGATGGCCGGTATGGTGGATACGAGGCCTTCAGGATCATGAATGCCCAGATACAATTTTCCAGGGAGTATCGAGCGGTCAATATAAGAAGCAAAATTTCCCTGCATGGTCAGGTCACCCATGGGAAATCCGGGTGCGGATGTGAACTTCAACAGTAGCCAGTAACCGATGATGATTCCCCAGAACCAAATCATCTGGGCTCTTTCTTTGGTATACAAAAAGATGATATTCGCAAACATATAGCCCAACCCGATCCTGCCCAATACACTGCCAAAACGGATTTCGGAAATAGGACGCAGTTCAAGACCGTTATTATAAACAATGCCCAGCAATACCAGGATGAGCCCCCTGCGGATCACGCGGGAAAGCAGTTGTTGCCGGCTTTTCCCCTTTTCCAGTTGCCTTCCGATGGAATAGGGCGTAGACACACCGGCCATGAACAGGAAAAGCGGGAAGATCAGGTCATAAAAATGAAACCCATTCCATGCCGGATGTTCAAGCTGTTCTGATAGGGCGCCCCAAAACGGAGAACCGGTCGCTTTGGCAATTCCGCGAAATAGTTCATCTGCGCCCATGATCCAAAACATGTCAAAACCCCGGAGGGCATCCAGGGAATACAGACGTTCGGGTAATGCGGGGATGATTTTCTTCGAATCTGATTTGTGCACCGGATTTCCAATCGATGCTTCCATGGTTTTCATTATTCTGAGCGTATTAAATGAGTTAAGGGGAAAGTTTAGCTATTTGGAGACTCTTGTCTTTAGCAGAGACCAATTTACAAATTTTTCCATATCCCGGGTTTTTTTATTACAGCAACAGGGGCGCGCGGGTCCTGCTTTACCGGCACCCTGCAGACTAACGATTAATTTGGGAGGTGCATGAGGGAAACATTCTTTCACAGTATTCTAACAAGTGGAATCAACGGAAGAATTGAAGATGCGGTATTTTTAGTCGGCCTTCTACTCAAAACAACCGCCCCTTCATGAGATTGACCCTTTTTGCTGTCCTGTTTGTGGTTACCCAACCACTGTTTGCCCAGCATGTCCTTTTAAAAGGAATAGTATCAGACACTTCCGAACAAACGCCGCTCTATCAAAGCAGCATCATGATCCTCCAAAGCAAAGATTCATTTCTCATCTCCTTTAGACGGGCGGATGCCCGGGGTGCATTTTCATTCTCCCGGCTTCCTGCCGGAAAACTGATCTGCAAGATCTCCTATCCGGGTTATGCGGATTACGTGACGGAACTGGACCTGAAGGATTCCTCGGAAACCAACCTTGGCAAAATATCGATGATTCTAAAAAGGCAGCTGCTGAAGGAAGTAGTGGTTCACGGTAATATGGCCGCAATTCGCGTGAAGGGAGATACGCTTGAATTCAAGGCCGACAGTTTCAAAGTGCAGGAAGGCGCAACGGTAGAGGAATTGCTTAAACGACTGCCCGGCATTCAGATAGATAAAAACGGGAAGATTACGGCTCAGGGACAAACGGTAAAAAAAGTGCTGGTTGACGGCGAGGAATTTTTCGGAGATGATCCGACACTGGTTACCCAGAACCTGCGGGCGGATATGGTCGACAAGGTGCAGGTATTTGATAAGAAAAGCGATCAGGCTGCCTTCACCGGCATTGACGACGGGCAAAAAACAAAAACGATCAACCTGCAGCTCAAAGAAAATAAAAAGAACGGATATTTCGGCAAAGTGGAAGCCGGTCTGGGCACCCATGGTTATTATAATAACCAGTTCATGTTTAATCTTTTTAAAAAGAAACTGAAATTTTCCGGTTATGGCATATTGTCCAATATCGGCACCATAGGACTGAACTGGCAGGATAATAACAGTTACGGTCAAAGCTTTGCCAGCAATTACGATTATGATGAAAACACGGGTTTCTCGTACACCGGAAACGGTAGGGATGATCTGGAATCCTGGGGCGGCCAGTACAATGGTCAGGGAATACCCATTGTAAAAACCGGCGGCCTGCATTTTAATGATAAATGGAACCAGGACAAACAATCCGTGAACCTCAATTACAAAATCCTGGATCTGGATGTAACCGGGGAAAATGCAACCCGCGCACAATTTATCTTACCCGATACCCTATATTATAACAACACGACGGAATCTTTTCACAACCACATCCTTCGGAATAAGGCATCGGGCATTTTTGAAGTTACCCTGGATTCAACCTCTACCCTGAAAGTCAACGTGGATGCCAGCAAAGACCACAAAACGACCCAAAGTCTTTATACAAGTGAGTACCTGGCCGAAGACAGCAGCCTGGTGAACAGCAATAAGCGTCAGGTAAATACGGTGGGCGATCCGGAAAAATTAAATACCAACCTGCTCTGGCGGAAGCGGTTTCATAAAAAAGGAAGAACCCTTTCGTTTAATTTCAAAGAGGAATATCAGCGCGATAACAGTTCGGGATACTTGAACTCGGATACAAAATTCTATAAAGACAGCCTGCAGCCGGAACAACTGATCGACCAGTACAAAACTTTCAGAAACAAAACCTTAACCCTGGATTCCAGGCTGGCATACACAGAACCCTTGTCTGCCATTTCCACGCTGGCCGTCAACTACGGGCTTTCAGGAGGGAACAATCAGTCTAACCGCAATTCTTTTAATAAATCCTCCGGTGGAAAATATGATGCCATAGACAGTGCATACAGCAACGACTATCATTTCTCCCTGCTCACGCAAAAAACCGGGCTTTTATATAACCTGGCCGGGCGCAAGCTGCATTTCAATCTGGGATCGGACGTCGGTTTTACCGGTTTCAACCAGCAAAATCTGGACAGTGGCACCACGGTGAAAAGGCATTTTGTAAACTGGTATCCGCAGGGCAGCATCTCCTACAAATTCTCCCAGGAAAAAAACTTATTCTTCCGTTATGAAGGGAGGACCCAGCAACCGGGCATTGAGCAATTACAACCGTTGGCAAACAATCAGGATCCTTTGAACATTTACATCGGCAATCCCTTATTGAAACCAGCATTCAGCAATGAGTTTTCCATGCAATATTATACTTTCAAGCCACTCAGCGAAAGCAATATGTATGTTTATGCTGATGCCAGTACCACGTCCAATGCCATCAGCTCCAAAGATTTTGTGGACAGCCTGGGAAGGCGGATATATCAGTCCATCAATGTGAATGGCAACTACTCTTTGTATGGCAATTTTAATTACGGCTTTAAAACTAAAAAACCTGAACTCAAAATAGATATGAGCTCCGGTCTCAGTATCAACCGGAATGAGAACGTCATCAATAGTGAAATAAACCAAACCACGTCGAAAACCTATTCCTTCAGCCTGCGGTTGTTTAAAGCAAAAGAAAAAAAATACGAGTTCAGCCTCTCTCCCACAGCCGAACATACTACCAGCGTTTCATCCATCCAGGAATCGCTCACCACAAAATACTGGACCTTTAATATTTCGGCGGAAGGAGATGTATTTTTACCCCTGAAATTTCAAGTGCATTCGGACTGCTCCATTAATTTACGGCAAAAAACTTCCGTGTTTGATACCAACAACAATACGATTTTCTGGAATGCCTGGTTTGGCAAAAAATTCTTCAAAAAAGAAAACCTGCTGCTGAAATTACAGGCCAATGACATCCTGGACCAGAATATCGGATTTAACCGGATCGTCAACAGCAACTATATTTCCCAAAACACGAATACCACCATTCAAAGATACCTGATGCTCACGCTGGTCTGGAATTTCGCCAAGGCCGGGATGGCACAACCGAAACCATGAATATGAAACAACTGTTAACCTGTTTTACGACCTTGCTCCTGACCGGGAATGTGGTCCACGCACAAAATGCTATTTTCCTGTCGGAGGGCAAGATTGAATTTACCAGGACGGTGAACCTGTATGCACGGATGTCTGCCGACGATGATGGCTTTACGGACCTGATGAAAAAAGCAATGCCCAAATTCAAGAAAACGTATTTCCAGCTTTTCTTTTCCCATAATCAGTGGACTTACAGGCCAGGCAGGGAGAATCCGGAAAACAATAAAATATGGACGCAGGAAGCCGCAGAGACCAATATAGTGAATACCGATTACTCCACTGGCCGGTCTACCAGTCAGAAAGATATTCTCGGAGAAACTTTTCTGATCCAGGACAGCATGCGGCGCATTCAGTGGAAGCTGACGGATGAAACCCGGGACATCGCCGGATTCACCTGTCACCGCGCCAATGCATTAATCATGGATTCCATTTATGTAGTTGCATTTTATGCGGATGAGATTACTACTCCCGGAGGACCGGAATCCTTTGCCGGGTTACCCGGTATGATCCTCGGGATCAGCCTTCCCCATCAGCACATGACCTGGTTCGCAGAAAAAGTGGAAGGCACTCCCGTTAGCAAATCACAACTAACCCCGCCATCAAAAGGCAAAAAATGCGACAATGCCATTTTCACAAAAACACTGAATGACGGGCTCGCCCGATGGGGGAAATACGGCAGGAAGTATCTTGAAGAAGGCATGCTGTAACTTCTTATTTTTTTCCGTCACCAACCTGGTAGATGGCATCAAGCAAAGATGCCGGGGCTGGTGCGTCTCCGCTGATCTGCCAGATCATGATGCCGGAAGCCTTTTCTTTGGCCAGCACAGTTTTCTTTTTAATGGTGGAAATACCATTGTAATACATGGTTGCACCCCCGGGTATGGCAACCTGATCGGCAGAATCCGCTCCGGGAAATGTGTTTACAATTTCTTTATAATTCATGCTGGTGGCCGGGGAAGCTGGCAGTGGACCGAAACCATATCCGTAAAACGGAACTCCCAGTACCAGTTTATTTTTTGGTATTCTTCTTTCGATCCCAAAATAATCCAGATCATCAGACGCCTGCTGAAAAGTGGAATGAGGTCCCGGTTTCTCCGGCATCCAGGGGCCGGTGTGGTCATAACTCATGACGTTCATAAAATCATACTGGGCCAGGGCCCTGTCGCTCAGCTGATCCTTATAAAAAACCGCAATGGCTGATGTGATCAGTTTTTTATTCGCTTTTAGTTTGCCGGCCAGGGCCACCACAAAATTTTCATAATCCGGCCCCATATCACTGCCTTCCAGATCTACATCAATGCCATCCAAATTATATTGGCTGGTGATGGAAAGAAGATTTTGAATGAATCTTGTACGGGCCGGCTCCTTCAAAAGGGCGGCATAATAGGGATGTGCACCACCACCGCCTATGGAGGCCAGCACTTTCACTTTTTGAGCATGGGCCGCCTGAATGAAAGGGATCAGGGCACTGTAATCCTGTTCAAAATTCCCCAAGGTATCGGGATTCAGAAAATACAAATTGACATGCGTAAGTTTATTTAAGGGTACGATGGAGGGATCGTCCCGCATGGCTGATTTTATAGAATAATAACCGACGATCCTGAAGTCCGGTTTTCCGGGGGAAGACTGACCCAAAGCAGAAAACAGCGAAAAATAAAAAATTGTGAGAAGGCACACATATACTGATTTCATAACCCCAAAATTATTCTATTCCAAATGTATAACCAACCAATAAGGCCATAAAGCGCCTGATCGGTGGCATAGGCATCGCTGACCATGCTGGGCAACTGCGACCATATCCGGATCTATGTTTGCCGGCTACGCAACCCGCATCCGTGCTTAACGTATACATTTCTAAGCTCGTTAAACTTTAATTCTTCAGTTATATTAAAAAAAAACATTATGCAATATAAATATCTATTGACCTGTATTTTTGCCGCTCTATTGGCTACCGGAAGCCTTGTTTCCTGCAAAAAAAGCAATAGTTCAAGCCTTATGCCTCCGGCACCGGTTATCGATGTTCAACTGGGAACAAGTGCCAGCCTGGGTTCCATTTTAACAGACAGCGCGGGCAAAACCCTGTATTTCTTTACCATGGATGCCGCAGATACTTCAGAATGCATCGGGGGTTGCCTGGCCGTCTGGCCGGTGTTTAATGCCACCCATTTAAAGCTGGGAACCGGATTGAATGCAGCTGATTTTAAAACCATTACCCGGTCAGACGGGGCATCACAAACTACCTACAAGGGATGGCCCCTGTATTATTTTCAGAACGACAGCAAGGCAGGAGATGTAAACGGAGAGGGCATCGAGGGTATCTGGTTTGTGGCCAAACCGGATTATACGGTAATGCTGTCCAACGTTCAGCTGGTGGGCAACGATGGCGTTTTGTACGACAGTACCTATATACCCGGAACCGGCAAATATCAACACCTGACGGATGACCACGGAGTAACCTTATATTCGTTTAAGAAGGACAAAGCCGATTCGAACAGTTTTACCAAATCAGATTTCAGCAACGATGGCGTGTTCCCGATCTATCAGGTAGGTACCACTCTGGTTGCTCCGTCGAGTATAAACAAATCGCTATTGTCTACCCTCAACGTGTTTGGAAAAACGCAGTTGGTATTTAACGGATGGCCTATGTATTATTATGGTGCCGATAACAAGCAGCGCGGAAGTACAAAAGCGGTTAGTTTTCCAATCCCCGGCATATGGCCGGTTGTGAACCAGTACAGTCCGGCGGCACCGCAATAACCAGTCCTCCTTAATCCGTACCCATAAAAACCGAAGAAAAAAAGAAATATAAGCATACATGATTTAACTCAGTTAATTGTATACGATCACCTTGGACAATCTGAAACAGCTTATTGAAGGATGCAAAAAGCAGGAGCCGCGCAGTCAGAAGATAATGTATGAGCGCTACTACGGATACGCATTGAAAATCAGTTTCCGCTACATATATCGTTATGATATTGCAGCGAATGTGGTCAATGATGCTTTCGTAAAACTGTTCCGGCATTTTGAAAAATTCAGAAACGAAAACGATGAAATACTCGAACGCATGCTGATGGGCTGGATCAGGCGGATCGTGATCAATACGTCGATCGATGAATTGCGTAAGAACAATATGACACCGGAGATCGGGGGCATACCCGAACACGTATGGGAAGAGGCAGATAAAAGCCAGAAAGCGGATCAGTTGCTGCTGTACAAAGAACTGATCTCCTACGTGAAGAGCCTGCCGCCCACTTACCGGGTTGTATTCAACATGTTTGTGATAGATGGATGCAGCCATTTTGAAATTGCCGACGCACTGGGGATTACCATCGGAACATCCAAATCCAATTTATCAAGAGCAAGAACGTTCTTACAAAAGCTTATTAAAGAAAAGGAGGAGCTAAAAACATGGAATATTTAGACGACGAAATGGATGATATGTTTCGTAAGGCTGGAGAACAATATCCCCTGAGAACCTCGGATTCGGATTGGGATGCCGTTCTTGGGCGCCTGAAATCTGTTGTCGGGGAGAATGCTCCGCTTCTTATGGCGGATGGAAATAAAAAGAACAATAAACGCCGGTTTTTCTGGCTACTGCTCCTTTTGCCTTTGGGTTTATTCAGTCTGAAATATTTTCAGAGGACCGGTGGAAATCACCTGGGCAGGCCGGTAATACTTAATTTATCTTCAGATTCAAAAAATATAAAGGCAGAAAATACGGTATCAGATCATTCAGCATCAGCCCAAACCATATCCCCGCAAGCCATGAGTACCCTTGCTGAGGTTATGCATCCCAAATGGCCTACGGCTTCCAGACTGAGTTCAAAGCACGATGCCGATGGCGGCCAGACCGTAAACCCGGAAATGAATCTGAATTCCTATACAACCCCGGAAAATCAAAAGCTTCCGGAAGATAAGCCGGGCACGGCCCCTGCTTCAAAAGAGGAAGAAGCCAATAGTGCCCTCAGTAGTGCCGGCAGCCCCGATCATGCTGGTCAGGGCGAAATACCAAAACCGGATCTTGCCCAAAGAATAACGGTCAGGCATCCTGGTCCCGCCAAAACCGATTCCCTGAACAAGGATAAAAAGACGGCAAAAATTTCCAACTCTGCGGACAAGGGAATATACCTGAGTGTGCTGGCGGGTCCGGATTTGAGTGCCATTAAATTTCAGTCCATTAAAAAAACGGGTTACAGCATCGGGCTGCTCGGAGGTTACCGTTTCAACAAACACCTTGCTGTAGAAGCCGGCATTTTCTGGGATAAAAAACAATATTATACCGATGGAAAATATTTCAACAAGAGCAAGACCGACATACCGGCTTCCTACAATATCCAGGATCTGGAAGGTAATTGCAATATGTTCGAAATTCCGATTGCCCTGCGGTATGATTTCAGGTACAACCGGAAAGGACGGTTTTTTTCCACTGCCGGTTTTTCAACGTATCTCATGAAAAAAGAGAACTATGCATACACTGCAGAATACGGCGGATCAGCCTGGGCGCATAATGCTTCTTACAAAAATTCCGGCAATAATTTCCTGTCTATCCTGCAAATCAGCGGAGGATATGAATACAACTGGGGAAAGATCGGGAGGATACGTATAGAACCTTATCTGAAAATCCCATTGACGGGTGTGGGCATCGGGCAACTCGCAATTTCCAGTGCAGGACTGCATCTTGGCATTACCCATCCCTTCTGATAGAAAACGGAAGAGAAAATATTGACGGATGAAAAAAAAATATTTTTTAGTCGTGGGCATTTCATTGCTCCTGCTGACCGGATGGGCCTTTTATTTATACCATAAACCGCACAGGAATGCAGCCGGTCAGGACACCGACTTCCAAATACCTGCCGCTGAACTGTACGCCGCATTTCAAAGGGATGAAGCTTCAGCCAACAGGAAATTCATGGGCAGGGTGATTGAAGTGAGCGGAACCGTTTCCGATATCGAAACAGGAACCGGAAGCACCAATGTGCTGATCAGCGCGTCTGGCCAGGGCGGCATCAGCTGCAGTTTTTCTACAGGCGGCATGCCTTCGCCAGGCTCGATTAAAAAAGGAAGCAGCCTGATCATTAAAGGAAGATGCACTGGATTTCTGATGGATGTAAACCTGGTGGACTGTGTGCTGAAAGAATAACCAGGGCATCCTCTTCCAATCACGATCACATTATTTAAACATGATGAAAACGCGTTTTTCGATTATTCTCCTCCTGTTCAGTTTATCAGTTATCCTGGTGATATCCTGTTCAAAAACCAGCGAAGACAAACTCATAATGGGTAACGGCCCCTCCTGCGACACGGTGAACATGAAATACAGTATCAATGTACTTTCCGTTCTGCAGACAAACTGCTATGGCTGCCACAGCAAAGGCAATACCGATGGCAGCGGCGGGATAAGCCTGGACAGCTACGCCAGTCTTAAACAATTCGCCGACAATGGCTATCTCGCCGGAAACATCACCCATGCGCCCGGTTTCATAGGAATGCCCTTCGGAGAACCAAAAATGGATAATTGTGATATCAACATCATCCTGGACTGGATCAACCACGGGGCGCAAAACAATTAATAAACCATTTCACAGCTTCCGAACGCATATGAAAGTCTTGAAATTTATCCCGGTCGTTTTTATCCTGCTGGTACTTTCTATATCCGGCAACGGACAGCAATTCCTGAGCCGGAACGGATTCGTAGGCTTTTACTCTAAAACCCCTTTGGAAGACATCGTGGCAGAAAATAATCAGGTTTTCGCCGTGATCGATACGGCCAAAAGCAGTCTCGCTTTTGCCCTGCTGGAAAAAGGATTTATTTTCCGAAAGGAACTGATGCAGGAACACTTTAATGAAAATTATATAGAAAGCGACAAGTTCCCCAAAGCTGAATTTTCCGGAACCTACTCCTGTCCGCGGCCAATGAACAAAGAGGGAATCTATCCGGTTACCATAAAAGGAAAACTTACCCTGCATGGAGTAACCAAATCGATCGAAGAGCCTGCCACCATCGAAATAAAAGCCGGCAGCATGCTGGGAAATTCAACTTTCCATTTAAAACCCGAAGACTTCGGCATCCATATTCCGTCCATCGTCCGGGATAAAATTTCCAGTGAAATGGATGTAAAAATTCAGGTGACCTGGATAACCAAAAAATAACCTTGTATGACCATCAAACAGTCTTCCTGCATCGTCGTTTTATTTTTCGTCCGCATTTCGCTGCAGGCCCAGAACGACTCCCTGCTTCATTTGCTCAACGATTCACTGGGTAGCGGACGATCTGCGTATGTGACCGGAACCTTCAAGGCAACCCATGTGATCAATATGCAAACCATCGAGGCTCCCGCTGCCGGTGCCCTGAATGTAATGATCCAGCACCGCTTCGGACAATTGAACAGCGGCAGTTACAATTTCTTCGGACTGGACAATGCTTCCCTCCGGCTCGGACTGGATTACGGCATCAGCAACCGGTTGGCAGTTGGTATCGGCAGAAGTTCCACCCAGAAAACTTTTGATGGCTATCTGAAATATAAATTACTCCGGCAAACCGAAGGCGTGCATGAAATCCCAGTGTCGCTGAGCCTGCTGGGTACAATTAGCAATTATACCCAAAAATATGCTGACAAACCCTACCTGGACGCCAGTTACCGGACGGCGTATACCGTGCAACTGCTGATTGCCCGTAAAATGAATAGCCTGCTTTCGGTAGAACTGGTACCTACTTACCTGCATTATAATCTGGTTCCCACCGCCGAAGATAAAAATGATGTATTCGCTATCTCCGGCGGGGTCAGAATGAAAATTACCCGACGCATGAGCATCAATGCGGAATACAATTATCTTTTGCCGAATCAACTGGTTTCAACGGATATTCACAACTCCTTTTCCCTCGGCTGGGATATCGAGACCGGCGGGCACGTATTCCAGCTGGTATTCAGCAATTCCCAAAGCATGATCGAAACGCAGTATATAGGCCAAACCACCGGAAGCTGGGGCAAGGGTGATATTTTCTTTGGCTTTAATATTTCGAGGAACTTTAATTTGGGCAAGAGATCGAAGGGGGAACGGCCATAATATGTAGTTGATGCTGGATGGTTGATGAAATTTTATTTCGGATTCGCACTTGAATTCCATCAACCATCCACCATATACCATCAACCATCATATACTTCCGGATTCACGGCAAACAACAACCTCTCCCCCCTCACCCCCGCAATGATATTTTTTGCGGCAATAACCGCCATGGCGTTTCGCGTTTCCACCGTGGCAGAGCCTATGTGCGGCAGTACGGCCACCTGCGGCATTTGCAATAAGGGATTATCCGAATGCATGGGTTCGGGATCGGTTACATCAAGACCCGCACCCCATATCTTTCCCTGCTGCAGGGCTTCAATCAGGTCGGATTCCTGGTGAATAGCTCCTCTTGCCGCATTGATGAAGATGGCGGTGGATTTCATTTTCTCAAACGCTTCTTTATTAAATTTCCCTTTTGTTTCAGCCGTCAGGGCGGTGTTGACACTCAGCACATCACTCTGCTTCAGCAGATCATCAAATGAAACCCATGCTGCTTTTAATTCCTTTTCTGCCTGCTCATGGCGGTGACGGTTATGATAAATGACCTTCATTCCAAACGCAGCAGAACAACACCTGGCCAGTTCAAAACCTATTTTTCCCAATCCGAAAACGCCCAGGGTCCGTCCCCTGATCTCCACGCCAAGATTGGCCTTGGGTTCAAAAAAATTCCAATGACCGCTGATGATGGAGTTGTGCAAATAAAATGCTTTACGCGAAACGGCCAGGATCAGTAAAAATGCAATATCAGCTGTCGCGTTGGTCAATACGCCGGGTGTATTCCCGATAGGTATTTGCAATGCCGTTGCCACCGGAACGTCCACCCGGTCGTATCCAACTGAATGCAGACTGATTACTTTCAGGTGGGCACAGGCTGTTAAAAATATCTTGTCTATCCGGTTCCCACCCGCACTCAGCAACGCATCAGCGGGTTTGCAATGATCAATTAATTCCTGGGGCGTTAAATCCCTTTTTTCGGACCATTGTGAAATTTCAAGTCCCGCATCACTCATCAATTGCAAACCCGCATCGGGAATTATTCTGGTAATAAATACTTTCATTGGCTTTTCAAATTTTCATTCCCCTTCGCTGAAGCGGAGGACTCGACCACCTTCGCTGAAGCTTCGGTGGGCAAGCCCTCTGGCATCAGTGAATAAATTTGTCCATTCCCGCATCTTCACATTTTCACATCTTCTTTCACATTTTCACATCTTCACATCTTCTTTCACATCTTCTTTCACATCTCCCCATCTCTCTCACCTCACTTCCACTCCGTTTTTCCATACTGCTTCTATAGACCGGGTATTTTTTATTTCGCGTTGCGGGTTTTTGGACAACACCACGAAATCTGCCTGCCTTCCCGGCTCCAGGGTGCCCCGCTGATTAATCTTTAAAGCGATAGCTGCATTTTTTGTTCCGGCCTCTATGGCCTGCAGAGGTGTGAGACCAGCACTCACCATCAGTTCCAGTTCGCGGTGTTCTGAAAATCCCTGTGCCCGTACAGGATCTGCACCGGAATCGGTGCCGAGGGCGACCAGGATGCCGGCGTCAGAAATTTTCTTAAGATTGATCAGGGCTATCTGAACCGCCCGCTTATTCTTTTGGTAATCGGGGGAATTCCGGATCTTATCCTGATAAGCTTTACTGCTGATCATCTCATACACACCCGGTTCCAGTGCTGCTTTGAAAAAGGCATCGCCCATCCAGGAAGGATTATCCGCATACACATAGGTAAATTCATCCCGGGTGAGGGTTGGAATATAAATCACACCCCTTTTTTTCATTTTTGTTAACAGGGCTTCATCTATTTCCTGGTCGCGGATGCTGTGTGCGATGATATCCAACCCGGCATCCACCAGTCTGCGCGCATCCTCCAGATAAAATAAATGGGCAGCTACACGCAAACCGCGTTTATGCGCTTCGCGGATGATGGCCTGATAAATCTCAGGTTTCATTTTTTCCGAGTGGCCGCCGAAATCATCCACCCACATCTTAACCACATCAGGGCGCAACAGCGCCAGGGAATCCATTTCGGCCGCTACCTGTCCGGCATTCGCAGGCCGGTACAACTCGTCTGTCCATGAACCCCCCGGAGGTCCGCCAGGTGTGGAAAATCCATGGCCGGCAGAATATAATCGTGCACCGGGCAACAGGCCAGCGCGTGAAGAATCCCGGTAACCATGAAAGATCAGCGATCTGTCCGTGCCCATACAAAGCACGGTACCAACGCCATATCGCTCATATCTTTTTAACTGCGCAAGCAGGTTATCGCGCGTATAGTTCGAGGCTTCCATACTGGTTCCCTTCAGCACACCCACATGGGCATGTGCGCAAATCAACGCGGGCATGATGGTCTTACCCTGCAGATCAATGACGCGGGTGCCGCCAGATTTTATCCGGCCGGTCGGGGTAATGCTGACAATCCGATCTCCCTGTAACAAAATATCCATGTTGTTTTTGGCCGGCATACCCGTTCCGTCAATCAGTGTTACATTTCTCAACAATAACTTATCCGGTTTAACGGGCGCTAACTGAACGGCGGTGGCCAGCATAAGGCATCCGAAAAGCCATAGTTTGAATACTATATTTTTCATTATTACCCATTTCTTTCGTCTGCAATAAAGTTAATCCATTTCCGGGCTACCTGCATTTCCCCATGGCACTCAGCCACTGTCTATTTTGCCATGGAACGAAAAACGGCATAGGGACAGGACACCGTAGTGAGGTAAACGGGATTCTGTTTGTAATCCGGCAGATGAACACATTCATAAGGTCCCCTAAAATCTCCGCCCTTTCTGAAATCCGTTTCCATCAGGTCGCGAATATATTCCGAAGCCAGCTGATGGGCGGCAGACCGGTTCACTTTGGCCATGGCATAACAAACCCAGCCGGTGGGTGTACCCCAGTAGGCGCCGTTCTGATAAGTATTTTTAGAAGCCAGCGAATACGCCCACGCCGTGCTATCATTAAAATCATCCGAGGTGAGCACATGCCGGATATTGCCTTTCCAGGACAGCGTTTTATTTTCATAAGCCCTGGTGAGGGCAAGACACGCTTCCTGCTCCGTCTTTCCATTCAATATGCTAAAATAAACAGCCAGGGCCGTACCCCAAACATCCGGTTGATGACTCTTTCCGGTGGAAGCGCGCAACAGGCCATGTTCATCGGCAAACAGGCCGGGAATTGCTTTTTTAATATGCTCCGATATGGACCGGTACTTTACGGATTTCTTTTTATCTCCCAATAGTTCGAATAAGTCTGCCATTTCCTGTGAAGCCCGGTATTTGAGGATGGAAGTAAAACAGAGATCCCCCGTTATCACTTCCACATCCCGGAAACCAAAATCAACGCCCCTGAAATCGTCTGTGGTATATACGATATCGTTGATCTCATGAGATGGGGGAACCTGGAAAGCAATTTCCATACGGTCAATTAATTTCCTCCCTTTTATTTTCCGAAACAGCAGAGGCGTGGCCGCATAGTTTTTTACGAAATAATATCCCATGTGAATGAAAAAAAACTGGTCATCATAAGGAGGAACTCTCCCATAAGCCGGGGTTCCCTGGTCCTGATAATCGTATGTGCCGGGAAAAAAAATAGGCATGCCATCATCTGTCCGGATATGATCAGCAATGGCGCCGTAGGGAACCAGGCTTCCTCCATGGGTTATCCAGGTCTGATCACACTGGGTGGATGCCGTTAACAATAACATGTGTTCCTGTTCTTTTCTGACGATCAGGCCGGATTCAAGAGACATGGCGTAATCGCGTATCCAGAATGAAGGATAAGCACCGCCGGGCCTGATAAGCACTCCGCCCGTGTGATTATTGCCTTTATCTCCGGGATAGAGCCTCGCGTTCTCCAATACCGCTTTGGTCATGCCCTCAAGGAACGCATAATCGTTTTTATTTAACAGACCGTGATGGCTTCCCTGCTCAACGGGCTGCGCACCCAGCGCCGAAAAGAAAGAAAAACTGCAAAGAAATAAGCGGGATTTCAATTTCATTATCATGCGGGGCTTGCTGTTTAATTAAAAGATCCGTCCGACAATAGTCAATCGATTGCGTAATGATTCACACGAGAACATCCGGATCAAAGGTAACAGCCGCGAGTTACACATGCCCATAAATGCTTACTTTTAAAACCTTAATTCCATTCCCAAATCCCAAAAACAAGTATGAAAAGTAAACTTTGGATTGCTGGTATTTCGATGTTGTTCTTTTCTGTTTTAAGCTGTCATCCGTCTGATGAAAATATTCCGGAAGAACCGGCGGTGCGGCCAGACAGCATTGTTTCTAATCCTGTCGGCAGCTATCTGTCACCTGAGGAAAGCATGAAAAAAATATTCCTTCCCAAAGGATACCACCTGGAACTGGTGGCGAGTGAACCCCTGATTCAGGAACCGGTTTCCATCTGCTGGGACGGGGATGGCAGGATGTACGTAGCCGAAATGCTCAGCTATATGCAGGATGTGGATGGGTCGAATGAAAACCTGCCCATGAGCCGGATCGTCCGCATGGAAGACAGCAACGGGGACGGAAAATATGATAAAAGCACGGTATTTATCGACAGCCTGGTGCTCCCGCGCATGATGATGACGCTGGGTGACCAACTGGTGATCAACGATACGTACTCCTATAACCTGTGGGCTTACCGGGATACAAACGGAGACGGGAAAGCGGATGAAAAAAAGCTGATGTATCAAAATGAGGGCAGGGACACGCGGAACCTGGAACATCAGCGCAGCGGTATGATCTGGAACATCGACAATTATATTTATATGAGCCGGGATCCGGCCCGTTACCGTTACCAGAATAATCAGCTGCTGGTGGATTCCTTTCCGGAAAGTCCGGGCGGACAATGGGGACTGGGCCGGGATGATTATGGCAGGCTGTATTTCTCCACCGCCGGCGGTGAAACACCAGCCCTGGATTTCCAGCAGAATCCCGTATATGGAACCTTTGATCCGGAAGATCAGCGGCCGGATAACTTTGACGCCGTTTGGCCGATCACCGGAACGCCTGACGTGCAGGGAGGATTGATGCGTGTCCGCAGCGACAGCACACTCAACCATTTCACGGCCTGCAACGGTCAATCCATTTTCCGGGGCGACCGGCTGCCGCATAACCTGAAGGGTGATCTGTTTATCTGCGAACCAGTGGGCAGACTCATACGCCGCGCTAAAGTAATAGACAGAAACGGTGAAATCATTTTGAAGAATGCCTACGACAGCGCTGAGTTCATCGCTTCCACCGATATGAACTTCCGCCCGGTCAATTCCATTACCGGCCCCGACGGATGTCTTTATATTGTCGACATGTATCATGGCATCATTCAGGAAAGCGCCTGGACCCGCGAAGATTCCTATCTGCGTCCGCGCATACAACGGATGGGGCTCGACAAAAATATCGGAAGAGGCAGAATTTACCGGCTGGTGCACGACGATTATACACCCGGTCCGCTTCCGCATATGATGGAAGATTCCAGCAGCAAGCTGGTTGCGTACCTGGATCATCCCAACGGCTGGTGGCGGGACGAGGCACAAAAGCTGATCGTTATCCGCGGAGACAAATCCGTAGTTCCTGTGTTGGAAAAAATGGCCGCCGGAAATCAGTCTTTCTGGGATAAACTGATGTTCTGGAAAAAATCTGTATCTCCTGTCACCCGCATCCATGCCTTATGGACGCTCGACGGACTGCAGGCCCTGAATAAGGATTTATTATTCCAGGCATTTCAGGATGAAGACCCGCAGGTAAGAAAAGCAGCTGTCTGGATCTGTGATCCCTATGTGAAAAAAGACGATCCCGAGGTACTGGAAAAACTCGAACCACTGATGAATGATACGAGCGCCGACGTACGTTTCCAATTGTCCCTGACCCTTCGCTTTGGCCAGTCTGCCAAAGCACAATCCATGCTCAAAGAAATCCTTGCCCACAATACCAGCAATGAAGTGATTACGGGCTCCTGGAAACGGTACGAGGAATTTAAACGGGAATCTGCCCTGGAAAGCAGGATAACCGGCATGAGCGATAAGGACAAGGACCTGGTCCGGGATGGAAGGGAAATTTTCAGTCAGCTTTGTTCAACCTGTCACGGCCAGGATGGCAAAGGCGTATCCAGCATGGTGGCACCGGCCCTGGCGGGACAACCCCGGGTAAACGGAGATCCTAATGTGCTGGTAAAAATATTGCTGAATGGCTTATCCGGACCCATCGACGGAAAGAATTATCCCGACGTCATGCCAGCCCTGGGAGCCAATGACAACCAGTGGATATCCCGCGTGCTCAGTTATATCCGCAACGATATGGATAACAAAGCCCCCGTGATCGATACCAATGTGGTGAAAAAGGTCCGGATGGAAACCGCGGACCGAAAAAATCCGTGGACCCTAAAGGAACTGGAAAAATAAAAGCTGTAAAATAATTATAACGG
Source organism: Chitinophagaceae bacterium (assembly GCA_041691395.1). Lineage (GTDB taxonomy): Bacteria > Bacteroidota > Bacteroidia > Chitinophagales > Chitinophagaceae > Puia. The sequence continues at coordinate 125,131 of JBEPUT010000003.1, forward strand.
GCCACCGGAATATACCTCGCTGGCCCGTTATAATTTTTACATGGCCGCAGAGGCATCTCAATTCAGCGCCAACACCAACACCGAAGCAGGAGGTAATTTTACCTGCAGCATATCGTCCCTTAATTCCGCACCGTTAAACACAGCTGGTTTTACTTTTTCCGGATCATCAAAACTGTTGTGATCCTGAACGTGTGGCGAAGCCAGTATCCTTCCACTCACTTTCCGGTAAACAGTTCCTGAAAAACGCACCAACACCGTATTGGTTTTATCCGGATCAATATTCACCAGGGAAAGATGGGTAATCCCGTTTTTATCTTTTGATGCAGAAGCGGAAATGGCCGGCAGGGTGTCTTTACCCATGGCGTAAGTCACATTGCTCACGGTAACGGGTATCTGTTCCGCATTCTGATGGACGTTGTACATTTCCATCACATGATAGGTTGGCGTAAGTATGATCTTCTCCTTGTTGGTCAGGATAACTGCCTGCAGCACATTCACCATCTGCGCCAGGTTAGCCATACGCACCCGGTCGCAATGGTTATTAAAAATATTCAGCGTAACGCCGGCGATCATGGCGTCCCGCATCGTATTCTGCTGAAATAAAAATGCCGGGTTGGTGCCGGGTTCCACATCATACCAGCCGCCCCATTCGTCCACCACCAGGCCCACTTTTTTTCCCGGATCATACTTATCCATTACGGTGGAATGCCTGGTCACGAGTTCTTCCATATGCAGGGCATCCTTTATGATGGCAAAATATTGCTGACGGGTGAAATCAGCGGCCGGCCCTTTGGATGACCAATCCACCGAATAATAATGCAGCGCTATGCCTTCCAGCAGATCGTGCGGAATATCGCGCATCAGCACCTCCGTCCAGTGATAATCGTCGGAATTCGCGCCCGAAGCAATACGGTAAAGTCCTCCGTTGGTATAGTCCGTCATGAACGTGGCATATTTGCGGTATTCGTTGGCATAATACTCCGCCGTCATGTTGCCCCCGCAGCCCCAGGCTTCATTGCCGACACCAAAATATTTTACATTCCAGGGTTTTCCCCGGCCGTTGGCCCGGCGCCAGTCGGACATCGGACTTTTCCCATCGAAATTGACATACTCGACCCACTGGGAAACATCCTGTACGGTACCACTGCCCACGTTGCAGGTCAGATAGGGATCTGCTCCGATGCGTTCGCACATGTTCAGAAAATCATGCGTACCAAAACTATTGTCTTCCGTAACCCCACCCCACCATTTGTTGACCATGGAAGGACGGTCCTTTTTGGGGCCGACGCCGTCTTTCCAGTGATAGGTATCGGCAAAACAGCCACCGGGCCAGCGGATCACCGGCACTTTGAGTTTTTTAAGCGCGGCGATGACATCGTTCCTGACCCCATCTGTATTCGGGATCAGCTTATTGGTATCCCCTATGTAAAGACCATCGTAAATACCATGACCGAGATGTTCGGCAAAATGCCCGTAGATGTTTTTATTGATGTTGTACTTCGCTTCATCTCCGTGTAAGATGACCACAGCCTGCTGGCCATAGGCAACTACCCGCAAAAATAAACCGGCCAGAAGCAGTAGCTGTACTTTTCTCATACGGATGTCTTATATGTCAAAGTAACACTTTTTAAAACGCAAAATCCAGCAGCCTGTTTTTTTATTTGCTCATCAGCGAAGTATAAGTATAGGAATCCAGCGTAAAGAATGCCCTGCCTTTTCTTACCGCTATTGGCCGCCCTTCCTGCATGTTTCGCTTCGCATCCGTTATGTAAATCCGCATTGTTTTTGTACGGGCAGGAAGTCCGTACAGATTCACCTTACGGGTGGCGCCGTTATTTACCAGGTGAAGGGCATAAACGCCGGATTGATTGTTGCCGAGGGCGGCGCAGGAAATGAAGGGCCTATCTGCACTCACCGGCATGGCGTCCAGATCCTTTGGAGTGGAAGCCAGTTGTTTTAAGTTCCAGAAGCGCTGCGTGGGATGAAGCGGTTCATTATTGCCAAAAATACCTCCCCCGGCTAAGGGAGAATAATCTGCTGTAAGCTGCCATTGCAATATGGATTCGGGTTCGCAAATGGCCAGTAAGCGGGTATAAAGATTAATTTCCTCCATGGCATATAATGGTTCTTCAAAGATATCCGGATAATTCCATGCGGCTGCATCAATGCTGCCCTCGCCGACCAGCAACGGAAGTTTCATCTCCGTGGCTGCTGCTGCCCATTTTTCCAGTATCTCCGTTTCCCACCCCCTCCAGGAATGGAAAGAGATGGCACCGATATAAGGATAGGTAGCTGTGTCTTTCATGGCAGGGTAAATAAACGAATAGGTGGTGGCGTCTGAATTATCCCCCAACAGCATTTTTGTTTTTAATCCACGGGAAACAAAATAAGCGCCCAAGCCTTTGATCAGAGCCGCATGTTCTTCGCCCGTCTGCCGGATATTGATCCCCAGGTCCGATTCATTAAACGAAAAAAGACGCACGTCCACTCCGTATTGGTCCTTTAAATATTCAATATAATCTGCGATGGATTTGTAAATTTCCGCATCTCGGGAATGATCCAGCGGATTTCCCCAAACACCATCCGGACCCGGTCTGAAATGAGGTGTGCCAACAACTGCCCAGGCCGGAGCTGACCAGGCCGTCAGGATAACCGGAATACCCATTTTACTCAGTCTTTGTGCCATTTCCATGGCTTTCTGAACCCTTGGATTCAGTCTTCCGCCCTTTGCTTCTTCTATGGGATTTTTGTCGAAATCCGGTTGCCAGAATAGCCAGGGCATTTCCACACGGCTCCAGGCCACACGCAAATTTTCCAGACAATAATCAATGACCTGCGGATCGGTCTTCGGATTTTGCAAACGAAAATTTCCACCAAGGCCTCTGAATATTCGCCCTTCCTTTGCCGTATCCAGCCGGAGTGTGATGGGCGCTTTGTCAATTTCTCCCGAAACTTTAAGAGTGAATGTTTTTGATACCGTTTCTTTCAGGAGCTCCCCTGCCTTTGAAATAGGTATGTAAATTTGGGTTTGGGAAATGCCTTTATTACTTTCGCGTTTTACCATTACGGAACCGGGCTGACTGAATATAATTTCAAACTGTCGTTTTGAAGAAATAAATTTCACAGCGTGTTCTACTGCCTTATAATTTTCGCTGACTGACGCAGCCAGCGTTGCCGTATTTTCATGGTCGATCTTCACCGTGCCGTTGGCATAATAGGCATCCGGCAAAGACACGCTGAAGAATGTCTGGTACTGATTTTCAGGAGCAGTGGATCCGACCTGAATATTTATTTTTGCCGATCCTTTTCCCGCTTCTTCCACCACTTCGTTAAAATGAAAGCTGTCAATCGCCGTGGTTACAATCTGCCGCTCACCAAGGCGTTTGTATTTTGGTCTTTGTTTTTCCCTGCCGGTGGATTTTATCCAGGTCCAGTCCTTACCGGCTACCCGTAAACTGCTTTCAAATCCCATGGGTTGTCCGCCTACGCGAATGCCTACTATATTTCCCCAGGGTTCCACTTCCGTCTGACCGTAACCCGTTGCGATACCTGTTATCAACAACAGCCCGGTGGCCCAAAGGATCATGCCCGGTCTTTGAGCAGCGGACAACTTTTTATTTTTCATTCGTGTATTGATTTATTGACTGCATCTGCGGCAACAATTGTTTGCCGTTAAGTCCAATGTATGATTTCTCTAAAAAATAACAAGAGCAGAATAATAAAACTTCAATAACTTAAGGGTCAAAAAGAAAATAAACCCGGGTTGCAATGAATAATTATCTTATTCCAATGAAAAATTAACAGTCAGTCAGGCATGTTCAAAAATCATTTACGTGTCGCCCTTCGTTCCTTGATTAAAAATAAGGGGTATACATTCATTTCGCTGCTCGGGTTGTCCGTGGCAATCTGTTGTTGTATCCTGATCAGCTTATTTGTGAGGAGTGAATTCAGCTATGATACCAGCTATGCAAAAGCCGACCGGTTGTATCGCGCCTGGATGTATAAACGGGAGGAAGGCCGGGATGGTGTTACTTCTACCATAACCAGCATTCCGATGGGCCCGGCACTACAGGCGAAAGTGGCCGGCGTGGAATCCGCGTGCCGCATATGTAAGTTTAATACATTAATAAAGTTTGAAGGGAACAGATTTAACGAATCCGTACACATGGTGGACACCACGTTATTCCACCTGTTTGACTTCAAATTGGCAGAAGGAAACTCCCATTGCCCCTGGCCAAATGGCAATTCACTGGTCATTACGGAAACGATCGCCAAAAAATATTTTGGCAACAAAGAAGCACTTGGCAGGAATATGGAATTGCAACTGGCAGATGAAAAAGTAATGTTCCAGGTTTCTGCCGTGGTAAAAGATATCCGGGAGTCCAGTATCAAAATGGATTTTTTAATTCCCTTTTCCAACGACCATTTCTTATTCAATGCGCGGATGCGCTCCGCGTGGATAAATATGGCATCCACGGAGACTTATGTATTGCTGAATAACGCCTCATCCGCCCACGATGTTGAAAAAAGAATACCCCTGATGCTTCAACAGGTGCTGGGTACGCCTTATTCTCCCGGTTCTTTTAACATATACCTGCAACCCGTTAAGGATATTCATTTAAATACCACATTGCCACCGGGACTGGAGCCTGTCGGCAATCCCTGGTATGTTTACCTGCTATCTGTTATTGCCTTTCTTATCTTGTTCAATGCCTGCGTCAATTTTATAACCTTGTCCATTGGCCGTTCTACTACCCGAAGGCTGGAGGTGGGGGTTCGTAAAGTGCTTGGGGCAGGGAGACATCAGATCATTCGCCAGTTTTTTGCGGAAACATTTATAATAACGCTGGCATCAGCCGTTACAGGATGGGTACTTTCCCTGATATTATTTAATCCATTTAATCAGCTGACGGGTATGGGCATGGATTACAGAATTGATCCTTCATTCCTGCTTTTTGGCCTATTGCTTATTGTTTCCGTTTCACTCATCACCGGTGTCTACCCGGCTATTCTGGTTTCAAGATTCAATCCGTCGGAAACATTAAAAGGAAAAATAAGTTTCGGCCAATCTGCAGGTGTATTTCGCAAAACGCTGATTACCGCTCAGTTTACCGTTTCTATCCTGATGCTGATCTGCTCCTGGATCATTGTCCGGCAACTCAACTACATGAAGAATAAGAACCTTGGATACCAGGGTGGGCATGTAGTTGTTATTTCGACTGACCGCAATTCAAACGAAGGCCTGCAGCTGGGAAAACGATACCAAAACATTTTGCTCCGGCTTCCTGAAGTTAAAAGTGCAAGCTTGTGCATGTATAGTTTAAACGAGACCCCCTGGCCAACGATGGGTTATACTGACAATAAAGGGATTTACAGAAGTTTTGATTTTAACTCGGTAGATGTGCAATTTTTGAAGACAATGGGTATCCCGCTGGCCTCCGGAGATAACTTTTTCGGCAATGACGATAGCGCCGTTTTGGTTAACGAATCCTTCGTTAAGGAATACGGTTGGAAAAATCCCATCGGGCAAAAACTTCCCGGACCTTTTAATCAGAAAATTCGGGGCGTAATGAAAGATTTTAATGTAGAATCCCTGCATACCCGGATAAAACCTTTAATCCTGTCCACCCGTTTTGAATCCATTTCCGTGAAGGCGGAAACCATGCTGATACATCATGCCATGCAACCGGAGATATCCGTCCGCCTGGCTTCCGGAAATTTAAACCAGCAATTGGAAGCGCTTAAACGTCACTGGCAGACGGTGGCTCCGAATCAGGAATTTAATTATCATTTTCTGGATGAAACTCTTGCGCGGCAGTATAAAAAAGAGGAGCGGACCGCTTCCATCACTGAGCTCGCCTCGACCTTGTCGATCTTTATTTCCTGTCTGGGTCTGTTGGGCTTGGTGACCCTGGTTATAACCAGACGCACCAGGGAAATCGCCATTAGAAAAGTGCTGGGCTCAAGTGTCTCCGGAATCGTCAGCCTGATATCAAAAGACTTTCTAAAACTGATCGCTCTGGCGGCCTGTATTTCCTTTCCGCTGGCCTCGCTGGCATTGAATCACTGGCTGAACCATTTCGCTTACCGGATATCGCTCTCCTGGTGGGTTTTCGGAGCTGCAGCTGTTCTTGTCTTATTCATTTCTTTAATGACCATTTCCGTACAAGCTTATTCAGCCGCCCTGAAAAATCCGGCAAAAAATATGCGCTCCGAATAAAAAAAAGGCCCCGCCATTTGCGGAGCCTTTTAACAAAATGAATTCATTTCAGTTTTCTACTTCCTGGGCAGAATCATAATTGATATGACTTTCTGCGACCTTGGTCAGTAACTGATCTGCCTCCTCTTCCTCCTTAATGGTTTCGTAGAGCAGATCGGCAACATCTTCATGGCCCAGCGTTTTCGCCAGCTGGATCAGACCGCCATAGGTGGCAATTTCGTAATGTTCCACTTTCTGGGCTGCCAGTACCAGTCCTACATCCCTGGTCGCAGTACCTTCTTCCGTATCATCAATTATGGAAGCGCCTTCCTTGATGATACCATCCATAGCGTCACATTTCTTGGCCTGTGCTTTTTCACCCATCATCCCAAAAGCTTTTTCCAGCCGGGTCACATGTGTTTTGGTAACGGTCAGATGATCTTCGAAGGCATTCTTCAGTTCATCGGAAGTAGCCGCTTTCTTCATCTTTGGCAATGTGGTAACAATGTGTTTCTCGGCCCAGTAAATGTCTTTCAGTTCGTCAATAAAAAATTCTTTCAGCCTGGAATCACCTGCGCCTGCAGCTGATTTTGACTTAGCCAAATGGGTTCTTTTTTCAGATTTTGTTTCCATATTCATTTTTTTTAGTGTTTTAGAATCCAATGAATACAGGTTAATAGAAAATCTGTGCCAGACCCAAATCAAAACGTAACCAACCCCATGAGAAAGAAAGTTTCGGGCATATTATTCCACGACCAGCAGGCATGGGGAATATTTGGCCGGTCCATAACCGTCTATTCAGCGGAGGGACCTTCCGATCTGGCTTCCATTTTCATTTCGTGGATTTCATCCGCTTCTTCAATGGAATGGGATTGCTGAAGATTTTCGTCCTTGTGTGCCAGCTGGCTCAGCCTGGAATAATACTTCTGGATAACCTTCATTTCTTCATCCGTCATATTTTCTGCGTTTACCAGGCGGTTGCTGGCATAGTGATGGGCCGCTATGAGTTCATTTAATTTCAGCTGGATGGCTAGGGAATCTTTATTCTGCGCCTTTTGTATCAGGAAGACCATCAGAAAGGTGATGATGGTTGTTCCGGTATTGATGACCAGCTGCCAGGTTTCCGAATAGTGAAAGACCGGACCTGTAACGGCCCAGCAGATCACCAGCAGTAAAGCGACGATAAAAGCGGCGGTGCTGCCTGTTACCCTGGTGACCCTGGAAGAAAACCGTTCGAAAAATACCGGGGCGTTGCTGTTGCTTTTATTTGTCATACCCAAATATTATACAGGGATATATGCAAAAATAAGTCCGTACGCTTACCGGCGGTCATCCCGCTTACTGGCATTCACCATCCACCGGATGCCAAACCGGTCAACCAGGTTGCCGTGCCAGTCGCCCCAGAACTGCTTCACAAAAGGAACGCCAACAGTGCCGCCCGCTGCCAGTTGGTTAAAGATCTTTTCCGCCAGCACTTCATCCCGCAATCCCAGTGTTAATGCCAGCTTTGCGGTTGACTGATTCCCGGTTTTTCCCGGCATCACGTCGCTGGCAAAAAACATCTGGTTTCCAAAATAAAAACGGGCATGCAAAATCTTGTTTTTAAATTCGTCAGGCGCCTTCATGGAAGGCTCATCATACCGGGTGACCACCTCGATCCGGCCATCCAGAATGTCCTTGTAAAAAGTCAAAGCCTCTTCACAATCCCCGTCAAAATTCAGGTACGGGGTGAGTTCGATGTTTTCTGTCGACATAAAAAATAATTTGAAAGTTTATCTATTTGTTCACGAGTTTCATGGATCCTTCACTGTACCGTTCCCCGATATCGGGATACTGCTGCAATAAGGAGTCCAACTGCTGCAACACCGATTTGTTCAATTGGATATCCACCGAGCCGGCATTTTCTTCCAGGTATTTTCTTTTTTTCGTGCCGGGGATGGGGATCACGTCCTCTCCCTGCGCCAGCACCCAGGCAAGTGCAAGCTGGGCCGGTGTGCAACCCTGCTCCCTGGCAATTTGCGCAAAGGCGTCCACCAGCTTCCGGTTATTCTCCCAGTGCTGCCCGTCGAATCGGGGAAGGGTTTTTCTGAAGTCGTCGGCTCCGAGTGTGTCTTTTTCACTCACCGTGGCCGTGATCAGCCCCCTGGCCAGCGGAGAATAAGGAATCAAAGTGATGCCCAGTTCCCTGACCGTAGCCAGGATCTCCCCTTCTACATCCCGGGTCATCAGGGAATATTCGCTTTGAAGGGCCGTAATCGCATGCACGGCATGCGCCCGGCGTATGGATACGGCGGAGGCTTCGGATAGTCCCAGGTACCTCACCTTGCCCGTTTTCACCAGCTCCGCCATAGCACCCACGGTTTCCTCGATGGGAATGTTCTGGTCAACCCGGTGGGCATAGTACAGATCAATGGTTTCAATTTGCAACCGTTTCAGGCTTTTGTCCACCGCTTCCCGTATATAAGCGGGAGATCCGTCAAAATAGGTTCCCGGCGTGCCGGAAAATCCCGCGGTTTCCGCCTTCTGGCGAAAACCAAACTTGGTCGCCAGAAATATTTTTTTGCGGTTCGGAACAAGCACTTTCGAAATCAGTTCCTCGTTATGGCCCATGCCATACATGTCCGCCGTATCCCAGAAATTGATGCCCAGTTCGAGTGACCGGTTCAATGTGGCCAGGGACTCCTCATCATTCCGGGGGCCGTACGCAAAGCTCATTCCCATGCAGCCCAGGCCTATGGCGGATAATTTTTCTCCCGTTTTTCCCAGATTTCTGTATTTCATGATACTCGTTTTTGTTCGTGGATGGGTACGGGAGCAAAATTAGTAAATATGGGTATGGATTCCGGGAAAGATGATTATACATTTGCTGCTCATCAGCATGCCCGTATGACAGTTCAAATTGAACCCGGCTGGAAAAAAGTATTGAACCCGGAATTCACGAAACCCTATTTTTTACAGATCGTTCATTTTCTCAAAACAGAGAAAAATGCAGGCAAGACCATCTATCCCCCCGGAAGTCTTATTTTCAATGCCTTTAATACCACGCCGTTCGATCGGGTGAAAGTGGTTCTGCTGGGCCAGGATCCTTACCATGGCGCGGGACAGGCACATGGTTTGAGTTTTTCCGTTCCGGACGGCATACGCCCCCCGCCTTCCCTGCAGAATATTTTTAAGGAACTGGAATCGGATATCGGCCTGCCTGCTCCGGCAACGGGAAACCTCACACCCTGGGCAAAGCAGGGCGTTCTTTTGCTCAATGCCTATCTGACGGTTCTGGCCAAAGCACCCATGAGCCATTCCCAGAATGGCTGGGGTGAATTCACCGATTCCGTGATCCGTAAAATTTCGGACCTGAAAAAAAATACCGTGTTTCTGCTCTGGGGGAAATTTGCCCAGGAAAAACAGGTGCTGATAGATGAAACAAAACACCTGGTTTTGAAAGCTGCCCATCCTTCTCCGTATTCCGCCGATAAAGGTTTTTTCGGCTGCCGTCATTTTTCCAAAACCAATCAGTACCTGATGAAAAACGGCATGGATCCGGTTGACTGGAAACTGTAAACCCGGAAAAATTTATTCAAAAACAAACATGCCATTCGTCAAAAATATATTCGGTCGTTTGTGGGCAGTCTGGGGCGCCCTGATCTTCATTTCGACCATGATTATTTTTCTGTTCCCCTTCTTTGCTTTTTGTTATTTTGACAAAGAACCCAGAAAGACAAAACGGTTCATCCGGTATTCCAGAACCTGGATGAATGTGTTTTTATTTCTGGTAGGCTGCCCCTTAAAGATCAGCGGGCGGAAGAATTTCCGCAAAGGGGAGACTTATATTGTCGTTTCCAACCACAATGCGCTGATCGACGTTCCGGTTTCTTCTCCGGGCATTCCCGGCGGGAATAAAACTATTGCAAAATCCGAAATGGCAAAGATTCCCCTATTCGGACTGATCTATCAGACCGGAAGCATCCTGGTTGACCGGAAGAATGAAAAAAGCCGGCGTGATAGTTTTGCAAAAATGCGCGAAGTGCTGGACATGGGCCTGCACATGTGCATCTATCCGGAAGGAACCCGGAATACCACGCCGGAACCCCTAAAACCTTTTCACGATGGCGCATTCCGTCTCGCACTAAGCAGCGGCAAGTCCATTATCCCCATGATTATTTTCAATAGCCGCAGGGCTAATCCGCCAACCAGGGGATTCTTCCTGCTGCCGGTAAAACTCTATATGAACTTCCTGCCGGAGATAACTCCGAAGCCGAACGAAACAGTTGACCTGCTGAAAAACCGGGTACACGAGATCATGAGACAATACATTCTTCAGCATGCCGCTAGTTAAATGTCCTGTTGCGGTTGATGCGCAGGTCCCGCAAAATGCTGGACTTCGGATTCAGAGTTATGCTGAATGACCGGTAAAGCCCCACGGGGGTAACGTTGATGGACATCTGCCAGCAGTGCATGTCCCGGGAAAGAAACCCCGTCAGCGATTGAATTTGCAGGTGCTTCACATCATAATAGGTATTGAAACCCATCTTCCATTTTTCCGTCAGGTTGAAATCCCCGTTCAGGATCAGGGATGAAGTCAGATTGGTCTTGTATTTTTTGAAATCGCTTTGTAACTGACGGCTGAAACTCAGCGAATAGGAAATATTGACCGACCAGGAAATGTTGAAGTCCACAAACTCTGCCGGATTGCTCCGGATATAATTCAGTTCGGCTTGTTGTTCCTCCAGGGTCATGGGCAACTGGCTGTCTTCTCCCTTTTTCTCCTCGTCGGCTTTTTTCTGATCCTTGGGTTTGCTTTTGAAGGAAGTGGAGATGGCAATATTCCCGCCGGTGATATGGCCTACATTAAATCCGCCTTTCCCCTGCCAGGTATATTTATCCAGCCGGTATCCCACGCTGTCATACTGATAAGGATCCAGCACCGTGGACGCGGTAATGTTGATTTTCTGGAAAAGGGTGCTTCGGAAGTAAATATTAAAAGCGGACAGTTTAAAAGAATCGGCCAGGTAATTATAACTTCCCGTGAAACCGAACCCATCGATCAGTTTTACTTTCTGATTGGCGCCGGAACTCGTATCCGTTTTGGATTTCATTTTCATCTCCAGATTATTGTCCACACCAAAGTTGATCCCGCCGAAAGTGCCCGGAGAAAAAGCGGAATACACGTTCCCGGAGTAAAGATTAACGTTTTGATAATGCCCGAGATTATCCACCCGGATATTCTTATAATAACTCCCGGCCAGATCGGGTGAATAGGAGAATCCGAAAGTGGGCCGTATGGTATGGCGTATACCCAGGATATTGCTTTTTTTACCGAAATGCTGGAAAGTTCCGAAGACCGCCGTACTGAAACTGAGGGAGAAAGACAGGGAATTGGCAAAATAAACACCCTTATTGAAACTGGTATCCACCTTTTGTCTTGCTTCATCCCAGTTAAAATCATATCTCCTGGACAAAATCCGGTTTTGAAAACTCACCCCCGGAGAAATCTGCAGGAACCCGAGAGGTGGCAGGGAAAGAGAAATGGGAATATTATTCTGGGCGCCATACTGGAAGGTATCCAGCAAATGGTGAATGCTGAAAAGGGAATCGTAGAAACTGGTAAGTCCCGTAATATTGGTGTTGAGTCCGATACCCAGTTTCTGATACCATTTCGGCGTACCGACCAGTTCTTTTGGAGCAAAGGGGTAAATGGTAACCGCGGTAAAGCCGATGCTGGGCACATTCACATTCACCAGTCCGGTCTGGTTATTCTGACTGTGGTTTCCACTCACCGTCAGGTTGTATTTCCCGTTCCAGGTTTTTGAATAGGCAATGGATGAGCTGATCTGGTTAGAAAAATTAGCCGTTGGATTATTGAGCAGGGTTGTGTTGTACTTGGTCGACATCAGGTTGAGGTTTGCAGAAAAGGTTTGTCCGGGCCGCGCCTTGCTGTCCACGACGTGGCTCCAGGAAAGACTGTAGGTTTTGGTATCCTGATAGGGTGTTTTTCCGGAATTGCTGAGCAGGCGGGTGAGCTGATAATTAAAGTTCACGCGCCCGCTGTACCGGTAGCGGACCCGGTATTCCGGCGTAAAAAAGATACTGTAGCCCCCGTAAGAATACAAATTCGTCCGGAGGGCGGCATCAAAATTATCATTCAGCACTTTATAATAGCCGATGCCCTCCAAGCCCAAACCATACTGGGAACTCACGTTAAAAGTAGGCGGCAGAAATCCGGAATGCCGGCCCTGTGAAATGGGGAAAAAACCAAAGGGAATATAAATCGGGAGGGGCACGCCTTCAAACTCCGGATGAACGGGTCCGGAAATCGCCATTTTTTTATTGATCAATTCCATTTTGTTGGTCCGGAAAGCAAAATGGGGAACATCCAGGTTACAGGTGGTGAAGCGTCCATGAAAAACATAATACTCGTCTTTGGAAATCTTCTTCATTTTTTCGCCCATCACAAACATTTCACCGCTCTGGCTAAGGGAATTAACCGTGATGCCCTTCTGGGTTTTCATGTTGAATAACATGGAATCGGATGTCAGATTACCGTCCGTCTGTTTCATGGAAGGTTTCCCGATGATCCGGTTTGCCGTATCCCTGATAAATGAGGCTGTAAGGAGATTGTTTGGCTGATCCATCCGGATTTCATAGGCCGTCAGGTCTATATCCTTATACTTAACATTGGCCTTGTTATACAGCGTCACATTCTTGGTTGGTACATCCAGCACCACCGAATCCGCGGCGCTATAGGTGATGGGTGCGTCCAGCGAATCTTTGGAAACTGCAAAATGAACAGTATCCGTTCGCTGACCCGCGGAATCGGTCCGGAACGGAATACTGTCCGTTGCACTGGAGTCGCCCGGAATAGTATCTCTGTGCGGAGCAACAATTTTTTGCGGGATACTGTCGTTTGAAATGCTGGTGCGAGGGTGAGAAGCATTTGAATAACGCGCTGAACTATTAACAGTTATAAAGAAGAATAACATCGTAAAAATCAACGTGGAAAGGTATTTTAAACTAATTTTGCCTCCGTTATTCATACTGTGTAATGGTACAAAAATAGGAGTATCCTGTCTAAGAAATTGTGAAGATTAACATCTTGACTGTCAAAAAGAAAAGCATGCTGAGAACGGTATACGGATTCACCATTTCCTTCGTCATTTTACTTCTCCTGACTTCCTTTTACCGGGGCAGCGGTTCAAATCCGAATCCAAGATCGCCAAAGGTCCGCATCCTCGTTATTGATCCGGGTCATGGGGGACCGTATCCCGGAACCCGGGGACTGATCTCCACAGAAAAAGACGTTACCCTGGATATTTCCCTGAAACTGGGGGAGGCTGTTAAAAAAAATTTCCCGGGAATAAAGGTGGTCTTTACGCGCACCACCGATGCCGCTGTCAATAATGCCAGTAATCTGAAAGATGATCTTCATGGCCGTGCCCAGATCGCCAACCAGGCCAAGGGCGACCTCTTCATCAGCATACATTGCAATGCCACCCGGCAGCCGGCAGGCGGATATTATGAAAAAAGGGTGATTGGTCATAAAAGAAAACTCGTTTATGTGGGTCGCGGGAAAAAGAAAAGAAAAAGATGGGTCAATGCCCCGGTGTATGAATCCTACTGGGTAAAAAATATGCGCGTCGGTACCGAAACCTATATCTGGAAAGCCGGCAAACAGGGTAGTAAAAATGACGCTATCAATGAAACGGAAGAAAGTGGCGAAGACGTTACGGACAGTACAGCCAATGAAGAGGCTTTTGACCTGAGTTCACCGGAGGCCCGTATGCGCGCGACTTTATACGAAAAGAAATATTTTGACAACAGCGCCCTTTTTGCCACCCTGGTGGAACAGTCCTTTGCCGCCGCGGGCCGGCAGAGTTATGGGGTAAAGCAAAGGGACGTCGGCATACAGGTACTCCAGGCCACCGGAATGCCCAGCGTACTGATTGAAGTAGGTTTCCTCAGCAATAAGGAAGAAGAAGAATATCTCAACAGTGACAAGGGTCAGGATGAAGTGGTGGAGAATATTGTGGAGGCCCTGAAACGCTACAAGGATCAGCTGGAGGGCAATTCAGACACCATAGAAGCAGCCCCTGTCGATTCCACCAAATAACAAACCGCCGTCCGTTCCCCCGATCCATCTTTGCCCAATGATCTTTTTCCTGTAGGTTTGTGAGCGTATAACCAGATGTAAAAGAAGACATAGCGAGGTATTCCATAAAAAGACCCCGGATGAAAATTTCAAATGAAACCAAAATAGGCGCGCTGACCGCCATTGCTATTGCCCTCCTGATCCTCGGATTTAATTTTCTGAAGGGTAAGGACCTGTTTGAACACAGTAAAAAGATCTACGCGGTCTTTAAAAGCGTGGAAGGATTGGAGACCTCCAATTCAGTGAAAATAAAGGGGCTGGAAGTGGGCTCCGTATATACGATCAGTCCCGTGGATAAAAATGTGGACGGCATTGTGGTGGCCATCAGCATGAAAAAAGACGTGAACATTCCCAAAAACTCTGTTGCCCTAATCGATGCCGGCCTGATCGGATCCGCAGACATCATCATTAAAAAAGGGGATTCCCAGGATCTGATCAATGATGGTGATACGCTAACCACGCAGGAAAAAGGCAACTTGTTGTCTGAAGTACAGAGCAACCTCAGCCCCGTTGTTTCCCGGCTGAGCAGTACCCTGGGATCGCTCGATTCCCTGATCAGGGTGATCGGGGGACTTTTCGACCCCACGGTTAAAAACAATTTCGCGGCCATCATCGGCAATCTGGCAAGGTCATCGGCTTCCCTGCAAGTGATCCTGAATGAAAAAACCGGCGCCCTCGCCCATTCCATGGTCCACCTGGACAGCTTCACCAATAACCTGGCGAATAATAACCAGCGGATCACCGGAACCCTCGATAACCTGGAAAAAACCACCGGCAAACTGGCCAATGCCAAAATAGACGAAACGCTGAAAAGCGCACAGGATGCGATGACCTCCCTCAACAACGCCGTAAATAAAATGAACAGTACCAGCGGCACCCTCGGTTTATTGCTGAACGATAAGAAACTGTATCAGAATCTGGAAAGCACCACGCGCAGCCTCAATACCCTGCTGGATGATCTGCGCGTGCATCCGAAACGGTATGTAAGTATTTCCATATTCGGCAAAAAGGACAAAAGCGGACCGCTCAGTGCCCCGCTCAGCGATTCCACAAACCAGAAATGATGCCGTTGACCACCCATTCGACCCATAAAAATTAACGGATGAAACTAACGGCGCTTTGGCTGGTAATCTTCGGCTGCTGCCTGTGCCTTTGTACAACCGCCCAGGTTGCCGTTCCTTTCAAATCGAAAAACGGCGATAGCACCCGCACCGTTTATATCTGGCATACCGACACCCTGCGTGAGCTGCAGAAGGATTCTGTCGCCATCCAGAGTTTGTTCGGTCATGTAAAACTGCAAAGCGATAAAACATTATTTTACTGCGACAGTCTCGCCATCAACCACAAGGAAAATTTCATGGAGGCCTTCGGAAATGTGCACATCAACGACAATGATTCCACTGATATCTACTCTCAGTACATGAAATATTTCGTGGATACAAAATACATTATTTTTCAGAAGAAAGTAGTGCTGAAAGACGGTAAGGGCGTACTCAGTACCGAAGATCTGAACTACGATATGAACCAGCATATCGGCAACTACCTCAACGGGGGGAAGGTGGTGAACGAAAGCACCACCGTCACCAGCAAAGAGGGCACTTATTACGCAGAAACCAAAGATGTATTGTTTAAAAAAGATGTGGTGCTGACAGATCCCGCCTACAGTCTCACTGCGGATTCTCTGCTGTACAACAACGACCGTCAGATCGCTACTTTCATTACCATGACCCATATCCGGGACAGCAGCGGCCGCACCGTGGACACCCGGGAAGGATATTACGATCTGAAAAATCACCGCGCACATTTTGCAAAAAGGGCCACCGTCACAGATGGTTCCCAGGCCATTACCGCCGATTCCATTCAGTTCGACGACAGCCTGGGGCTCAGCACAGCCATTGGAAATGCAGTTTACCGGGATACGGCACAGGGTTTTACACTGATCTCCGGCAATATGGTTGGCGATAAAAAAAACAATACCCTGCTGGCCACGCAGACCCCGCTGATGATCCTGAAGGGTGATGATCAGGATTCGGTGTACATCCGTGCGGACACCTTATTTTCCGGAGTGATTCCCGATTCCGTTTTGAAACAGGTCGATTCCGTGCAGGACATGCCCATCCTGAAAACTGCCCGCAATCCAAACGACAGCACCCTGCGTTTCCTGAAAGCTTATCATCACGTGCGCATCTTTTCCGATTCCCTGCAGGCCGTGGCAGACAGCCTCTATTATTCCGGACAGGATTCCATCTTCCGCTTATTTTACGATCCGGTGGCCTGGGCCGGCGGATACCAGGTATCCGGAGATACCCTGTTCATGTATACGAAGAACAAAAAACCGGAGCGTTTGTATGTTTTTGAGAATGGCCTCGTCGTGGGGAAAGTAGGTGCGTATATGTTTAACCAGGTAAAAGGAAACACCATCAATGGTTATTTCAAAAATGGGGTAATTGATTTCATGCGTGCCAAAGGAAGTGCCGAAGCGGTGTATTATGTAAAGGACGACAGCATGGCCCTGGTGGGCGTGAACCGGGTAAACAAGGCCGATGTGATTGATCTGATCTTCTTAAAAAAAGTTCTGAATAAAGTAGTTCTCCGGAATGATGCGGACGGTATTATCACCCCCATCCGCAAAGTAAAATTCGATGACATGAAACTCCGCAATTTTAAATGGCTGGAAGAGCGAAGACCGAAGACGAAGGCTGAACTTTTGAAGAACTGAAATTCCCGTGGATAGTATATGGTTGATGGTACATGGACTTAAATTTCGAATTCGCAATAAATACCCATCTACCATCGACTATATACCATCAACCCTTTCCTCAGTGGGGAAAGAAAAAATAAGCAATCACAATCGCCGTAACAATCGCTGCGAGGTCGGCGAGCAGCGCCGCCGGAATGGCATAACGGATTTTTTTTATGCCCACGGAACCAAAATACAAGGCAGCGATATAAAAAGTGGAATCCGCTGTACCCTGGAAAATACCGGAAAGCTGGCCGGGAAAAGAATCCGGGCCATAGGTCTTCATGGTATCGATCATCATGGCCCTCCCCCCGCTCCCGCTTAGCGGTCGCATCAGCGCCGTGGGCAGCGCCGAAACAAAATCGGTATTTACGTGCAGCATAACAAAAAAAGAACCGATGGCCTTTACGATATAATCAAACACACCACAACTTCTGAGCACGCTGATGGCCACGAGCATGCCTACCAGGTAAGGAATGATGGTCACTGCCACCTGGAAGCCCTCTTTCGCACCGTCAATAAAAGCTTCATAAACATTGATCTTTTTAATCATGCCGCCGATGATGAAAATGGTAAACAACAGCATGATGAGCCCGTTGCTGAAGATGTTTGAGAAAGGAACAATGTAGCTGGTGTGCATGTGCAACACATACACCAGCGAAGCGATGAGCGCGGAAATGCCCCCGATCCAGAGCAGGATCACAGGCTGGAATAAATTGATCCGCTGTTTGACGGCCACGACCGTCAGCGCCACAACCGTGGCAGCGAACGTGACAATCATGCAGGGGATGAAAATGCTGGTTGGATTGGTTGATTTCAGGATGGCCCTTTGGGCAATGATGCTCACCGGAATAATGGTAAGCCCCGAAGCATGCAGTACCATGAACATGATCTGCGCATTCGATGCCGTGTCTTTAACCGGGTTCAGTTCCTGAAGACTGATCATGGCTTTTAAACCAAAAGGCGTAGCGGCATTATCCAGGCCCAGCAGGTTAGCAGAAAAATTCATGACCATATGACCCATGGAAGGATGATTCTTTGGCACCTCCGGAAAAAGACGATTGAAAAACGGACCGATGATGCGGGACAGGAACCGGACCCCGCCAGCCTTTTCACCCACATTCATAAATCCCAGGAAAAGCGCCATGATCCCGATGAGTCCGATGGCAATCTGCACACTCACATTGGCCGAATCAAAAACACCATCCACCATGGTTTTGAAAATATCGGTCTCTCCGTAAAAAACCAGCCTGATCAGGGCCGTGATAAAGGCAATCAGAAAGAAAATGATCCAGATGAGGTTCAGCGCCATATCCCGTCATTATTTAAGGCTTGAATATAAGTAATAAAATAACCATCTCTTAAATACTTCTATCTTTGCGGGCGCAAAATCAATCCGTTTCCAACAATAAAAATAATATAAGTCATGGCACTAAAGGCAGGTATCGTCGGTTTACCGAATGTTGGCAAATCCACCCTGTTCAATGCGGTAAGTACCAGTGCAAAGGCCCAGGCTAGCAATTACCGTTTCTGCACCATTGAACCCAACATCGGTCTCGTGGATGTTCCGGATAACCGTTTAAATAAACTGGCGGAGCTGGTTCATCCGGACCGGATCGTGCCCACTCAGATTGAAATTGTTGACATTGCGGGACTGGTAAAAGGTGCCAGCAAAGGAGAAGGACTGGGAAATAAATTTCTGGCCAATATCCGCGAAGTGGATGCCATCGTGCATGTGATCCGTTGTTTTGAGGATGAAAATATCCTGCGGGACGAAGGTGCCATCAATCCCATTTCCGACAAGGAAATCATTGATACGGAACTTCAACTGAAGGATCTGGACAGTGTGGAAAGAAAATTTTACCGTACGGAAAAATTATTGCGCACGGCCGATCCGAAAATAAAAGCAGAATATGAAGTGCTGAAACACTGCAAGGAACACCTCGAAAAAGGAAAGAATATCCGGGAACTTGATCTCAGCAAAACGGAAAAAACAGCCATCGCCGATCTGTTTCTGCTTACAGATAAACCGGTTTTGTACATCGCCAATGTAGACGAAACCTCCATGCATACGGGAAATAAATTTTCCGAAGCGTTGACAAAAGGAATTGATGGGGAAGATGCAGACGTGATCGTGATGAACAATTCCATCGAACAGCAGATTGCGGAACTGGAGAATGCTGACGATAAAGCCATGTTCATGGAAGAATATCAGATGAAGGAACCAGCACTGAATAAAATGATAAGGGCGGTGTATCATTTGCTTTCCCTCCAAACCTATTTCACCGCAGGTGTGCAGGAAGTGCGGGCATGGACCATCCACACCGGCTGGAAGGCGCCCCAGGCCGCCAGTGTGATCCATACGGATTTTGAGAAAGGATTTATCAAAGCGGAAGTGATTGCCTACGACGACTTTTTAAAATACAAATCCGAAGCCGCATGCCGTGAGGCCGGAAAGCTCCGGATAGAAGGAAAAGAATATATCGTCAAAGACGGGGACGTGATGCATTTCCGCTTCAACGTATGAGTTGACAATGGACAATTTTTTATAAGTCTACCGGTCGGAGATTAACCGTCAACTGTCCTCATAAATTATACCCGAGACTGATATAATACAAACCTCCGATGTTTGCATTGCCAATGGCATCCACATAATATTTATTCAGCAGGTTGGTAGCGCCCAGTTTTATAGTGCCATGCAGCTTCGGCAATTTCATGCTGATCTGTCCGTCCAGCGTGCCGAATGCGGGCGTGTTGCCGCTGACGAAAGAAGATTCATAAAGGTAACTTTGCTGCCAGCGATAGGTCAAATTGAATCCATAGAATTTCGCAATGGTATAGTTCGCCACAGAAAAATTAAATTTTATTTTCGGCGTGTTGAACTGGGTGAGCACCGTAATATCCTTGTTGGAAATATCATTGTATGCAATATTACCGGAAGCAATAAATCCCATCGGCAGTGCGTATTCCAGCCCCAGACCGGCACCGACGGTATTCACTTTGTTGCCGCTGTTCGTGTATATGCCGAAGGTATTCCGGTTCGTTTGGCCCAGGGTAAAGGGATCCTTGATCAGCACGGTAAGTCCGATAAAATTGGTGTACTGGGCATAAAATCCGTAAATATCGATCAACAATTTGCGAGCGATAAGCGCCTTGTATCCCAGTTCCCAGGAAGCAACTGATTCCGGTTTAAATTCTTTGAACTGGTATTGGACTGGCTGCGTGCCGGTTCGCTGAAAATTACCAAGGGCAGCCGTGTCATACGTATTTGATCTCAATCCATAAGCATCTATGAACTGGGGTAATCCCCCAATCAGCCGCGCGGATCCGGTTTGCAGGTTGATGTATTGATTCTGGGTGGAAGGAAAACGGTATGCCGTTTGAAATGAAGCCCGGATAAATTGATCCCGCGCAACCCGGTAAACAGCCGTCAGCCTGGGTGTAAAACGACCGGCGAAATTGGAGTTCTTATCATATCGGGCAGCAACCGTTATCTTCAGCAGATCATTAAAAAATCCTTTCTGTACCTGGGCAAAAGCGCCGCTTTCGTTGATCTTAATGGTTCCTGCGGTGTCGGCAAATATGGTCCCATGCGAATTCAGCACAAATTCGCGCGTGGACGCCCCCACGGTTATGTCGGCCCAATGGATGAGGTCGGAAAAATTGTACATGCCTTCCCCCACATATAAATTGGTCTGGTCATTGAACTTGCCTCCTGCAGGGATGGCCAGTCGTTTCAGGGAATCCAGAGACTTATTAAAAGCCGGCGTACCCGGCTGTAACCGGTTCGCATCGGCATAACCTCTGGCGGCGGCGCTGGCTGTAACATAGGCCTGGTCAGGGGTTTGTCCCCCGCCATAAGCCGCTCCAAAGGTTTGCGCATAAGCATTGATGTAATTCGGGGCCCAGACAGTAGCCGTGGGCGCATAGGCTTCATTCAGCAGGGTGGCGGCGGCCACCATATCATAAGAATCTCCCGCCTGTTCCTGCGTGGTGTAGGCCCTGACATAAAAACGCTTACCGGTTACTTCCGCTTTATACTGGCCGATCCGCACATTGCGCAAACTGTAGCGGTCCGTTCCCTGATAAACCGTATTGGTGCTCCCAAAATTTCCGGAAAGGCTGGCCGTGGTATTGTCTGTTATTTTATAAAATAACCCGGCGGAGGCTTTGAAATTGTAGGCCTTATAATCGGTGAGTGTATTTTCATTATACCCCGTGCGGCTGACACCCGAATTGGCAGGCGTCAGGCTGGCGATGCCATTCAGCTGGGCGGCGGTCACCGGGTCCCCTGCTGCCAGATAAGCGGCAGCAGCTTTTTTCAACTGATCCTGAACATTGAAATAAGCACTTTCATCACCATAGCTGTTTACCCCGTTGTAATCAGGCAGACGCCTGTCTCCCGCTATGGGCTGGCCCTTTAAAGCACTGTAATTCCGGTAATCAGAAACCATCCAGTCTTTGGCCTGGGTGTATTCAGCAGAAACCCGGAACGCCAGTTTATTATTAAATGCCTTTGCGTACCGCGCCATCCAGTCGTAAAAAGGCGCAGCCTTGCTGTTATCGTCACCCAGGTGATTTACGCCCTGTTTTATCTGCACACTCAGACCCTGGTATTTAAAAGGATCCTTGCTGGTCATGAGAATAGTGCCCGTCATGCCACCGGATCCGTACAATGCGGAAGATGCGCCCGGTAGCAGTTCCACGTTATCCACATCCAGTTCATTCAGGCCCACAATATTTCCCACGGAAAAATTCAATCCCGGCGCCTGGTTATCCATGCCGTCCACCAGTTGATTCATCCTCAGGTTTCCGCTGCCATTAAAACCTCTTGTTCCCAGTGTTTTAAACATGATGGAAGAAGTAACGGCATCCACGCCTTTAAGGTTTGCCAGGGCGTCGTAAAAAGAAGGCGCAGGCACTTCCCGGATGGCGGCAATGCCCATTCTTTCAATGGAAACCGGGGACTCCAGACTCCTGATCTGCGAACGGGTGGCAGAAACCACCACTTCCTTTCCAATCTCCGATGCCGGCTGCAGTTCGATGTCCAATACCACTGCATTATTGTCCACCACCACTTCTTTGGATTCATAACCGACGGACGAGATTTCGAGCGTTGCAGGGAAATTGCTGATATTTAATTTGAACGCTCCCCGGCTATCGGTAAATGTTCCTGTGGAAGCAGCTTTCAGCAAAACCGAAGCCGCCGGAATGGCTTCCTTTGTTTCGGTATTACTGACTTTTCCGGAGATGATCGTCTTTTGAGCGAAGGCTTTTGGCTGACACAGAAATCCTATGGCTAAGGCAAGTACAAAGCTGAACAGGTGTTTCATAAAAAGTCGTTTAGATGATTGAATTCGTTAGCTTTTATTGAGTAATCAAAATCAAATCCTAATATTTGCAATCAAATTCACTGCATGAATCCTTTTATTTTTCCGGATCAGACCGCTTTCTACCGCGGAAAGGTCCGCGATGTGTACAGCATTAAAAACGACTGGCTGGTCATGATCGTATCCGACAGGATATCCGCTTTTGATGTGATCCTGCCGAGACCGATCCCCTATAAAGGACAAGTTTTGAACCAGATTGCTGCATACATGCTGAACGCCACCCTGGATATTTGTCCTAACTGGCTCTTATCCACGCCCGCACCGCAGGTCAGTATCGGAAAACGCTGCGTTCCTTATCGTGTGGAGATGGTGGTTAGGGGGAATCTGACCGGTCATTCCTGGCGCACCTATTCAGCGGGGAAAAGGGTTTTGTGCGGCGTGGCATTGCCGGAGAGACTAAGGGAAAACGATTACTTTCCCCAACCCATCATCACGCCTTCCACCAAAGCAGAAGCAGGTCATGATGAAGATATTTCACGCGGGGAAATTATTTCCCGCGGCGTTGTGCCGGAAGCCGACTATGCTTTTCTCGAAAAATATACGCTGGCACTTTTTCAACGCGGAAAAGAGATCGCTGCTAAAAGAGGGTTAATCCTCGTGGACACCAAATACGAATTCGGAAAAATCGGCGATACTATATACCTGATGGATGAGATCCACACACCGGATTCCTCTCGTTATTTCTATGCAGATGGCTTTGAAGAAAGACAAAGCCGTGGTGAAAAACAAAAACAGCTCAGTAAAGAATTTGTGCGGGAATGGCTGATCGAAAATAATTTTATGGGGAAAGAAGGACAGACTGTTCCCCAGATGAGCGATGAATGGATCGAGACCATCTCCCGCCGGTATATCGAGCTGTACGAAAAAGTGATAGGGGAAAAATTTTTACCGGTCAGTCTGAGCGAGGAAGAAATTTTTCAGGCAGTGATGAGGGAGATGGGAAAATTGAAAAATTAACCGGGGGCAGAGATGGATATCAGATGGTAACTGTTGGTCAATTCCGCAGACGGTCCTGTATAAGTACTACCGCCATCGGAAATCTCGTTATATTTGAAGTATGGACAAAAGCCTTAAAATAGTGCAGCTGAAGGACAGAAATACTGACTTTATGTATTGGATGTCGAAGAGTGAAATTGAGAGACTTCAGGCTATTGAAACATTAAGGCAACAATATATAAATTATAAAAAGGATGTTCAGCCAAGACTTCAAAGAGTTTATAGAATTGTTAATCAAAAACAAGGCTGAATACTTAATTGTTGGTGGTTATGCAGTAGGCATACACGGCCATCCCAGATATACAGGCGACTTAGACATTTGGCTAAACCCGACCCCACAAAATGCCGGATTAATTTTAAGATCAGTAAATGAATTTGGGTTTTCATCTTTTAAACTCACTCCGGCAGATTTCACCAAGGCGGGAAATGTCATTCAATTGGGTTACCCCCCGCTTAGAATTGATCTATTAACTGAAATTGACGGCGTGACATTTAAAGAATGCTTTGTAAATCGAAAGGAAGTTGTAATTGAAGGTATAAAAGTCAATTTTATTGGCTACAACGATTTATTGAAAAACAAAAAGGAGTCCGGACGCCCAAGAGATATAGACGATATAGATAACCTCAAATAGATTAATGTCTGCAGCACCCGCCCCTATTCTCCGGACTATCATATTGTTTTTAACCGGCTGCAGTCGAATGGATACACCGGGAGGTATTCATCCGTAAATAGACGGTACTTATTTGCCTCATAGGCAGTGCCACCGAAGGATCAGGGATAACAAACTGCGTAAATTTTACAGGCCCGGTAAATTCCTCGCTGTTTCCGGCCTGTTCTCTGCAAATTTATAAACGGCTGGAATCATACTATTCGTGCCCGCTACGCGCTATACATCTCCCGCCGATTTAAACTTTCATACGTCTTTCGTCCGTCTTTCATGCGTCCTGATCAGGCTCTGTCATGGTGCGTCCATCCTGATACTCCCAGTCTACCCGTCTTTATACTCCATATTCAATGCGGAATTCCTGACAGAAAGTATTTTACGAGGCCTGTACAACAGATTGGCCGCAGGCAATTTTCCATTTTTCGACACCATCAATACCGATTCCTCATACATGGCCGTGGTCTTTGCAGAAAGGGATCAATGCGTTATCTATCGTCTCATTTTCCTGCCTCATTAAATTCGCGGAAGTACATAAAAAAATGCAGCAAGCTGTGACATTAAAAACGAATCGTTGCAACATCTTTTTCATTCCGGAAATTCCCAGCATCAGCGACGATCCTTTCTTTCCAATTTAAACTTCACTAGAAAATGGTCGAGGGATAAAGGACCCGAACCGATAATAACAAAAAGAAACAGGAGTCCAAGCACGAGTATGGAAAGCCAAAGCTCGGCATTAACATAAGGAGATAAAATATTCGCAAAAAATACCGCGCCAAATACAACCGGCAACTGCAATAAGGCCCACAGTCTTGTAAAAAGAATAAGGGCACCCCCCAACAGATGCATGTAGGTTACATAATCGATCAGCGCCCTGATCATTTCCGGTGATTGCCGGATGACCCTGTTTTCAATGATCAGGTATCTCAGATAACCGGCATTGTTTAAAAAACCAATGCCTTTAACAACTAAAAAAAAATCCCAGCAGCATCCGGAGGGCATCCAGGATTTTAGGATGATGCAGGTCTCCCCAACTACTGATCTTTTGCGTGATATTCAGAATACCGTCTTGATATAATAAAACACGGGGGCCGATCTGCTTTTACTCCCTGCGCCGCCGCCGCGATTTGTTAAAGATCTTCTGATCATTTTCCCTGCTTTTGCGCAGCTTTTTTTGTTCCTCTGCCGGAAGACTATAAACCGCCTGGCATTCCACACTGCAGCAGCCATCGTATTTTTCGGCGCATGCCGCGCACTGGATAAACAGCAGATGGCATCCGCTGTTTTTACAATTGGTATGTGTATCTGCCGGTTTGCCGCACTGGTGGCAATGGGCGATCACTTCTCCGCTGATCGGCTCCCCCAGCCGGTCATCAAAAACAAAATTCTTTCCGCGGAACTTATTTTCGAGACTTTTCTCCTTTACGGTATTGGCGTAATGAATGATGCCGCCCTCCAGGTGATATACCTGTTTAAATCCCTGATGAAGCAGATAAGCGCTCGCTTTTTCGCAACGAATGCCCCCTGTGCAATACATAATCACCGGTTTTTCTTTTTTCTCCTTCAGCATTTCGACGGCCATGGGAAGCTGTTCGCGGAATGTGTCGCTGGGTATTTCCAGCGCATTGTCGAAATGTCCGACCTCATATTCATAATGATTGCGCATATCCACCACCACTGTTTCCGGATCACGGGTCAGTTCATTAAATGTTTCGGCATTTACATACCGGCCTTTTTTCTCCATGCTGAAACGTTCATCCCTGATCCCATCCGCAACGATCTTCTCCCGTACTTTGATCTTCAGCACCCAGAAAGACTTTCCGTTGTCAAAAAAAGCCCTATTCAGCCTGAGGCCCTTCAAAGGTTCCGCGGATTCAAGATAATCCCGGAAATCGCTCATCCGGGAAACCGGCACGCTGACCTGTGCGTTGATCCCTTCGCAGGCCAGATAAATTCTTCCAAATACCTGCATAGTGGAAAGCGCCAGGTATAATTCATCCCGGAATTGTTTTGGATCGGCAATGGGAAAATACCGGTAAAACGAGAGGGTTGTCCGTGGCTCTGTTTCTTCCAGCAGCCTTTGTTTAAGTTCTTTTTGCGATATCCGGTTATGAAGCGTTGCCAAGCTGCAAATTTACAAAAGGATTGATGTTTAAAGAAACCGGGGTTCATTTCAGCAAACCCTTCAGATTTGGCTAAAAATATTTTACTTTTAATTGATTTTCAACATCGAAAAACACTTCATGAAATCTCTCCCCTTTCTGATATCCACGGTGGTAACGCTCCTGTTGGTGATTGTACTGAATACACCCTGGGGCAAATCGCCGCCCATCGGAAAGTTCCTGAGCCCGCAGCATGGCTTTTGGCAGAATGCCGAGCCGGTGGACAAGGATTTCGGGCAGGATCTGCAATTACCCGGATTGAAAGATCCGGCGGAAGTTTATCTGGATGACCGGCTCGTTCCCCATGTTTTTGCGTCAAATGACGCCGATGCCTTTTATTTACAAGGCTACCTGCATGCCAAATTCCGTTTGTGGCAGATGGAATTCCAGACCTATGCCGCAGCCGGACGCATCAGTGAACTGATAGGGCCCAAAGCACTGGCGTACGACCGGGAAAAAAGGAGGCTCGGTATGGGATATGCCGCAGAAAAAGCGGTGGTTGAAATGGAAAAGGATCCGGTTTCCAAATCAGAGGCAGATGCCTATACCGCCGGCGTGAACGCTTATATAACCAGTCTGAAGGAAAGTGAACTTCCCGTTGAATACAAATTGCTCAACTATAAACCGGAATTGTGGAGCAACCTCAAAACGGCCCTTTTCCTGAAATTCATGTCGCTCGATCTGGCAGGCGCGGAAGACGACTTTGAATATACCAACCTGCGTTCCCTGCTGGGTTATCCGGCATTTAACAAGATGTTCCCGACGCAACAGGATTCGCTGGACCCCATTGTTCCGCACGATACGCTTTCACGTATGCCAGGCATTCTGGTGAAAGCACCTGCAGGAAGTGACAGCGCTTATCTGCAAAATACCGATACGGTGCATGTAAAATCATCCAAACCGGATAAAGACAACGGAAGCAACAACTGGGCGGTGAGCGGTAAAAAAACCAAAAGCGGTGCGCCCATACTCTGCAACGATCCGCATCTGGGACTTCACCTGCCCTCCCTCTGGTATGAAATGCAGCTCAGTTGTCCCTCTTTCAATGCTTACGGCGCCAGCTTTCCCGGTGCGCCGGGGATCGTCATCGGGTTCAACGACAGTTGCGCCTTTGGCTTTACCAATGCCATGCGCGATGTCAGGGATTATTACGAAATAAAATTCAGGGACGATACCCGTAAGGAATACTGGTATAACGGAGAATGGAAAACAACGGATTTCCGATACGAACACATCCTCATGAAGGATACCGTGGAGTATATCGATACGGTTGCTTACACCGTATTCGGGCCTGTGATGTACGACAAAAGTTTTTCCGGCAGCCGGCAAACGAATAATAAGTATTATGCCGTAAGGTGGAAAGCCCATGATGCGAGCAATGAACTGAGAGCCTTTAATTCCCTTGACCACGCAAAAAATTATGCTGATTACCTGGAAGCCATCAAATGGCTGCATACCCCGGGGCAGAACGTTATATTCGCATGCAAAAACGGCGACATTGCCATTTGCGACCAGGGAGAATTCCCGGCCAAATGGAAAAGACAGGGCGACTTCGTTATGCCGGGTACCGACAGTACCTATGCCTGGCAGGGCATGATACCCCAGGATGAAAATCCCCGTATGCTGAATCCCGAAAGGGGATTCGTCAGCAGCGCTAACCAATACCCCGTAAATCCTTCCGAATATCCTTATTATCTGGGCGGCAATTACCCGAATTACCGCGGCATGATGATCAACCGGTACCTGAGCCAGATGAAAGACATCGGCATTCCCGAAATGATGAAACTGCAAACGGACGACTACAATCTTTTTGCTCAAATGGCACGGCCGGTGATCCTGAATAATATTGATCCGGCGGTTCTGGATGAAACTGAAAAAAAATATTATGACCTGCTGCAGGAATGGGACCTGCGATATGATGCAGAAAGTAAAGCGCCTTCTGTTTTCGATGTGCTGTGGGATAGTCTCAGCTCCGTGGTGTGGAGTGATGAACTGGCCAACGACAACCTGCCGGGATATTACCCCAATGAAAGCACGTTGCTGGAAGGTATACTGCACGATACCGCCTATGAATTCCTGGACGATATCCGCACACCGGAGAAAGAAACCCTGAAACAGGATGTATTGCTGGCATTTAAGAAGGCGTCGGCTTCCTGCCAACAGCTCGATATGGATGGAAAACTGGTTTGGGGAAAAAGGAAGGGAACCGTGGTGGAACACCTGGCCAACCTCGATCCGTTCAGTAGGCTGAATATTATGAATTCCGGAGGGAAATTTGCCATCAACGCCGTTAAAAAGGACCATGGACCCAGTTGGCGTATGATCGTTCAGCTTTCAGAAAATACGGAAGCTTATGGGATTTATCCGGGTGGACAAAGCGGAAATCCGGGCAGTCCCTACTATGATAATTTTGTGGACAACTGGGCAGCAGGAAAATATTATTCATTGTGGATGATGGGCAGAGAGGAAGAAACAGACAAACGAGTCAAGGCCATCATCCGGGCAACTTCACTATAAAGAAAACGACTATGTTAAAATATATTCTTTCGATTCTGGTTACCGCATTGGTTGCCTTCGTTTGCGGTCTTTATCTGCCCTGGTGGGGAATTGCCCTGGCCGCATTTGCCGTGAGCGCGACCATTCCGCAAAAACCTGCCTATTCATTTCTTTCCGGATTCCTGGGCGTATTTCTCTTATGGGAAGTGTTGGCCTGGTGGATCGATAATAAAAACGGCGGTATCCTGTCACAAAAAATAGCCAGCATTTTCGGACTGGGCGGGTCTTCCCTCCTGCTGATTATTATTACTTCCCTGATCGGTGCACTTGTAGCAGGCTGTGCAGCGCTCGCTGGTTCTTATCTGAGAAGGCTTTTGTTCCATTCGGGTCCACCACCGGAAGGAAACCAGCCGATATGAGAAAGTAACGCAACGATCCATCGACTGGCTTCGTTATAATATAATTCATGAAGCAATCCTTTTACCTGCTCCTTTCCGCGCTGCTCTTTTTTCAGGCTGCATTTGCAGTAAAGATCACCGGTACGGTCACCGATGACAAAGGTGTAATACTTCCCTATGCCTCCGTTTTTGTAAAAGGCACATCCATCGGAACAACCAGCAACAACAGCGGCCTGTATTTTCTCAATCTGCCGGCAGGAAACTACAATATCGTATGCCAGTATGTGGGATACGGACGACAGGAAACGGCCATAAGACTTGGCACGGAGCCGGTGACGCTGAACTTCCGGTTGCAACTGCAGCAAATATCAATGAAAGAGGTGGTGGTGAAAGCCGGTGCCGAAGATCCGGCTTATGAAATTATCCGGCATGCCATCAAAAAAAGAAAATCATACGAAGATCCGCTGGATTCATTTACCTGTGAAGCGTATATCAAGGCGCTCCTGAAAACCAAAACCCTTCCCGCAAAAGTGCTGGGAAAATCATTCAAGGACCAGGATCGCCGGGACCTGGGCGTAGATTCAGCCGGAAAAGGCATCGTTTATCTATCCGAATCACTTACCAAGGTTTCATTTAAAAAGCCGGATAAGATCAAACTGGAGGTGATCTCGGGAAAGGAAAGCGGAACCAATGGTTTTGGATTCAATTTTCCGACATTCGTCAATTTTTATAATAACAACGTCAATATTTTTATCACCCAGCTAAGTCCGCGCGGGTACGTATCTCCCATTGCCGACGGCGCCCTGAATTATTACCGGTATAAATTTCTCGGATCGTTTACGGAAGACGGAAAGGAGATCAATGAGATCCGCGTGATCCCGAAAAGAAGATTTGAACCGCTATTCTCCGGCACCATCAATATAACGGACGGGGACTGGCGCATACACAGCCTCGACCTCACCCTCACTAAAGATTACCAACTGGAAATTGTAGATACATTCAACATACGCCAGATCCAGTCACCCATCACAGCAACCATTTGGCGAACCCAGAACCAGGTTGTCCATTTCAGCTTTAATAAATTCGGGATCAACGCTTCCGGGAATATCTTAAATGTATACAGCAAGTACGATCTGGGCCCGAAATTCAGGAAAAAATACTTCAACAACGTGGTGGTGCAATACGATACCGCCGTCAATAAAAAAACAATGGCTTATTGGGATTCCCTGAGGCCGGTTCCGCTGGAAGCTGAAGAAATGGAGGATTATCGCCGCAAAGACAGTATGTACAGGGCCAGTCACAGTCCTGCATACATCAAACACCGGAATGATTCCCTGCGAAGAACGGAAGGCAGGTTCTCTGCACTGAATGTATTGATCACAGGCGTTAAGAGATCCGATTACGATTCAGCCAGGCCCCTTTCCGGTACCACCCAGCCGCTGCTTCCCAAGCTGGAATACAATACGGTGGAAGGATTGGTGATCAACGGAGAATTAACAGTGAAGAAAGAAAACCTGGCAACCGGAAACAACTTCGAATTTATTCCACACATCCGGTATGGCTTCAGCAATACCCGCCTGAACGCCTGGGCCACTATAAATTTCAACCGGAAACAGGCAGTCTACGACATGAGCGGGGGCAGTTCGAGTCGCAGCACCTGGTCCTTTTCCGGCGGCAAAAGAGTGAGTCAGTTCAATCCGGAAAATCCCGTCAGTCCGCTCATCAACGAGATCTATACGCTACTGGCGAGGAGGAACTATCTGAAGATCTATGAAAACGCGTTCGGGTATGCCCAATACAAAACCAGGCTCGACAACGGTTTGCGCATCGGCGGCTCACTCTTATATGAGGACCGCCAGCCATTGGACAATACCAGCGATTTTTCTTTTTTTGGATCGAAAGACCGGGCGTTCACCCCCAATTATCCCTACGAAAAAATAAATTCTGCCTTCCCCCGCCATCAGGCAGTAATTGCGGGTATTGACCTGCAATTCAAACCAGGCCTGCGATACATTCAGTTTCCGGACAACAAACTGGCCATCGGATCGAAATATCCAACCCTGGCGCTTTCTTACCGGAAAGGAATCCCTGGTCTTTTTGGTTCGGATGTGGATTACGACAAATGGCAATTTTCCGTATGGGATGACCTGAACCTTAAGCTGAGGGGTATTCTTAAATACCGCTTTGGTATCGGTGGCTTTTTCAATACCCGCAAAGTATTCATTCAGGATTTTCAGCATTTCAACGGCAACCAGACATTTTATGCCAGCGAATATTTAAACAGCTTCCAGCTGGCTCCCTATTATGCCAACAGCACAACCGCCGCATTTTATGCCACAGGACATGTTGAAGAACATTTTAACGGCATGCTCACCAACAAAGTTCCATTGCTGAGGAACCTGCAATGGAACCTCGTGGTCGGATCAAATGCTTTTTACGTAAACAGGAATAACAATTATGTGGAAATCTTCGGAGGACTGGAAAACATTTTAAAGATTTTCCGCGTGGATGTGGTGGCTTCTTACCTGAACGGTAAAACGGGACAGGTGGGTGTGCGGCTGGGCATGGACGGCCTTTTTGGCGGATTCTTCAATGCCGCATTAAAAAATCCGGGTGGCGGACCACCACGAAGAAACTAAATTTTTTTACCCGCTAAGGCGGAAAAGAGCGATTGCACTTCCTCCATCGTATTAAAACTATGCAGCGCGATCCTTAATCTTTCCGCTCCTTCAGGCACCGTAGGATACAGGATGGGCCGCACATCCATATTCAGGCCGTCCAGATGACCCGAAAGCGCCTTTACCTGCTCGTTCCCTGGAACGATCAGACACTGAACAGGGGTTTCAGAATTTTTAAAAGAGAACGAGGCTCCGGAAGCTGCACGAATGGTATGATTTTTCAGAAAGAAAGAAATGAGTCTTTTTAAATGCATCCTTTCTTCCTGCAAGGCGGGAAAAATCCCGTAGGAAGCCCTGATTGCCGCTACAGCAACAGGAGGAAGCGCCGTTGTATAAATGAAAGGTCTTGAGAAATTGATCAGGTAGTTCCGCAGTATTTCACCGCCCAGCACGGCTGCACCATGACAACCCAACGCCTTTCCAAAAGTATGGACGCGGGCGAAACACCGGTGATGAAGACCCCTGCTCTGCATCAGACCTTCACCCTGTGCTCCGATCACTCCGGTTGCATGCGCCTCATCAACGATCAGATGAGCATCAAAGCGTTCACAAAGTTCAACTATTTCCTCCAGCGGGGCTTGGTCGCCATCCATGGAAAAAACGGATTCTGTAACAACAAAACACTGTCCCGCTTTTTTTTGAAGTTTCTTTTCAAGATCTTCCGTGTCATTATGCGCAAACGAAAAAGCCCCGGCCCTTGAAAGCCGGATCCCATCCCGGATGGAAGCATGGACCAGCTTGTCATACAGAATGGTATCTCCCCGGTCTGCCACGCACGCGAGTAAACCCAGATTGGCATCGTAGCCGGAATTAAAGATCAGGGCGGAAGGAGACTGATGAAATACAGCGATCAGGCTTTCCGTATCTTCAATCAGCGGATAGTTGCCTGCCAGCAAACGTGAACCGGTAGATCCATGGGAAAAGGCATTGGATGCCAACGCTTCTTCCAGCAATCTATTTTTAACCATACCCAGGTAATCGTTGGAGAAAAAATCAATTTTATCTCCGCCCAATTGAAGCCTGCGATACGCATTCATGCGGAACCTGGTCTGGAGTTTCTGATCGAGAAAATCGGAGTTCATTTTTTTGTCGGTTTCCTGCCGGTAATCCCGAAAATATACCCTGACGCTCACCCGTAAATCCCTTACCGGCTAATCAGGGATTCCTACCTTTAGGATCCAAAGATCCCGCTTATTGGGACATTAGCAAAAACATGGGCAGTAACAAAAATATTCTGGGCTTACAACTTGCGACGGACCCGCGTTGGGTGAACCTCGCCGGCCTGTCCATAGAGGAAATACTCACAGATCATGCTTTCTGCGAACAAAAAGCAGCCACTACATGCATCACGCTCATCCAAAAATATTCCGACCGCGCCCGGCTCGTGGCAGACCTGGCGCCGATTGTAACCGAAGAATGGGGACATTTCCGGATGGTTCTTGCCGAACTCACTAAAAGAGGATTGAAACTGGGTAAACAACGGAAAGATGAATACGTTAACCACCTGATCGCATTTCAAAGAAAAGGCGGAGATTTTGAAGACCGGTTCCTGGATCAGCTCCTGACCATGGCCATGATTGAGGCCCGCAGCTGCGAACGGTTCAAGCGCCTCAGCGAGGGACTTGAAGACGAATATCTGAAAAAATTCTACCGTCGCTTTATGGAAAGCGAAGCCGGTCATTATCATCTCTTCATTGAACTGGCTGAAACCTATCTCGGAATGGACAAGACCCGCAAACGCTGGGCAGAATGGCTTCATTACGAAGCGGACATCATTACAAAAATAGACGTTCGTGGCGACCGGATTCATTAGAATAAGGTGATTTTACCCTGCTTTTTTCGA
This sequence comes from Chitinophagaceae bacterium, assembly GCA_041691395.1. Taxonomy (GTDB): domain Bacteria; phylum Bacteroidota; class Bacteroidia; order Chitinophagales; family Chitinophagaceae; genus Puia. The sequence goes on from JBEPUT010000003.1 coordinate 158,838, forward strand.
GGAAGACCCTTGAATGAAAATAAACAATGGCGTAATTTCGTACAATAAGCAGTAATCCTCAGTTAGCAAAGAACGAAGTGAAAAGGCCGGTTAGATTGAAGAAGCAAGGATATTATGAATCAACCTTTTCGTTCCATTAAGCAAAGAATCATCTTTTCAAAACCGTTACCCGTTATGAATGACAATTTTAAGGATGAAATTCAGCAGTTCACATCGCATGTACAACGATTAGATTCAAAAATCGATGCGTTGCAATTTTCAATAAAAGAAGATCTGAAACAATTTGCAACAAAAGATGATCTGAAACAATTTGCAACAAAAGATGATCTGAGACAATTTGCAACAAAAGATGATCTGAACCGGTTGGAGGCAAAAATTGATCTCCAATGCGCTACAAAAGAGGATTTATTTCGTTTGGAAGAACGGAATAATTTACGTTACGCAACAAAAGATGATTTGTCACAACATAAATCCGACCTGATCAAATGGATATTTACCTTCTGGATATCCCTTACGATCATGATACTGGGCTTATATTTAAAAAAATAAACGCCTTTATCTTTCCTGTGTAAAATGAGCAAGCTCCCGCGTAAAATCTAAAAACGGGAATTTGTTCGCCAGCTCGCTGGCTTTTAAAAACTGCTCTTTTAAAAATCGCCGGTGGGCTTCCGTGTCTGGATGAAATGCCTTATGGCGGTAAGCTATCCGTATCTTTTTTATTTCCTCCCCAAGGGCCTGCGATGCAGTATCCACATAATTTTGCATGAAATGCTCCAGTACAAAAGACGTTGCCTGGTAATTTGGATGCACCAGATCCTTATCATAGAACCGGTAATCCCTCAGCACGTCAACCACCAGTTCATAGGCAGGAAAATAATATATCCTTTCAAATTTATTTGCGAGATGGTGAACAACTTCTATCAACCGGGCTTTGCTCCGGTTGTTCTCCACCACGCCGTCCCGGATATGCCGGACCGGGCTTACAGTAAATACAATATTTAAGCCGGGATTAAATTGAAGTAACCGGTAAATGGTTTCGTCAAACGCTGAAAGGATCTCGTCAACGGGCAACAGCTTTTTTGTAAACCAGCCGGCAGGCGCGCGGTGGCAATTGGCTACGGGAAACTGTTTTTCTATCAGGCTATAGGAAAATGCAGATCCCAGGGTGATGATCAGCCAATCCGCTTTTTTCAGGAATTCATGGGCCGTGCGCTGGGATTCGTTGATCTTATCCAGTATATGTTGCTGGCTCATGTCAGAAAACTGCCCGTGATGCAGCCAGCTTTGCCAGAGTTCATTCAGAAAAAAAAGATCCTTTGGTTCATACTGTTTCCGGTCAACATAAGAAACCAAACTGTGCGCCACACTGACCGGATCAAAAAGAATTCCGTTCGGGTTTTGGAGCGTATTGAATTTTACATCCTTCAGGTGATTACCGATATGTTCCGTGAAGCAGGAACCGGTGAGCAGGATTTTCTGCGGGTAACGGATCTTTTCGGGTGGTCCGGCAATCTCTATGGGCAATAAAAAAGGATCCACATTAATGATTTTGAAATATTTCTGCCGCCAGGGTCGTACTCTTTTGCAGCGCTTCTTCGTTTAACGGCGGAAGCATCTTATTATTCCGAAAATAATCAATCAGCAATAAGCTGTCCATATTACCCACCAGTTCATCCCCGGCCATGGGACAGCCACCTATTCCATTCAGGGCGCCATCAAAGCGTCGGCAACCCGCTGAAAAAGCCGCTTCCACTTTGTCTATACTGTATTCGCGGCGAGAATGCAAATGGACGCCTGTTTCAATGGAAGGAAACTGACGGATAGTATCGACAGTTAATGAATGAACCTGTTCCACTGTGGCCAAACCCACCGTGTCCGCGAGAGAAATGATGCCCACAGGAAGGTCAACCAGTTTCCGGATCCATTCCTGAACAAGGAATTCGGACCACGGATCCTGATACGGATTTCCAAAGGCCATAGAAATGTAAATGACCAGGTGTTTTGAATGGCTTGCACAAAGCTCCTGAATTTCACGCACCGTGCCGAAGGACTTTTCCATTGAACTGTTCGCATTGCGCCGTTGAAAAGTTTCTGAAACAGAGAAAGGAAACCCGATATCATTTATTTCGGGATAGGCACAGGCCTCTCTTGCACCCCGGGTATTGGCTACAATGGCCAGTAGTTTTGTTTTAGACGCTCCGCGCTTTAACCCGGAAAGAACGGCTTTTGTATCCGCCATTTGCGGAATCAGTCCGGGAGAAACAAAACTTCCGAAATCGAGGCTGTCAAATCCCACCTCCAGCAAGGCATTGAGGTACTCCGTTTTTTTTGGCGTCGGAATAAAGGTTCCCCGGCCCTGCATGGCGTCGCGCGGACATTCTATTAGTTTGATGCTGGTATTCAAAGTAAAAGATAAAAGTAAAAAATCCATTTCCACATTCCTGCATTATCACATTTCCACATTACCCATTCTCCCCTTCATTGCCTCATATAAAATAATCCCCGCTGCAACGGAAACATTGAAGGAATCAAAATTCCCGCTCATGGGTATGGTGAAATGCGCATCCGCAGCTTTCCGGAGATAGGGCTGAAGGCCCTTATCCTCGCTGCCCATCATCAGGCAGCAAGGATCCCGCAGATCCATTTCATATATTTTCCGTTCGGCATCCATGCTGCTGGCATACACCTTTATGCCGTTGAGGTGAAGGCTGTCCACCGCTTTCAGCAGACTGCCTACCCGGCAAATATGAATTTTTTCCAGGGCACCGGCAGAAGATTTCAGGGCCTCTTCATTTAGAGCGGCGATGCCCTTATCCGGGATCACCATGGCCTGCGCACCACAGCAAACCGCACTCCGCGCAATGGCCCCGACATTCCGCACATCGGTAATACCATCCAGGAGAATAAACAAGGGCACCTGTCCCTGGGATACCACGTGGTCAATGGCCTGCTGCAGATCGATATACTGGAAAAGAGAAGCAAAAGCAACAACACCCTGGTGGTTTGCCCGCGTTAAGGAAAATAATTTTTCCTGCGGAACCTGCTGAATGGGAATACCGGTGTTCTCCGCCAGTTTCCGGATTTCCCCAATGGATTCCCCGCTCACATTCCGTTGAAAAAGTATTTTATCAATACCCCGGCCGCGCTGGATGGCTTCGATCAGTGGCTGACGGCCGATGATGAGTGAAGATGGTTTCAAGCATTTATTTTTTTAGTTTCCCCTGAAGCAACAGGATTTGTATCTGCTGAATGGCCGCGACGGACATGGAATCGGTGATGAGACCGGACCCCAGCATAACAACAGCTTCTTCAAATGGAATCCTTTTTACGATCAGTGATTCTGTTTCCTCCGGCATGGCCTGATGCAGCTCAAGTTCCCTGGCCAGGTAAATGATGGCCAGTTCATCCGAAACGGAATTGGAAAGATGCATGTTGAATAACCTGACCCATTCCTTTGCCACCAGTCCCGTTTCCTCCAGCAATTCCCGTTTTGCGGCCGAAAGCGGATCTTCCCCTGCGGCCCCGCCGCCTTCCGGAATTTCCCAACTGTACTGATTCAGTGGAAACCGGTACTGGCCCACGAGATAAATATGGAATTCGGAATCCAGCGGAATGATCCCTATGGCAGTGTTCTTAAAATGAACTTTGCCGTAAATCCCTTCTCCCCCCGAAGGATTCAGTACCCGGAACTCCGTTAAACTGATCCATGGGTTCTCGTAAACCATTTTCTGATCCAGAATTCTCCAGGGATTCTGAGGATTGCCCATAATCGAAAATACTAATTATAATTACTGCAGAGACCGAATAAAAAAAGGGTTAACCGGTGGGCCAACCCTGTTCAGTATATGTTGCCGGGCCTATTTAATCCTGAATGCCTGCTTTATCTTTTTCACGTAATCCAGTTTTTCCCAGGTGAACAGCTCCACTTTTTTCTTAATGGTCTTGCCGTCGGGAGAAACAAATGTTTTAACAACGGTCTCGGGTTTACGGCCCATGTGTCCGTAAGCAGCCGTTTCACTGTAAATCGGATTCCGCAGTTTCAGCCTTTGCTCGATGAAGTAGGGCCGCATGTCGAAAATCTTCTCCACGATTTTACCTATCTCACCATCCGTCAGATCCACTTTTGCGGTACGGTAAGTGTCTACATGAATCGATGTGGGCTTTGCTACGCCGATCGCATAGGAAACCTGTACCAGTACTTCCCGGGCCACCCCGGCGGCCACCAGGTTCTTGGCAATATGCCGGGTGGCATAGGCTGCACTGCGGTCCACTTTGGATGGATCTTTTCCGCTAAAGGCGCCGCCTCCGTGGGCTCCTTTCCCTCCGTAGGTATCCACGATGATCTTGCGTCCGGTAAGACCCGTATCTCCGTGCGGACCGCCAATCACAAATTTCCCGGTCGGATTGATGTGGTATTTGATCTTATCATTAAAGAGATGGGCGTATTTTTTATATTTTAATTTTACCCGGGGAATGAGAATGCCGATCATATCCTTTCTGATCTTTTCCCGCATCCGCGTTTCGGTATCAAAATCATCGTGCTGGGTGGAGATGACAATGGCATCGATCCTGACCGGATTGTTATTGTCGTCGTATTCCAGGGTTACCTGGCTCTTGGCATCCGGACGCAGGTATCTGATTTGTTTTTCTTCCCTTCTCAGCGCAGCCAGTTCAATCAGCAGCATATGAGCCAGATCCAGTGCAAGCGGCATATAATTGTCGGTTTCATGGGTCGCATAACCGAACATCATGCCCTGATCCCCCGCTCCCTGATCCTCCTTTTTTGTCCGGTCAACACCCTGGTTGATGTCTGAGGATTGCTCATGAATAGCCGAAAAAATGCCGCAACTGTTGGCCTCAAACATATATTCACTCTTCGTATAACCGATTCTGCGAATCACCGAACGCGCAATTTCCTGAACATCCAGGTAAGCTTTTGATTTTACTTCTCCGGCCAGCACAACCTGTCCGGTGGTTACCAGGGTTTCACAGGCAACCTTGGATTGAGGGTCGAAGGCCAGAAAATGATCAATCAGGGCATCTGAGATCTGATCGGCCACTTTGTCCGGGTGACCCTCAGAAACACTCTCAGAAGTGAATAAATAAGACATGTTAAACTGTTTTGAAATTGGACTTACAGAAATAAAAAACCACTAATTACACGGTAATTAATGGATGGAGGTGTAAAGATAACAGATCAACCATTATGTTTTGTTAATCGCCTCGAACTTATTGGGAAAGGTCGGTATACAATTGCAGGTAATCCGTAAGATCCGATTCCGCATTAAAGGGCAGCACTTTTTTACCGCGTACCTTACTGAACTCGTCCAGCAGTTTTTTGTCAATTTTTTCCGCACCGAAAGTTATGGCATCCGCAGAAAGGGCTCCGCCGCGGAAAACGGCGTTGTTGGTCCCTTCGCTGAAGGGTTCCAGATCCTTTTCCTTGATCGATGCATGGATATTGGCTATTTTGGTAAAATCACTCCCCAGTTTTTCCTTAAACGTGTTCTGGCCGATGGTAAATACCACTTTGCTATGGGCAAAAACAGGTTCTTTCTTATACACTGTTTTGAGATAAAAAGGGATCAGCCCCGTCATCCACCCGCTGCAGTGGATAATATCCGGGGGCCAGCCGAATTTTTTAACCGTTTCGAGGGCGCCTTTACAAAAAAATACGGTTCTCAGCCCATTGTCGTCGAACCACTTTTCCTTTTCATCATGAAATATGAACTTGCGTTTAAACAGATCCTCATTCTCCAGGAAATAAACCTGCAACCGCGCATTGGGCAGGGATGCCACTTTGATCTGCAGGGGATAATCGTCGTTGTCCACAGAAACATTGATGCCCGAAAGCCTAACCACCTCATGTAACCGGTGTCTTCTTTCATTGATTACGCCGAACCTGGGCATAATACAGCGCACCTCAAAACCATTGTCGTTCGATTTAATCGCTAACTTATTCACAGTTTCCGCAAACTCTGTCAGCTCCAGGTAAGGAGACATCTCATTGGCAATAAATAAAATCCTTTTCTTTGCTACTACCATTGGGAGGGAATTGGTGACCAGGAGAATACCTGAAAATCAGTTTGCGAAGGTAAGGTTTATTCCCCAAATAGGCACCCGGACAGGATCCGCGATGCATAATAGCTTGAAAATGATCATTTTTAAAAGACTCGATGATTTACAAAATTACCTGGTCAACAACAGGAATAAGAGGATCCGGGTTGGCTTTGTTCCCACTATGGGGGCCCTTCACCGGGGGCATATCAGCCTGATCGAGGCATCCCGGGGCGTTACCGGAATCACCGTATGCAGCCTCTTTGTGAATCCCAACCAGTTTAACGATCCTGTGGATTATGAGAAATATCCCATCGACACAGAAAAAGATATCGAAATGCTCGAAAAAGCAGGCACAGATATCCTGTTCCTGCCTTCCGTGGAAGAAATATATCCGACGGGAACCGTGCTCGAAAAATTTAACATCGGTTACCTGGAGACTATCCTGGAGGGCAGGTATCGGCCCGGCCATTACCAGGGCGTATGCCAGGTGATGAGCCGGCTGTTGAAAGGAATTGACCCTGACCATCTCTTCATGGGCCAAAAGGATTTTCAGCAATGCCTGGTAGTAAAAGAACTGATCGCTCAGCTCCAACTCCCCGTGACATTACATACCGTTCCCACTTTTCGGGAGCCGGACGGATTGGCCATGAGCAGCCGGAACAGCAGGCTCAGTCCGCAACAAAGGAAAAACGCAGCGGCTATTTACCGGGCGCTTCTTTATATCCGGGATCAGCTTTCCACCGGGGATCCTTCACCCGTACTGTCCACCGCCCAGGAAATGCTGGAAGCGGCCGGGTTTAAAACGGATTATATTGCCACAGCTAAAGCCAGTGATCTGAGGCCCCCGCTTTTATGGAACGAAAAAGAAAAAGCGGTTGCCCTGATCGCCGCCTTTCAGGGAGATGTGCGGCTGATTGATAATATGCTGCTCAATTGATTACTTTTGCAGGCTAAATTCCGGAACGGATATGGATATTGAAATTCTGAAATCAAAGGTTCACCGGGTAACGATAACAGAAGCCAACCTGAATTATGTGGGCAGCCTGACCCTCGACGAGGATCTGATGGATGCTGTTAACATGATCGTTAATGAAAAGGTTCAGGTGGTGAACGTGAATACCGGCGCCAGGATCGAAACTTACCTGCTGAAAGGCAAAAGGGGTTCGGGTATCTGCTGCCTCAACGGACCGGCGGCACGCAGCGGTGCAGTGGGTGATGTTGTGATCGTTATTTCTTATGCCCGGATGGACTTTGAAGAAGCAAAGAAATTCAGTCCATGGGTTATATTCCCTTCCGAAGGAAATAAAATTTAGCTGCGCTTTCATTTGACAATGAATGTTTTGCATCTTGACAAATCTCTTTAAAATCGTATCTTACCAATCTCTATGAAGAAGGCGATTTTAACCTCCCTCCAATATATATTTTTTGCGCTGCTGGCAGTTTTTTTTGTTTGGCTGAGCGTACGCGGACTCGATCACGAAAAATGGGAACAGCTGAAAAAAGCAATGGACAAAGCCCATTACTGGTTGCTGATTCCCGTTTTCAGTCTATTGCTCTTAAGTCACTGGATACGCGCTCTTCGCTGGCGCCAGCTGATGGAACCCATGGGCTATCATCCTTCCCGCCTGAATGCTTTCTTTGCTGTCATGATCGGATATTTTGTAAACCTGGGCGCCCCCCGACTCGGAGAGGTGGTCAAATGCACCATCCTGGCCCGCTATGAAAAAGTGCCGGCCCAAAAACTGGTCGGAACAATTGTGGCGGAAAGAGCGTTTGATGTGATCTGCCTGTTGCTGGTATTCGGACTGACCTTTGTTTTTCAGTTCGACATCGTTTCTTCCCTGGCACATGATTATATCTATCCTGCCTTCCAGAATAAAAACGGACAAACGGCTTACCGTAAAATTATTTTCCTGGCTCTTGCCCTGATCCTGGTTTTTATATTGCTGAAAATCGTGTTCAGCCGTTTCGGCCATATCAACCTGATCCAGAAATTAAAAAATATACTCGCCGGCGTCTGGCACGGACTGATCAGCGTCCGCGCCCTGAAGAACAAACCGCTTTTCTTCCTTTATACTTTTGTGATCTGGTTCCTGTATCTGCTCAGCACCTGGTGCGGATTTTTTGCCATCGATGAAACCAGCCGCCTCACCCTCACAGATGCCCTTACGGTGCTCGCTATGGGCAGCGTGGGCATGATCCTTTCACCTGGTGGCATCGGCGCTTATGCCCTGCTGGTGATGGAAACCGTGGCCCTGTATCATATTCCCAAAGAACCTTACGGGCAGGCGCTCGGCTGGCTGCTCTGGTTTGGACAATTCCTGAGTTTTGTTATTTTTGGAGTGGTCAGTTTTATTTTATTACCCCGCGTGAACCGCACCAATCAACCACCGGATGAACCACCCACAGGTTATTCAGCATAAAATATTATCGAGCCGGGACATCGTATTCCAGTGCAACCGCTGGAAACTGCTCTCCAAAACGATCTCGTTCACCAATGGTTGTTTCGATATCCTGCATCCGGGTCATATTGATTCCCTGTCCCAGGCAGCCCGGGAAGCGGATTTCCTGGTGGTGGGGTTAAATTCCGATGCTTCTGCAAAGCGGTTAAAAGGAGAAGGCCGGCCCATCATCGACGAGCAATCAAGGGCCCTGGTATTGGCCGCCTTGCTCATGGTAGATGCCGTTGTGATCTTTGGGGAAGATACCCCACTCGAATTGATCCGGCTCGTTCAACCGGATGTTCTGGTAAAGGGCGGCGATTATGCCATCGGCCAGATCGTGGGAGCCCGGGAAGTGCAGGATGCCGGAGGCAGGGTAGTGATCAGTCCCATACTGGAAGGGTTTTCCTCTACGGGACTGATCAAAAAAATCCGGAGCCTGTAAATTAAACGCTACCGGAACATTTTATAAGCGCGTCACTCATTCAACCGGGCCTCTTCCAGATCCAGTTCCCATTCCCTGTTGTTGAGGAGTTCATCAGGATACAATCTTTCTTCGCGTAATTTCTGAAGCTCGTCCCGTCTTACAGCAACCAACTCCAATAACATGTTCCGGTATTTGGGCAGAAAACTGGAAGTGGTCTGACCGCCCCCTTCCTTCAGTAATCTTTTATTGGCAATCTCTACCATTCTTTCATAGCGTTCTTTCAAACGACTATAAGCATCCACCGAATTCAATTCATGTTCATATTTATTCTGCAAATGATTTAAAACCGCTCCGGCTAACCGGATGCGAATGGCCGCTTCCTGCTGAGCCGTTAATTCTTCATCCGTTATCTCCATATGCAACTTGCGGATGAGCCAGGGCAAACTCAGTCCCTGTAAAACAAGGGTAAACAAAATAACAATAAACGTAATGAAAAGGATCAGGTCACGTTGAGGGAAAATTTTACCTGACAGCGTAAAGGGAACTGCCAGTGCCGAAGCCAGGGATACTACGCCCCGCATACCGCTCCAGGCAACCAGAAAAACACTTTTCACGGGGGGCTTCGGTTCTTTTTTCCTGATGGCGCTGCTCAGCACACGCGGCAGATAGGCGCCTGGGAAAACCCATATGATGCGGATGATGATGGTGATCAGGCTGATCACCACAGCATAAAAAATAACATTGCCCAAAAGATATCCCTTCAAGCCACTGATGATCTTCGGTAGTTGCAGCCCAATGAGAATAAATACGATGCCGTTCAGTAAAAAAACCAGCGTTTCCCAAAAGGAATAAATCTGGATGCGGGAATTGTAGGTAAAAATGATATGCGACCGGAAGCTTAAAAACAAGCCCCCGCTGACGACAGCCATAACGCCGGAAAAATGAAAATGCTCTGCTGTCATGTACATCAGGTAAGGTGAAATCAAGGTAAGGATAGTGTCGACGCTTCCTGAGGTAGGCAATAAGCGGTGAATATTATAAATGATGTAAGCAATCAGCACACCGGTAACAATACCCATACCCGCGACCAGAAAAAAATCGCCGGTTGCCCTCCAGAAAGTGAATTGACCAGTGATTACAGCCAGCAGCGCAAACCGGAAAACAATCAGGGAGGATGCGTCGTTGATTAAACTTTCCCCTTCCAGAATGGTAACGATGCTTTTGGGAATTTTCAGCTCCTGCAGCACAGACGTGGCCGCGACTGCATCCGGCGGGGAAATGATGGCTCCCAGCAGGAATCCCATGGCCAGGGAAAAACCGGGTATCATGAAATGGGACAGAAAGGCAATGGCCGTGGAGGTAAATATCACCAGTCCGAAAGCAAGCAGGCTGATATTTCTTCTTTGTTGCCAGAATTCCTTCCAGGAGGTGTTCCATGCCGCAGCATATAATAAGGGCGGCAGGAAGATCAGAAAAACAAAATCCGGATCAAGGACCACAACCGGTATGCCGGGGATAAAACCAATCAGCAGGCCTGCGATCACTAAAAATATCGGATAAGGGATGTTCAGCTTTTTGCTGAGAATGGTCAGCATGGATGCCGCAAACAACAGGGAAAGGACCAACAGCAGATTCTCCTGTACCATAGGTCCGAAAATAAAGCTTTTTATTTATTTACGCCCCTTCAGCCGAAGCTCCTGCATCTGCCAAATTAGCCCGAAAGAATACCGGGAACTGCTGGCTATCCCCTATACATCCTTTCCACTTCCTGCACGATGGATTCGATGTCTTTATCGTCGCCATGCGCATCATACGGTTGTTTGAGGCTGCTTCCGAAAAAAAAGGCAACCGTTTGCCAGAAACGGGCGGTGAATCCGCCACGATATTCTTTGATGATATCGTAACAGTTGTTACCGGTTTGCCGGTTGATGAGCTTCATCAACACCTTCCCCTGGTACACCGAGAGGTTCTCCATGGGATCGGTAAACTCCTTTTTTAAATCCTTTTCACGCGATTTGATGTATTGTTTTTTTTCTTCTGCCGAAGGTATTTTAGCCAGCTTGAAATTCATTTCATTTAAGATGATGCCGGCTTTGCGCGCAAACGGATAGGTCACGTAAACGGCATTTCTCAATCTCGTCATGGCCTCCCACCGTTGCCGTTGCGCCCGGTTCATTTTCCTGTCCACAGAAACCAACTCCAGTGTTTTGGCGGGTATCGTATCGCCGTCATATACGATCATCATGCTGTAAATGGTATCGTACTTTCCAAACCGGTTGTCCGGAGTCCGGAGGCTATTGGCTGTTTTCGGTGATGCTGCGGGTAGCTGCTGGGCAAAAACGGGTTGTACCGTGATCAGCAGGATGAACGGAAGAAGCAGGGAAAAATATGGCAGACGGGCGTTCTGCATAGCGCCCTCAAAGCTAACCATTAAAAGGGGATCATGCAACCAGCGCGGGTTCCGGTCTTAACCGCTGTTTACGCCTGTAAATGATGCTCATCCAGAACCCCGTGACCATCACCAGAATGCCGATCCAGACCAGGTTGATCTGTGGAAAGGTATAGACCTTGAGGGATACAAAGGGAACCATGTCGCTGGATTCCTTTACCCGAAGATCGAGTTTGCGGTTGGTCATCACCGAACCGATTTCCACAGCCAGGTTCTGGGCAAAAAGCGTGTCAGCCACCCGGTGTATCCGGTTGTCCTTTACGTATAAGAGGGGTGCAATGGTATACTGCAAGCTGTCCCGGCTGATCACCCGGATATGGGCAAGCAACGCCGTATCCGAAGATGTAAAATGATATTTTCCATTATCGGGGTTTACATACACCGTATCCAGGATCATGATCCCGCGGGAGTAAAATATCGTGTCGTGCAGGGAAACCGGGTGTGAAACAAAACCACTGGTATCTTTTACCTTGTCGAGTATATTGGCATAACTGATATACGTAAAAATATCATGATCCCAGTAATGGCGCTTATCCGGATTGTTGGAATAATTCTCGGCGCCCTTAGTGTTTTTGATCAGGTTTGGCCAGAGATTGAAAGACTCGCCGGTTTTCTTGTCCTGGAATTTGACCTGGAAATAAATGATATTCCCGGTTTTATTCACCGAGTCGTTGCTGAGATAGGTGGCATAATAGGTGCCCATATCCGTTTTGACGTCTTTCAGGAGGGTAATATTCTCCAGCGGATTCTCTTTCGTTTTCGGATCGAATGGCAGATTGATGCCTGTGGTGTTATAGGAAAGCACTTCCTTCTTGGATGAGGATACCAGGATGCCGACCAGCAATAATCCAAAGCCGGCGTGTGCCACCGATGCCCCGGCCACTTTGAGTTTACCTTTCAGACCGGTAAATATATATCCCGCATTGGCCACCAGGGAATAAATGCCGGCAAACAGCGCCAGGTGTATGGCGAACAGGAATCCGGTTCCATACTGATCGTAATGTATTCCACCAAACAAACTGATCAGCACTGAAATCACCAGGGCAACAGCCGTAGCTGGCCAGATCCTCTTCCACAGGAGATTTTTGGGTGTGTTTTTATATTTCAGGTATTGCCCCCCGGCGGTCAGAACACCCAATATAATCGCGATGAAGATTTCAATCCGGTTATAGGAAAATTTCGGATCCTCTCCGGTTGTCCAGTTGGTTCCGAAAATCCTGTTGATCACGGGCAGCGAGGTGGCCACACAAATAAAAATAGCCGACAAAAAGACGACGAGGGAACCGATGAACATCCAGAATTCGCGCGACCAGGTATTTTCCTCTTTTTTTATATGCGGGATCTTGTTGTAGTTGATGATATACAATACCGCGGCAGGAATCAGGAAAACCAGTATCAGGAGGATCAGCTGCAGGTCCATACCGGATCCGACAAAAGCGTGCACGGATGTATCACCCAGTATCCCGCTGCGGGTAAGGAAAGTGGAATACAGCACGAGAATATATTCGAGTATCAGGAACAGATTCGTGGCCCTTAAGGAATGGCCCGTGGCATTGTAAACCACCTGGGTATGCAGTCCGGCTACCAGAACGAGCCAGGGCACAAGCGATGCGTTTTCAACCGGATCCCAGGCCCAGTACCCGCCGAACGTGAGCGATTCATATGCCCAGGCCGCACCCATCATAATGCCAGTGATCAGCATGGCACCGGAAAAAAGGGTCCAGGGAAGGGCCGTTTTGGTCCAGGCCCCGTATTGTTTTTTCCAGAGGCCGGCAACAACAAAGGAAAACGGTACGATGGTGGAAGCAAATCCGAGAAAAAGTATCGGAGGATGGATCACCATCCAGTAATTCTGCAGCAGGGCATTCAGGCTTTGTCCATCCTGCATTTGTGGAATGGATAAATAATCAGCGCGTTGGAAGATCGGCGCCTCCTGAAACAGCTGCCGGACGAGCATGAACGGACTGTGGCCGATCTGATGCCCGAACACATAAACACCCAGGATCATCGTGGTCAGGCAAAACTGTGCAAAACTGATCACGGTGAGAACGGGCGCTTCCCACTGACGCGCTTTGAACATCAGGATAATGCCCAGCACGCCGTGCCACATCATCCACAATAAAAAACTGCCTTCCTGTGCCTCCCAGATACAGGCCAGCATGTATTTGGGATCCAGTTTTTTCCCGGAATGCTCCCAGGCAAAATTGTATTCAAAATAATGTTGCCGGACGATGTAATATATGGTGGCGAAAACGATGAAAACGGACAGGGTATTTACCCAGAAGGCAAGCCGGCCCATCTTTTTCCAGGAGGCCTGGTCACCCAGACTTTTTGCATTGGCGGATTTGAAAAAGGAAATCGTTGCAACAAAAGAGGCGGCGAAAGAAAGTACAACAAAAAACTGACCCAGCTTTCCGGGCAGCAGGTGTTCACCTACATAATCCATGATGAGCTATTGTGTTTGACTGAGATTCTTTTTGGCAGTCTCCGGATCGTCTTTGTATTTGGAAGGACACTTTATCAGAATTCCGTCCTTTTGGGCAATTTCAAAAACATCCCCGCTTTCATTCATTTTGCCTTTCAGCACGATCCGTTCTGCTTTTTCCATATCATACGGTTTCCCAAAATGATAAATGACTTTGGCGCGGTTACCCAGCGTATCCTGAATGTGAAAACTGAGATAGTTCGGATCCTTTACAGGATTGTACTCAATGGGCTGGCTGTTGTCCAGTTTGGCAATGATGGTCACACTTTTACCCGCTTTCTGACGGGCAGAGGCAATGGTTTCATAAGTGGAGAGATTTCCCATAAAACTCACCAGCAGGCCGATGGCGATGGCGATAAAAACGAGCAGGATAATGTGGAGGCGCTTCATGAGCCGCAAAGTTACCTCAAAAACGCATTCGGAGGGATAATTTTATCTCCGTTTTGGCAGGAAACATAATCTTTTGTCCGTACCACATACTGCACTAACTTTGCCAGCCGTTTTAAAAAGATACAGAGCAGAAACAATGACAAACCTATCCAGCTTCGATTCAAATATCGCAAGTAATCCAAATAACGGCATTTTTGGCCTCCCTTTTACAGAAGAAGACGCCCGCCTCATCATTTTACCGGTACCCTGGGAAGTAACCGTGAGTTATGGCTCCGGAACTTCGCGTTGCGGAGAGCATATTTTCAATGCCAGCATGCAGGTGGATCTGTTCGATCCGGAAAGCGGAAATGCCTGGAAACAGGGCATTTTCATGCGGCACGCCGACCGAAAGATCCTGATGAAGAGTGATTACCTCCGCAAAGAGGCCGAACTCTATATTGATTATATCTCCAAAGGAGAACAGGTGGAGAAGAATAATTTCATGTGCAAGTCCCTTAAGGAAATCAACGAGGGTGGCGCCAACCTGAACAAATGGGTGTACGAACAAACCGCTAACCTGCTGAACCAGGATAAACTGGTGGTTTTGCTGGGCGGAGACCACAGTGTTCCACTCGGCTACATGAAGGCCATCGCCGAAAAATACGGAGATTTTGCCGTTTTGCAGATCGATGCCCATTGCGACCTGCGTAAAGCTTTCGAAAATTTCGACCACAGTCACGCCAGCGTTATGTACAACGCGCTTACGGACATTCCCCAAATCACCCGCCTCGTCCAGATCGGCGTTCGGGACTACAGTGAAGAAGAATGGAATTTCATCCGCAACAGTAACAACCGCGTGGTAACTTATTTCGATAAGGACATTAAGGAAAGACAGTACGAAGGCCAGACCTGGCAAACCATAGTAGATGGAATTGTACGGGAACTGCCTTCCTGTGTGTACATATCTTTCGATGTGGACGGACTGGATCCAAAATTATGCCCCCATACCGGCACCCCGGTCAATGGCGGACTGGAAGTGGAACAGATCATATACCTCGTTAGAAAAATCATCGAAAGCGGCCGCCGGTTCATCGGCTTCGACCTGGATGAAATTGCCGTCGGCGAAAGCAGTGTTGATGCCAATGTGGGCGCACGCCTCCTATGGAAGCTTTGCAATATGCTGATGGCGTCTAATCCTATGCCTGTAACTCCTAAAGTGGCCGAATGCGCTACGACTATGTAGTCTCCCTCAAACGGGAAAATGCGCGCCGGACCGACCTTGCGAGTTTTTTACTGCTTCTTTTTTCCATACTGGCATTCATTTTTGTTCAGATCCGTTCCCTGCATGTCAGCTATTTCCTGAACCTGGCGGCGCTCCTTCTGCTGGCCGGCATTTTGATCAATATGTCCGCTTCGCGAAAAGGAAAAGAAATGCATTTCAGGAACTGGTTGCTGGCTGCGGGGGTTTTCTGGATCGGCATGCCTTTTTTTCAATGGATGATCGCCGTATTTATTTTTTTCGCTTTGCTGGAAGGTCAGGCGAAATATCCGCTGGAAATCGGTTTCAGTGCGGACCGGATTGTAATGAATACCTTCTTCAAAAAAAAGATTTCCTGGAATGCCCTGGAAGCCGTGATTTTAAAAGACGGCATGCTCACCCTGGATTTTAAAAATAACAAACTGATTCAGAAAGCCGTATTGGATGATGATGATCCGGAGGCGGATGAAAATGAGTTCAATAAATATTGCAGAGGGATGTTGGAGAGCAAGACGGTTGACGGTTGACGGATATCTGTTGCATTATAAACAGTAAATTTGACCCATGATTTCTCCATTCCTGCTTTATTCAGACGGCGAGGGAAATATCTTCGAAGATATTTCCCTGTATGCAACCGGCCGCAGCGGCTGGGATGCGCTGCCGGTGGATGAAGCGGACTGGATCCTGCTTCCCGAAGGCGGATCCTTGTATGAACTTCCCGGGCGTCGCGGTATCGGACTGGATGTGGCGACCGGCAACATGCGACTGTGTGAAAAAGGATGGGCCGTTGCCGCATTCATTCCACCGGCTCATACTGGGCTATACCTGGCCGCTTACGAAACCAATCCCGGGGCCCCAACCCTGCCGCTTTTTTGTTATACCGCCGCCGGTTGGCAACTGGGCCGGTTTTATGTTCCGGCCGTGCGTATCGAACAGGACATTCGTCAGGAATCGGTGGGATATAACGAAAATCAAATCGAAGCAGGCGCGGGAAATTTATTAAAAGCCTACCCGCATAACCGGCTTGTGAAACACCTGATGGAGAATTGCAGTATGACTTATCATTGTCCCGCTGCCCGCAATTTTTCTTTGGGCCGCTGGGAATGCCCGGTTCCTGTGTCCCCTGCCTGCAATGCCAACTGCATAGGATGCATTTCTTTTCAGCCGCAGGAGGAAACCATTCATTCCACACAGGATAGGCTCACGTTCCGACCCACGGCAGAGGAGATCGTTGAATTCACGGTGCCCCACTTACAATCGGCCCCCTTTCCGATCGTTAGTTTCGGTCAGGGTTGTGAAGGAGAGCCCCTGCTGATGTGGGAAACCATCCGCGACGCCATACTCGAAATACGGAAACATA
This sequence comes from Chitinophagaceae bacterium, assembly GCA_041691395.1. Taxonomy (GTDB): domain Bacteria; phylum Bacteroidota; class Bacteroidia; order Chitinophagales; family Chitinophagaceae; genus Puia. Next base: position 175,687 of record JBEPUT010000003.1, read on the forward strand.
CCGCCAGGGGCAGCATTAACATCAATACCAATGGGTCCAAACCCGCCTCAGTTGCCACATTGTGCGAAGCGGGATTGAATTCCATCCGGGTGAGCATGAATTCCGCGCGGAAGCACATCTATGAAGCGTATTACCGGCCAAACAATTATGTATTTGAAGACATCGTGGAAAGTCTGCGCGTCATGCGCCGCTCCGGGGGATGGGCATCCATCAATTATTTTGTATTTCCGGGGATGACGGACAGCCAGGAAGAATATGAGGCGCTGAGGGAACTTATCCGGACAACAGATCTGACCATGATCCAGTGGCGGAATTTTAATATTGACCCGGACTGGTACCTGGGAAAGATTGGCCGTGCAGACACCGGAGAAGCCATGGGCATCCGCAACCTCATGGACCTTTTGAAATCAGAATTCCCGCTGTTAAAATTTGGTTATTTCAATCCGCCCATGGAGCGCATCCGGGGAAATTTTGAAAAAGATTTTGCATCTTGACCAGGAAACCCGCGCGGTTATTCACAAAGGTTTGAATTAACTTCGTACCGTGATGCAGCCTGATCCATACAAAGCATTTGAGGCCCGTAAAAACCGGCTCGCATCCCTGTATACTTTTCTGATTACCCTGAGTCTTTTCCTTTTATTTTTCCTGGTATCCTGGACGCTCCCTTTTAATCCCCCGCAACCGGTGGAAGAAGGCCTGGAGGTAAACCTGGGTAACAGTGACCAGGGACTCGGAAATGACCAGCCCTATCTGCCCGGAGATCCCGCCGCAAAGGATCAGCCAAAATATACGCCTCCGAAAGCGCCGGCTGCGGTAAAAGAGGCTTTGAAGAGTGTGGAGACTGACGATCAGAATCCCGATAAAGATGTTCCGGTGGTCAAGCAGCCCCCGGTTACCAAACCCGAAGCGACTAAGATTCCGGACAAGGATCTCGCCATAAAAACACCCCGTAAAACGAAAGCGATTGTTACTGACCCCACGCCGAAACCACCCCGGCCGAAAGCGGTATTCCAGGGCGTGAACGGAACCGGCAATGGCGGGAATGACGCCGATCATTATAAACCAGGCGGAAATCAGGGTATTGCGGGTGGCAGAGGCGACCAGGGAGCACCCGGCGGAGATCCGAATTCCACCAACTATAAAGGCGGCGGCAACGGTTCCGGCGTAGCCATTTTAAGGGGCCTGCAGGGAAGATCCTGGCGCAGCCTTCCGTCCTTTACCGATGAATTTAACGACAACGCCAAAGTGGCTGTGGATATCCATGTCGATGCCAGCGGGAATGTTGTCAGTGCCGACTTTCAACCCCGCGGTTCCACCACTGCCGACGCTTCCATGAAGGCGATTGCCCTTCGCAAGGCCCGCCAGATCAAGTTTAATACCGGATCTGATGAATCGGTGGGAACGCTGATCTTTAATTTTAAGCTGAAAAATTAGTTTTGTCATCCCTTTCTACCAGCCTATCCCGTAATCTTCTCCGAAATTACTGCTGCCTCCCCAGAAGCTGTTGTGTTTCCAATCGTAATAAATGGCATTGATCGGGCCGCTGGTGCGGTCAGCGAAAGTCATTTTATAACCAAGAGTTTTTAATTCCTTTCGTGTCTGGACCGGGGTATTACTGTTGATCCAGATGGATCCGGGGCGTGGTTGGCGGTCCTCCAGTTTATCTCCGCCAAGTGAAAGCCACAATTGATCGGTGTTGAAATTTGCCGCTTCTGTTGCTTCCTGAACCGTCATGCCAAATTCTACCATATTCAGAAAAAACTGCAGCTGATTTTGATCCTGCGTATCTCCGCCCTGAACGGCGCAGGAAAGGAATGGCTTTCCATCTTTCATGGCCAGTGTGGGAGTAAGGGTTACCCGTGGTTTTTTATACGGCTCCATGACGTTAAAAGGGTCTATCGTGGAATCCAGAACAAAGCTTTGCATGCGCTGGCTCATGCCCACACCGGTATTCCCGGCAATGCAGGCCGGAACCCAGCCGCCGCTGGGTGTAACAGATACAACCCAGCCTTCTTCATCACAGGCTTCAATGGAGGTTGTACCGCGCCAGAGGCGGTCCTGATAGAGGGCTGCTTCATTTTCGGTCAGCGCGTTTTGTTGATGGTTGATGGTGGATGGCTGATGGATGGCTTCGCCTGTTGAAACCATCACGAAGTTGGGTTGATTCATTTTAGATTGCTGACTCACGGTTGATATTTGATCGGAAGTATGTAATGATCCGGCAACGCTTCCCCAGCCAGGGCCAAATCGTTTTTTCAATAAACCGGAGTAAGGATTGGTTTTCCCTTCAAATGGATAGGGGTCACCGGGAGCAGCTGCCGAATCATTTTGATCAAACCGGATCAGTTTGGCCCTTTCCTTTGCATATTCCTTGCTCAGCAATCCCTGCATGGGCTCCGCAGGAGCGAAATAAGGATCACCATAATAAAAATCCCGGTCAGCATAAGCCAGGTTCATGGTCTGATACAACGTATGTATATACCGAGAACTGTTGTAGCCCATGTCTTTCAGGTTAAAATTTTCAAGAATATTCAGGCTTTGCAGCAGCGCAGGTCCCTGGCTCCATTGCTGCAGTTTGTATACGTCGATGCCCTTGTAGTTCACATGCAGCGGCTCCTCTTCCAGTGGTTTCCAGCGGGCAAGATCTTCCATGCTGATCAGCCCGCCCTGTTCCTTACAGCCGCGGACGAATTCCCGGGCAATATCCCCTGTATAAAATCGGTTGTAAGCGGCATAGATGGCTTCTTTGCGCGATTTCTTTTTCTTCAGTGCATCCTGTTCTGCTTCCACCATTTTGGTGAGTGTGGCGAGCAGGTCTTTCTGAACAAAAATTTCTCCCGCCTCCGGGGCCTCGCGTTTTTCTCCCGGATGGGTGATGAATATTTTACTACTGTAGGGCCATTCCCTGATTTGGCTCAGGTGTGCCTGGATGCTGTTGGCGGTCTGCGCCTCTATCGGGTATCCGGCAGCCAGCTGCATGGCAGGCGCCAGCACTTCTTTCAGACTCATCGTTCCGTATTCTGCCAGCATAAAACATAATCCTCCGGGTGTGCCGGGTGTTACAGCAGCCAACGGTCCATATTCCGGTGGAAAATAATAGCCCTTGCTTTTATAAAATGCAACAGTGGCTGCTCCCGGCGCAAAACCCAGCGCATCCAGGGAAATCACCTTTTTTGTTTTGGGATTATAAATGATGGCCTGCGTTTCACCACCCCAGCTCAGCACATCCCACATCGTGCAAACGGAAGCCAGCATGGCGCAGGCCGCATCCACAGCATTTCCTCCCTTCTGAAAGATCTGGGCACCCGCTTCAGCACCCAGCGGTTTTCCCGTGATGGCCATCCAGTGTTTTGCATGCAACGGGGGTTTCTGGGTTTGCTGGGAGATGCAGGGCAATGAAAAAAATATCCATGCGATGATGAAGATATATTTCATATATGTTGATTGTTCTTTAAAGTTACTGAAGAAAGCGTTGACGTTTGACGGTTGACGGTTGACAAATTCATTCATTAACTTTACCGAAAAACAGCAAAATGTCCACCATCAAGTGTCCGAATTGTCAGCATGAATTTGCGATGGAAGAAGCTGTGTCTGAGCAATACAAAAAAGATCTGCGGGAACAAATGATCTCATTCACCCGCAAAAAAGAAGAAGAATTTCAGCAGAAGTCCGCCGATCTGTCCAAACAACTTCAGCAACAACAGGATCTTTTCAATAAGAAATGGAACGATGAGAAAAAATTGCTCGGGCAATCCCTGGAAGAAAATCTGCGAAAGACCATCAGCCATGATTTTGAAAACCGGCTGACCATGCTTCAGCAATCCAATGCCGATACGCAGGAAAAACTGAAACTGGCGAGACAAAAAGAACTTGAATTCCTGCAAAAAGAACAGGAACTGAAGAATAGGGAAGCCGAACTGGAACTTTCCGTGCAAAGGAAATTACAGGAGGAGCGGGAAAAAATCGCAGGCGAGATCCGGAACATCGAAGAACAGAAAACGGCCGCCAAAGAAACGGAACACCAGCTTCGTCTCAAGGAAAAAGAGAAACAGCTCGACGACCAGAAAAAACTCATTGAGGAATTGCAGCGGAAAGCAGAACAGGGTTCCATGCAACTACAGGGGGAAGTGCAGGAGCTGGCACTCGAAACCCTGCTACGGGCATCTTTCCCATTCGATCTGGTGGCTGCGGTCGGCAAAGGAGTGCGTGGCGCCGATTGCACGCTCACGGTTAGAAACCAGGTGGGACAGGAATGCGGAAAAATCATTTATGAAAGCAAGAGAACAAAGAATTTCGAAGCCGACTGGGTGGATAAACTAAAGCACGATATGCGACAGCAGGGTGCACATCTCGCGGTGCTGGTAACCCGCGTAATGCCCAGGGACATGGAATGCTTTGGTGAGAAAAATGGCGTTTGGATATGCAGTTTTTCTGAAGTAAAAGCCCTTTCCATGGTATTGCGGGACGGTATCATCCGGATCTTCCAGGCTGCCAGGACGCAACAGAACAAAGGGGATAAAATGCAACTGCTGTACGATTACCTGACCGGCACCGAATTCAGTGAACAATGGAAAGCCATCCGGGAAGGATTTTCTTCCATGAAAATGTCCATTCAGCGCGAACGGGATACGATGGAAAAATTATGGAAAGCCAGGGAAAAACAACTGGAAAAAGTATTGCTGAATGCAGCCCACATCAAAGGCTCCGTGGAAGGCATTGCGGGGCAGGACTCCATCAGCATGGACCTGCTGGACGAAAGCGAGGAGATCCTGGGTATTGAATAAGCCTCCTCTGTGATTTGGCGTCGCAGCTGCCTTTAAATTGCCCGGGAGATTCCGGGAAACGCGCCCATGCGGAAATCCTGGATTCTATAAACTTTACTAACTTAGTATATTCATCTATCAACTTTAAAGTTTATGAAAATCCAGACCGAACCCATAGGAAGCATCCCCCGCCCGGTGGAGCTGCTTTTAGGCATCAAAGCACATGCAGCCGGCCAATTGGACGACAAAGGACTGCAACAATTATTTGATGCAGCCGTTTCGGAAACCATCAAAAACCTTGAACTGACCGGCTCTCCGGTAATCAGCGATGGCGAACAAACCAAACCGAGTTTTGCCACCTACCCTATCCAGGGCATGCGGGAACTTTCTCCCGACGGAGTAGTTATTCCTTTCGCCGATGGTCATACCCGGCAATTGCCCAGGATTACTGCCGGCCCTTTCCGCTATCAGACCTATGCAGACAGCTACCTGCAAAAAGCGAAACAACTCACCCGGCTTCCGGTCAAACAGGCGGTGATCTCCGCGTCCGCGCTGAGTTTGCTTTATCCAGCGGAAGGGATTAATGGTTATAGCCGGGAACAGTTTATTGCCGATCTCATCAATGAAGCCGAGACAGACATCAGGAGATGTCTGAACCAGGGGGCATACAAAGTGCAGATAGATTTTACGGAAGCCCGGCTGTCTTTGAAATTGGATCCAAGTGGATCCCTGCTCCGGTCATTCATAGATTTAAATAATCAGGTGCTCAGCCGTTTTACGGAAGAAGAAAGAAAAAGAATCGGTGTCCATTCATGCCCCGGCGGCGATCACGATTCAACGCACAGCGCAGAAATCGGCTACGCAGATCTGCTGCCTTTATTGTTTCAGCTGAAAGCAGGAAGCTTTTACCTGGAATACGCCGCAGAGAAAGACAAACCTTCGGTGTTGCAGTCCATTAAACAAAACAAGCAACCCGGCCAGCGAGTTTTCCTGGGGGTTATCAATGTACTCGATCCGAACGTGGAAACGCCGGAGGAAATTTGCAACATGATCCTGGAAGCGGCCGAGATAATCCCTGCAGATCAGCTGGGCACAACCGATGATTGCGGCTTTTCTCCTTTTGCGGATGATACTTCCACCGCAAGGGCTATTGCCTTCGCAAAAATAAAAGCCCGGATTGAGGGCACACAGCTGGCGGAAAAAATAATCAATAAAACCACCGCTTCCATTAAATAATAAACCGTCCTGTTCAACGGGCAATGACGAACACCATTTCCCGTTTATCCTGCTTTATTTCCTGGTTAAAATGGCGAGCCGGGCCGGTATGGCTATTTAATGCTACTTCCATTACAGCGAATTATCCGGATTGTTAACTATTCCTACTTCAAACTTTCATCCAGTTCTTTGGTTAGAAAATCGGCATTTTCGGATATTCCGGATACCTTATCCCCCCATACCCTTTCATTATCCACCATTTTCAAAGGGGTGATACAGGATGTGGATTTTTCATTATAAGGAATATTAGATGCACGGTTATAGCAGGATATCATTGACCAGCGGGAGGTATCGGAGTTATTGGCATCAGAACGGTGCAGCAGATTGCTGTGGAAAAAAAGAATATCACCCGGGTTCAACTCTACATAAACAAGATCCATCGTTTTCAGCGCCAGTTCCACGTAGCGCATGGAGGCGCCCACCTGCTCGCCGGACTTTCCGTGTTCCACTCTTCCCATCTTATGAGAGCCCGGGATCACCTGCAGGCATCCATTTTCCCTGTTGGCAGTCGTAATGGCGACCATGACGGAGATCATCTGATCAGGAAATAAAAATTCATTTTTATACCAGTACCCGTAGTCCTGGTGCCATTCCCAGGCACCGCCCACTTTGGGTTCTTTCTGCATTAATTTGGAATGAAAATGGCATACCGCGTCCGAACCGGCCAGCAGGCTATCCACCGAATGCACGATACGTTCACTCCTGCTCAGCAGCCCGTAAATGTCATCGCCCGGGTTAAACCATAACGCGAGTTTTGACTTTTTGCCGTTCTCGTCGGTTACATCGTAAGAATTGCTTTTGATGATATCATCTTCCACCGCAACGCCGCTGAGTTTACTGATTTCAGATTCATTAAAAAACCCCCTTACCATGGTGCCGACAAAATGTTTGGATATCGTTCCCCCATACTCTATTTCCACATCAT